>NZ_CP038437.2:1223817-1835725 GCF_008329985.2 Halomonas binhaiensis
GGAGAAGGCGCGGTTGAGAGCATCGGAGAGCAGCTCTGTGACCATGCTGGTATTGGCAGCCTTGTTAGGCGCGACGGCATAGCTCTGATTGCGCAGTGAAGTATATTTGCCTGTATAGGTTTCTCCACCATTCTGAGCCTGCACTTCGATGACCCCCTTCAATTGGGCTTCTGGCAGTACGACCTGGCTGGCGCCGCGCAGGTAATTCAGTTCCTTCAGCGTCAAGGTCAGGGAAGGGGCGCCCTCGACCGGGGCGGCCGTTGGAGTGAAGCCCATGTCATGTACCGCGCGCTCGGCTTCAGCCTGTAGCTGGGGCACGATCTCGTGTGCATTGACCCGGATTTCAGCAGTGGAATTGGCTACACCACTGCGGGTTCCAAGGACATCGGAGGAGCGACCATCCACTGCAATGACTGACACCTGCTGCCCTTGACCGGCAGTAGCGACAGGAATGCTGCGCTTAGGTTCGGGAAGCAAGCTCTGAGGGGCTGCGCAGGCACTAAGCAAGAGTGCGGCTGCCAATGCTGAAGCAGTCAGGTACATGCGACGAAGCATTCCATTTCTCCTGTCAGGAAACGATACAACTCTTTGGTCGAGATGTTGTTTTTTGGCATCATCCCATCATCTGGACAGGCCGTCAGGCGGGTATGTCCAGGCTGTGTGTCAGATACATGAAGGTAACGGGAAGTTCCGTTCTTGAACTTCCACCCTCTTTCTCTCCATGCCTTGGCAGTGCATGGTATTACCGACGCCAGGCACCGTCACTATCCTCAGGCTGGCTGTGCAGTTCCTTGCGCTGAGGCGCTTGTGCTCTGTGGATAATGATGCCAGCTCAAGGGGCGGGCATAGACCTTCTTGCCTCTGGCCAGGCCGAGGGCGCTGGCTTCCTGATGTCGCACGGTGGCCAGCCAAGGCTGGTCCATCCATTCTGCCGTGAGTTCAACACGTATTTCAGCCCCTACCGGTACCACTGACGTAACAATGGCAGGTAGGTGGGCAATATCGTCGGCGCTGGAGGACAGAGTGACTTCATGTGGACGAAACAGGAGTTGCTGACGGCCTTCTGGCAGCTCCACATGCAACTTGGCATCGCCGCAGGTCAGCACGCCTTCACGTACTTCGCCTTCCATATGGTTGACATCACCCAGGAACTCGAAGACAAATCGATTGGCCGGGTTGCGATATAGCTGGTCTGGTGTGTCGACTTGCTCGATGCGGCCATTGCTCATCACCACAACTCGGTCGGATAGTTCCAGAGCCTCTTCCTGGTCATGGGTGACGAATACGCTGGTAAAGCCCAACTCGTCGTGCAGATGGCGTAGCCAGCGGCGCAAGTCCTGGCGCACCTTGGCATCCAGGGCACCGAAGGGCTCGTCAAGCAGCAGGACTTCGGGCTTGAGTGCCAGTGCGCGGGCCAGAGACACACGTTGCTGCTGTCCGCCGGAGAGCTGTGCGGGATAGCGGGCGGCAAGGTGCTCGAGCTGGACCATTTCCAGCAATCGATATACCTGGGCACGGATCTCGTCACTGCTTGGTCGAGAGCGGCGTGGCAGAACGGTCAGACCAAAGGCCACGTTGTCGAACACGCTCATGTGACGGAACAGGGCGTAATGCTGGAACACGAAGCCGATGCGACGATCGCGGACATGGACCCGAGTCACATCACGTTCTCCGAACAGAATGCGGGGGCCAGCCTCGGCATCCGGACTCTCCAGACCGGCGATGATGCGTAACAGGGTCGTCTTGCCCGAACCTGAAGGTCCCAGCAGACCGATCAATTCGCCATTGTCGATATGCAGGCTGGTCGATGTCAGTGCCTGAGAGCGTCCGAAGTGCTTCTGAATATTTTCGAGGCGAATGCTCATGCGGCAACCTCCCGGCGCGATACGCGCCATTCGAGCAGGGCCTTGGCGGCCAGAGTGAACAGGGCGATCAGTGCAAGCAGGGCGGCGCTGGCAAAGGCGCCGACGGTGTTGTAGTCCTGATAAAGCAGCTGTACGTGCAATGGCAGTGTATTGGTTTCGCCGCGGATGGCGCCGGATACGACAGAAACCGCACCAAACTCGCCGACCGCACGTGCGTTGGTCAGGATCACCCCATACAGCAGTGCCCAGCGGATGTTAGGCAGGGTGACGCGGCGGAACAGGGTATATCCCTTGGCACCAAGAGTGACGGCTGCCTCTTCTTCCCGGGAGCCCTGGGCCTGCATCAGCGGGATCAGTTCCCGGGCGACAAAGGGACTGGTCACGAAAATGGTCACCATCAAGATACCCGGCCATGCGAACATCAGCTGTATGTCATGGCTATCAAGCCAACCGCCGATCCAGCCATTGCGCCCGTAGAGCATCAGGTAGACAAGCCCAGCCACCACGGGGGAAATGGCAAAGGGAATATCGATCAGGGTCTGCAGCAGACGGCGTCCGGGGAAGGCGAAACGGGTCACGAGCCAGGCCAGTGCCACGCCAAACACCAGATTGACCGGAATGGTCAGTATCGTCACCAATACGGTCAGGCCAATGGCGGCGAGAGTATAGTGCTCGGTGACATTGGCAATGAAAGTACTCCATCCGCTGGCAAAGGCCTGGGCAAAGATCGCCACCAGAGGCAAGAGCAGAAATAGCGCCGAGAACGCCACGGCAGCGCTGATCAGGCTGTAGCGAACCCAGCGGGCATCTCCGATACGTTGCATCAGCGGCCTCCATGCAGGCGGCGAATGAATCGGCCTTGCCATAAATTGATGGCCAGCAGCATCAGCAAGGACACTGCCAGCACTATGGAAGCGATGGCCGAGGCGCCTGCATAGTCATACTCCTGCAGCTTGACGAAGATCATCAGCGAGGTGATTTCCGTCTCGTAAGGCATATTGCCAGCGATGAAGATGACTGCGCCAAACTCCCCGAGTGAGCGTACGAACGCCAGCCCTGTGCCTGTGACCAAGGCAGGCCACAAGTGTGGAAGGATGACGCGTCGAAATGCGACGCCATCTCTGGCACCAAGTGCCATGGCGGCTTCATCGACCTCGGCAGGCAGGTCCTCCAATACCGGTTGCACGGTACGAACCACGAAGGGAATGCTGGTAAAGGCCATGGCCAGAGCAATACCGACCCAGGAGTAGGAAATTTTCCAGCCAAGCGGCTCCAGCAACTGGCCCATCCAGCCATTGGAAGAATACAGCGTCGCCAGTGTAATGCCGGCCACGGCTGTGGGAAGCGCAAAGGGCAGGTCCATCAAGGCATCGAGCAAGCGCTTGCCCGGGAAGTCGTAGCGTACCAGCACCCAGGCCAGCAGGAGGCCAAAAGCGGCATTGATCACTGCTGCCACCGCAGCACCACTGATGGTAGTGACGTAGCTGGCGACTACTCTGGGCTCAGTGACGATCGCCCAGTACTGGGGCAGGGACATTCCCTTGAGTTCACCGATCAGGCCTGTCAATGGCAGCAGCAGTACCAGCGACACGAAGGTCAGGCTGATACCCAGGGAAAGGCCAAAGCCTGGCAACACACGTTGCTGGGATTGCCAGGGAAGTCGGAATGACAAGGCGCTCATGATGTTTCCTGTATGCGTGCTATCTCTATGCGCACGATCTGCATGCGTATCAACTGTCTGCATGCCAGATTGCCCAGGAAGTGATCGCATGCATGAAGTCTGCTGGCAACCTGCCGAAGACGTCTTCACCCGGTTTCGAATTGCGGAGAACTCTTTCGCCACTTCTTCGTCATGCACCCCAGTATGCGCCAGGTGTAGCCAGATAATCCTCGGCAATATCCAGATTGCCGTTGCGTTCTGCGCTGTCTTCTACCACGGCCACCGGGAATTCAGCGAGAATATCCACAGGAGGCACGATCACTTCGTAGTCATCACTGCCGTATTCTTGGCGGATATTGTTGACCTCTGACTCGAAGCTGATCAGCACATCGCCGATACCACGTTCAATGAAGGTGGTGGTGGCACCACGGCCGCCTGTATCGAAGACTTTTACATTGCCCAGGAAGTCGCGCATGAAGTCCTGAACCTTCTCTTCATCCCCGTTGAACTGCTGCTCTGCAGCACCCCAGGCAGCGCCGCCGGAGGTCGGGGTGGGAATATCTCCACGCCGCGAGGTCGCTATGTATGCCCTGGGGTTGTCACGAGAAACTGGCTTTGCCAGTCTTCGGCGACCAGGCCGGCATCGGCCAGTACTTGTACGTCAGTGACCTGGTTATAGGTCACGACATCGGCCTTGAGCCCCTGCAGAATGGCCCGGGCCTGAGCCGAAGACCCTCCATGAGACTGCTTGATGGTCAGGGTGTCGTCATGTTCTGCCTGCCAGTGTTCCTTGAACGCAGGATTGATAGTGGCAAACAACTCACGCGCAATGTCGTAGGAAGAGTTCAACAGCTCGCGCTCTTCGGCCATGGCGGGCATTGCCATGCCGGCTCCGACGCCAGTGGCCAAGGCCAGAGACAGGGTGGTTCGACGCAGAAACGCGGGCAGAATCATGGATGACTCCCTGAGCAAAAGTGGGATTGAGGGTATTGTGTGCAGACTAATGGCTACCTAAAGGAATTACAATTATGTCTGTTATGATTTTTGGGCATAACAATGCACCACAGTTGCGTGCCACCAGTAGCATCGAGAGTGGGTATTAGAGTGGGCATTGAGGCGGTCGGGATGCTCATTGCGTAGATTTTGCCCTCATGGAGTGCCACGCAGGCCCCCAAGCTCGCCGGCAGCTGCTAGAATGCGGACTTTCTATGCCTTAATCCGCGACTGCGACCATGACAGCGACTTCCAATTTTCAGATTGCTCCTTCGATTCTTTCCGCCAACTTCGCCAAGCTTGGTGAAGAAGTGGACGACGTGCTGGCTTCCGGCGCCGATATTGTTCATTTCGATGTGATGGACAACCATTTCGTACCCAATCTGACGATTGGTCCCATGGTCTGTGAAGCCCTGCGCAAGCATGGCGTTACTGCTCCCATCGATGTGCACCTGATGGTCAAGCCAGTGGACAGAGTGATTGGTGACTTCATCGATGCCGGTGCCACCTATATCACCTTTCACCCCGAAGCCTCCGAACATATCGACCGTTCCCTGCAGTTGATCCGCGATGGCGGTTGCAAGGCCGGACTGGTGTTCAATCCAGCGACACCGCTGTCTTATCTCGACTATGTGATGGACAAGGTCGATATGGTGTTGTTGATGAGCGTCAACCCAGGTTTCGGTGGACAATCTTTCATTCCTTCTACACTGAACAAGTTGCGTCAGGCGCGTCAGCGTATTGACGAAAGTGGCCTGGATATCCGCCTGGAAGTCGACGGCGGTGTCAAGATCGACAACGTTGCAGAAATTGCCCGTGCGGGTGCCGATACCTTCGTTGCCGGTTCTGCTGTGTTCGGGGCTCGACAGTCGGTCTGGTGATCGGCGGTTACGATACGGTGATCGGTCCTGTTCCGCGAACAAAGATCTGCCCGTGCGGGTGCCGATACCTTCGTTGCCGGTTCTGCTGTGTTCGGGGCTCGCCAGGAGTCTGATCCACATCGTTACGATACGGTGATCGGTCGTTTCCGCGAACAGTTATCGCCGCTGACCTGATGATATTGTGATCTGGATGGTGAGTGGTGATGCTGACAATAAGCGTGCCAAATCGGGCATGAGTGATGAGAGTCGCCATCGCCAGGAAGTGCGTATTTGGCACCTTTATGTCATCAAAACAGCGGCTGGAGCACTCTACACCGGTATTACCACGGATGTGGAAAGGCGCTTTGAAGAGCACCGCAAAGGCCGTGGTGCCAAGGCACTGCGTGGCAAGGGGCCGATGACGCTCGTCTACCAGGAATGCATTGGTGGACACGGTGATGCCTTGCGCCGAGAGGCTGCTTTCAAGCGCTTGTCAGCAACTGCCAAACGACAGTGGTTGAAAGATCAGGGCTATTAAGGGGTTCTGTGTCCCCGTTTACAGGTAATATTGCCACTGTAACGCAAGGGAAGACACCGGTGCATGGAAAGGCTGGTGCTAGGTAGTTGACGTCTTTGATGGCTCGAAAACAAGGAGTTCCGTATGGAGTCAATGGAAAATGTGAATGTAGATGCATTGGTCGAATTCGCATCGACCACTGGACTGCAGTTCTTGATCAATCTGGTGGCAGCTGCCGCTATTTTCATTATTGGCCGTTGGGTCGCGAAAGCGATTCATCGCCTGGTGATCAAGGGAATGGAGCGGGCCAAGCTGGAGCCGCTGCTGGTCAAGTTCCTGGGCAATATTGTTTATACCTTGCTGCTGCTGTTCGTGGTCCTGGCGACCATCAGCAAGCTTGGTATCCAGACCGCTTCATTGATTGCGGTGCTTGGTGCCGCAGGCCTGGCAGTGGGGCTGGCGCTGCAGGGGTCCCTGGCCAACTTCGCTTCCGGTGTCATGGTCATCATCTTTCGTCCGTATCGCATCGGTGATTATGTCGAAGCTGGTGGTGTCAGTGGTACCGTGCAGGATGTGCAGATCTTCACCACTGAACTGACCACGCCGGACAACCGTAAAGTCATCGTGCCCAATGGCCAGATGATGGCCGGAGCCATCACCAACTACTCCGCTCACGCCACCCGGCGGGTGGATCTGGTCGTGGGTGTTGGCTATGACGATGATATCGATACCGTGCGTCGTGTACTGGAAAGCGCTGTAGCTGATGATTCACGTGTCATGGAAGCACCTGAATCTACAATTCGTATCGGCACCATGAATGAATCCAGTGTCGACTGGATTGTGCGTCCCTGGGTGAAAGCCGAAGATTACTGGGATGTGTACTGGGGGCTGACCGAAGAGATCAAGCGTCGCTTTGACAAGGAAGGCATCAGTATTCCGTTCCCGCAGCGTGATGTTCATGTCTACCATCATGGTGACAATGCTCCGGGCCTGGACAAGCAGGACCAATAACGGTTCTGTTCTTCAGGTCTGCTTTAAATGAAGAAGGTCGCCCTTGGGCGACCTTCTTCATTTGCTGTGTCGTTTTTATGGCATCGCTCAGTGCAGTTTCATGCGTGGCTTGAGATAACGGTTGATGCCATCGACCACTACCATCATGCCGGTCTTGAAAGTACCGTGAATGGCACGCTGGTGCATGCGGTACAGCGAGGCATAGAAGAATCTTGCCAGATTCCCCTCGATAAACAGGCTGCGGGCGGATGCTGCGCGCATTAAGCTACCGATGGCATCGAAATGAGCCAGGGAAATCAGCGAGCCGCGATCACGGAACTTGAAGTCCTTGAGCGGCTTGCTGTCCATCGTAGCCACCAGGTTCTTGTAAAGCACTTCGGCTTGCTGGTGGGCTGCCTGGGCGCGAGGTGGTACCACGGAGCCATCTTCCTGAGGGCAGCTGGCACAATCACCGAAGGCAAAGATGCGAGGGTCGTCCACGCTCTGCAGGGTTGGCTGCACCTTGATACGGTTATTGCGCTCGACCGGTAGCCCGAGTTCGGCAAGAAACCCTGGTGCCTTGATGCCTGCTGACCAGACACCGAGATCAATCTCGATGTTGCCTTCATCGGCTGTGTGAATCGCTTCGGCATCGACCTTGGTCACTCGGGTATTCACATGTACCTGAACACCAAGCTTTTCCAGCTCTCGATGCACTGCCTGGCTGATGCGATCAGGAAGGGCGGGAAGAATCTTGGGCGCAGCCTCGATCAGGTGCACCTTGAGATGTTCGCGACCCTTGGCAGAGAATCCATAACTCTTGAGCATGCGTGAGGCATCGTGGAGTTCGGCTGCCAGCTCCACGCCAGTGGCACCAGCACCGATGATGCCGATAGAGATGAACGGGTGATCTTCATGGCTGTCCTGGCTGCTGTAGCGCAGGAAGGTATTGAGCATGGCCTTGCGGAATTCTTCAGCCTGCGCCGTGCTATCGAGGAAGTGGCAGTGTTCACGGACGCCCTCGGTGCCGAAATCGTTGCTGACACTGCCGATGGATAGCACCAGATAATCGTAGTTCAGCTGGCGTGCCGGCAGCACTTCATTACCGTCCTCGTCAAGGATCGGGGCCAGCGTCAGTGTGCGGGCTTCACGGTCCAGTCCGCATAAAGTACCGCGCTGGAAGCGATAGCCGTTGGCAGCGGAATGGCCTTGGTAGGAAATGCTGTCAATGCTGGAGTCGATGACCCCAGTGGCGACTTCATGCAACAGTGGTTTCCAGACATGGGTGGTGTCACGATCGACAAGCACAATGTCTGCCTTGTCCTTTTTGCCTAGCTTCCGTCCGAGTCGGGTGACGAGCTCCAGGCCGCCGGCGCCTCCGCCGACAACCACAATAGTGGGTTTGCTCATGTTGATGAGCTCCTGAAAATGAGTGGAGCCCTCATCATATGCGCAGGAATGGAACCTTGCTATCTTTTGCACTGCACAATGCAGCGGATCGCATAGCCATGCTGTTCCCGTTATGGTCTTGCCCGTAACATATGGCCGGCATGAACAGGTAGCAACAGAACTGTTGCTGGCCGAGATCCTTGACGATAGAGAGACCCTTGATGCACCCATTGCTGACCGATATTCGCCTGGTAGCTTTCGACCTTGATGGTACTCTGGTGGATTCCGTACCAGATATGGCCGCAGCAGTGGATGCGGCACTCATTGATGTGGAATTACCCGTGGCAGGCGAGGACAAGGTGCGCCATTGGGTGGGTAATGGCGCCAGGGTATTGCTGGAGCGGGCTCTCGATGATGCGTTGGGTGAAGCCCCTGGCCATACCCTGACCGAGACGGCCCTTGAGCATTTTCTGGAGCATTATCACTGTGCTCCCTGTGCTCGAACACGCCTTTATCCTGGTGTTCGTGACGCCTTGGAAGGACTTCACGGCTCTGGCAGGACGCTATGCCTGGTAACCAACAAGCCTGAGGCGTTTATTGCTCCAATACTGAGTGCACTGGATGTGGAGAGGTTTTTCTCGTCCTTCCTCGGAGGGGACTCGCTTCCCTGGCGAAAGCCGGACCCCATGCCACTCATGCACTTATGCCAGCGCTTCGATGTTTCACCGCGCGAATGCCTGATGGTGGGAGACTCTCGTCATGATGTTGCTGCGGGCAAGGCCGCTGGTTTTCGCACATTGGCGGTGCCCTATGGATACAACCACGGCGAGCCGGTGGAACAGAGTGACCCCGATGCAGTAGTTGAATCGCTGGCCCAACTCCTTTAGGTTGATAGCGAGTCGGCACCATGTTTGCCGATGGTCATTGTTCTGAACTCGCTGCGATGGACAGCCCCATGCACAGCCCCTTCATGCGTACAGCGCTATTCCTTTCGCTTTCGGCCAGCATGCCGAAGGTCTGCCTGATCCCTGCACAAGCCCCCGGCCTCAACGGCTCTTGGCGATGGTGAAGCTTCGCCATTGAAGTGCCGTGCTGGCGCTTCGCCCTGCAACCATCATATTTCCAGCATTTTCTGCGTACCGCTATTTTCTCGAGGATTCGGGCATGATGACCCCTGAGCGCTTCAACGACCTGGCCGCGGCTGGCTATAACCGTATTCCCGTCACCCGTGAGGTTTTGGCAGATCTGGACACCCCGTTGTCCACTTATCTGAAGCTGGCTGACGCCCCCTGGACTTTCTTGCTGGAATCGGTCACCGGAGGGGAGAAGTGGGGACGCTATTCCATCATCGGCCTGCCGTGTCGTGAACGTATCGAGGTACGTGGTCATACCGTGACTCACCTGGTCGATGGGGAGGCCCTGGGCGTTTCGGAGGTGACAGATCCGCTGCAATGGATCGAGAACTTCCATGCTCGCTTCAAGGTACCGCAACTGGACGATCAGCCACGCTTTGACGGTGGCCTGGTGGGATATTTCGGTTACGACACCATCCGTTATATTGAGCCGCGCCTGGCGGGTGTGGAAAAGCCGGATCCCATCGGGGTACCGGATATCCTGTTGATGGTTTCCGATGAGCTGGTGGTGTTCGATAACCTCTATGGCCGCCTGACTTTATGGACTCACGCCGATCCCGCTGATGCAGATGCGTTGCAGCGGGCTGAAGGGCGTCTGGCAGAGTTGGAAGAACGATTGCGCAATCCCTTGGCCATATCGCCGTCGCCGATTCGCACTGATCGTCCTCCGGTGGAAGAAGGTCACTTCACTTCTGGCTTCACCGAGGAGGGCTTCAAGGCGGCAGTAGAAAAGATCAAGGAATACGTGCTGGCGGGTGATGTCATGCAGTGCGTGCCATCACAGCGCATGTCGATTCCTTTTACTGCAGCTCCGTTGGACCTGTACCGTGCCTTGCGTAGCCTCAATCCGTCGCCCTACATGTTCTTCCTGCACCTGGAGGATCACCATGTCGTCGGTTCGTCTCCGGAAATCCTCACGCGTCTGGAAGATGGCATGGTCACCGTGCGCCCCATCGCAGGCACTCGTGTTCGCGGCAAGACAGAAGCCGAAGACAAGGCGCTGGAGGAAGACTTGCTCAGTGATCCGAAGGAAGTTGCCGAGCACTTGATGTTGATCGACCTGGGACGCAACGATGTGGGGCGTATCAGCGAGACGGGAAGCGTCGAAGTGACGGACCAGATGGCCGTCGAACGTTATTCCCATGTCATGCATATCGTGTCCAATGTCACTGGCCGCTTGAAACCAGGTTACAGCGCCATGGATGTGCTGCGTGCCACCTTCCCGGCCGGTACCTTGTCTGGGGCGCCGAAGGTCCGTGCGCTGGAGATCATCGATGAGCTGGAGCCGGTCAAGCGTGGCATCTATTCCGGGGCGGTGGGCTACCTGTCCTGGCACGGCAACATGGACACCGCCATCGCCATTCGTACCGCTGTGATCAAGGATGGCCAGCTGCACGTGCAATGCGGGGCTGGCATTGTGGCTGATTCGGTGCCTGAAATGGAATGGCAGGAAACGCTGAACAAAGGACGGGCACTGTTCCGTGCTGTTGCGATGGCAGAGCGCGGACTGGGTTCCTGACAGCAGCAATTGTGGCCCGACAATAGCCATTGTGGATAGCGATACCTTGACAGGCCTTGGGCCGAGACACACTATAGACGCCATGATGACTCAGACTGCGTTCTTCGCCATTTCTGCCCCTGCCCTGGTTGCTATCCAGTGGTGGCGTCCTTTCTTCTGAAGGGGCGGTAGGCTCGTGTGCGAGTCTGGTCTGGAAAATGCCGCCCACCGAGGCGGCATTTTTGTGTGCGTTATAGATCAAGGTGCTGCACTTCGACGATGACGGTGCCGATGAATCGGTGGGTTACATTCATGACATCACCAAGGTGATGAAATAAGAAAATCAAGAGGTTATTTCAAGAATGATCTTGATGCTGGATAACTACGACAGCTTTACCTTCAACATCGTCCAGTACCTGGGCGAGCTTGGGGCCGACGTTGTCACCCATCGTAACGATGCCATCACTCTCGATGAAATCGAGGCATTGTCACCGACCCATCTCGTCATCTCCCCGGGGCCTTGTACGCCAAATGAGGCTGGAATTTCCCTGGATGTGATCCGCCATTTTGCCGGAAAGCTGCCCATTCTCGGCGTATGCCTTGGACATCAGGCCATTGGCCAGGTATTCGGCGGCAAGGTCGTGCGCGCTCCACAGGTCATGCATGGCAAGACATCGGACATCCGGCACTCTGGCCAGGGCGTATTCACTGGCCTGGATGATCCACTGCCCGTGACCCGCTACCATTCTCTGGTAGTGGATCGCGACAGCTTGCCGGAGTGTCTGGAGATCACGGCCTGGACAGACGATGATGATGTGACCCCGGGACTGATCATGGGGTTGCGCCATAAAGAACTGGATATTGAAGGAGTGCAGTTCCACCCTGAATCCATTCTTTCGCGCCAGGGCCACGAGATGCTGGCCAATTTCATCAAACGCCGCTGAAGGTCGGTGTTGACCCAGAATACAGGAGCCTAAGTATGCAGATGTCAGCAGCGATCAGTGCGGTGATGCGCCGGGAAGACCTGAGTTTCGACGAGGCCTATAACGTCATGCATACCATCATGACGGGCGAAGCCTCTGATGCCCAGATTGCCGCCTTCTTGATGGGAATGGCGATGAAGGGGGAAACGGCTCAGGAAATCAGCGGTTGCGCCAAGGTGATGCGTGACTTGATGAAGCCGGTAACGCTGCGCTCGGAAAATGTCGTGGACATCGTCGGGACGGGTGGCGATGGTGCCAACCTGTTCAATGTTTCCACTGCTTCCAGTTTTGTCGTGGCTGCCGCCGGAGCCCACGTGGCCAAGCATGGCAATCGCGGAGTGTCGTCATCTTCCGGCAGTGCTGATCTGTTTCAGATTGCGGGCATCGAGTTGAACCTCGATGCTGAACAGACTGCCCGGTGCATTGATGAGGTCGGGGTCGGTTTCATGTTCGCCCCCAATCATCACCCTTCCATGCGACATGCCATAGGCCCTCGTCGTGAAATGGGAGTGCGTACGTTGTTCAATATCCTGGGTCCGCTGACCAATCCAGCCGGGGCCGCCAATCAACTGCTGGGTGTCTATGCGCCAGAGTTGCTTGTGCTGATGGCTGAAGTGTTGAAGCGTCTTGGGAGTCACCATGTACTGGTCGCCAATGCCGAAGACGGGCTCGATGAAATCTCTCTGGCGAGCCCGACGCGCATTGCCGAACTCAAGGACGGTGAAATCACCACATATACGATTACCCCCGAGGATCTGGGCATTGAGCGGCAGTCATTGGCACCACTCAAGGTCAAGACCGCGGAAGAGAGTTTGCGTCTGGTGGAAAAGGCGCTGATTGGAGATGGACCGGCGGCGGATATCGTGTCGCTCAATGCCGGTGCCGCACTGTATGCTGCTGATGTGGCCGATAGTCTCAAGGAAGGCGTGATGATGGCCCAGGATGCCCAGTCGACCAAGATGGCTCTGGAGAAAATGAAAGAGCTGGCGAACTTCACTCGGGTATTCCAGCAGTAATCTCACTTGCCACACCAGATCAGCAAGTAGCACCAGACGAACAGCCTGCCAATAAAGCCGCCAAATAAAGAAAGGGACGTAAGCATCATGGCCACTGATACCCCCACCATCCTGACTCAGATTCTTGAGCGCAAGGACGAAGAAGTTGCTGCACGGAGTGCTCAGGTGTCGGAGCAGGAACTGCTCGCGCGCGCTGCGCAACAGGATGCGCCGCGAGGCTTTGTGGCAGCCCTGGAAAGTCGCATTGCTGATAGCGACCCCGCCGTGATCGCCGAGATCAAGAAGGCATCTCCATCCAAAGGGCTCATTCGTGAGGATTTTCGTCCTGGTGAGATTGCAGCCCAGTACCAGGAGGGGGGAGCCACATGTCTTTCTGTCCTGACCGATGCCGACTTCTTCCAGGGACACGAGGACTACCTGATTGAAGCTCGTGGTGCCTGTGAGTTGCCAGTGATTCGAAAGGACTTCATCGTCCATGGCTATCAGGTCAGTGAAGCCAGGGCCATTGGTGCCGATTGTATCCTGCTGATTGCCGCTGCCCTGGACGATACTCGCATGAAGGATCTGTACCAGCAGGGCTGTGATCTTGGTCTGGATGTGCTGGTCGAGGTTCACGACATCCATGAGCTGGAACGTGCCATGGCGCTGGACCTGAGTCTGGTCGGTATCAACAATCGTGACCTGCATACCTTCAATACGCGCCTTGAAACGACGCTTGAGTTGCTGCCGAGGATTCCGGCCGGTGTCACCGTCGTGACCGAGTCAGGTATCCACACCCAGGAAGATGTTCTGCGTATGCGTGAGAATGGTGTCGATGCTTTCCTCGTCGGTGAGGCCTTCATGCGCGAGGACGATCCGGGCGAAGGCCTGCGTAGATTGTTCTTCTGAATACGCGGCAAGCCGCTCCGGAATTGCAGGCAATGTTTGCAGGCAACATGAACAAGCCGGTCACGATAGTGACCGGCTTGTTCATTCATGACGAGCAATAACTGGCTTTGGTCAGCTCGCTCGGCGAATGGCGCCAAGCAGCGCCTGCAACGGGTGAGGCAATCGGGTGTCAGATAGGCGCTTGGCTTGGCTGCGGCAGGAATAACCCGTGGCCAGTAGTCTCCCCATGGCACCATGGGCTTCGACCATCGGCTGCCACGACTGAGCATAAATCGTCTTGGATGTCTCCAGGTTACGAGCCTCGTGGCCGTAGGTACCGGACATGCCGCAGCAGCCACTGGCTAAGGTATCGAGGCTCAGACCGAATTGCTCGAACAGTTGCTGCCAGGCTCTGGGGCTGCCGGGGCTCTGGGTCTTTTCAGTACAGTGGCTCAGCAGCGAGAAGGGCGCTTCGCCACTCAGGTCGAGGGTCGATGGCGTCAGGCGCGGGCCCAGGGAAAGCAGCCATTCCTGCAGCATCAACACCTGAGGTACGGCATCGCTGCCCAGGGCCTTCACGTACTCCTGGCGATAGATCAGGGTCATGGCTGGGTCGATACCGACCAGGGGGACACCGCTCTCGGCAAGCGCCTTGAGCTGTCTGGCCTGGCGTTTGGCGGTGCGCTCGAAGGCACCAAGGAAGCCTTGTACGTGCAGAGGCTTGCCATTGGGGCGGAAGGGTGTGACGAACACGCGAATATCGAGGCGTGATAGCAGTTCCACCACGTCAGCCACCAGTTGCGCCTCGAAGTGGCTGGTAAAGGCATCCTGCACCAGGATCACGCTGGCGGCTTTCTGGCGTTCGGTAAGCCGGCCAAGGGTGACGGGGGTGGCTTCGGTTACGCCCCAGGCGTTGAGCAGCGTCTTGAGTCGCGAGCGAGAAAGCCGAGGGCTGTCTACCATGCCCAGGCCCTTGGTCATCAGGCGATCTACCAGACGATTGCCCAGGGCAGCGTTGTACAGCGGCGCCATGGGAGCCAGGTAGGGCAGCATGAATTCCAGCCCCCCGATAAGATAGTCGCGCAATGGGCGCAGGTAACGTCCGTGATAGATTTCGAGGAACTGGGAACGGAAGGTCGGTACATTGACCTTTACCGGACATTGACCTGCACAGGACTTGCATGCCAGGCAGCCGGCCATGGCGTCATAGACCTGGTGAGAAAAGTCATCCTTGTGGCGTACGCTGTTCAGTGTCCTGGCAGGCAGATGGCGCAGGAAGCCGAGGACACCCTCCTGCTTCTTCTTGCGCGACTCTTCGATCACATCAATGCCGGCCTGGCCCTGCAGGCGTAGCCATTCGCGCATCAGGCTGGCACGGCCCTTGGGAGAATGAATACGGTCTCGGGTGGCTTTCCACGACGGGCACATGGCGTCATTGGGATCATAGTTGTAGCAGGCCCCATTGCCATTGCAGTACACCGCATCGGCATGAGCCTGCCATACGCGCTCGTCGATCTGTCGATCAAAGTCACCGCGCATGGGCACGCCATCGATGGCCAGCAACCCCGGGTCGACGCTCATGACCGCAGAGGTGTTGCGGTCGGTGACAATATTTTTGGGTGCAACGCTACCCGCGGCATCGGGCGGGGAAAGTGAAGCACTCGCGGCATCGGGCGGGGAAAGTGAAGAGCCCGCGGCATCGGGCGGGGTAACAAGCGGTGTGGCGATCTTGCCGGGATTGAGCTGATTGTGGGGGTCAAAGGCACCCTTGAGTCGACGCAGGCTGGGATACAGCTCGCCAAAGAACTTGGGTGCATATTCGGAGCGTACCCCCTTGCCGTGCTCTCCCCACAGCAGGCCGTGATACTTGTGGGTAAGCTCTGCCACGGCATCGGATATTTCACGAATCATGGCCTGTTGTGCGGGGTCCTTCATATCCAGTGCCGGACGCACGTGGAGGACACCGGCATCCACGTGCCCGAACATGCCGTAATACAGGCCGCGGTCGTCGAGCAGCGCGCGGAACTCTGCGATGTAATCGGCCAGGTGCTCTGGGGGTACGGCAGTGTCTTCGACAAAGGGTAGTGGCCGTTTCTCACCCTGGATATTGCCAAGCAGGCCAACAGAGCGCTTGCGCATGGCATACACACGGCCGATAGCGGCACGCCCCTCGGCCAGGGTGAAGCCGAGTCGATCAACGCTGGTGTCCTGCTCCAGGTGAGTGCAGAAAAGCTCGACACGCTCCTTCAGGCGCTGAGGGTCGTCGTCATTGAACTCGACCAGGTTGATACCGCCGATGGCGGGGCTGTCGGCCGCACTTGCAGGGAAGAACTCGGCGACGCTATCCCAGACAAAATCTTCCATGGCGAGGTTGAGCACCATGTCATCCACCGTTTCGATGGATGTTGGCTGCGTCTCGCCGGTCATTAGTGCCTTGGCGTCACGCAAGGCGTCCATGAAACTGGCATAGCGGACATTGACCAGGGTCGAGTGCTTGGGGATCGGCAGCACATTGAGCACAGCCTCATTGGTCAGGGCAAGTGAACCTTCGGCACCACACAGCACGCTGTTGAGGTTGAAGCGGCCATCTTCATCACGAAGGTGGGCCAGGTCGTAACCGGTCAGGCAACGGTTCAAGGGCGGAAAGGTGGCGGCAATGGCGTCGCGCTGGGTATCGATGATCTCGCGGGCGACTCGGTAGGCGCGTCCGGCGGTACTGTCTTCGTTGCAGCATTGGCTCAGCTTGTCCTCGTCCAGCGCCTGGGTGATGAGGCGCTCCCCACCGATCAGTACGCTGTCCAATTCCAGGACGTGGTTGCGTGTCTTGCCGTATTCACAGCTGCCTTGGCCACTGGCATCGGTCGCGATCATGCCTCCAATGGTCGCACGATTGGAAGTGGACAGCTCCGGGGCGAAAAACAACCCATGGGGCTTGAGGGCAGCGTTGAGCTGATCCTTGACGACACCGGCCTGAACCCGGACTCGACGCTTCTCGACATCGATGTCGAGAATCTGGTTCATATGACGGGACACATCGACCACGATGCCATCGGTGAGCGACTGACCATTGGTGCCCGTGCCGCCACCACGTGCGGCAAGGATAACCTGGCGGAATTCTTCGCTGCCTGCCAGGGTGGCCAGGCAGACCAGATCCTCGGCATGGCGTGGGAAGACCGCGGCCTGGGGCAAACGTTGGTAAAGAGAGTTGTCGGTGGCCAGTACGGTACGACTGGCATAGTCCGGGGCAATTTCTCCTTCGAACCCAGCCTTGTTCAAGGCCTCAAGAAAACGCAGGTAGATAGGGTTCTGTACAGTCACAGCATCGTCAGCGGGCAGTCGTGCGATCATGGTCTCGGTCGATAGTCGCCTACGGTTGGTCATGTGCAGGCATTGTTATGGGCAGGAGCTACCACTTTAACGCGTCAGAGGGCTCTGATGCATCCCATCAGGCGACAAGGATTTATACCGATGACGTTGGCTGATGACTGTGGCGCATAGCATGGTGGAAAGCTTTTGCCTACAATGAGCGTCTTTAATTGGACCTCAGACTCGACGGACCCCGATCCCATGCTCGACCCAAAACTGCTGCGCAGCGACCTTGAAGCCGTCGCTCAACGATTGGCCACCCGTGGTTACACGCTGGATATCGAGCGGCTTTCCTCGCTGGAATCCCGCCGTCGCGAGCTGCAGGCCGACACCGAGCGCCTGCAAAATGAGCGTAATACCCGTTCCAAGTCCATTGGTCAGGCCAAGGCCAAGGGAGAAGACATCCAGCCGCTGCTTGATGAAGTCAGCGATCTGGGGGATCGCCTGGGAGCTGCCAAGACGGCACTAGACGAAGTTCAGTCCGAATGGGACGACATCGTGGCTGGCATTCCCAACCTGCCTCATCACAGCGTTCCTCAGGGCAAGGATGAGGACGATAACGTCGAGGTAGCGCGTTGGGGTGAGCCGAATCAGTTCGACTTCGAGGTCAAGGACCATGTTGACCTGGGTGCCAAGAATGGCGATCTGGATTTCGAGCTGGCTGCCAAGCTTACCGGTGCTCGCTTCGCGGTAATGCGTGGACCAGTGGCTCGCCTGCATCGAGCCTTGACGCAGTTCATGCTCGACAAGCAGACCCTGGAGCATGGGTATGAAGAATGCTATGTGCCCTATATGGTCAATCGTGACTCCTTGTTCGGCACCGGGCAGTTACCCAAGTTTGGCGAGGATCTGTTCCGGCTCGATGACGAGCGTGGCTTCCACCTGATTCCTACCGCCGAAGTACCGCTGACCAATTTAATGCGTGGTGACATTGTCGAGGCCAAGCAACTGCCTCTCAAGCTCACTGCCCATACGCCATGCTTCCGTAGCGAGGCAGGATCCCATGGCCGGGATACGCGCGGCATGATTCGTCAGCACCAGTTCGACAAGGTTGAAATGGTGCAACTGGTCGACCCGGCTGTCAGCTATGAAGCTCTCGAAGAAATGCGTGGTCATGCCGAGGCTATTCTTCAGGCTCTGGAACTGCCTTATCGTGTGGTGACGCTGTGCACAGGCGACATGGGCTTCTCCGCAACCAAGACTTATGATCTGGAAGTATGGCTGCCAAGCCAGAACACTTATCGCGAGATATCTTCCGTTTCCAACTGCGAGGACTTCCAGGCCCGCCGCATGCAGACGCGTTTCCGTGCTGCAGGCGAGAAGAAACCACAACTGCTGCATACCTTGAATGGCTCGGGACTGGCTGTGGGCCGTTGCCTGATCGCAGTGATGGAAAACCACCAGAACGAGGATGGTTCGATCAACGTGCCGACAGTGCTACGTCCCTATATGGGCGGTGTTGATAGGATCAACTGATCCGCCGTCCTGCATGTCTGAACGTAAAACCCCCGGGTGGCGACACCTCGGGGGTTTTGTTTGCATGAGATTTGATCAGTGTTTCATTTCTGATCGATTTCCCAGCGCACATTGACCCCGGCATCGATCGTGATGGTACCTGGGCGATACTCAGCAGGTGAGCTTGCTCCTCCTGCTTCGGCACGCATGGCCATCATTTTCGGCTGGAATCCTGGCATGGGGGCCTCGCTGACGCTGATTACATCGCCTAGCTCGACATTCAGGCTCTGAGCCATCAGCTCGGCTTTCTGTCTTGCTCGCGCGAGTGCCTTGCCTAACGCTTCATCCTTGGCAGCATCGCTATCGGCCAGACTATAGCCGACACCATCCAGAGAGTTGACGCCTGCCTCAGTGAGGGCATCGAGGATAACCGGCAAGCTGGACAGGTCGCTGATGGATAGCGTGACGGGCCGTTCCAGACGCGTGCGCACCATGGGTTCTGCTGGAGTGTCACCTCCCCGTTGGGGGCGCTGGATGACTTCCTGATTAACCTGCAGTGAACCTGCCCGGATGGCGTCGCGCTTCAAGCCAGCCTTTTCCAGTGCAGTGACAAGCGCAGCGGCGCGCTTTTCAAGGCGTTGACGGGCATCTGACAGAGCTTGTCCTGAATCACCGCTATCGTCTTCTTGAGCGATGGCGGGAGTTAGCTCCCATAGACGGGCATTCAGCGTGGCCTCATCGGGTGCGACTTCCAGTTGAGCCTGTGCCTGGACGTCCAGGTAGCGAGCTGCATCCTGGTTGTTGGCCAGTACTGGTGTACTGAACAGAATGGGGCTCAGCGCAGTGGCCAGGGCCACTGGTACAAGTGAGCGCCGGGAGGGTAGCCAGCGTGAATGAAACTGTGGCATGAGACAGGAACCTCCATGTCTGGAATGCATTGGATGAGAAGAAGGCCGCTCATGGCAGCGCTCCAACTTCTTGAGATATCTCTTGTTCCCGGAAGGTTCCCAAAAAAAGCCCGCACCGGAAAGCCGGTGCGGGCTTGTTCAGCTCAGCTGAGCATTGACCCAAGAGGCACGTTGGTCTCAGGAATTCTGGTCAATGAACTGGTTCAACTGGGATTTGGACTGGGCACCGACCAGGGATGCGACTTTGGTGCCAGACTTGAACAGCATGACGGTGGGGACACCACGTACGCCTTGCTCGGCGGCAATCTCCGGAGCATCGTCAACATTGATGCTGACAACCTTCAGAGAGCCATCGCGCTCCTCGGCGACTTCGTCGACCACCGGAGCCATCACCTTGCAAGGGCCGCACCAGGGGGCCCAGAACTTCAGCAGAACTGGAGAATCCGATTCCAGTACTTCCTGCTTGAAGTTGGCAGTGGTGACATCGACGTTGTTGGCCATGTGAATCTCCGTTTACGTTACGCTTCTATTGAGCGGAATGGGGGACACGTCAGCCATGTCCGGTGGGACGATGTTATCTGGCGTCCTGGTAGCTGGCAAATATTGGGTCGATAGTTTTTTGCCAAATTTCACGCTCGTCTCGGGTTAGTCTTATATGCTATAAGGTAATCACTGCAAAAGTTTTTATTGCGAACTGGCATTGCGTCGCGCTGGCAGGCTACCTCTGACAATGCGGCATGGGTATCACTCTTGGTATGCGAGTAGGTCATGAAATTACAGCAGCTGCGCTATATCTGGGAAGTCTCGCGTCACAATCTCAATGTGTCAGCCACTGCTCAGAGCCTGTTCACTTCTCAGCCTGGTATTTCCAAACAGATCCGGCTGCTGGAGGATGAACTGGGCGTCGAGATTTTTGCGCGCAGTGGTAAACACCTGACTCGAGTGACACCCGCGGGAGAGGCTATCATTGAACTGGCTGGCCAGGTTCTGCGCCTGACTTCCAACATCAAGGATGTTGCTCAGGAGCACAGCGATGAGCGCCGCGGCAGCCTATCCATTGCGACGACGCATACCCAGGCGCGCTATTGCCTGCCGCAGGTGATTCATACCTTTACTCAGCGTTATCCAGATGTAGCGCTGCACATGCAGCAGGGCACGCCCAAGCAGATCGCCCAGATGGTCAGTGATGGTCAAGCGGACTTCGCCATTGCCACGGAATCTCTGGAGTTGTTCAACGACCTGATCCTGTTGCCTTGCTATCGCTGGAACCGTTGTGTGCTGGTGCCACGAGACCATCCTTTGGCACAGTCTTCCCGATTGACGCTGGAAGAGCTGGCCAAGTATCCCATCGTCACTTATGTATTCGGCTTCACCGGCCGTTCTCAACTGGATGATGCCTTCCGCGCACAGGCATTGACCCCGAATGTTGTGCTGACAGCGGCTGATGCAGATGTCATCAAGACGTATGTACGTCTTGGCATGGGGGTCGGGATCGTCGCCCATATGGCCGTGGATGAAAACGTGGATACGGACCTGGTCGCTTTGGATGCCAGCCATCTATTCGAGAGTTCCACGACCAAGATCGGCATTCGTCGCGGAACCTTCATGCGCGGCTACATGTATGATTTCCTGGAAGGCTTTGCCAGCCACCTGGATCGCGACGTCGTGGATGCGGCGCTCGCCGCAGGCCCGCGCCATGAACATACGCTGTTTGATGGTGTGGAGTTGCCCATACGCTGAAGGCTTTTGGTTCGCTGAAGGCTCTTTGTTCGCTGAAGGCTCTTTGTTCGCTGAAGGCTCTTGCCACAACGACACAGCCCGTCCAGATGGACGGGCTGTGTCGTTGTGGCTTTGACTACTGGTTCGTGATCTTTGCCAGTCGCCTCATTGCTGCTTTTGCGCTACTCAATGCTGCAGATGGAGTCCGCACTCGCGCTTGGCTTCGACCTTGGTGGGATCGAAGTAGTCGAACTCATTGGGCAGGTCATGCGTCTGCAGATACTGGTAGAGGTCACGGGCTGTCCAGTGGAGCAGCGGAGCAACCTTGAGCAAGCCATCGCCATTGCGCGAGACTGGCTGCATGCGAGAGCGCTCTGGAGTGTCCTCGGCACGAAGTGCGGTGAACCAGACATCCGGGGCCAGCTCACGCAGTGCCCGGTTGAAGGGCTCCAGCTTGACCTCTTCGGTAAAGGCTGCGTGACGTGGGTCATCAATACCCGGAGTAGGTCCCTCGACGGCTTCGCGGTGAGCCCGGGTACGCAGCGGCAGGTAACTGATCAGGTTCAGGTTGAGACGTTTGACCAGAGCATCTGCAAAGCGATAGGTCGCCTCTGTGTTGTAGCCATGATCCATCCACACCACAGGAATATCCGGTCGCTGCGATGCCACCATATGCAGGATGACCGCTTCGAACGGGCGGAAGTTGGTGGTGACAATGGGGCGGCTGCCTTGCTCGAGCGACCAGCGAATCAGGGCGGCGGGATCTTGGCCCAGGTCCCGATTGATAATGTCGAGTTGCTGTTCCATTTGGAAACTCCAGAATGATGCCATTCGATATGCCGCTACCCTACCAGAGCTGCGACAGGCTTCCCCAATATCGATTTATGGGTTGGTTATTCCTGCAGGTTTTAATAGCCGGCGTTCTTATTGCTTGCAATGCTGCTCAGGCCCGCTGATCAAGGCATCCATGAGATGGCGAATCTTGGTCAGTGTCTCGGCATATTCTTCGTTGGCATCGGAGTCGGCCACGAGGCCTCCGCCACCCCAGAGGTGCAATTGGCCAGCATCGGCCACCAGTGTGCGAATGGCGATGGAGGTATCCATGTGGCCACGTACATCGATATAGCCGAGGCTGCCGCAATAGGCACTGCGTTGATCAGGCTCAAGTTCGTCGATGATCTGCATGGCGCGAACCTTGGGGGCTCCAGTGATGGAGCCTCCGGGAAAAGCGGCTTCCAGGAGCTGGAGTGGGGAGAGGCCAGCAATGAGTTGGCCGCGAATCACGCTCACCAAGTGGTGCACATTGGCATAGCTTTCGAGCCCGCATAGCTGTGGTACAGAGACACTACCTGGGCGACAGACTCGACCCAGATCATTGCGCAGCAAGTCCACAATCATCACGTTCTCGGCACGGTCCTTGATGCTTGTAGTGAGTGTTTCTGCCATGGCACGGTCTTCATCAGGAGTGCTGCCACGAGGGCGAGTGCCTTTTATGGGGCGTGCTTCCACCTGCCCGTCACAGGCCTCGATAAAGCGTTCGGGAGACAGTGAAAGAATGGCCTGTTGGCATCTGTCCGACTGTCTTTCCCAGGCCATGAAGCCTGCGAAAGGAGTTGGCGTGGCTTGACGAAGATATTGATAGGCTTGCCAGAGATCTCCTTCGTAATGGGCGCTGAAGCGTTGGGCAAGATTGATCTGGTAGCAGTCACCGGCATGGATATAGCGTTTCACGGCTTCAAAGCGCTGCTGGTATTCCGCCTGAGTCAGATTGGCACTGAATTCGGAAGTCAACGCAAACTTGCCTGTTGGACGTTTCGTGCCTAGCCACTGTTCTACCTGACGGCGTCTCTCTGCGCTTGCGACCAGCCAGCTCTTGCACTGGTCATGGTCCTGTATCAGCGCCCAGTCATAAAGGCCGATCCGAGCCAGTGGCAAGGAGGTAACCGCTCTGGCCTTGTTGCCCACTGGTTCCAGATGGCGTCCCAGTTCATACCCCCAGTAACCGATCAAGCCACCAACAAAGGGAAGCTCGCAGTCACGGCAGGGGCTGTCGGCGGAGAGGGCAGGAAGCTGTTCGAGTAGCTGCTGTTGAGCCTCGAAAGGGTGCTGGCTTGTCACCTGCCCATTGCGTGTAGTTGCGATCCCATCGGCCGCCACCTCAAGGATGTCGAGGGGGTCGCTGGACATGATGTCAAAGCGTCCGCCAGGCGCCTCGGGACGACCGCTATCCAGCAATACGGCATCAGGGCGCTGACGTAGCGCCTGGAAATACTCGAGGGGATTGTCGTGATAGGTGACGGGATAGATATCTAACACTGGAGTCATGCCGGCCTTGGGTGAAACAACACGCCATTCTACGAACCTTGCAGCGCTTTGTCGCTGAAATGCGGTCAACGCAGGAGAGACGTCGAGAAAACCCGGTTGGCACATTGTCTACAACAAAAGGTGTATGCGTGATACTTTTCCCACCATTGACCTAGATAAATGACTGCTTTACATTTCCTTCAAGCCTATATTGTCGACAATCAATCATGACCTTCTATGACTCCGACACATCCGTGATACCCGAAGTCCGCACTCTGGCTGAGCGGGTCTTTCATCAGTTGCAGGATGCCATCGTACGTGGGGAGCTGCCTCCGGGTAGCAAGATCACTGAACCGGGTCTGTCCAAGACCTATGGTATTTCTCGTGGCCCCCTGCGTGAGGCAATGCGTCGGTTGGAGGCGCATCGCTTGATCGAGAGGGTTCCCCATGTAGGGGCGAGGGTGGTCAAGCTGTCGATGAAGGAACTGATGGAGCTGTTCGATGTGCGTGAAGCACTGGAGAGCATGGCGGCGCGTATTGCGGCAGAAAATATGACGGCTGCTGAAATTGCAGGCCTGCGTGAAGTGCTGGCAGTGCACGAACAGCAGGCTGACCTGGCTCGCGGCGAAGCTTACTATCAGCGCGAAGGTGATCTCGACTTTCACTACCGCATTGTTCAGGGAAGCCACAATCGCATGCTGATGGCGTTGCTGTGCGATGACCTCTATTACCTGGTGCGTATGTACCGGACTCAGTTCAGTGCCAGTGGCAGCCGCCCTCAAAGGGCTTTTGTCGAGCACCATCGTATCGTCGATGCCATAGAGGCTGGCGACGCGGAGTTGGCAGAGCTGCTGATGCGACGCCACGTCAGTGCTTCAAGGGAAAACGTGATGGCACGTTATGCCGCTTCCTTGGAAGGTCGTGATGAACCTAGCGTTGTTGCACGCAGCGTCTCGGAGCTGAGTGGAACTGAGCAGGACAGGCCCGAATTGAATGAGGGCCAGTTGAATGAAGATCCGTTGAATGAGAATGCATCGAACTGAGTGATAGGTTCCAGCCGGACTCATTTCTCAGCCAGGAATCAATCCAACCTCACTTTCTCTGCGGAGAGACAAGATGACAATCGCTACCCCCGGCGCCCGTTTCCGCGCCGCATTGGATGCCAATCGGCCACTGTCTATCGTTGGTACCATCAATGCCTACACCGCCATGCTTGCTGAGCGTGCGGGCCATCAGGCGATCTATCTCTCCGGAGGTGGTGTGGCCAATGCTTCCTTTGGCTTGCCGGACCTGGGCATGACGACCATGAATGATGTGGTCGAGGATGCTCATCGTATCTGTGGTGCCAGTGACCTGCCGTTGCTGGTGGATATCGATACTGGCTGGGGCGGTGCTTTCAATATCGCTCGTACCGTGAAGGAGATGCAGCGGGCTGGCGTGGCAGCGGTTCACCTGGAGGACCAGGTGGCCCAGAAACGCTGCGGCCATCGTCCAAACAAGGCCATCGTATCCCAGCAGGAGATGGTGGACCGGGTAAAGGCGGCTGCAGATGCGCGTATCGACCCTGCTTTCTATCTGATTGCACGCACGGATGCTTTCCAGAAGGAAGGCCTGGATGCGGCCATTGAGCGTGCCAATGCCTGCATTGAAGCTGGCGCTGATGCCATCTTCGCAGAAGCCGTGCATTCATTGGATGACTACAGGGCCTTCTGTGAGCAGACCAATGCCCCGATTCTCGCCAACATCACAGAGTTCGGTGCCACTCCGCTGTTCTCTCAGCAGGAACTGGCTGAGGTAGGGTGCCGCATGGTGCTTTATCCATTGTCGGCTTTCCGTGCGATGAGTGCTGCAGCCCTCAATGTCTATCAAAGCATCCAGCAGAAAGGGCATCAACGTGATGTAGTCGAGTCGATGCAGACCCGGGAAGAACTATACGACGTGCTCGGCTATCACGCTTTTGAGCAGAAACTCGATGCATTGTTTGCCGAAGAAAGTGAAGCAAACACCAACTGACAAAGATTCAAGCGCAGTCCAGCTGCCTGCCACAGCAAGTTTGCCACGAAACTATTGCCATTAGAGCTGTTACCACAAGAACTATTGTCACAGAGATCTATTGTCACCAGAGCTATTTCAATATAGCCATTTTATAAAGTTATCAGAATAAACAAGGAGCTACGCCATGGTTGATAAACCCCTGGGAGGTGCAGGTCTACGTGGTCAGAGTGCCGGATCCACAGCCTTGTGTACGGTCGGCAAGACTGGCTCCGGGTTGACCTATAGAGGCTATGATATCGCCGAACTGGCCGAGAAAGCGCATTTCGAGGAAGTCGCTTTTCTGCTGCTCAAGGGTAAATTGCCGAACCAGGCAGAGCTGGATGCCTATATCAGCAAGCTCAAGGGATTACGTGGCTTGCCTTCGGCACTGAAGACGGTTCTTGAGCAGATTCCTGCTGACGCTCACCCCATGGATGTCATGCGCACAGGCGCTTCCATGCTCGGCAACCTGGAAACTGAACAAAGCTTCGACCAGCAGTCGGATGTCGCTGACCGCTTGCTGGCAGTACTGCCGTCGATCATCTGTTACTGGTACCGCTTCAGCCATGATGGCGTGCGCATCGATACCGAGACGGATGATGAGTCCATCGGTGGCCACTTCCTGCATATGCTGCGCGATGAACCGGCTTCCCAGCTGCACGCGCGAGTGATGAATGTCTCGTTGATCCTGTATGCCGAGCACGAGTTCAATGCCTCGACTTTCACGGCTCGTGTCTGTGCTTCGACGCTGTCTGACATGCACTCATGCGTCACCGGGGCCATCGGCTCCTTGCGTGGCCCATTGCATGGTGGTGCCAACGAAGCCGCCATGGACATGATTCAGGACTGGAAGTCGGCGGAAGAAGCGGAGCGTGAAATTCTCGGCATGCTCGAGCGCAAGGAAAAGATCATGGGCTTTGGCCATGCCATCTACCGTGAATCCGATCCGCGTAATGCCATCATCAAGCAATGGTCGGAGAAGCTGGCCGAAGATGTGGGTGATAACACGCTCTACCCTGTTTCTGAGCGTGTCGAGGCCGTGATGTGGCGTGAGAAGAAGCTGTTCTGCAATGCTGACTTCTTCCATGCCAGTGCTTACCACTTCATGGATATTCCGACCAAGCTGTTTACCCCTATCTTTGTCTGCTCTCGGGTGACAGGCTGGTGTGCCCACGTGTTCGAACAGCGCGAGAATAATCGCATCATTCGTCCCAGTGCCGACTACACAGGCCCCGAGCACAGCGAGTGGGTGCCAATAGAGCAACGCCGCTAGGCTGCTCCGCAGCATCCGCGACTGGCGCTGGCATGAGTGCTGACGCCAGTCGCGAAGCGCAATTAGCGGGACACTCCCTGTCCGATCATAATGCCAATGCCGCAGCCTCTCGGGGCTTGCCGCGCCTGACTCCGTGACATGCCAACATGAATACTGACTATCGCAAACCCCTGCCTGGCACAGAACTCGACTATTTCGATACTCGTGAGGCGGTGGAGGCCATTTCTCCTGGCGCCTACGAGCGTCTGCCCTATGTCTCGCGTGTACTGGCCGAGCAGTTGGTACGTCGTTGCTCTCCAGAACTGCTGGCTGACGCACTCAAGCAGTTGATCGAACGTAAACGTGATCTGGATTTTCCCTGGTATCCCGCCCGTGTCGTATGCCATGACATTCTTGGCCAGACGGCTCTTGTCGACCTGGCTGGTCTACGTGATGCCATTGCCGAGAAAGGGGGGGATCCGGCCAAGGTCAATCCGGTGGTGCCGACGCAATTGATCGTCGACCATTCCCTGGCGGTGGAACATGCTGGCTTTGATCCCGAGGCGTTCGACAAGAATCGTGCCATCGAGGATCGGCGCAACGAAGACCGCTTCCACTTCATCGACTGGACCCGTACGGCGTTCAAGAATGTTGATGTGATTCCGGCCGGCAATGGCATCATGCATCAGATCAACCTGGAGAAGATGTCGCCAGTGATACAGGTGCGTTCTGATGAAAGCGGCAGGGGAGTGGCGTTCCCGGATACCTGTGTCGGTACCGATAGCCATACGCCCCATGTGGATGCCCTTGGTGTCATTGCCGTCGGTGTCGGTGGCCTGGAGGCTGAAAGTGTCATGCTGGGGCGGGCATCGATGATGCGCCTGCCCGACATTGTCGGTGTCGAGCTGACCGGCAAGCGTCAGCCGGGTATCACAGCCACTGACATTGTACTGGCACTGACCGAGTTCCTGCGTCAGCAGCGAGTGGTGGGAGCCTGGCTGGAGTTCTTTGGTGAAGGGGCGTCGAGCCTGACTATCGGCGACCGAGCCACCATCTCCAACATGACCCCGGAATACGGCGCCACAGCTGCGATGTTCTATATCGATGATCAGACCATCGATTATCTCAAGCTGACCGGTCGTGAACCTGAGCAGGTAGCACTGGTCGAGAACTACGCAAGGCTCTCGGGGCTGTGGGCCGACAGTCTGGAGCAGGTCGAGTACGAACGGGTGTTGACCTTCGATCTATCCACGGTCGAGCGCAACCTGGCAGGCCCTTCCAACCCTCATCGCCGCTTGCCGACGGCCGCTCTTGGCGAGCGCGGCATTGCGGTCGATCTGGACAGGGCGTTGGCAGAAGAGAATGAGGGCAAGATGCCTGATGGTGCCGTGATCATCGCGGCTATCACCAGTTGCACTAATACCTCCAATCCTCGCAATGTGGTGGCAGCCGGCCTGCTGGCGAAGAAAGCAAATGAGCTGGGGCTGATCCGCAAGCCTTGGGTCAAGTCATCTTTTGCCCCGGGCTCCAAGGTCGCACGTCTCTATCTGGAAGAATCAGGGCTGTTGCCAGAGCTGGAAAAGCTCGGCTTTGGCATCGTTGCCTATGCCTGCACGACGTGCAATGGCATGTCCGGTGCTCTGGATCCTCAGATCCAGCAGGAGATCATCGACCGAGACCTCTATACCACAGCGGTGTTGTCCGGCAACCGCAACTTTGATGGTCGTATCCACCCATACGCCAAGCAGGCTTTCCTGGCTTCACCTCCGCTGGTGGTGGCTTATGCCATTGCCGGTACGGTGCGCTTTGATATCGAGAAAGACACACTGGGTCATGATGCCGAGGGCAACGCCATCACGCTCAAGGACCTGTGGCCATCGGATGAAGAGATCGATGCCATCGTTGGCCAGTACGTCAAGCCGGAGCAGTTCAAGCAGGTCTATATTCCGATGTTCGACCTGGATGCCGTGGAAGAAGCCAAGAGCCCTCTCTATGACTGGCGTCCAACGAGTACCTATATCCGCCGCCCACCATACTGGGAGGGCAACATGGCCAAGGAACGTGCGCTCAAGGGAATGCGTCCACTGGCTATCCTGCCGGATAACATCACCACTGATCACCTGTCGCCATCCAATGCGATTCTGGCGTCAAGTGCGGCAGGTGAATACCTGTCCAGGATGGGAGTACCGGAAGAAGACTTCAATTCCTACGCCACACACCGGGGGGATCATCTCACCGCTCAGCGTGCGACCCTGGCCAATCCCAAGCTGTTCAATGAAATGGTGCGGGACGAAGAGGGCGAGGTCGTGCAGGGGTCGCTGGCCCGTATTGAACCGGAGGGCAAGGTCACGCGCATGTGGGAAGCCATTGAAACTTACATGGAGCGCGGCCAGCCACTCATCATCATTGCAGGAGCCGATTATGGCCAGGGTTCGTCGCGTGACTGGGCGGCCAAGGGCGTGGCCCTGGCAGGTGTCGAGGCGATCGTTGCCGAAGGTTTCGAGCGCATTCACCGTACCAACCTGATCGGCATGGGGGTGATGCCGTTGCAGTTTGAAGAGGGGACAACGCGTACCTCCCTCGAACTGGAGGGTACGGAAACGTATGACGTCGAGGGCAAGCCGGCGCCTGGGGCAAGGCTTACGCTGGTGATTCATCGAGCAAATGGAAGCGCCGAACGGATACCCGTGCTCTGCCGTCTGGATACCTTCGAGGAGGTCTCCATCTATTCTGCCGGCGGTGTGCTGCAGCGTTTCGCTCAGGATTTTCTTGAATCGGAGGTGGCTTGAGATGAGTGCGCCCTTCGCCCCACAGTTGCGTATCCCTGCTATCTACATGCGCGGAGGAACCAGTAAAGGTGTGTTCTTCCGTCTCGAAGACCTTCCTGAAGCGGCCCAGGCTCCTGGACCGACGAGGGATGCCTTGTTGATGCGGATAGTGGGTAGTCCTGATCCCTATGCCAAGCATACTGATGGCATGGGAGGAGCAACTTCCAGTACCAGCAAGGTGGTCATCCTCTGTAAGAGCGAGTCGCCGGATCATGATGTGGACTACCTGTTTGGACAGGTGGCTCTCGACAGGCCCTTCATCGACTGGAGTGGTAACTGCGGCAATCTGTCGGCAGCCGTCGGGCCCTGCGCGCTTGAGCTTGGTCTGGTTGATCCTGAGCGTATTCCACAGAATGGAGAAGTCGAAGTACGCATTTGGCAGGCCAATATTGCCAAGACCATCATTGGGCGCGTAGCGATCACGAATGGTCAGGTTCAGGAGACAGGTGACTTCGAGCTGGATGGGGTCACGTTCCCGGCTGCGGAGGTCGCTCTGGCTTTCCAGGATCCCGCCGATGGTGAAGGATCCATGTTCCCCACGGGAGCCGTTGTCGATGAACTGGAAGTAACTGAAGAAGTCGCGGTAGGCGGCCGCATTCGTGCCACTTTGATCAATGCGGGTATTCCGACGATCTTCGTCAACGCGCAAGACCTGGGATATAGCGGAACTGAGCTGCAGGACGATATCAACTCGGACCCTGGCGCTCTGGCGCGCTTTGAAACTCTGCGTGCTCATGGGGCACTGCGTATGGGGCTGATTTCACGGTTGGATGAAGCGGCCTCTCGCCAGCACACTCCCAAGGTTGCCTTCGTGGCACCTCCCAAGTCCTATACTGCTTCAAGTGGCAAGGAAATTGATGCGACCAGCATTGATCTGGTAGTGCGCGCGCTTTCAATGGGTAAGCTGCACCACGCCATGATGGGAACTGCCGCGGTGGCCATTGGTGTCGCGGCGGCAGTGCCGGGCACGTTGGTCAACCTTGCGGCAGGAGGAGGGGAGACACGGACCTCGGTGGTCTTCGGGCATCCTTCTGGGACATTACGTGTCGGTGCTCGAGCTGAGCAGGCTGACGGACGCTGGGTCGCGACCGAGGCCACCATGAGCCGAAGTGCCAGAATATTGATGGAGGGAAAGGTCAGGGTCCCTGCCGAAGTCCTCGCATGATGACAGTGACGCCGCCTTCCCGGGCGGCGTCTTCCGTTTCGCTGGAGGCCAGCATGAGCAATGTCGAGAGCAATATCCGTCCTGATTATGATGAAGAACTCCAGTGCATTGCAGACTATACGCTGGAGTTCGAAGTGGAGAGTGACGAAGCCTTCGAGACAGCGCGCCACTGCCTGATGGACAGCCTTGGCTGTGGACTGCTGGCGCTGCGTTTTCCCGAATGCCTGAAGCACCTGGGGCCATTGGTCGAAGGCACATGGGTTCCCCATGGTGCTCGAGTGCCGGGCACTAGTTTTCGCTTGGATCCCATCAAGGCGGCCTGGGACATAGGCGCCTGTATCCGCTGGCTGGACTACAACGATACCTGGCTGGCGGCGGAGTGGGGGCACCCATCGGACAACCTCGGCGGCATCCTTGCTGTTGCGGATCACTTCTCGCAGCAGCGAGTGGCGCGAGGGGAGTCTGCGCTGACCATGCGCGATGTGCTCGATGCGATGATTCGGGCGCATGAGATCCAGGGGGTGCTGGCGCTGGATAACTCCTTCAACCGTGTGGGACTGGACCACGTTCTATTGGTCAAGGTGGCATCTACTGCCGCCATTGCCCGACTGATGGGGGCAAATCGGGAGCAACTGCTGTCGGCGTTGTCGCATGCCTGGGTCGACGGGCAGAGCCTGCGAACCTATCGTCATGCCCCCAATGCCGGTTCGCGCAAGAGCTGGGCGGCGGGAGATGCTTCCTCTCGCGCCGTGCGGCTGGTTGATATCGCCATGCGCGGAGAAATGGGCGTTCCCGGAGTGCTCAGTGCGCCTCAGTGGGGGTTCTATGATGTCAGTTTTAGCCACTTCAACAGCAACTTGTCACTCAAGCCCGAGGCCGAGCGGCGACTGAGTTTCCAGCGTGACTTTGGCAGTTATGTCATGGAAAACGTACTGTTCAAGCTGACGTTTCCTGCCGAATTTCATGCCCAGACAGCTTGTGAGGCGGCGGTAACATTGCATCCAGAGGTCAAGGGCCGCCTGGATGAGATAGAGCGTATCGAATTGACCACTCACGAGTCGGCGATACGTATCATCTCCAAGCAGGGAGATCTGGCCAATCCGGCCGATCGTGATCACTGCCTGCAGTACATGACGGCAGTCCCGCTGGCCTTTGGCGAGCTGCGAGTCGAGCACTATGAAGATGGTTTCCATCAAGATCATCCGGTCATCGATTGGCTGCGCGACAGGATGGTCGTGCAGGAAGACCCGGCATACAGTCGTGACTATCTGGACCCGAGCAAACGTTCCATCGCCAATGCGATACAGGTCTTCTTTAACGATGGCAGTTCCACCGACAAGGTGGTGGTGGAGTACCCTATAGGTCACCGCCGTCGTCGGGATGAGGGCATGCCGGTGTTGATCGATAAGTTTGCCCGCCACTTGGCGACGCGGTTTCCTCCTCAGCGCTGTGAGGAGATCATGAACCTGTGTCGCGATCGGCAGCGACTCGAGGCCACTGCCGTGGATCGCTTCATGGCGATGTGGACGATCTGAGCTACGAGCTACGAGCTACGAGCTACGAGCTACGAGCCGGCGTCTGGTACTGTTCGTTGCTCGAAGCTTTGGGAACTTTTTTACAGAAAGTCCTTGCAGGGCTCCGGTGAAATCCGTAAAGTACGCATCCGCTGCCGGGGACGAGACAACGTCACCAGCGGTAAGAGGTGGTAAAAGCGGTTGATTTGAAAAGACTTTTTTAAGTGCTCGGTAAAATCTTTCGCTTGACGGACAGGCTGAAATCAGTAGAATGTCCGCCACTTCGAAACGAGTCGCTGATGAGGCGCTCGTTCAGACTTTCTGTCATCACTGCTTCGATGAAGCAGAGCCTTGAAAAATAGGCACTTGACGAAAGCTTCTGAGTCTGTAGAATACGCCTTCCTCGCAGGGCGATCCGCGAAGCGGATCAAGTCGCAAGACAGCGAGATGCTCTTTAACAATTGATCAGGTAATTCATGTGGGCGCTTGCCGATATGTTGGTGACAAGTCACTGAATATCAAGGCAAGCGACTCGTCAAACGAGACGTTTGAACCTTGAGCCAAGTTTGGTCCACTTAATGGACTATCAAGCTTTTAACTGAAGAGTTTGATCATGGCTCAGATTGAACGCTGGCGGCAGGCCTAACACATGCAAGTCGAGCGGAAACGATGGAAGCTTGCTTCCAGGCGTCGAGCGGCGGACGGGTGAGTAATGCATAGGAATCTGCCCGATAGTGGGGGATAACCTGGGGAAACCCAGGCTAATACCGCATACGCCCTACGGGGGAAAGCAGGGGATCTTCGGACCTTGCGCTATCGGATGAGCCTATGTCGGATTAGCTAGTTGGTGGGGTAAAGGCCCACCAAGGCGACGATCCGTAGCTGGTCTGAGAGGATGATCAGCCACATCGGGACTGAGACACGGCCCGAACTCCTACGGAGGCAGCAGTGGGAATATTGGACAATGGGCGAAAGCCTGATCCAGCCATGCCGCGTGTGTGAAGAAGGCCTTCGGGTTGTAAAGCACTTTCAGTGAGGAAGAAGGCCTTCGGGTTAATACCCTGGAGGAAGGACATCACTCACAGAAGAAGCACCGGCTAACTCCGTGCCAGCAGCCGCGGTAATACGGAGGTGCGAGCGTTAATCGGAATTACTGGGCGTAAAGCGCGCGTAGGTGGCTTGATAAGCCGGTTGTGAAAGCCCAGGCTCAACCTGGGAACGGCATCCGGAACTGTCAGGCTAGAGTGCAGGAGAGGAAGGTAGAATTCCCGGTGTAGCGGTGAAATGCGTAGAGATCGGGAGGAATACCAGTGGCGAAGGCGGCCTTCTGGACTGACACTGACACTGAGGTGCGAAAGCGTGGGTAGCAAACAGGATTAGATACCCTGGTAGTCCACGCCGTAAACGATGTCGACTAGCCGTTGGGCTCCTTGAGAGCTTTGTGGCGCAGTTAACGCGATAAGTCGACCGCCTGGGGAGTACGGCCGCAAGGTTAAAACTCAAATGAATTGACGGGGGCCCGCACAAGCGGTGGAGCATGTGGTTTAATTCGATGCAACGCGAAGAACCTTACCTACCCTTGACATCGAGAGAACTTTCCAGAGATGGATTGGTGCCTTCAGGGAACTCTCAGACAGGTGCTGCATGGCTGTCGTCAGCTCGTGTTGTGAAATGTTGGGTTAAGTCCCGTAACGAGCGCAACCCTTGTCCCTATTTGCCAGCGATTCGGTCAGGGAACTCTAGGGAGACTGCCGGTGACAAACCGGAGGAAGGTGGGGACGACGTCAAGTCATCATGGCCCTTACGGGTAGGGCTACACACGTGCTACAATGGCCGGTACAAAGGGTTGCGAAGCCGCGAGGTGGAGCTAATCCCGAAAAGCCGGTCTCAGTCCGGATCGGAGTCTGCAACTCGACTCCGTGAAGTCGGAATCGCTAGTAATCGTGAATCAGAATGTCACGGTGAATACGTTCCCGGGCCTTGTACACACCGCCCGTCACACCATGGGAGTGGACTGCACCAGAAGTGGTTAGCTTAACCTTCGGGGGAGCGATCACCACGGTGTGGTTCATGACTGGGGTGAAGTCGTAACAAGGTAGCCGTAGGGGAACCTGCGGCTGGATCACCTCCTTAATCGACAAGTCACTGACTGTCGGTAAGTGCTCACAATGAATTACCTGATCAAGATAGAGCAATGACTGTTTGAGTCTGTGGCTCAGTTAGTTGAAGCCGCTTCTCTGATCTTAATGAAAAGAGGGTGGAGTCAGCTGATGAGTCGTGGATTGGTGGCCCGAAAAATGGGTCTGTAGCTCAGTTGGTTAGAGCGCACCCCTGATAAGGGTGAGGTCGGCAGTTCAAATCTGCCCAGACCCACCAAGTTCAAGCTGTAAGCCATCAGTTTAAAGCTATAAGTAATTCTGGCATTGAAAAGCTATTCAGTGCGAGGTTTTCTTTCAGCTTAAAGCTCAAAAATGGGGCCTTAGCTCAGCTGGGAGAGCGCAACACTGGCAGTGTTGAGGTCAGCGGTTCGATCCCGCTAGGCTCCACCATCTTGCCGCAATAAGCCTTAAGCTTTAGTGGTAAGAAAAGACGCTACCATACAGTCTGATAATAAGTCCTAAGCTATAGGCTTGAGGTGACGCTGAACGAAGCTGTCTCCTTGGAGCTTACAGCTTAGAGCTTATGGCTCTAAACGCTCTTTAACAATGTATATCATGCTGACAAAGTCTCTTTCTCTTCCCGGAGAAAGAGCAAACGATACGTTTCAAGCGTATCCGGCAATTGTCGTGATCGTCATCGATTGACAGACCCCTTGGGGTTATATGGTCAAGCGATGAAGCGCATACGGTGGATGCCTTGGCAGTCAGAGGCGATGAAAGACGTGGCAGCCTGCGATAAGGTTCGGCGAGGTGGCAAACAACCTGTGACCCGGACATTTCTGAATGGGGAAACCCACCCAGCACAAGCTGGGTATCTTGTACTGAATACATAGGTACAAGAGGCGAACCGGGGGAACTGAAACATCTAAGTACCCGAGGAAAAGAAATCAACCGAGATTCCCTAGTAGCGGCGAGCGAACGGGGACCAGCCCTTAAGCAACACAACTGGTAGGCGAACAGACTGGGAAGTCTGGCCATAGTGGGTGATAGCCCCGTAGCCGAAACCTGAGTGTTGTGAAATCGAGTAGGTCGAGGCACGTGAAACCTTGACTGAAGACGGGGGGACCATCCTCCAAGGCTAAATACTCCTGACTGACCGATAGTGAACCAGTACCGTGAGGGAAAGGCGAAAAGAACCCCGGAGAGGAGTGAAATAGATCCTGAAACCGTATGCGTACAAGCAGTGGGAGCAGACTCGTTCTGTGACCGCGTACCTTTTGTATAATGGGTCAGCGACTTATTTTCAGTGGCGAGCTTAACCGTATAGGGAGGCGTAGGGAAACCGAGTCTTAACTGGGCGACCAGTCGCTGGAAATAGACCCGAAACCGGGCGATCTATCCATGAGCAGGTTGAAGGTTGAGTAACATCAACTGGAGGACCGAACCAGGATCTGTTGAAAAGATTTGGATGACTTGTGGATCGGGTGAAAGGCTAATCAAGCCCGGAGATAGCTGGTTCTCCTCGAAAGCTATTTAGGTAGCGCCTCACGTATCACCGCCGGGGTAGAGCACTGTTTCGGCTAGGGGTCATCCCGACTTACCAACCCGAGGCAAACTCCGAATACCGGTGAGTGCAAGCGTGGGAGACACACGGCGGGTGCTAACGTCCGTCGTGAAAAGGAAACAACCCAGACCGTCAGCTAAGGTCCCGAAATCCTGGTTAAGTGGGAAACGATGTGGGAAGGCTTAGACAGCTAGGAGGTTGGCTTAGAAGCAGCCATCCTTTAAAGAAAGCGTAATAGCTCACTAGTCGAGTCGGCCTGCGCGGAAGATGTAACGGGGCTAAACCAGGTACCGAAGCTACGGGTTCGTCGAATGACGAGCGGTAGAGGAGCGTCGTGTAAGCCGATGAAGGTGGATTGAGAAGTCTGCTGGAGGTATCACGAGTGCGAATGCTGACATGAGTAACGACAAGGGTGAAAACTCCCCGCCGGAAGACCAAGGGTTTCTGTTCGACGCTAATCGGAGCAGAGTGAGTCGGCCCCTAAGGCGAGGCCGAAAGGCGTAGTCGATGGGAAACGGGTTAATATTCCCGTACCTCACTGTATTGCGATGGGGGGACGGAGAAGGCTAGGTGAGCCAGGCGTTGGTTGTCCTGGTGAAAGTCAGTAGGCTGGGGATTTTGGCAAATCCGGATCCCTAAGGCCGAGAGACGAGACGAACTGACTACGGTCAGGAAGTCATCGATGCCACGCTTCCAGGAAAAGCCTCTAAGCTTCAGATACAGTGGGACCGTACCCCAAACCGACACAGGTGGTCAGGTAGAGAATACCAAGGCGCTTGAGAGAACTCGGGTGAAGGAACTAGGCAAAATGGTGCCGTAACTTCGGGAGAAGGCACGCCGCATCAGGGTGACAGGACTTGCTCCTCGAGCCCGAAGCGGTCGAAGATACCAGGTGGCTGCAACTGTTTATTAAAAACACAGCACTCTGCAAACTCGTAAGAGGACGTATAGGGTGTGACGCCTGCCCGGTGCCGGAAGGTTAAATGATGGTGTTAGCTCACGCGAAGCTCCTGATTGAAGCCCCGGTAAACGGCGGCCGTAACTATAACGGTCCTAAGGTAGCGAAATTCCTTGTCGGGTAAGTTCCGACCTGCACGAATGGCGTAATGATGGCCACGCTGTCTCCACCCGAGACTCAGTGAAATTGAAATCGCAGTGAAGATGCTGTGTACCCGCGGCTAGACGGAAAGACCCCGTGAACCTTTACTACAGCTTCACACTGGACGCTGATGTTGCTTGTGTAGGATAGCTGGGAGGCTTTGAAACCCGGTCGCCAGATCGAGTGGAGCCAACCTTGAAATACCAGCCTGGCATCATTGGCGTTCTAACTCAGGACCGTTATCCGGTTCGAGGACCGTGTGTGGTGGGTAGTTTGACTGGGGCGGTCTCCTCCCAAAGAGTAACGGAGGAGCACGAAGGTACCCTCAGCACGGTTGGAAATCGTGCATTGAGTGCAAGAGCATAAGGGTGCTTAACTGCGAGACAGACACGTCGAGCAGGTACGAAAGTAGGTTCTAGTGATCCGGTGGTTCTGTATGGAAGGGCCATCGCTCAACGGATAAAAGGTACTCCGGGATAACAGGCTGATACCGCCCAAGAGTTCACATCGACGGCGGTGTTTGGCACCTCGATGTCGGCTCATCACATCCTGGGGCTGAAGTCGGTCCCAAGGGTATGGCTGTTCGCCATTTAAAGTGGTACGCGAGCTGGGTTTAGAACGTCGTGAGACAGTTCGGTCCCTATCTGCCGTGGGCGTTGGAGATTTGAGAAGTGCTGCTCCTAGTACGAGAGGACCGGAGTGGACGTACCTCTGGTGTTCCGGTTGTCACGCCAGTGGCATCGCCGGGTAGCTATGTACGGACGGGATAACCGCTGAAAGCATCTAAGCGGGAAGCCCCCTTCAAGATGAGATCTCCCTGAGGCCTTGAGCCTCCTAAAGGACCCAGCAAGACCAGCTGGTTGATAGGCCGGGTGTGGAAGCGCTGCGAGGCGTTGAGCTAACCGGTACTAATGGTCCGTGAGGCTTGACCATATAACACCCAAGGGGTTTTGGTCGATGACATCACGACGAACAATTGACGGGTACGTTGGAACGTGTCGGTCAGCATGATATGCATTGCCTTTTTTCGCCTGACGACCATAGCGAGTGGGAACCACCTGATCCCTTGCCGAACTCAGCAGTGAAACCGCTCAGCGCCGATGGTAGTGTGGGGTCTCCCCATGTGAGAGTAGGTCATCGTCAGGCATTTATTCGAAAAAATCCCCCGGATACGTCCGGGGGATTTTTTTTGCGTCGAGCGACGAGCACGCTACTCTCGGACCGTGAGCAGTGCCGTGCCACCATGCTGCTCGAAGCTTGAAACTCATTGCTTGCCAACCCCGATCGCCAGGATGGCTGGAATTTCACGTTTCTGGAGGTTGGCACGGCCCTCAGTGACGCCATCATGCTGCTCGTAGCTCGTAGCTCGTAGCTCGTAGCTCGTAGCTCGTAGCTCGTAGCTCGTAACCCACCGCTTACAACGCTCTCATTCCCTTCAACAGGAGTTTTCGGTAATTCGGTACGTCCTCTGGCGTGCTTTGCTGCCGCATATCTTGATATGACTGATTCCAATCCTGCCCTTGTCGATGGTGCTGACTTGTCACGCGATCGACTAGGCGACCCTCTTGTACTGATTCTTACCATCGGCTTCATTGCTGGGTTCATTGCTCTCTCTGTGTACGATATCGATATGGTCGCGAATGGTATTGCCACGGGCTTTGCATGGACGGCGAAGACGATGGGCAGTTATTTTCAGCTGCTGCTGTTGCTGACCTTCTTCATTGCCATTGGAGTTGCTATCAGCCCAAATGCGTTGGCACGTATCGGCAATCTCGACACACCCGAGATCAGCACCTTCAAGTGGCTGTCGATGATCATGTGTACTCTGCTGGCCGGTGGGGGAGTGTTCTTCGCCGCCGGGGAGCCGGTATATCACTTCATCGTGACGCCTCCGGCCTTTACGACCGAAGCTGGCACGCCGGAGGCCGTCGCTGGTGCACTGGCGCAGTCCTTCATGCACTGGGGATTTCTGGGCTGGGCGGTGCTGGGGACCCTGGCAGCTATCGCGTTGGCGCGCGCGCATTACGACAAGGGATTGCCGCTCCAGCCGCGTACCTTGCTGACCCCCGTGCTGGGTGATCGCCTGATGAAGGGCTCACTGGGTGGCGTTGTCGACGCGCTATGCGTGATTGCTGTTGTAGCAGGTACCGTGGGGCCGATTGGCTTTCTTGCCACTCAGGTGAGCTTTGGACTGCATCGTGTCTTCGGTGTGACGGATGGCTACACCACACAACTGGCGGTATTGGCCATGCTGGGGTTGGTCTATGTCACCTCTGCAGTGAGCGGAATTCATCGAGGTATCCAACTGCTGAGTCGCTTCAATGTGTTGCTGGCATTGGCCATTGCGGCGGTCATCTTCCTGTTCGGGCCAACGCTGTTCCTGGCCAATGCCTTTTTTCAGGGATTTGGCACGTATTTGGGCTCCTTCTTCGAGATGGCCACCATGACTTCGCAGACGGCGCCCGATTGGTGGATGCAGTGGTGGACGGTGTTCTTCTTCGCCTGGTTCATCGGCTATGGCCCCTTGATGGCCATATTCGTGGCACGTATTTCCCGCGGCCGTACCATTCGGGAGGTCATCGTCGCGGTTGCGGTCATGGCTCCGGTGGCAACGGCTGTCTGGTTCACGCTATTGGGTGGTTCGGGCATCTACTATCAGCTGACCGGTGTGTTTGATCTCAGCGAGGCACTGAACAACTTCCAGTTCGATGTCGCGACCTTGACCGTCGCCGAGTCTCTACCCGGAGGTTCGATCATGGTGTTGGCGATCCTGCTGTTGACGACGATCTTCGTTGCCACTACTGGTGACTCCATGAGTTATGCGATTTCTGTGGTCGGTAGTGGCCATGATGAGCCCAGTCCATTGATCAGGGCCTTCTGGGGAATCGCCATGGCGCTGATGGCAGGCATTCTGCTGCGTATGGGGGCAGGGCAGATCAGTGCACTGCAGCAGTTCATCGTCATTACAGCCATCCCGGTTTCTCTGGTCATGTTGCCGACGCTATGGACCGGGCCGCGTGCCGCAAGGGAGATGGCGCGTGAGCAGGGAATTGTGTAGCGATGGCCGTGCGCGAGGCTCCGGCCTCGCGCTGATACTACTGTCGGTGGTTGACAGCACTCCTGTGTCGGGACAATACATGGCCGGTAATCCAAGGTAGACTGCAGCCCCTGGTTTAACCCGGATGTTGACTCATGGCCCTGCAAGCCACGCCCTACAAGATTGAATTGAATTTCTCCGACATGGATCGCCATGTCTACGAGACGTTGCGTTTCACAGTTGCACGCCACCCATCGGAAACCGAAGAACGCCTGGCTGCCCGCTTGATTGCCTATGTACTGTTCCATCACGAGCAGTTGGCCTTTGGCCGTGGGCTTTCAGATGTGGACGAGCCAGCCCTGTGGGAGAAGAGCCTAGATGGCAGGGTGCTGCACTGGATCGAGGTTGGACAGCCGACTAGTGAGCGCATGACCTGGTGCTCTCGACGAACGGAACGCTTCAGCCTGGTGGCCTATGGCAGTCTCCGGGTCTGGCAGAGCAAGGAGCTGGACCCCGTTCGCCAACTGAAGAACCTCAATGTGGTCGCTGTGTCTCCAGAAGCGCTGGAAGAGTTGGCGCGCGACATGCCGCGCTCTCTGAGCTGGGCGGTAATGATTAGCGACGGTGAGTTGTTCATTACTGACGAGCGAGGGCAGCACGAAGTGCCATTGGAGTGGCTGGTGGGCGAGCGATAGAAGGTATGATGCAAGACCTTGCTCGATGATGCGGAGCTTTCTGCTGTGAATGTCACCACACCGGCGCTGTTGTTTCCGGCTATCTCATTATTACTGCTGGCCTATACCAATCGCTTTCTGACTCTGGCGTCGTTGATCCGCAAGCTGGCGGAGGCGGAGTCCAGCCTCGGCAATGAGGCACGCCTGCGGCAGATCATGCTGTTGCGTCGGCGTATCTCGCTGACCAAGCGCATGCAGGTTGCCGGGGTCTTCAGTTTTCTGCTCTGCACTTTGTCGATGTTTGCGCTGTTCATTTCGCTGGACTGGCTCGGGTTGATACTGTTCGGGATCAGTCTGGTGACGCTGTCGATTTCGCTAGTGTTCTCGCTTTGGGAAGTGCTTATCTCGACCAATGCGCTCAATGTGCAACTACAGGATCTGGAAGGATATGCGCGGGCGCGCCAGCAGCGCTCGGGAAGTCGTGCTGAAGAGGATCAGAATGCAGCCGAATGAACTATTGATGTTATGCCGGCCCGGCTTTGAAGCGGATCTTGCAGCGGAGTTGCAGGATCGTATTCAGGCATTGGGAGAGCAGGCCGAGGTCGAGCCCTGGATGAGTGAAGGGCTGGTACGGGTGATCCTCGCTGATGGACGGCCGGCCAATGAGCTTCATCGGCAGTTGAAGCTCGAACAACTGGTGTTTGCGCGTCAGACACTGGTGGCATTAGCGCCATTGCAACTGTCACGCGATGATCGCCTGTCGGCAATAGTCGATCAGGTCAAGGCCAGTGGCTGGAGCTTCGAGGAAATCTGGCAGGAAACACCGGATACCAACGAAGCCAAGGCGCTGTCTGGGCTGTTGAAGGCGCTTGAGCGCCCGCTGTCGAGTCATCTGAAGAAACGTGGTGCATTGCGGCGCAAGGCAGGAGGAAGACGCCTGCATCTGGTCTGGCGTGATGGCGATCAGGTGCAGTTGGGAATGAGCTTTCCGGGTAATCGCAGTGAATTTCCTGGCGGCATTCGCCGCCTGCGCTTTCCGCATGGTGCGCCGAGCCGCTCGACGCTGAAACTCGAGGAGGCATGGCACGAATTCGTTCCTCGGGATCAATGGGAAAGCCGTATCTCCGAAGGCATGCAGGCTGCCGACCTGGGAGCTGCACCTGGAGGCTGGACCTGGCAACTGGTGAAGCGCGGGATGCATGTCTATGCCATTGATAATGGCCCGATGGACAAAGGGCTGATGGCAACGGGAATGGTGGAGCACCTGCGTGAAGATGGCTTTGTCTGGGAGCCCCCTACACGTCTGGACTGGCTGGTATGCGATATCGTCGATAAACCGGCTCGTGTGATAGTCATGGTCGAGCGTTGGTTGCTCAATCGCTGGTGCAGGGAATCGGTATTCAATCTGAAATTACCGATGAAGAAGCGCTGGCAGGAAGTTGACCACTGTCTGGAAGGGCTAAAGCGACGCTTGGAAGACGCTGGAGTGGCGGCTCACATTCGTTGCCGCCACCTTTATCATGACCGCGAAGAGGTCACTGTTCACGTTCGGTTGCAGTAGCGCCTGATCTTGCCTTTTCTGGCTATAGGCCCGGGAAGGCAGGTTCATAGATGCGTATTTTCTCTTCTTCGGTGAGAAGGGGTTGCAGGTATTGCATGGCGCGCAAGCGAGCCTCGCTGGTGTACCATTCTTTCCAGGCGCGGAGATCCCGCCACTTGGTGATCATCACTCGGCGATCAGAATGACCTTGCTCAACCAGGCTTTCGCCACCGAAGAAGCCACTGGCTCCTAGCGATTCGCGCAGAGCCTGACGTGCGGCCTGTTCATATTCTTCTTCCAAGCCTGGCATGATACGTCGCTCAATGATGATTTTGATCATTCTTATACTCCGACTCCGAGGTACTGATAGTGGATTTTGCCGATTCGCTGCCCATCAGCGACAGGGAACTGGATACCACAGGGCTATTCTGTCCTGAGCCGATCATGATGATGCACAACGCTGTGCGTGACATGAATGCAGGACAAGTGCTCAAGGTGATTGCCACTGACCCTGCTACCACTCGCGATGTACCCAAGTTCTGTCAGTTTCTGGGGCATGAACTGGTGGCCCAGCAAGAAACGGAAAGTGGATCTTATCTGTATTTTATCCGTTTGGGATGAAGTGCGGCAGGCGTGTGCCCGCCGCCGTACGTCCTTTCAGGCCGAGCGATATAAGCAGTCGTTGTCTTCAAGTGCATGACGGGGGATGTGAGTCATGACTGCTGGCTTGCCTCTGGAATCACCATCATGGCAAGCGCCTCCAGTGTCGATGGGTCTTCTTGCCGAATACGATTGGCAATCTGGCGCTGGAAGAAATACACCACCTGATGGCGACTGTGTCCAGGATACAGGCAGTTATCGCTGGGCAGTATTGGCAGACTATCGATCAGGCTTTCGTCGGCCAGCAGGGCCTCGATGTTGCCATCACTGTAAAGGCGCCAACCGAACACCTGCTTGAGCTGCCAGGGCGAGTTATCGTCATCCATGCACAGAGCATGTGTCCCTTGATGTTCCGGCAAGGTCTGGATGAGAGTCGTTTCTTCAGTGGCTTCGTAGTCGAAATACGCAGCTGCATGATGTAGCTCGACTTCCTTGTGCTCAGGAGGGGACTCCAGCAGTTCTTCGGTCTCTGGGTCGCGATAGCCGATGAAGTGACCATAGTCGGGATCATTGAGCTGTTCGCAGGGCGCCAGTGACTCCATCCAGGGCACAAGGCCGACGATGTCGCCGTTTTCTCTCAATCCCCAGGCCAGAACAGGCATGCCATAAAGGGTTTCTGGCTGAGAAGCGAGACAATAGACCATTTCCAGGCCATCAAGCTCGGGAGAAAGCCGGACGAAACGCCGACGAGCCTGGTGGCGTTGGCGCATACTCTCCAGGTCGATGACCTGGGCGGGGCGGGGTGACAACGGGATTCCCATGATGTCCCTCCAGCGGCTGCGTGGTTACTGCATCATCATCACGACCGACCAGGGTCGGATGTTGCGCTTGGCGTCACTCTCTCATCAATAGCACAGACTGGGGACATAACGTAAGCCCTGTTGCTATGGGAAAGTAGGTTGGCATATGCGTGTGACATGTCGGCGAAGCTGAAAGTGTTCGTCGAGAGCTACTTCATAGCGTGTCAGTGGGGATGTGGCACTGCCTGGAGCGAGCCAGGTCTGGCGGTAAAGGACAAAGTCCGGCGTGCCAGCGACATGGGCATCCAGAAGCGTTTCCATAGCGTTGAACCAGGTATTGGCCTGTTCACGCAGCGGCTCCAGCCAATTGGGTGGTTGGGGTAATACCAAGGCCTCATCTGAAGGGCAGGATGAGGGATCGGTAACTCCTTTAAGCAGGGCGTTGCTGTCAGCCAGAACTGTCGTAGCCAGCATCAGTGTGCGTAATAGTTCAGCACTGAGTGGCCTTTGCTGGAGGCGCTCGAAGTGACTTTCCAGAGTGGCCGACTCTGGCTGCCAGTTCGGGTCATATTGCTGCTGAACGGCTGCGGTCAGATAGTGGAGAGCGGGTAGCTGTTCATCAACTGCCGAGAAATCATCTGGAGGCAATGGTGTGCTGGCGCGGGAGAAATTGCTTCGCCACTCATCGGAGCCGACCAGGGCATTGTAGCTGATGGTTGGAAGTTGTCGGGTCTTGAATTCCAGTAAGTGGGAGAGACGGTTACGGTCCTCCTTGGCCAGCTTCCGCGCCTGTTCACTTTGCCGGCATTCGCTCAGAAGCCGCCATAGTTTCAGTTCGTACAACCATTGCTGGCTAAGTGGCGCAACCTTGCCGAGCTGATTGTTGTGTCCTGCTACCAGGTTCGTGATATGGCAACCACGCAACGCATAGATGTCGAGCAGGCCCGAACGTATTTCTGTGGTCTCCAGCAGCAAGTCACGCTTACGTGGGAAAGCGTCGATGTTGGGAGGCGCAGGGGGATCGGAGGTGGGTTGATCAAGCGCTATCTCCAGCCCCTGGTAGTAACGCGTCAAGGCATCCTCAGTCCGATTGTCTCCACAGCTGGTCAGAGACAAGAGCAGTGTCAGGGCGAGCCCGAGGCTCAGGCAGGCTCGCCCAAGTCTCCCTCGCCTAAATCTCTCTTGCCTAGGCCTTTTGGGCGTGATCAGGTAGTGCATCCTTCTGCCTGTCGGGCACGATTGCTGCATTGGCGTAAGCGTGCACTAAGCAGTATGGCTGCCATGGTCAAGCCTGCGACTAGCCCGATCCAATAGCCGTGGACCCCCATTGGCGGAATCCAGGCGCCTAGCCCGTACTCGCCTAACCAGTGACCACCGCCCAGGCCTATCAGCCAATAGGACAGCAGGGTGAACAGCATGATGACACGTGTATCCTTGTAGCCGCGTAGAGCGCCTGCGAGAGCAACTTGCAGCGCATCAGAGAGCTGGTACAGCATGGCCAGGCCCAACAGGCTGAGCGTCAGGACCTGGACGGCCTGATCGTGAGTGTAGAGGGCAATCACGGGGCGTGCGGTCAGCCACAGTATAAGGTCGTTGAGCAGCGCAACCGCCGCTGCGATCAGTACACCATTCCAGGCTACCAATCGGGCCAGGCGTGCATCGCCGCGTCCCAGGGTATTGCCGACTCGCACGGTCAGTGCCATGCCCAGGGAGAGTGGCATCATGAACAGCAGAGAGGTGTAATTCAGGGCTACCTGGTGAGCAGCAACTACGACTTCTCCGAGGCTGGCAACAAACAGGGCGATCAGGGTGAACAGCGTGACTTCGACAAAGATCGCGATGCCGATGGGAACCCCTACATAGAGTAGCTCTCCGATTACCCGCGGCGAAGGCATGGCGGGTGAGTGCCATAGATCGATATCACGGTAGGCGCGACTCTTGCGGGTATAGAGCACCATGGATAGTGCCATTACCCACATGGCGAAGGCGGTAGCGATACCGCAACCAAAGGCGCCAAGGGCAGGGAGCTCCAACACAAAGGCGGGAGTCGCATCGCCGAGCAGCGCTTGAATGCCCGGGCCACCATAGATCAGCAAGTAGTTGGCAGGAATGTTGACTGCCAGGCCGATCAGGCTGATCCACAGCGACGGACGAGTATGATTGAGTCCATCGGAGAAGGCGCGCAATGTCATGAAAATAGCCACACCAGGCATGCCAAAGGCCACTGCTCCGACATAGTCGGAGGCTCTCGTGGCCACAGCCGGAGGCACATCCATCAAACGGAAGATGGGGTCGACCCATAGGCTCAGAGCCAGAGCCGATAACAGGCCCATGGCAATGCCCACCCACATGGCCTGGTGGACGTTAGGGCGAATGCGATCCAATCGATTGCCGCCAGACAATTGAGCGACAATTGGCGTCAATCCCATCAGGGTGCCAGTCATCAGCAACATCAGCGGTACCCACAGACTGGCTCCGACAGAAACGGCAGCAAGGTCGGATGCGCTCAGACGTCCGGTCATCATGATATCGACGACGCTCATGCCTGCCTGGGCGAGTTGAGCACCACAGATCGGCAAGGCGAGACGGATCAGCGGCCAAGTCTCACGACGGCTGGTCGCGAGAAAGTCAGTGGGTAGAACACGCAAGGTTTTTATGCTCCATGCAGAAGGGCCGGACATCATGTCCGGTATCAATCTAGTGTATCAGTGCCTGCACCATTTTGGAGCTTTGCTACGCAGCTACCTGCAGGCTTGGTATCCTAGAGGGCTTAATTCATGGCTGTTCCTGTATAGGTATTCGAGTGTCCCACTGTCTTGACGATGTTATCGCGTTATTTGATGGGGTGTTTCAGAAGACTTTCCGCACTCGGCTGGTGCGTGGTGGCGATGAGCCGTTGTACCTGCCGGCAGATGATGACTCACCCTGGCATCGTGTCATTTTTGCTCGAGGCTTCTATTCCAGCGCACTGCATGAAATCAGCCACTGGTGTATTGCTGGCACTGCCCGGCGCCAATTGGAAGACTACGGTTACTGGTATACACCAGATGGGCGTGATGCCGAGCAGCAGCGTGCCTTTGAAAAGGTCGAGGTTGCCCCCCAGGCTCTGGAGATGTTGTTCTGTGAAGCCTGTGGCCTGCCATTTCATGTCAGCGTTGACAACCTGGGCGAGGTTGACGTCGACCGGGAGGCCTTTGCCACCCAGGTCCAGGAAAGAGCCGAGCGCTATCGCAGCGAAGGATTGCCATGTAGGGCCCGGGCCTTTGAGCAGGCATTGTGCAGTTTTTACCAGGATGGCCTGAACATGTCGTCGGCTATTGCTGCTGGGCTTGAGTGCCTTTCAGACTTACATGAAGGCACTCGTGAGCCCCTGCTGGAAACCCAGAGATAACGCAAGAAGTATCTACTCCTCGCTCCATTCGCTGTCGTTCAGGCGACGATGCAGATGCAGCATGACCTCGACTTCCTGTTCTGGACGCATGGGTTCCATTCCCAACTCGCCAAAGAGCTCGTTACGTGCCTGAGACCACTCTCCAGGAAGGAGGTCATGGTAGAGGCTGTCGGCCGGTGCCAGTTCGACGAATGGATCTATACCATAGATATCGAAGAGGCGTGACAGGGCGGCTTCGTCGTCGAATATACCTGCGGTATAGAGAGTGGCATTGAAGTGATCGCTCTCCAGCTCGCGAATCACATCCAGGGGGCTGACACCCATGCTGGAAAGTTCCTCCAGGCTGTAGTCGCCCAGAGACAGCGTTTCGTTGTCGAGCCAATCATCATCGGGCTGAATCAGCGTGTGCTTGATTCGGCCATCTTGCAGGCTCCAGGCAATCGCCAGAGGTAAACCGCCATCTTCGCCAGTTTCCACTGCGATGAAGGCTGGCATTTCAGGCATACTCTCCGTAGCCATAATCAGGACTCCTCTCCTGGCGTTTCACCTGGACCTGTGATGGGTCCTTTGCTTGAACTTGCTGATGGTGCTGCGATACCAAAGAACGCCAAGGCAGTGGCGGTGCTGCTGGCAGCCAACTGGGCTTCGCTTTCGCCTCGCCAGTGAGCAATTTCCCGAACGATCCATGGCAGTAGCGCGGGCTCATGGCGCCGCCCCTTTAGCTTGGCCGGAAGATTGCGAGGCAGCAAATAAGGGCAGTCTGTTTCCACCATCAGGCGATCAGCCGGGATATCCGCTACCAGTTCACGCAGGTGGTGGCCGCGTCGCTCATCGCAGATCCATCCGGTCAGGCCGATATGCAGGTCCTGATCCAGGTAGCCGTATAACGTGTCTTTGTCTGCCGTGAAACAGTGCACGACTGCATGCTGGATATCATCCCTCCAGGACTTGAGGATGTCGCACATTCGTGCGCCGGCATCGCGCTCATGCAGAAACAGCGGTAAACCGCTTTCTACGGCCAGGCCGAGCTGGGCTTCGAAAGCTCGTTCCTGCTCATTGGGGGTGGAAAAGTTGCGATTGAAGTCCAGGCCGCATTCGCCAACAGCCACGACTTCAGGCTGGCGATGCAGGTCGGCCATGGCCTTGTGCATCTGGGGCGTCCAGTCACTGGCGTGATGTGGGTGCACGCCAGCGGTTGCGTAGAGGCTTGGGTAACGTTGGCATAGCGCCACTGCCTGTTCAGCATTGTGCAGTTCGGTACCGGTGAGCACCAATGTCTGGACACCGGCTGCATGTGCCCGCTGCAGTGTGGCTTCCAGGTCGCGGGCAAAGCTCTCGTGAGTCAGGTTTGCACCGATATCGACCAAGGGAACCGGCGAGTGGAAGCGCAATGCTTCGGGAAGCCCTTCGTCGATGGATGGCGAGGAATGGACAGTGGGCAAGTGACAGCTCCTTGGATGATTTCTCACACGAAAAGTGGCAGTGCCTGCCACTTTTCGTTCAAGCCGAGAATTGTACCTGTAGCACCTCACGGCATGCACCTGACGGTGGGTGCATGAGTTACACTGGCGTGATCAAGCAATGGAGAGGTGACGTGTGACCCTGCTACGACTGGAGCAGCTGCAACTGGCCTATGGCCATCATATTTTGCTCGACAATGCCGACCTGACCCTGGAAAAGGGAGAGCGGCTGGCGCTGGTAGGGCGCAATGGGACCGGCAAGTCGACCTTGTTGCGACTGGTGTCCGGAGAGAGTCAAGCGGACTCGGGTGTTATCTGGCGTGCTCCGGGGCTCAAGATCGGTGTGCTCGCCCAGGATCTGCCGGAGGCCAGTGACGAGAGTATTTTCGATGTAGTGGCCCAGGGGCTCCCCGAGGCGGGTAGTCTGTTATCTGAGTATCATCGGTTGATACAGTCCGACGAACCGGACATGGCCCGGGTGGCGTCGCTGCAGACCCGGTTGGAAGCCATTGATGGTTGGTCCTTTCATCAGCGCATAGGCGTTGTGCTGAGCCGCCTGGGCTTGCCTGAAGATGCGGCAATGTCATCCCTGTCGGGTGGCTGGCGCCGACGTGTGGCATTGGCCAGGGCTCTGGTGGCCGAGCCCGACTTGCTGCTGCTGGACGAGCCAACCAACCACCTGGATCTGGACACCATTACATGGCTCGAAGAACAGGTTGCTTCCTTCCCAGGTGCCGTGCTGTTCATCACCCACGACCGGGCTTTTCTTTCGCGCTTGGCGACCGGTATTCTGGAACTGGACCGTGGGCGCCTGGGGCGTTATCCCGGTGATTATTCCGCCTACCAGGCTCAGAAGCAGCACGAACTGGAAGTCGAAGCCAAAGAGAATGCCGAGTTCGACAAGAAGCTGGCTCAGGAAGAAACGTGGATTCGTCAGGGTATCAAGGCTCGTCGAACCCGTAACGAGGGCCGGGTAAGAGCGCTTGAGCAGTTGCGCCGCGAACGTAGCCAGCGCCGTGAACGCCAGGGTACCGCGACACTGTCGGTAGATAGCGGGGAGCGCAGCGGCAAGCGTGTGGTGGAGCTGACCAATGTCACTCAGCACTTTGAATCATCCACGGTGATTCGTGATCTCAGCATCGAGATTCAGCGAGGTGATCGTATTGGCTTGATTGGCCGCAATGGCGCCGGCAAGACGACGTTGCTCAAGATTCTGCTGGGGGAACTGGAGCCGAGTGAAGGAGAAGTTCGTCTCGGTACCAAGCTGCAAGTCGCTTATTTCGATCAGCTGCGTGCCGGCCTGGAGCCGGAGAAGAATGTCTACGACAACGTGGCCCAGGGTAGTGACAGGGTCGTGGTCGGTGGGCGAGACCGCCATGTGATGAGCTACCTGCAGGATTTCCTTTTCTCCCCTGAGCGAGCTCGTCAGCCTGTCAAAGCGCTGTCTGGTGGCGAATCCAACCGCTTGCTGTTGGCCAAGCTGTTTACTCAGCCTGCCAATGTCCTGGTGCTCGATGAGCCGACCAACGACCTGGATGTGGAAACACTGGAGTTACTAGAGGAACTGCTACTGGACTTCGATGGTACTCTGTTGCTGGTATCCCATGACCGCGCTTTCATGGATAACGTAGTGACGAGCGTTCTGGCTTTCGAAGGTGGCGGAGCGGTACGCGAGTACGTGGGAGGCTACAGTGACTGGGTCCGCCAGGGCGGTAAATTGCCACCTGCTCCTTGGGAAGGTGGTTCACGTTCGGGTAGCAAGGGAGTGGATGGCAGAGCCGAGAAAGCCGGAGTCGAGGGAGTTGAGAAAGGCACGCTCGAACACGTCAGGTCGGTAGAGAAGAGGGCCGTGCCAGCGCGGCCTGCCAAGCTATCCTACAAGCTGCAAAGGGAACTCGATGCCTTGCCTGCGGAGATCGAGCGCCTTGAAGGCGAGATCGCTGCATTGGAAGCGGAAGTGGGTGATCCTGCCTTTTATCAGCAGGACTCTGGCTCCATCAATGAACGTCTCGGGGTGCTACAGGCAACCCAAGAGAGTCTCGAAGCAGCCATGGAGCGTTGGATGGAGCTGGAAGCCATGGCCAGTGGCGAGAACTGAGAACCTGTGCGGCGGCCACGGACGCTGTGTCCGTGGCCACAAAGCTGGCTTACTCTTCGCTTTCCTTGCCGACGCGCACCGCGAGCACGTCACACTGGGCTCCATGCAGCACGCCAGTGGAAGTGGAACCCAGCAACAGGGCGAAGCCATGGCGACCGTGAGAGCCAACGACGATCAGGTCGACGCCATTATCCTCGGCAAAGCGATGGATCTCTGTATCGGGCATGCCGACAACAACATGCTGGTCGTCCTTGGTAACGTGGGCATCGGCGATTTCGCCCAAGCGTTGCTTGGCATGCTCGTCCAGTTGGTCCTGAATACTGGTCAGGTCCATCGGAATGTCGCCACCATAGGCAAAGCCGAGTGGCTCCAGCGTGTGGATGATGGAGAGTTTTGCGTGGTTGCGGTCGGCAATCTGCAAGGCGCGCTCGAGGATCTTGTGAGAATCCTTGGTCAGATCAACAGCGACCAGCACATGACGATACTCGTTGCTCATGGGGTAATGCCTCCAGCGGCAGTCGATGAGAGAAATCCTGTGTTCAACTCTAGGACGCTCGCGTGGCCAAGACAACGTTATTGATCAACCTTTTACCAGAGGAAGGCTTATGTTATGGGTGATCATCCTGGTGGTGGTGGGCATAGCGTTCGCGCCGGCCATGTGCCTCAGGCCTAGTGCCAGGGAGCGCCATCTGGGCAAGCTGCGAGATGCGGCGGTTCATTCTCACGTCAGCGTCAAGTTGGAGACATCGCCTTTGCATGGCGATAACGACAAGATGGCGGCCTATCGTTGGCCTTATCCTGCACAGCGCCCGGGGCCCGTCTTCATGCTAGTTCGCGAGGAGCATGCCAGTCAGGCATTGAAGCTCTGCGAGCCAGGGTGGCGTTGGCGGATTGAGCCGCTGCGGCCTATGCCTCCCTCGGTCAACACCAGTTTCCTGCGCTTGCTGTCGAAGCTGCCGGCAGATGCCTGTGTTGTGGAATCCAACGCGAAGGCATTGACCTTATGGTGGGACGAATCTCTGGATGTTGAGGATTTCTGTTCCTTGGCGGCTCCTGCTGCGGCGCTTCGTGATGCTCTGCAGGGACGGCCTGACCAACCCAGTGGAGGTGTGCCTGAGGCACCGATCTGAGGCTGGGTCTGCCAGACCTCCCTGAGGTGGCGGGAGGCCTGGTTTCAGAAGGAGCTTGCGGCGGGGAAATCAGCAGTCGTCGTCTTTGCTTCCATCAGGATTGAGCAGCGCCATGCCGTTGGCCTCGATACGTCCAAGTATTTCGCCGAGTTTCTGCTGATCATCTTCCTCCAGCCCTGCCAGCATTTCGGCTCGGGCCTGCTTGACGATAGCGTCAATCTTTTCCAGCAGGGGAGTGGCCTGCTTGGTAAGGTGAATGCGCTTGGTTCGACGGTCCTGGTCACAAGGGTGTCGCTCGACAAGCCCCTGTTCACATAATTGATCCAGCGTACGTACCAGTGAAGGGGCTTCGACGCCAATGGCGCGAGCCAGGTCGCATTGAGGCTGGCCTTCGGGCATTTGCCACAGATGATAAAGCGTGACCCAGCGCGTTTGAGTCAGCCCCAGTGGTGCCAGGCGCTGGTCTAGAACGGCACGCCAGATACGTGGGGCGCGGGACAGCTGTAAGCCAATGTTCTCATTCATGTCGGTTCGCAATTAGGAAGTCTGCAAATAATTTGATTGTCGGAATGCTTGTGGCGTATTGCAAGTGTCACTCCTCCCGGGAATCGTCATTGCCTTTCCCTGAGGAGTACTCCTTGTTGTCCTGTTGCTCTTTGTCCTTGGCATCGTTATTTGCCGAGGTTCCTGGGGATTCTTTGCTTGCCCTGGGGGTGGCATCGTCCGTTCCGGCCTGTGCGTACGGTCGTGCTGGCTCCTTTTCTATCGGAGTCTGTTGATCGGCTGTTGGTTCCGGTGCGGAGCTGCGCCAGTGCAAATTCAGCCCAGGTATACCAACCTGGGGCGTGATATTTCCGTTGGCGAGGGTAGCGTTATCTGGATTATCGCTGACGTTGAAATTGATTTCACCAATACGCTGACCGCCACTGGTCATGACATCAATACGCCAGTGTCCCTTGCTGTCATCGGGGAAGCGCGTCTTATGGGTCCAGGCACGATAGCCCTTGGCCCGACCACCATGGATTTCCAGAGGGATGCGGTCGACCAGCTTACCGTCGCGATACCACTCATGAACAATATCTTCACGCAAACCTCGTGGGGCATGGATCGCGGTATAGGCATAGAGCCCCTGTGCCTTCAGGGCTTCGGGAGTCAGGGCGGTACTACCTTGGGGTTGCCTTGCTTCAACATCGAAGGATGGCGACAGGGCGCTGCCTGATAACCACAGCGTTGCCGGTGGAACCCAGTAGCGTCCGAACCAGGCAAGCGATGCCAGCAATGGCAATAGCGCGAACATGGCCAGCCAGCGTCCGGGAGTCATGGGGCTCAGCAATTGCAGCAAGCTAGGCAGGCTGAATACGACCATGCACAGAGAAGCCAGGATCAGGCTCTGAGTGGTCGTCAGCTGCAGTATCAGCGGAAGAGTGACCAGCACGATCAGGAAGACACACTGGGCGTGGAAGACGATGTACAGCCAGCGCTTGTGCTCAGCCAGGCGGTAGTACAGTGGGTCCAGAATCGACAGCACTGCCATGCACAGCATGGCCAGGGTGAACAACGCTTGGCCACTGGTCCAGACGGTTGTTGCCAGCAGGAAAGGTAGAGTAAAGAACAGAGTCTCCTGATGAACCATCTGTGTAATGAATGTCATCAGGCCGCGGGGAGATACTGGCAGACCACGTTGTTGCAGGCGACGTTCAATGAGGCTTTCCGACAGTAGCAGGAGCCAGGTCAGTATCATGCCTGCTGCAAGCAGGATGCCTAGCCATTGCTGACGTTGGACCAGAAAGAAACTTGCGACACCCGTAGCGAAGGCTACCGGTGGCCATACCCAATGCCACGGACGCAACCGCTCCGCCCAGCGCTCGATAATGAGATGCAGGCGGATCAGAGGACTTGGAGAAGAGGGTGATGGTGTCAAGGGTATGCCAATGTTCTATGCGAAAGAGAGCATTTTATCAGACCTGGCGTCTGGTGCAGGCAGGATCCAGAGGATATCTCGTCAATGATCTGCATTAACTGTCTGCCGACCCCTTGCATATGTTCCTTGGTAGGGGTTGACGTCATTCCAGCTTTGCACCAAGCTGCAGTAAATCAAACGGCCGTATGAATTTATGATTTCACAGCACTAGGGATTCAATGTGCTGTCTTCATCGCTCGCATTCGGAAATGGTTGGTTGATGTCGTGAAGGCTGTGAACCAACGCTTCCTTCAGTACAACAAGCGGAGACCCCTGGATGATCTATCAAGGCAATGCCATCACGGTAGCAAGAGGTGGTGACGATATCGCCACCCTAAACTTCGACTTGAAGGATGAATCGGTCAACAAGCTGTCCAGCTCGGTGGTGACGGAACTGGAGCAGGCTCTGCAGGCGCTACGCAGCGAGAGTGGTATCAAGGGGCTGATGCTGGCCAGCGCTAAGGACGCCTTCATTGTTGGTGCTGACATCACCGAGTTTCATGCCATGTTCGAGCAGGATGAGTCTGAGATTCAGACCATGCTTGAGCATGTTCACAGCATCCTCAATGATCTGGAAGACCTGCCTTTCCCCACTGTCAGTGCCATCAATGGCCTGGCTCTGGGCGGTGGCTGTGAGGTGGTGTTGTCCACGGACTTCCGGGTCATGGCCGAGGGCGCCAAGATCGGGTTGCCGGAGACCAAGCTGGGAATCTTGCCCGGTTGGGGAGGCTGTGTGCGCCTGCCACGCCTGATCGGTGCCGACAATGCCATCGAATGGATTGCTGGTGGTGGAGAAAACCGGGCAGATGCTTGCCTTAAGGTAGGTGCGGTGGATGCCGTGGTCCCAGCCGAGGAACTGGAAGCTGCAGCGCGGGATATTCTGCTGCGGGCCAATGCCGGTGAATTCGATATTCAGGCTCGCCGTACTGAAAAGCAGTCTCCTCTCCAGCTGAACGCGATTGAGCAGATGATGGCGTTTGAAACCGCCAAAGGTTTCGTGGCAGGAAAGGCTGGACCTCACTATCCAGCTCCCGTGGAAGCGATCAAGGTCATTCAGAAGGGCGCTGGGGAAGAGCGCGCCCGGGCACAGGCGATTGAAACCAAGGCATTCATCAAGCTGGCCAAGACAGAAGTATGCTTCAACCTGGTCGGGCTGTTCCTCAACGACCAAGTGGTCAAGAAGAAGAGCAATCGTTACGCCAAAGAAGCAAGGCCGGTGCGTCAGGCGGCCGTGCTTGGCGCCGGGATCATGGGCGGAGGCATCGCCTATCAGAGTGCCTCCAAAGGTGTTCCCATTGTGATGAAGGATATCCGCGAGGAGGCCATTCAACTGGGCCTGAAGGAAGCACGCAAGCTGTTTGCCAAGCAGGTTGAGCGTGGCCGGCTGACCTCTAGCGGCATGGCCGAGAAGCTGACCAATATTCGCCCGACGCTGTCCTACGGTGATTTTGCCAATGTCGATGTGGTCGTCGAAGCCGTGGTCGAAAACCCTCAGATCAAGGGGGCAGTACTGCGTGAGCTTGAAGCCGAGGTAGGGGAATCCACGATTCTGGCTTCTAACACCTCGACTATCTCGATCACTCGACTGGCAGAGAACCTGGAGCGTCCAGAGAACTTCTGCGGCATGCATTTCTTCAACCCGGTACACCGTATGCCTCTGGTCGAGGTCATTCGTGGTGAAAAGACAGGTGATGCTGCTGTGGCTGCTACGGTGGCCTATGCCAAAGCCATGGGCAAGACGCCTATCGTGGTCAACGACTGCCCTGGCTTCCTCGTCAACCGAGTCTTGTTCCCGTATTTCGGAGGGTTCAGCCTGCTAGTGGAGCAGGGGGCCGATTTCCAGCGTATCGACAAGATCATGGAGCGATTTGGTTGGCCCATGGGGCCGGCATATCTGCTCGACGTGGTCGGCATGGATACAGCGGTCCATGCCAATGAAGTAATGGCGGAAGGCTTCCCGGAGCGCATGGCGAGAGAAGGCAAGACGGCCATTCAAGTGATGTTTGAAAACGATCGTCTGGGCCAGAAGAATGCCAAGGGCTTTTATGCCTATGAGGAAGATCGCAAGGGCAAGCCGAAGAAGGTCATGGACGAAGAAAGTGGCAAGCTGGTGGCCCAGGTGGTAAGCAGCCAACGCGAGTTCAGCGATGAGGACATCATTGCCCGGATGATGGTGCCCTTGTGCATGGAAACAGTGCGTTGCCTGGAAGATGACATTGTCGGGTCTCCTGCCGAGGCCGACATGGCACTGATTTATGGCATCGGCTTCCCTCCTTTCCGCGGTGGTGCACTGCGTTATATCGATGCGACTGGGGTGGCCGAGTTCGTTGCCCTGGCCGATAGTCTGGCCGAAGAGCTTGGGCCGCTGTATGCCCCTACTGAGCGCCTGCGCCAGATGGCGGCGGACGGTGAAACTTTCTACGGCGTTGCCAAAGCCAACTGACACCACGAGACAGGAGAAGAATCGATGAGTTTGCAACCGAGAGATATCGTGGTGGTCGATGGCGTGCGGACGGCCATGGCCAAGGCCAAGCAAGGTGCATTTCGCAATGTACGTGCCGAGAACTTGTCTGCCGAGGTGATGAAGGCGCTATTCGTGCGTAATCCGAACCTGGACCCTGGTGAAGTTGATGATGTCATCTGGGGGTGCGTCAACCAGACCCTCGAGCAGTCCATGAATATTGCTCGCAATGCCCAGATTCTGACGGGTATTCCTCGTAGCGTGCCTGCCCAGACCGTCAACCGGCTCTGCGGTTCGTCGATGAGTGCGTTGCACATTGCTGCGGCCAATATCAAGGCGGGCATGGGAGACTTCTATATCATCGGTGGGGTTGAACACATGGAACATGTGCCCATGGCCCATGGTGTCGATGTCAACCCGGCAGCCAGCAAACATGCTGCCAAGGCGGCGATGATGATGGGGCTGACAGCAGAGCTGCTGGGCAAGCTGCATGGCATCTCTCGTGATGATCAGGACGCTTTCGGCGTGCGTTCGCATCAACGGGCATATGCTGCCCAGCAGGAAGGCGGCTTTGACAATGAGATCATCGGGATCGAAGGGCACGATGGTGCTGGTCGCCGTATCCTGGTCAAGAAGGACGAGGTGATTCGTCCTGATGCCAGCCTCGAAGCCATGGCAGGGCTCAAGCCGGCGTTTGATCCCAGGGGTGGCACGGTCACGGCAGGAACGTCTTCGGCGCTGTCGGTCGGTGCCAGTGGAATGGCCGTGATGAGCTACGAACGGGCCAAGGCCCTGGGCCTCGAGCCCTTGGCCAAGGTAGTGTCCACTGGTGTGTCAGGATGCGATGCCTCAATCATGGGCTATGGGCCAGTACCTGCCTCCAAGAAGGCTTTGAAAGCTGCTGGCTTGACCATCGAAGATATCCAGACGGTCGAGCTCAATGAGGCCTTCGCTGCTCAGGCATTGCCGGTACTCAAGGATCTTGGATTGCTGGATAGCATGGACGAGAAAGTCAACCTGCATGGGGGAGCGATTGCCCTCGGACATCCGCTGGGGGCATCAGGAGCCCGAATCTGCACGACTCTGCTCAATGTGATGCAACAGCAGGATACTGCCTTTGGCCTGGCCACCATGTGCATCGGTATGGGACAGGGTGTGGCGACGGTCTTCGAGCGTCTGCGCTAAGAAAGCCTTGCTGCATGTCGATGCGAATGCATCAACACATATCCTGACACGCAGAAGTGTTTTCAAACGGCTCCGATTGGGGCCGTTTTTTTCGGTTATAGAATGCCGGCATCCAGTCCTGCTGCCATGGTCATGGCAAGCTCTTCGACCTGTCTGGGAAAGTCCTCGTCCCAGGCGCCACGCAGGGTCAGGGGTTCCTGTACCCAATGCCAGCGCAAGCCAGTGACAATGCCTTCCACGGCTCGCCGAGTCCCTGTTCCATCTTGTCCGGCCCGGATGTAGAGTGCACAAGACAGGCCTTGAGTATGTTCAAGTAGAGGGTAATAACAGCGATCGAAGAAATCTTTCAAGGCTCCACTCATGTACCCCAGGTTCTCCGTAGTACCGAGCAGAATGGCATCGGCCTGGAGAACGTCATCCGCTGTAGCTTCCAATGGCGCCATGACGCGCACGGAAACGCCCTCTATATCTGGGTGGCTGGCGCCATGTTTGGCAGCATCCCGCAGGCGCAAGGTATTGGGCGAAGGAGCATGAGCGACGATCAGCAGGCGTTTCATTTGGCATGACTCTTCATTGCATTGCGGCCCTTGACCGGGAAGCAGCAGTTCTCGCTACGATGTCAGAGAATGGCTTGCATGACAGAATTCCCTGCTGACGACACCCATTCCCATGTGTAACTCCAGGAGGACCAAGGATGAAATTCGCACTTTCTTCTCTCAGTGTTTCCAGCCCAGACTTTGCTGATGACGCCCCTTTGTCGGCTCGTCACAGTCAGGAAGCAGACGATCTGTCACCGGCGCTCAGCTGGAGAGGGGTGCCTGATGGCACTCGCGGTATTGCGGTGATATGCCATGATCCGGATGCCCCTGTCGTCAATAATGGCGGTTACGGTTATGTACATTGGGTGCTGTATAACCTTCCTGCCTCGGTGACTGAGCTGGAGGAAGGCAGCAAGCTGGGTACGGCAGGTGTCAATGATGGTGGCTCTCTAGGTTATTGTGGGCCAATGCCGCCCCAGGGCCACGGCTTGCATCGATATTACTTCTGGGTGCTGGCGCTGGATACAGAAACAGACTATCCAGAGGGGCTGACTCTGGCTGATTTTCTTAGCAAGGTAGAGCTTCATGTACTGGGCATGAACCGGATCATTGGCACGTATCGTCGAGAGCCTTGAGGCTATCTGCATCACTGGCTTTTAACGTTACCACGGAGTAGGCTTGGGCGCCCGTCATACTAGGTGATAGCGTCATGAGTGAACTGCCTCCCTGTCCTAGCTGCCAGTCTCCATATGCGTATGAGGACGGCGCTCAGTTGATCTGCCCCGAATGCGGCCATGAATGGGTTCCGGGGGAGGTCCAGGAAAGCGATGCAAAAGCGGTACGCGATGCCAACGGCAACGAGTTGGCGGATGGCGATACCGTTACCGTGATCAAGGATCTCAAGGTCAAGGGCTCTTCGTCTGTGGTCAAGGTGGGTACCAAGGTCAAGAACATCCGTCTGGTGGATGGCGATCATGATATTGACTGCAAGATCGATGGCATTGGTGCGATGAAGCTGAAGTCGCAGTTCGTCAAGAAAGTCTGACACCCATCAACCGCGTTACGTGTAGAGGCCCCCATCCTGCTCTTCAGGATGGGGGCCTGGCATTTATCGGCACCATACCTGTCTCCTGTCAGGGGACGGAATAGCTCGCGCGCCTTTCACAAGTAGCGCCTAATCTGATGCAAAAGGGAAAAGATCGGGAGCACGGCCAATGCACGAGAGCAGATACCGAATCCTGTTCCTGGCCCTATGTTTGGTGCTGGCAGGGTGCGACGGCAGTGACAGGGAAGAAGCGGATAATGAATCACCGCTAGCCTCTGGTGATGCCCAGGAGATACAGGAGAATGCACGCCAGACGCAGGATAGCGCAGGGCAGCCTTTAGATGAGTCTACCGAACCATTGCCGGATGTTTCCATGACAGATCCGGTAACGGTCTCGCTTGATGCTCGGTTGCAGAGTGACCGTCGAATGCTGGTGGCTGGGAATACCAATCTGCCTGATGGCACACGACTGTCAGTCCTGGTTGAGCGTGAAGCCAGTGGTGTGCATTGGCAGGAGCGGACCACGGTTTTCGAGGGGCGCTTTGAAGTAGGGCCTCTTGGGCCTGGCAGTGGACTGCCAGATGGTGGCTATCGTTTACGGGTCCAGACGGAGCCCTCGAGTGTTCAGCCTCGTTCGGTGCAGCAACGCCTGGGAGCAAAGGGAGAGCACCTGAGAGGCTCTCTTGTGCAGGACACACCTCATGGGCTTGGGAAGGTCATCAATGCCGGTCAGCGTATACTGGTAGGTCAGGAAGTCCGACGAACCAGCGATGATGTACAGGTCCAGGAAAGGCAGTAGGATGGTTTTGCCTGATCATGGCCATGCGCGCTCCACGTACCGTTTCTGTGATGCTGCTGCCATCACTGCCGTGGTAACGGTGCGAATGCTTGCTATACAGGCTCGTGGCGCCACAAGGCGACAATCTTGGCCGTCAGGCGCATGCCACTATGATAACGAGTGACATCCTGTTGGCCTTCCTGTTGAAAGATCAACTGGCCCGTGGGGTCCTGGGCCACGTGGCGAATACACAGCTTGTCGTTTTCGGCAACGAGATAGAGGCCTGGCTGACGAAAGATTTCGGTCGGCGCAACGGCTGCCAGATCCATCTGGCGAAGGAAATCGAATTCTTCGCCGGGCCCTGGTGTCAGTAGGTGGCAATCACCGTCCCAACGCTGCCCGGGAATCAGTTCTAGAGGCAGGTCGATGCCTTTATGCGCCGCTTCGTTCCAGGGCAGAGGCAAGTGGGAGCGAAGGTATAGCGGAGAAGGCCGATTGGGTTCCCCCTCCAGCAGATGAGATAGGGGGCAGTTCAGGGCCTGGGAGAGGGCTACCAGCCGCTCGTGACCAATCTGCTTGATAGCACCGGACTCCCAGTAGGAGATGGTGACATCCGAGACCCCCACCTGACGTGCAAGCGCGGCCTTGTTCAGACCTGCGGCTATGCGAAGTTGCTTGATGCGCGGACCCAGCGCGTCCATGAAACCTTCCTTCGACTCGTTAAACGAAACTGGAATACTCATGGATTCGGCCTGCGCATGCAATATCCAACGTCAACTAAGTGTCCTTGGCACGTCTGGCTGCGATGGGCTACAGAGGTGCGTATAATGTTGGCCATTCTGCTGCAATGGCCTGTACAAGGCGGGCCGGCACCTGCTTACTGGTGCTTGCGCTGAACCAGGACGTAGCTTTCTTTTTCCAGGATGCAGGACCCTATGACTGTTCGCACGCGAATCGCGCCTTCACCCACGGGTGACCCTCACGTAGGCACTGCCTATATCGCACTGTTCAACCTGTGCTTCGCTCGCCAGCATGGCGGTGAGTTCATTCTGCGCATCGAGGATACCGACAGAGTTCGCTCGACAACTGAGTCGGAGCAGATGATTCTCGACTCACTGCGCTGGCTCGGCCTGGAGTGGGATGAAGGGCCTGATGTGGGCGGGCCACATGGTCCCTATCGCCAGAGCGAGCGCGGAGATATCTATGCAGAACATGCCCAGCGTCTCATTGAGGCTGGCCATGCCTTCAAGTGTTACCGCACCAGTGAGGAACTGGACGAACTGCGCGAGGAGCGCAAGGCAGCAGGCCAGCATCTGGCACTCAAGCCTGCCGATCTGGCTCTGGAGCCGCAGGAACAGGAACGTCGTGAGCGTGAGGGAATGCCCTATGTCGTGCGCATGATGGTGCCGGACAGTGGGACCTGCGTGGTCGAAGATATGCTGCGCGGCACTATCGAGGTGGACTGGGGGCAGGTTGATGCACAGATCCTGCTCAAGTCAGATGGCATGCCGACATATCACCTGGCCAATGTGGTCGATGATCACCTGATGAGTATCACGCATGTGTTGCGTGGTGAGGAATGGATCAATTCCGCTCCCAAGCATCAATTGCTGTATGAGTACTTCGGTTGGGACATGCCTAGGCTGTGTCATATGCCTTTGCTGCGTAATCCTGACAAGTCCAAGTTGTCCAAACGCAAGAATCCTACGTCCATCAATTACTATCGGCGCATGGGGTTCCTGCCTCAGGCCGTGACAAATTATTTGGGACGAATGGGCTGGTCGATGCCTGATGAGCGCGAGAAGTTCTCCCTCGAGGAAATGATGGCGAACTTCGATATCCAGCGTGTTTCTCTGGGAGGCCCGGTATTTGACCTGGACAAGCTGACCTGGCTCAACGGCGTGTACCTGAGGGAAGACCTGGATGACCGTGGCTTCCTCCAGGCATTGATGAGCTGGGCCTTCAACGAGGAATACCTGAAGGATATCCTGCCTCAAGTTCGTACTCGGGTAGATACCTTGTCCGATGTGGCGCCGTTGGCTGCGCATTTCTTCTCGGGCATGCCTGCCATCACGGAGGCCAGCTTCTCTGATGTGAAGATGGAGCGTGAGGACCTGGTCAAACTGTTGCAGTTCCTGGTGTGGCGCTTCGAATCCGTTTCCAGTTGGAAGAAGGACAGCCTGCTTGTCGAAGTCAAGGCGCTATGTGAGCACTTTGATCTGAAGATGAAAGCATTCCTTGCGCCGGTGTTCATTGCTATTACTGGCTCGTCTTCCAGTACGTCAGTGATGGATGGAATGGCCATCATTGGTTCAGACATGACGCGTGCACGCTTGCGCCACGCCATTGAAGTGCTCGGTGGTGTGTCCAAGAAGCAAGCCAAGCGGCTCGAAAAGGAGTATCGCGAGCTGTGACGGGGGCTTGTGGCTAACCTTCGTCAAAAAGTGTTGACCTTTCCCGGAACAATCAGTAACATGCGCCCCGTCTTCGAGAGATACGGGGCCTTAGCTCAGCTGGGAGAGCGCAACACTGGCAGTGTTGAGGTCAGCGGTTCGATCCCGCTAGGCTCCACCAATTCCTCGTACGATGCGTCCCATTCGTCTAGTGGTCTAGGACACCGCCCTTTCACGGCGGGAACAGGGGTTCGAACCCCCTATGGGACGCCACTTCTTTTTCCATGCGTACCTTGCATGCTAATCATTTACTGGTTTTTCCTTGTAGATGATGTCTCTTCCAGGCGACAAAACATACTGCTCATTCCAATAAAAAGGAATGAGAGTGCTTCGCATGTCATGTGGACTTGTTGCCTTGGCAAGCCCTCATGCGTATGAATTTTCTATGTCTTCATGGGTAGTTTTGCCTTTTTTCTATTGACAGGCGACAAAGCTATCCACCTGTGGTTGTTCTTTGTGCCTCTTGCCTTCCAAACCGCACGGTTGCGCTGTTATTCTGTTTTTTCCTTATATATCAACAAGTTGGAACGGGTTAAAAATTGACCAATCTAACAGCTCCCCCCTGTTCATGGCGATTCTGGGGCGGTTTCTAATGGTTGTGAACAGGGTTATCCACAGAATGTGTGGAAAACATAATACGAGGACAGGAAGGAGGCGTAAGGGAGCGTAGAGATGCTCCGAAAGAGGGCGGAGAAATCATTTATCCGCCCTCTTGCGGTGCAAGTGTCTCTTAATGCAGACGTCTCGTAGGCGCAATTTGCAGACAACGCAATTTGCCGGCAAACAGGTGAATAGTCTGTGGCTGAATTATTGGCGTTCTAACGCTCTAAACAGTTCCAGAGAATAGTTCCGGAGGCTATCTGGAAATGTCCCGGAGTCGTTTCAATAGGGAGGAGGTATCCCATCTGCCGCCTCCCATGACCTGTACATCGGCATAGAACTGATCCACCAGGGCAGTGACAGGGAGTCGGGCCTGGAGTGTGCGGGCCTGTTCCAGGCAGATTCCCAGATCCTTGCGCATCCAATCCACGGCAAAGCCGTGATCGTACTGATCATCGATCATGCTGGCGTGACGATTTTCCATCTGCCAGGAGCCGGCAGCGCCTTGGCGTATCACTTCCACTACATGCTTGCGGTCGAGGCCGGCCTGCTCGGCGAAATGCAGGCCTTCCGCCAGCCCTTGAACCAATCCGGCAATGCAGATCTGATTGACCATCTTGGTCAGTTGTCCGCTTCCAGCAGGGCCCATCAGGTTGACTGCGCGGCCATAGTGCTGGAGTACGGGTTGAATGTGCTCGAAGGCAGACTGCTCCCCGCCGCACATGATGGTCAGTACGCCATTCTCTGCACCTTGCTGGCCTCCGGATACGGGGGCATCGATAAAGCTGACGCCATGTTCACGACAGGCCTGGTCAAGCTCTTCTGCGAGGCTGGATGAGGCGGTGGTGTGGTCCACCAGCAGGCTTCCTGGCGCGAGAGAGGCAAGAACCCCATCGGGCCCGGTGCTGACGGAGCGCACATCGTCGTCGTTGCCGACGCATATCAATGCCACGTCGGCACCTTCGGCTGCAGCGGCGGGGCTGGGGTGATGGCTGCCGCCAAATGCTTTGCTCCAGGCTTCTGCCTTGGTGGTCGTCCGGTTGTAAACCCGCACGTTCAGGCCTGAACGGGCCAGGTGGCCAGCCATTGGGTAGCCCATCACGCCGAGTCCAATGAAGGCAACGGTAGTGATATTTCGGTTCATCGTTTCTTCCTTGTGAGTGTTTCGTGTGTTCAGCATAACGCGTCGAGGCGGCCGGTCTCGACTATCGCTGATTCGTGATCTTTCTCAGCATCGCACTTGAGTTGTGCGCGAGGTTAGAAACGCAAAGAGCCGCCCGAAGGGCGGCTCTTTAGTGCGTCTATGACATGAGTGAGTGGAACTCACTTGGTCGGATAGTCGCGCTCGGTGTGTCCGGTGTAGAGCTGGCGCGGGCGGCCAATCTTGTAGCTCTCGCTGATCATCTCGTTCCAGTGGGAGATCCAGCCGATGGTTCGGGACACCGCAAAGATGACCGTGAACATGTTGGTCGGAATGCCCATGGCCTTGAGGATGATGCCGGAATAGAAGTCGACATTCGGGTACAGTTTGCGCTCGATGAAGTACTCATCTTCCAGGGCAATCTGCTCCAGGCGCTTGGCAATCTTCAACTGCGGATCATCGATGCCGAGCTGAGCCAGAACCTCGTCGCAGGTTTCCTTCATGACCTTGGCGCGCGGGTCGAAGTTGCGATAGACACGGTGGCCAAAGCCCATCAGCTTGAAGGGGTCATCCTTGTCCTTGGCCTTGTCGATGAAGCGCTGGATGTTCTCTTCGGAATCGTCACCGATCTCGTCCAGCATCTTGAGGACGGCTTCGTTGGCGCCGCCATGGGCCGGACCCCACAGAGCGGCGATGCCGGAGCTGATGCAGGCAAAGGGGTTGGCGCCAGTGGAGCCTGCCAAACGCACGGTAGAAGTCGAGGCATTCTGCTCGTGGTCGGCATGGAGCATGAAGATGCGATCCATGGCCTTGGCGTAGACCGGGTTGATTTCGTAGGGCTCGCACGGGTTACTGAACATCATGTAGAGGAAGTTCTCTGCATAGTTCAGGTCGTTGCGAGGATAGTTGAACGGCTGACCGATGTTGTACTTGTGTGACATCGCGGCCAGGGTCGGCATCTTGGCGATCAGGCGGATGGCGCTGATTTCGCGATCTTCTTTCTGGGTGATGTCCAGATGGTCGTGATAGAAGGCGGCCAGGCCTCCGACCACGCCACAGAGAATTGCCATGGGGTGAGCGTCGCGACGGAAGCCGCGATAGAAGTTGGCCAGTTGCTCATGAACCATGGTGTGCGACCGAACACGGCTTTCGAACTCTTTGTACTGCTCTTCGGTAGGTAATTCACCAAACAGAAGCAGATAGCTCATTTCTACGAAGTTGGAATTCTTGGCCAGTTGCTCGATCGGGTAGCCGCGGTGCAGAAGAACGCCCTTGCCACCATCGATGTAAGTAATGCCGGATTCGCAGGAGGAGGTGGCCATGAAGCCTGGGTCGAATGTGAACAGACCTTCAGCACCCAGTCCACGCACATCGACAACATCGGGGCCCAGAGAGCCTGAATAGATCGGGAGTTCAATCGGCTTCTCCAGTCCATCCACCGTCAGGGTTGCTTTTCTGTCAGCCATGATTGGCCTCCTTTGTATGCGATATGAAGCGATAAGTCGTTATTTCTCGCTATCGTGTCGGCGAAAACCATGCCGCACTGCCAAAAAGGTGTGCCCACTATAGAAGCGTTCCAGATATTGTCAATTCTTCCATTGGACCTGTTAAGTTGTACTATAAGCTGTTTCTTGCATAAGTTTTGTATAGCTTATGGTGCTTTGCATCATTGTAAAGCATTTTGCACTGCAGCATGATTGATGATCCTGTGATTTTAAGCAGTTTCGTCATGGTTTTTTCATTTCTGCGACGTCAAAATCGAACTCACAGGTATTTGTCATAGGGTGGGGGAGTCCCTATAATTCACGCCGCGACTGGCAGGAACAGGAGGTCGTGTCCAATTGTTGGTCACGATGATACCCTTCCCGAAACCACCGCCCGCTCGGGCCTCTGGCCCAAATGTCGTAGAGTGGGCCATGAGAGTGTGTAGAGAGCCGTGAAAAGCAAACGACCCGTAAACCTGGATCTCAATACGATCCACTTCCCCCTTCCCGCGTTGACGTCGATTACGCACCGTATCACTGGCGTCATTCTCTTTATCGGTCTGATCTTCGCCTTCTGGGCCCTGGACGCTTCATTGTCGTCTGAAGAGGGTTTTGAAGCCGTACGTGATGCATTGGCACATAATTTCTTCGCCAAGCTTGTGGCGTGGGGGCTGTTGTCCGCACTGGCTTACCACTTCGTGGCGGGCATCAAGCACTTCATTATGGACGCTAACATCGGCGTTACTACTGAAGGGGCTGTGAAGAAAGCGCAGATCACTATCGTGGTAAGTGTCGTGCTGATCATTCTGGCGGGGGTCTGGGTATGGTAACCAATATCACAAGTTTCAGCCGTAGTGGACTGTCTGACTGGATCATCCAGCGCGCCAGCGCCGTAGTGATGGCTGTCTACACAGTCTTTCTTGTCGGCTATGTGCTGTTTCACCCGCAGCTCGATTATGCCACCTGGAGCGGTCTCTTCCAGCAGACCTGGATGCGCATCTTCTCGGTACTGGCTTTCGTGTCATTGGCTGCCCATGCTTGGGTGGGCCTGTGGACCGTGACGACTGATTATATCAAGCCGACCTGTATCCGTGTCGCTACCCAGTCCGTCATCATTCTTGCCATCTTCGTGTTCCTGGTCTGGGGCATCCAAGTACTGTGGGGAGCCTGATTCATGTCAAACATGCGTAGTATGACTTTTGACGCCATCATCATCGGTGGCGGTGGCGCAGGCCTGCGTGCTGCACTGGAACTGGCCAAGTCCGGCAAGAATACGGCTGTGCTGTCCAAAGTCTTCCCGACTCGCTCGCACACAGTGTCTGCCCAGGGCGGTATCACTTGTGCCATTGCTTCTGCCGATCCCAATGACGACTGGCGTTGGCACATGTATGACACGGTCAAGGGCGGTGACTACATCACTGACCAGGATGCTGCGGAATACATGTGTTCCGAAGGTCCGAAGGCGGTGTTCGAACTTGAGCACATGGGGCTGCCGTTTTCTCGTTTCGACAATGGCCGCATCTATCAGCGTCCATTCGGTGGTCAGTCCAAGAACTTCGGTGAAGGTGGTCAGGCTGCCCGTACCTGTGCTGCCGCTGACCGTACCGGTCATGCACTGCTGCACACCCTGTATGAAAATAACGTCAAGCACGACACCACTTTCCTTAACGAGTGGTATGCCATCGATCTGGTGAAGAATGCCAACGGCGATGTTGTCGGTTGTATCGCCATGGATATCGAAACTGGCGAAGTGGTTCACATCAAGTCCAAGGCTACCGTGCTGGCGACTGGTGGCTCCGGTCGTATCTATGCCTCTACTACCAATGCCCTGATCAACACGGGTGATGGTATCGGCATGGCTCTGCGGGCTGGTGTGCCTATCCAGGATATCGAGATGTGGCAGTTCCACCCGACCGGTATTCACGGTGCTGGCGTGCTGGTGACGGAAGGCTGTCGTGGCGAAGGTGGCTATCTGATCAACAAGGATGGCGAGCGCTTCATGGAGCGTTATGCTCCGAATGCCAAGGACCTGGCCGGTCGTGACGTCGTGGCTCGCTCCATGGTGATGGAAATTCTTGAAGGACGTGGTTGCGGCGAGAATGGCGACCATGTCTATCTCAAGCTCGACCACCTGGGCGAAGAGGTTCTCAGCAAGCGTCTTCCGGGTATCGTGGAACTGTCCAAGACCTTCGCTCATGTGGATCCGGCCAAGGAGCCGATTCCCGTGGTTCCGACCTGCCACTACATGATGGGTGGTGTTGCTACCAATATCCATGGTCAGGCCATCGGTCAGGACAAGGACGGTAACGACTACATCATCAATGGTCTGTATGCATGTGGTGAGGCGGCGTGTGTCTCTGTACACGGTGCCAACCGTCTGGGTGGTAACTCTCTGCTTGACCTGGTGGTCTTCGGCCGTGCTGCCGGCATGTTCATCGAGAGCGCGCTGAATGAAGGTGTCGACTACCTTGATGCTCGTGATTCCGATGTTGAAACGGCCATGCAGCGTATCAACCGCTGGAACGAGTCAAGTGGCGGCGAGAGCGTGGCTGACCTCAAGCGTGAGCTGCAGAGCATCATGCAGAACTCTTTCGGTGTATTCCGCGAAGAGAAGAACATGAAGGATGGCGTCGAGAAGCTGGCTGAGCTGCGTGGCCGTATTGCTGAAGCTCACCTGTCTGACAAGTCCCTGGCTTTCAATACTGCTCGTGTCGAAGCTCTCGAACTGGACAACCTGATGGAAGTGGCTGAAGCCACCGCCATTGCCGCGCTCGAGCGCAAGGAAAGTCGTGGTGCGCATTGCCGCTACGACTATCCGGATCGTGACGACGTCAACTGGCTCAAGCACTCGATGTTCTTCCCTGGTGAGAAGCGCGTTGGTCAGCGTGATGTCAACTTCGCGCCGAAGACCATGGATAAGTTCGAGCCGAAAATCCGCACATACTAAGGAGGAGTCACGATGTCCAAGCTTCAGGTATCCCTGTATCGCTATAATCCGGAAACTGACTCCGCACCTTATATGCAGGAGTTCGAGGTCGACACCCAAGGACGTGATCTCATGGTCCTCAACCTGCTTGAGCTGATCAAGCAGGACGATACGACTGTCGCCTATCGTCGCAGCTGCCGTGAGGGTGTGTGTGGCTCCGACGGCATGAACATGAACGGCAGCAACGGCCTGGCTTGTATTACACCGCTGTCCCAGGTGGTGAAGAACAACAAGCTGGTGTTGCGTCCGCTGCCTGGCCTACCGGTCGTTCGGGACCTGGTGGTCGACATGAGCCTGTTCTATCAGCAGTACGAGCGTATTCAACCGTACTTGAAGAACGATGCGCCGGCGCCGGCCATCGAGCGTCTGCAGTCTCCGGAAGATCGCGACAAGCTGGATGGGCTCTACGAGTGCATTCTGTGCGCCTGTTGCTCTACGGCCTGTCCGTCCTTCTGGTGGAATCCGGACAAGTTCGTTGGTCCGGCAGGTCTGCTGAAGTCCTATCGCTTCCTGGCCGACTCTCGCGATACGGCAACCAATGAGCGTTTGTCTGATCTGGAAGACCCGTTCTCTGTCTTCCGTTGCCGCGGAATCATGAATTGTGTCGCGGTATGTCCGAAAGGACTCAACCCGACACGTGCGATTGGCAAAATTCGTGAGATGTTGCTGGCAAATGCCACTTAAATCGTGGCGCTGAGCTTGCTATCATATGTCGGTCCTGGGCGCGACAATCTGTCGCGCTGGGGCTGCGAAGAACTTCGCTTCGGCAGAAGTGTCGAAAGCCGGTGCCTTGGGCACCGGCTTTTGAACATGGAGCAAGTCATGGCTGGCTGACATTGTTGTCAGTAGCAGAACCACAGGGCGCTTGGCATAGGTCGGTGCCAAGGGGTGACAAGCAGGCAGAATGCTTTCTGTCAGGCGTTACTCCCGAGGCAGGCCAAGGTGCTGAGCCCAATACCACCCCATCAGTGCAGGGTGACCGAGAGATGCAAGAAGGCATAATGGAGTTGATGTGGCGCTCCTCTCACGTAACGGGCAGTAACGTCCACTACGTAGAAGCGCTCTACGAGCAGTACCTCGACGACCCCGCTGCCGTTCCCCAAGAATGGCGCGACTACTTCGACCAGCTGCCTAACCCCGATGGACAGGGTTCCGGTAGCGCAACGTCCCACGATATCCCCCTCACGCCGATTCGCGAGCAGTTCTATCAGCTAGGCAAGCAACAGCACCGTGCTGCCTATGCCATCGCTCCGAGTTCCGACGGCGAAGACAGCCGTAAACAGGTTCGCGTTCTCCAGCTGATCAATGCTTACCGCTTCCGCGGTCACCAGCATGCGAATATCGATCCGCTCGGTCTGCGTGACCCGAGTGCGGTTCCTGATCTGGATCTGGCTTTCCATCAGCTGTCCAAGGCCGACCTTGAGACTGAATTCCAGACAGGCTCATTCTTCCTGGGCCAGGACCAGGCTCCGCTGCGAGTGATTGTCGACGCTCTGGAGCAGACTTACTGCCGTTCCATTGGTTGTGAGTTCATGCATATCGTCGATACCGAAGAAAAACGTTGGCTGCAGCAGCGTTTTGAGTCGGTGCGCTCGAAGCCGCCCTATACCGAGGGTATGCGCAAGCATGTTCTGGAACGCCTGACTGCCGCCGAAGGTCTGGAGAGCTACCTGGCCTCCAAGTATCCGGGTACCAAGCGCTTTGGTCTTGAGGGTGGCGAGTCCTTCATTCCGATGATGGACGAGCTGATCCAGCGCGCTGGTAGCTACGGTACCAAGGAAGTGGTTATTGGCATGGCCCACCGTGGCCGCCTCAACGTGCTGGTCAATATTCTCGGCAAGAATCCATCCGAATTGATCGATGAATTCGACGGCAAGAAGTTGATCGAGCGCGGGTCTGGTGATGTCAAATACCATCAGGGCTTCAGCTCGAATGTCATGACACCGGGTGGGGAAGTCCACTTGGCCATGTCGTTCAACCCTTCGCATCTCGAAATCGTGGCTCCGGTAGTCGAAGGCTCCGTGCGTGCCCGCCAGGATCGCCGCAATGACGGCGATGGTGGCAAGGTTCTGCCGATCAATGTCCATGGTGATGCGGCCTTTGCCGGCCAGGGCGTGGTCATGGAGACATTCCAGATGTCTCAGACCCGTGCCTACAAGACAGGCGGTACTGTCCATATCGTCATCAACAACCAGGTCGGCTTCACCACGTCTGATCCGCTCGATGCACGTTCCACCGAGTATTGCACCGACATTGCCAAGATGGTTCAGGCTCCGATCCTCCACGTCAATGGTGATGACCCTGACGCTGTGCTTCATGTCACTCAGGTAGCACTGGATTATCGTCAGCAGTTCAGCAAGGACGTAGTGATTGACCTGGTCTGCTATCGTCGTCGTGGTCACAATGAGGCAGATGAGCCGTCTGGTACCCAGCCGCTGATGTACCAGAAGATCAAGGATCATCCCTCTTCCCGCGCCATCTATGCCACGCGCCTGGTTCAGGAAGGCGTGGTCAGCGAAGATGAAGCCAAGGCGCTGATCGAGAAGTACCGTGATGATCTGGTCGCTGGCAACCATGTGGCCAATGCCCTGGTACAGGAACCGAACACTTCTCTGTTCGTCGACTGGAAGCCATACCTGGGCCATGAGTGGACCGGTTATGCAGATACTTCCTTGGATCTCAAACGTCTGCAGCAGCTTGCTGCCAAGATGTGCGAGGTTCCGGAGGGCTTTGCCGTTCAGCGTCAGGTCGCCAAGATCTATGAAGATCGGCGCAAGATGCAAGGTGGCGGCCTGGCACTGAACTGGGGCTTTGCCGAGACACTTGCCTACGCCACTCTGCTGGATCAGGGGCATCCTATCCGCTTGACCGGACAGGATGTGGGGCGCGGTACCTTCTCTCACCGTCATGCTGTATTGCATAACCAGAAGGACGCTTCTCTGCACGTTCCGCTGCAGCATCTGGCACCGGGGCAACCGGACTTCACCATCCACGACTCCTTCCTTTCGGAAGAAGCGGTGCTGGCCTTCGAATACGGCTATGCCACCACCATGCCCAATGCGCTGGTGATCTGGGAGGCTCAGTTCGGTGATTTCTTCAACGGTGCCCAGGTGGTGGTTGACCAGTTCATCTCTTCCGGGGAAACCAAATGGGGCCGACTGTGTGGACTGACCATGCTGTTGCCGCACGGTTTCGAAGGGCAGGGGCCTGAGCACTCATCTGCACGTCTGGAACGCTTCCTGCAGTTGTGCGCCGAGTACAATATGCAGGTTTGTGTGCCGACTACTCCGGCTCAGATCTTCCACTTGTTGCGGCGCCAGGTGATTCGTCCGCTGCGCAAGCCGTTGGTGATCATGTCACCGAAGAGCCTGTTGCGTCATAAGGAAGCTGTATCCAGTCTCGAAGAGCTGGCCCATGGCAGTTTCCAGATGGTGCTTCCGGATCAAGGCAAGCGAGATGCCAGTCAGGTCAAGCGCGTCATCATGTGTTCAGGCAAGGTTTACTATGACCTGGACAATTGGCGTGAGGAAAACCTGCTCGATGATGTGGCGATCATTCGGGTTGAGCAACTGTATCCGTTCCCGAAAGAAGAGCTGTTCGAGACGATTTCTCAGTATACCAATACCACCGATATCGTCTGGTGCCAGGAAGAGCCGCTCAACCAGGGGGCCTGGTACTCCATGCAGCATAATCTGCGTAGCGTGGCAGAAGAGCTCAAGGCGGGTTTCGGAGCCACACTCAAGTTTGCCGGACGCCCAGCATCCGCTGCACCTGCAGCAGGCTACATGTCCGTTCACATCGAACAGCAGCGCCAGTTGGTCGAAGACGCCTTCAACCTTTAAGGCAACGACCCGGAACGAGAGAAGAGAGACTAAGGAAATCACATGGCTACCGAGATCAAGGCACCAACCTTTCCGGAATCCGTTGCCGAAGGTACCGTTGCTGCATGGCACAAGCAGCCTGGCGACAGCGTGGAGCGTGACGAGCTGATCGTCGAGATCGAGACCGACAAGGTCGTGCTGGAAGTTCTGGCTCCAGAGGCGGGCACTCTGTCCGAGTTCCTGGTGGCGGAAGGCGATACCGTTGCTTCCGAGCAGATACTGGGACGCATTGGTGAAGGCGCTGCTGCACCTAAGGCTGAAGCTCCTCAGGCTGAAGCGTCTGCACCTGCAGCGGCTCCTGCCGCAGCAGATGCCGGTGGCGAGAAGTTTGAAGTCAAGGCACCGACCTTCCCTGAGTCCATCCAGGAAGGCACCGTTGCTGCTTGGCACAAGCAGGTAGGTGAGCCGGTCAAGCGTGATGAGGTACTGGCCGATATCGAGACCGATAAAGTCGTGCTCGAAGTCGTTGCTCCGGCAGACGGCGCTCTGGTGGAAATCAAGACAGAAGAGGGCTCCCAGGTCGCTTCCGAAGCCCTGCTGGCCGTTTTCCAGGCAGGTGCTGGTGCAGGTGGCGCGCCGGCGGCTGCTGCGGAGCCAGCAGCGGAAACAGCTGAAGAGGAAGTCTTCGAGCAGGTGGGTGACAAGATCGTGGCGCCTGCCGCACGCAAGCTGATCGCCGAACATGGCCTCGACGTTGCTGCCATCAACGGCACAGGTAAGGATGGCCGCGTGCTCAAGGAAGACGTGCTCAAGGCTGTCAAGTCCGGCTCTGCCAAGAAAGCGGCTGCTCCGGCTGCCGCCGCTGCTCCCGTCGTGGAAGGAGAGCGTCCCGAGAAGCGCGTGCCGATGAGCCGTCTGCGTCAGACCATCGCCAAACGTCTGGTCCAGGCTCAGCAGACTGCTGCCATGCTCACCACCTATAACGAGGTGGACATGGGCGCCGTGATGGAACTGCGCAAGCAGTACAAGGACACCTTCCTGAAAGCGCATGATGTCAAGCTCGGCTTCATGGGCTTCTTCGTCAAGGCGGCCTCCGAAGCACTCAAGCGCTTCCCGGACGTCAATGCCTCCATCGACGGCAGCGATATCGTCTATCACGGCTATCAGGATATCGGCGTTGCCGTTTCCACCGAGCGTGGTCTGGTGGTTCCGGTACTGCGTGATACTGACAGCATGAAGATCGCCGATGTCGAGAAGGGCATTGTCGACTTCGGTCAGCGTGCTCGCGCTGGCAAGCTGGGCATCGATGAGATGCAGGGTGGTACCTTTACCATCACTAACGGAGGCATCTTCGGTTCTCTGATGTCCACTCCGATCCTGAATCCGCCGCAGACCGCTATCCTGGGTATGCACAAGATCCAGGAGCGTCCGATGGCAGTGAATGGCAAGGTCGAGATTCGTCCGATGATGTATCTGGCATTGTCCTACGACCACCGAATGATCGATGGCAAGGACGCAGTCCAGTTCCTGGTAACTATCAAGGAGCTGCTTGAGGATCCGGCGCGTCTGTTGCTGGAAATCTGATCCCGGCATCGATTGAGACTGGTCTGAAGACCCGTGAAGCCAGATGGTTTTCAGGCAGTCTCTCGAGGAACGCTGAATAAATCGACCGAGCGACATGGCCACAAGATGCAAGGCATTCAGTACGCCGTGATGGCGTTGACCTGATGGTCTGCACGCTCAGGTCCTTATGCAGTGTTTCCCAAGGAAGCGTTGCAGACAGCTGAATACATACAGGAGCCAAAATGGCCGACAAGTTTGATGTGATCGTTATTGGTGCAGGCCCCGGTGGATACGTGGCCGCCATTCGCGCTGCCCAGCTGGGTCTGAAGACCGCCTGTGTCGAGAAATGGATTGGCAAGGAAGGCAAGGTCGTTCATGGCGGTACCTGCCTGAACGTCGGTTGTATTCCGTCCAAGGCGCTGCTCGAAGCGTCTCACAAGTACGTCGAAGCCAAGCACGAGTTTGATAGCCTGGGCATTCAGACGGGTGACGTCAGCATGGACGTCGCCAAGATGATCGGCCGCAAGGAACAGATCGTTAAGAACCTGACAGGTGGCATCTCAGGCCTGTTCAAGGCCAATGGCGTGACTGCCATCGATGGTACCGGCAAGGTTGTGGCCAAGGACAAGGTGGAAGTGACCGGCCTTGATGGCAACGCCACCACCTATGAAGCCAGCCATATCGTCATCGCTGCTGGCTCTGTCCCGGTTGAAATTCCGCCGACCCCGATGACCGACGGCATCATCGTCGACTCCACCGGTGCGCTTGAATTCCAGGAAGTGCCGAAGCGTCTTGGCGTGATCGGTGCCGGTGTCATCGGCCTGGAACTGGGCAGCGTGTGGAACCGTCTGGGCAGCGAAGTCGTCGTACTCGAGGCGTTGGATGCTTTCCTGCCGATGGCCGATGCTGCCATCGCGAAGGAAGCCCAGAAGCTGCTCAAGAAGCAGGGCCTGGATATCCGTCTTAACGCCCGAGTGACCGGTTCTGAGGTCAAGGGTAATGAAGTCGTCGTCAAGTACGAAGACGGTGAAGGTGCGCAGGAAATCACCTTCGACAAGCTGATCGTCTGTGTGGGACGTCGCCCCTACACCAAGGGCGTTGTTGCTGATGGTCTGGGCATCGAGCTCGACCAGCGCGGCTTCATCCATGTCGATGATCAGTGCCGTACCAGCGTACCGGGCGTATACGCCATCGGTGACTGTGTACGCGGCCCCATGCTTGCCCACAAGGCATCCGAGGAAGGTGTCATGGTGGCGGACATCATCGCCGGCCATAAGGCCCAGATGAATTACGACACCATCCCGAGCGTCATTTACACCTTCCCTGAAGTCGCCTGGGTTGGCCTGTCCGAGCAGGAAGCCAAGGCCCGTGGCATCAAGGTCAAGACCGGCAGCTTCCCGTTCGCTGCCAACGGTCGTGCAATGGCCAACAATGCCACCGAAGGCATGGCCAAGATCATTGCCGATGAAGAGACTGACCGTGTACTCGGTCTGCATATTCTCGGCATGGGAGCTGGCGAGATGATTGCCCAGGGCGTTATTGCCATGGAGTTCGGTTCCAGTGCCGAAGACCTGGCGCTGACCTGCTTCGCTCACCCGACCATGTCGGAAGCGGTGCATGAAGCTGCCCTGGCGGTGGATGGCCATGCCATCCACATGGCCAATCGCAAGAAGCGCAAGTAACGCGCCAGTTCTGGGAAGGTGATATCGATGTGGTGAGGTTCTCTCACCGTCTCGGATCGGTCCTTCCCGAGACAACAAGCGTCAGGCATCAAGGCTAAACAAGCTTCAGTGATATTTAGAAGCTTGTTTAGCAGGTCTGGCGTATCGCCTCTGGCTATGTATCGGAGGCGGTCGGTGGCGACATGAAATGGCATTCTCATGAATGCAGCATGTCGCCGTTCGAGTCACATGCAACCAATGGCATGAATCGATGAACCTTCACGAGTATCAAGGTAAGCAGCTGTTTGCCGATTATGGTCTGCCCGTTTCCAAGGGCTTCGCCGTCGACACCCCTGAAGAGGCCGCTGAGGCCTGTCGCAAGATCGGTGGCGACATGTGGGTGGTCAAGGCTCAGGTCCACGCTGGTGGCCGCGGCAAGGCTGGTGGTGTCAAGCTGATCAAGAGCCCGGAAGAGGCTAAGGCCTTTGCCGAGCAGTGGCTGGGCAAGAACCTGGTGACCTATCAGACTGATGAGAATGGTCAGCCGGTTGCCAAGATCCTGGTCGAGAACTGCACCGATATCGCCAATGAGCTGTATCTGGGTGCCGTGGTCGATCGCTCCACCCGCCGCGTGGTCTTCATGGCTTCCACCGAAGGTGGTGTCGAGATCGAGAAGGTCGCTGAAGAGACTCCCGAGAAGATCCTCAAGGCCGAGATCGACCCGTTGGTCGGTGCCCAGCCGTACCAGGCCCGTGAGCTGGCCTTTGCCTTGGGCCTCGAAGGCGTCCAGGTCAAGCAGTTCACCAAGATCTTCCTGGGTCTGTCCAAGATGTTCCATGACAAGGACCTGGCACTGCTCGAGATCAACCCGCTGGTGATCACCGACGAAGGCAACCTGCACTGCCTCGACGCCAAGATCAACCTGGACAGCAACGCTCTGCATCGCCATCCGGACCTGCAGGAAATGCGTGATCCGTCCCAGGAAGACGAGCGTGAAGCCGAAGCTGCCCGCTGGGAGCTGAACTATGTTGCGCTGGACGGCAACATCGGCTGCATGGTCAACGGTGCTGGCCTGGCCATGGGCACCATGGACATCGTCAACCTGCACGGCGGCAAGCCGGCCAACTTCCTTGATGTGGGCGGTGGCGCCACCAAGGAGCGCGTGGCTGAAGCCTTCAAGCTGATTCTCTCCGACGACAATGTCCAGGCTGTCCTGGTCAACATCTTCGGCGGTATCGTGCGCTGTGACATGATCGCCGAAGGCATTATCGGTGCTGTCGAGCAGGTCGGCGTCAACGTACCGGTCGTGGTGCGTCTGGAAGGTACCAATGCCGAGCTGGGTGCCGAGAAACTGGCTTCCAGTGGTCTGAACATCATCGCTGCCCAGAGCCTCACCGACGCCGCTCAGCAGGTAGTTAAAGCAGCGGAGGGCAAGTAATGAGCATCCTGATCGACAAGAACACCAAGGTTATCTGCCAGGGTTTCACTGGCGGCCAAGGTACCTTCCATTCTGAACAGGCCATCGCCTATGGCACCCAGATGGTCGGTGGTGTGACGCCAGGCAAGGGTGGCCAGACTCACCTGGGCCTGCCGGTGTTCAACACCGTCAAGGAAGCAGTTGAGCAGACTGGCGCCGAAGCCAGCGTGATCTACGTGCCGGCACCGTTCTGCAAGGACTCCATCCTGGAAGCCGCCAATGCAGGCATCAAGCTGATCGTGTGCATCACCGAAGGTATTCCGACGCTCGACATGCTCGACGTCAAGGTCAAGTGCGACGAGCTGGGTGTACGTCTGATCGGCCCGAACTGCCCCGGTGTCATCACTCCGGGCGAGAGCAAGATCGGCATCATGCCTGGTCATATCCACAAGCCGGGCAAGGTGGGTATCGTATCTCGCTCCGGTACCCTGACCTATGAAGCCGTCAAGCAGACTACTGATTACGGTTTTGGCCAGTCCACCTGCGTAGGTATCGGTGGTGACCCCATCCCCGGTTCCAACTTCATCGACATCCTCGAGATGTTTGAGAAGGATCCGCAGACTGAAGCCATCGTCATGATCGGTGAGATCGGCGGTACTGCCGAGGAAGAGGCTGCAGCCTACATCAAGGCCAACGTGTCCAAGCCGGTGGTGTCCTACATCGCGGGTGTCACTGCTCCTCCTGGCAAGCGTATGGGCCATGCTGGTGCCATCATCTCCGGCGGCAAGGGTACTGCGGATGAGAAGTTCGCTGCTCTGGAAGATGCCGGTGTGCGCACCGTGCGTTCTCTCGCCGATATCGGTGAAGCACTGAAGGACGTGACCGGCTGGTAAGCCGTTTCGTCCTGGCAGTACAGCGTCATGCAAAAGGCCACCTTTGGGTGGCCTTTTGTGTTTCCGCTGATCTGATATCGCCAGCAGGGTTCTGTTGGTTGTCCTGGTCAGGTCAGCTCGCAGTGAGTTTGGATCGCACCTTGCGCCCCTTGAGCCAACGCAGGGCATGGGTCGTGAAGAATGGAGCTCCGGCAAGCAGATAAAGGTGGTAACTGACCAGGCGCCAGATAATCACGGCCGCAGCGGCTTGCTCTCGATCCATCAACGGCAGCAGCAGGGCACCGACACTCACCTCGGCAGCGCCGGCACCGCCAGGAAGCATGCTGAGCTGCCCAGTAGCCATAGACAGCATCTGGGCGAGGAAGCACCAGGCCCAGGTGGCCATTCCATCACTCATCCCTCCCGGGGCATTTTCATTGCTGGCCCCCATGCTGGTGACGCCGACGACAGCCAGGAAAAGCAGGCTGTAGCGCAGTACCCAGTGGAGACTACATAAAGCGAAGATGGCCACCAGCTTGGCGGGAGGTAGCTGCAAGGTCATGATGGCCGAGCGTCGACAGCGCAGTAATCTGCGGGCCAGCCAACGGCGTTTTGATCTCCCGAGCCAGTGTCTGCGGCCTATCGACAGTGGGCGAGTACGCAGTAGCCTGGGCAGAAAATACAGCGACAGGATGAGGAGCAGGATGGTCACTATCAGGCCTAGCAAGGCTGACTCGATCAGCGCTTGATATGGCCAGTCTGTGGCGGTGGTCATGGTAATGGTGACAATGATGCTGAGCATGAGCGTGAAGAACAGCATGTCGCAGCTCTGATCAACCAGATAGATGGCCGCTCCCTGTGAGGGTGAATAGCCGCGTCTGGTCAACAAGGCGAGGAAGGTGGGCGGGCCTCCTGCACCTCCCGGGGTAGCACAGATGGCGAACTTGCTGGCCATTTCGATGGACAAGGCGCTGGCCTGCCCCAGGCGTCCTGCGCGGCCTGCCAGCATCAGGCGTAGGCGGGCAGCATTGATGTTCCAGCACATGACGGCCAAGACGATCATCAGGGCGAACATGGGTAGTGGAAATGCTGCAATCGCCAGGAAGGTGCCCCGACCTCCCAACCACCAGGGCACGACTAGCGTCGCCAGCAGGGCAAGGGCAAGGGCAAGGGCGAGGAGAGTACCGTGCAGGTAGTGTCGATGGGCTGATCTGGGAAAAATAGCGAGACTTTCAGCCATAGCGGCGCTGGGCTCCGTGCCCTATATCAATGAGCTCTTCATAGTGATTGAGCAATTTACCCATGACCTTGTCCCAATCGAAATATCGTTCCACATAGCGGCGGGCATAGCGTCCACTGGCTGCGGCATCGTTGGCGAACAGGGCTTCGGTGGCATCTGCCATGGCTTGTGGGGCGAGAGGGGTGCAAAGAATACCGGCACCCAGCGGGATGTTCTCGATCAATGCTCCAGCCCTGGCTCCAATCACGGGAATGCCAGACGCCATGGCCTCCTGAGCGATCAGGCCAAACGTTTCTCGAGTTCCTGCATGCAACATTGCATCACTGCTGGCCAGGGCACGAGCGACCTCGTGAGTCCCGACGCAGCGGTCGACCACAGTGACATTGCTCGGCACCTTGTGGGGCATGCCGGGGCCCATCAATAGCATGTGATAAGGAGAGCCCAAGCGCTCCATGGTGGCCAGCAGCACGTCGATGTTCTTTTCTCGAGAATAGCGTCCGACGAAGATCAGCAGACGTGAATGATTGTCCAGCCCCAGCCGCTGGCGTAGCTCCGGATGGCGCTTGCTGGGGTGGAAGGTGTCCAGGTCGACACCCAATGGCTGGACTCTGACGCGCTTCAGGCCCAGAGAATAGAGACGATCGGCCATGGATTGACTAGGTGCCAGGACACTGTCGAAACGCGAGTAAAGGTTGACCACATAGCGTTCCAGGCGGCGACGTACGGTGTTGCCAAAGCGATCTCCCATCAAGCGTGGGAGATCGGAGTGGTAAAAGCCCACCACCGGTACCCCCAGGTGCTTGCCAGCATTCAGGGCTGCCCAGGCAGTGACATAAGGGTCCCCGGCTTCGATCAGGTCGGGGGCCAGATCCACCAGGGCATCGCGCCAGGGGCGGGCGCGCAAGGGAAATCGATAGCTCTGACCCAGCGGTAGTTTCATGGCCGGCAGATAGTGGTGGTCACCCAGGATGTCGTGTTCTGCGCCAGGAACCAGGAGGCTGGTGCGCAGGCCTGCGTCGCGGTTGAAGATGCGGTGCTTGGCCTGAAGGTAGGTTCTGACCCCGCCACTGGCGGGAGCATGGAACATGGTCACGTCAGCAATGTGCATAGGTTCCTCCTGAACCCGCCTTGAAGATGTCTCCCAGCCTATGGCGTTGATACGACAGTTTTGCGACAGCCTGGAGCACGTTGCATGTCCGGTTTGCGGTATTCATAAATCGAATGCCTGGCATTCGAAAATATCCTTGGCAGTGTTGTCGATAATTTTTTAGCTTTGACAATGGGTTAGGTGAAAGCTGCATGCCTGAAACAATGACAAGACAGGAAGGTGCGCGAGTGAGTGAAATGAGCGAAGGGAATGAAAGGAGTGGAAGAGGCAAGGTAAGCCGTCGAGACTTTCTCAATGCGACCGGTAAGCTGACGGCAGCATGCGCCCTGGTGGGAGCGGGAAGTGGAAGCGTTCAGGCAGACAATTTTTCTGGCCAGCCAAGAGAGGGCAGCGATGGACGCCAGAAGGTGATTACCGATCGCCATTACTATCTGGGAGATGTTCGGCTTGAGGAGGGTTTCGAATATGACGGAGATACTGTCGTAGGCACCCGGACAGCCTTGTACACTCTTGAACTCAAGGATGGCAAGATCGCCAGCATTCTCCCTGCCGGTGCCTCGTTGGATGCCAGTTTGCCGCGCTACAGTGCCCAAGGCCGTCTGGCCCTGCCTGCAACCCGCGACATGCACATTCATCTGGACAAGACATTCTATGGTGGGCCGTGGCGGGCTCCTCGCTCACGCCAGGGCAAAAACATTGCGGACATGATCGCGCTGGAACAGCAGCTGTTGCCTGAGTTGCTACCGACATCGCAGCAGCGTGCCGAGGCATTGATTGCACTGCTCCAGGCCCATGGCAGTACTCAGGCCAGAAGTCACTGCAATATCGATCCGGTCAGTGGATTGAAAAGCCTGGAACATTTGCAAAAGGCCCTGGACAACCATCGTGACGGTTTCTCTTGCGAGATCGTGGCCTTTCCGCAGCACGGCTTGCTGCGCTCCAATGTCGATGGTTTGATGCGCGAGGCCATGCAGATGGGTGTTCAGTACGTTGGTGGACTGGATCCCACCAATGTCGATGGAAGCATGGAAGCCTCGCTGGATGCGATGTTCCAGATTGCTATCGATCATGATGCCAAGGTCGATATCCATCTCCATGAAACGGACCCCTCGGGGGCTGCTGCGATTCGTTACATGACGGACATGGTTGAGGCGACGCCCGAGCTGCGTGGCAAGCTGACCATCAGTCATGCCTTTGCCCTTGGCACCTTGGATGCAGGAGCGGTTGATGAGCTTGCGACTCGCTTTGCCCAGCAGCAGATCAGCATTGCCTCCACGGTACCGATCGGTGAACTGGTCATGCCACTGCCGGCGCTGTATGCCAAGGGCGTCAACGTGATGACTGGCACCGACAGCGTGATCGACCATTGGTCCCCCTTCGGTACGGGCGACATAATGACCAAGGCCAACCTCTTTGCTCAGCTGTATGGCGACATAGATGAATTTGCACTGTCGCGTTCGATGGCGATTGCCACCGGAGGCATGCTGCCCTTGGATGAGCATGGGCAACGTCAGTGGCCGGCTGTGGGCAGTGATGCCCGCTTCGTGCTGACCGATGCCAGTTGTTCTGCTGAGCAGGTGGCGCGGGTCTCACCACGCCTGGCGACGTTCCATGATGGCCGGCTGGTTGCAGGGGGAGTCTGGAAAGCTTGAAGCAATAAAACGGCGCCCCATGGGGCGCCGTAGATGTGTATAGCATAGAGGAGAGGATCAGGCAGCAGGGCGAGCCACCAATGAGCGGGTCTCCTCGCGAGCTTCGGTCAAGACGACCTGAATCTGGTCGCCCAGCTTGAAGCGTTCTTCCCCTTCGATCTGGATACGGCCTTCCTTGTCATCCACCGCCACCTTGTCACGGTCGGCGTGCATCAGGGGGGCAGGGACGAAGGCCGTGGCGCCATTGGCTGTCAGGCGCACACGCATGCCACCACGATTGATGGCGATGATCTCGGCATCGAACGTTTCTCCTGAAACTGCTGCCGAGGCCAGATAGCGTACGTACAGCCAATCCTTGACATCACGCTCGGCCATGCGATTCAGGCGGCGACGCTCGGTCAGCTGCTCGGTGAGCTGCTGACTGGCTTCGGCGGGTGCCTGCTCGCCCTTGAGGACGCGCTTGATCAGGCGATGGTTGACCATGTCGCCGTATTTACGGATCGGGGACGTCCAGGTGGCGTAAGCCGGCAGACCCAGGCCGAAGTGAGGGCCCGGTTGGGCGGACATGCTGGTAAAGCCCTGGAACTTGCGCAGACGGGCATCGAGCCAGGCATCATCGCGGCTTTCCAGCGCACGCTTGAGTTCCTTGTAGCGAGCCAGGTCGGTCAGCGCTTCGCACTCGACATCGATTTCCTGACTTGCCAGGAAGCTTTGCGCAGCTTCTGCCTTATCGTTATCAAAAGCACGGTGGACATTGAAGATGCCGTGACCCACATGGGTAGCCAGCAGGTCTGCACAGCAGGCGTTGGCTGCGATCATCGACTCTTCGATCATGCGGTTGGCAATGCGCCGTTCTTCCGTGCGGATGGCCAGCACATTACCGGCCTCATCCAGGTCGAAGACATAATCGGGGCGGTCCTTGAACACCAGGGCGTGCTGCTCACGCCAGGAGCTTCGTGCCTCTGTCATGTCACGCAGCAGCTTGAGCTGTGTGGCAATGTTATCCGCTGGAGCACATTCGCTCTGGCCTTCATTTTCCAGCCAGTCGGAGACCTGATCGTAGATCAAGCGTGCATGTGAGCGCATGGTGGCAGCGAAGAAACGATAGCCCCCGAGGCTGCCATCGGCGTTGATCTCCAGGCTGCAGGCGAGAACCGGACGCTCCTGGTCCTGATGCAGTGAGCACAGATCGTCGGCCAGCTGCTCCGGCAGCATGGTCACGTTCTGGCCAGGCAGGTAGACCGTAAAGGCGCGGGTACGGGCTTCCAGATCGGCGGCGTGGCCTTCTTCCACATAGGCAGTGGGGTCTGCGATGGCCACGGACAGTGTCCAGCCACCCTGTTCGCGGGGTTCGATGCTCAGGGCATCGTCCATGTCGCGGGTTTTTTCGCCGTCAATGGTGAAAAAGGGCACTGCTGTCAGGTCTTCTCGAGCCAGGCCTTCATCACGCAGGACCCAGTCACTGCCTGCATCCGGGCATTCCTGCTCCAGTGCATGACGGGCCAATGTTACACGCCACGGCACTGCCGGGTTATCGACCTTGGCTACCAGTTCATCGATCTGGGTGAAGAAGGCGCGATCGTCAGGCTTGAGCGGGTGACGCACCAGACGTACCACGACCCAGTCACCGTTAGCGATGTCATCTTCGTCGATACCACGCTTGATGCGAGCCTTGAGCACATTCTTGACCGACGGATGGTCCGGCACCACGGCCAGGCGCCCATCACGCTTTTGCACCCGGGCGATGAAGCGCTCCATATTGGTTTCGATCAACGTGTCGGGTTCTACCGACTTGCGCTCACCATCTTCATGCAGGACGGCTTCGACACGATCACCGTGCAGAACCTGCTTCATGGCAGGGGGCGGTACGAAGTAGGACTCTCCATCATCGGTTTCAAGAAAACCGAAGCCCTTTTCCGTTGCTTTGATGACACCGCTGACACGTGGAGTGTTTTCGCGGATCTGTTGCTTGAGCTGAGCCAGCAAGGCGTTGTTCTGCAGCATGGTCACGATCGAGTGGCGAGAAGTAAGGAGGCCACTATACGGATTGTTCGAGCTGGGGCCAAACCCTGAACTGGCCGACTACGCCAAATCAACGATTTGCGGGCGCCTGTAGCACTCTTGGGGCACATGAATGTGCGCTAGGGCAAAGTTTGGATGGGTATGCGACTAAATTGGTATTCAAGTGGTATGGCTTGAAGGGCATATTGGTTCTATATTGGTTCTATGCAGATCCGGTCATGACCTTTTGCTCATCAATGGATCATGTCCTGACAGCTGCTGCCCTTGCAGTTGACGCTTATACAGCCATCGCCTTGACGACTATCGAGATGCCCGCATGGATTCACGATTCGAACGCCTGAAACTCGACGCTTCCCTGGCGACACCGCTGTACCGCCAATTGGCCAGCCAGCTTGAAATCGCCATTCGCTCAGGGGAGTGGCAGGCAGGAGAAGCCCTGCCTTCGGAACGCAATCTGGCCGAGGCTCTGGCGGTATCCCGAATCACAGCACGCAATGCTCTGGACCAGTTGGAGGAAAGTGGCCTGATCCGGCGTGATCGTGGGTCTGGCACCTTCATTCGTCCCAGCATGAATCAGTCGCTCGCCCGCTTGGTCAGTTTCAGCGAGATGCTGACTCAAAGAGGGTTTGCGCCACGTTCAGAATGGTTGGTCCGGGAGTTATGCCGGCCGAGCAGTGAGGAAAATCTGCGTCTGGGCCTGCCTGCCAATGCGCAGGTGGCCAGACTCAAACGCTTGCGTCTGGCTGATGACGTTGTGATGGCGGTGGAGGAAACCTGCATGCCGATCACCGTCATGCCTGACCCACGTGTGGTGGAGACCTCGTTGTACCGCTGTCTGGAAGACGCCGGGCAGCCCATTGTTCGCGCTCAGCAGCAGATAACGGCAGTGAACGCAGGAGAGGAGCTGGCCCGGTTGGCTGAGGTACCTATCGGTCAGGCGCTGCTCAAGGTCACGCGTCTGGGGTATCTGGCTGATGGCACTCCGGCCGAGCTGACGGTGACCTACTGCCGTACCGATTACTACGACTTCAGCGTCGAACTGGCGCGCTAGGAGAATCCCATGTCCCGATCTTCCTCCACGCTACATGGCAACATCCTGACATCGGAGGGTTGGCTGCTAGGTGAACTGAAGATGGTGGATGGTCGCATCGCTGCCATTGAAGGCCATCTGGTGGATCCCGCCGACAATGACCTGCCAAGATTCCTGCCGGGTTTTATCGACTTGCATGTCCATGGCGGTGGGGGAGCCGACACCATGGAAGGGGGGGATGCCGTCGCCACCTTGGCGGCCACCCATGTGCGCTTTGGCACTACCAGCCTGCTGGCGACGACCATGACGGCTGCCCAGCCAGAGATTCGCCAGGTGCTCGATGATATCGCTCGCTATATGGACGCGCCCGAACCACAGGCTGCGAGGGTGATCGGTGTACATCTGGAAGGCCCCTATATCAACCCGGGCAAGCTTGGGGCACAACCCGCACAAGCCCAGGTGGCGACCATTGCCGAGCTTGATGAGCTGTTGGCTCTGGCACCGATACTGCTGGTGACCCTGGCGCCGGAATTGTCCGGGCATCACGACGTGATTCGCTATCTCAGTGAGAAGGCGGTGCGCGTTCAGCTCGGACATACCCTCGGTAGCTATGAGGAAGGTGTCGAAGCCATGGCGCATGGTGCCTGCGGCTTCGCGCACCTATTCAATGCCATGACCGGATTGCATCACCGTAAGCCGGGAATGGTGGGTGCGGCCCTGGCTCATGCCGAATATGCCGAACTCATTCCTGACCTGCTGCATGTGCACCCCGGCGCCATTCGAACGGCCCTGCGCTGCATTCCCCGTCTCTATGCCGTGACGGATTCCACGGCAGCTGCAGGTATGCCAGATGGTGATTACAAGCTTGGTGCACAGACAGTCACCAAATGCCTTGGAGGCGTTCGGCTGGCAGATGGCACCTTGGCAGGCAGCACTCTGACCATGGACCAGGCTCTGCGTAATTTCGTCAGCCTGGGCCTGACGCTTGAAGAAGCCTCACATCGCCTCTCTCTCTACCCCGCGGATTTCCTTGGACGGCACGATATCGGTCGCCTGAGTGTGGGGGCACAAGCCGACGTCGCGGAGTTTGACGCTGAGCTCAACCTATTGTCCGTCCATGTGGGCGGTAGTCTCGTATCTGGAGAATCCTATGTCTCTCATGCTTGAAGAGGCGCTGAATGCGCCGGAGCGCGTGCGTGGCCAACTGGTACGCAATCAGTCAGTGCTGGGTGAGCTGGGGGAGCGTCTGCGCTCTGCAGCGCCCCGAGCCGCGATGACTGTGGCTCGAGGCAGCTCTGATCATGCTGCCAGCTACCTGGCCTACCTGTGCATGCAGAGCAGGGGAATCCCGGTTGCTTCGTTACCGCCGTCCCTGTCCACGCTCAGTAATGCCCCCTGGAAACTGGATGGGCAAGTTGCCATAGCGATTTCCCAGTCCGGCCAGAGTCCGGACCTGGTGGCCAGTCAGAAGGCATTGAAAGAGGGAGGAGCCCTGACCTTGGCACTGGTCAATACGCCGGAATCTCCTTTGGGCAAGATCAGCGATGTTGAAATTCCGCTATTCGCCGGAGAAGAGCGCAGCGTGGCGGCTACCAAGAGCTATCTGGCCACTCTGTCCGCGGCAGCGCAACTGATGGCCTACTGGAATGATGATCAGACTCTGCTGGGGGCCCTAGAGGAACTGCCCGACCGTCTTGGTGAGGCGGCTGCCCAGGATTGGAGTTCAGCACTGGACGTACTGCGCAACAGCGAACGTCTGATGGTGATTGGACGCGGCCCTGGTCTGGCCATTGCCCAGGAAGCTGCACTCAAGTTCAAGGAAACCTGTGCCATTCAGGCCGAGCCGTTCAGTGGTGCAGAAGTACGTCATGGCCCCATGGCATTGATCGAGCCTGGATATCCAGTGCTGGTGTTCGCACCTCCTGGGCCGGAACAGGCAGGGTTGCTGGAGTTGGCTGAATGGCTGGGTAGCGTGGGGGCTCGGGTGTTGCTGGCGGCGGATGAGCGCGTTTCCCAACGTCACCTCACTTTGGCCGATACCGGACATGAATCGCTGCAGCCGTTGTCGGTCATCCAGAGCTTCTATCCCATGGTGGCGCATCTGGCACAGGCCCGGGGCATTGATCCGGACCAGCCGCGTCATCTGAGGAAAGTCACCTGCACGCTCTGAGCGAATAACGATAAATCCAACCAGCCTACCTGTTACCAGGTAACGGAGCCGATCATGTCATCCTCCACAATCACACTGGTTGCACCGCTCAAGGGGATTGTCGTCCCCTTGGCGGAAGTGCCGGATCCAGTCTTTTCCGAGGGAGCCCTGGGTGATGGTATTGCCCTGGACCCGCTGAGTGATTGCTTGTGCGCCCCCTGTCATGGCGAAGTCATTCAATGTGCCAGGACTCAGCACGCATTTACCTTGCGTCATGCAAGCGGCATTGAAGTCCTGGTCCATCTTGGCCTGGACACCGTGGCCCTCGCGGGACAGGGCATAGAAGCTCTGGTCAAGTTGGGACAGCAGGTCGAGGCTGGACAGCCTCTGTGTCGCTTCGATCCGGACAAGCTGGCCCGTGAAGCCACCTCCTTGATCACGCCGATGGTCGTACTGGATAGCGCTGGCTGGTGTCTGGAAGGACAAGCGGAACCTGGTGTGGTGATTGCACAGGGGGAGCCGCTGCTGACCTTGAGCGATACGCAAGTGGAAGCCAGCAGTGCCACTCCTGTATCCGGTACGCGCAAGGAGGGCCGCTTGACGTTGGCGCTGGAAACCGGCTTGCATGCACGCCCGGCAGCGAGGTTGCGCAGCATTGCCAAGGAGCATGGCGTCACGCTCGTGGTCTACGGAGAGGGCCGCTCCTCCAGTGCCAACAGTGTCAGTGGGTTGATGAACCTGGGACTGGTATGTGGCAGCGAGGTGACTCTCGTTGTGGACGGTGACGGTGCCGAGCAGGCATTGACCAAGGCAATGGCGCTGTTGACCACAGCGGAAGGCCATGCAGCCATACCCAAGTCGTTGGCACCATTGGTGGCAGAGCTGGGTGAGGGAGAGTTGGCTGGCCTGGTAGCGAGCCCCGGTCTGGCCAGCGGGCCGCTGGCCAGGCTCAGCATGCGCTTGCCTCAAGTACCCGAAAAGGGACAGGGCGTCGACGTCGAGAAACCGCGACTGATGGCGGCGCTGGAAAAGGTCGGCGGACAGCTGGAAGCGGCTCGTCATGCGGCCGAGGTAGCTGGCAAGAAAGCGGAAGCAGAAGTCTTCGATGCGCATCTGGCTTTGCTGGATGACCCGGGGTTGATTGCGGTCTCAGTAGGCCGCCTGGAACAAGGCCTGAGTCCTGGGCAGGCCTGGCGTGAGGCGCTCGATGAAGAAGCGGAAAAGCTGCGTACCAGTGGTAACGAGATTCTGGCGGGGCGAGTGGCCGACCTACAGGACCTGCAACGCCATGTGATGATGGAGTTCTGCACGAATCTCGAAGATGCCGAATCTTTGGTAGGCAGTATTCCTCAGGGCGCCATTGTTCTGGCTCAGGACCTGACGCCGTCTGCCTTTGTCGAATTGTGTGAGCAGAACCCGGCCGGATTGTGTCTGGAAGCGGGCGGTGTGACATCCCATCTGGCCATTCTGGCACGCGCCCGAGAGCTGCCTTGTCTGGTCGCCATGGGCGATGCCATCAGTCATCTGTGTGAAGGTGTCGCGGTACTGGATGCGGATAGTGGCAAGCTGGAGACCACGCCAGACCACGAGCGCCTGGAGCAGGTAGGCAAGACACTTGCCAGTCGTCGGGCCCAGGCGGAAGCCGAGAGAGCGAAAGCGCATCATGAAGCGGTGACCTGTGATGGGCGCGTTGTCGAAGTGGCGGCCAATATCGGCTCCAGTGAGGAGGCTCGTCAGGCTCATGCCAATGGTGCCGATGGTGTCGGTCTGATGCGCAGCGAGTTCCTTTTCCTCGGACGTGACCAGGCACCAAGAGAAGCCCAGCAACTGGCTGAATATCAGGCGACCATCGACGCTCTGGGCGCCAAGCCTCTGGTCATTCGTACCCTGGATATTGGTGCCGACAAGCAGCTGTCTTATGTCAGCCTGCCTTCTGCCCCCAATCCTGCGATGGGAATTCGTGGTACACGCCTGTGGCAGAGCAACCCTGAATTGCTGGATACCCAATTGCGTGCATTGCTGGGCGTCAAGCCATTGCGCCATCTGCGCATCATGGTGCCGATGATCTCGGATGTCAGTGAGCTGGAATGGGTGCGTGAACGCATGGAAGTCACGGCCGCCGAGATGCATTTGACCGAGTTGCCACTGCTTGGCGCCATGATCGAGGTACCTAGTGCAGCCTTGTGCGCAGGTAGCCTGTCAAGAGCGGCAGACTTCCTCTCCATCGGCACCAATGACCTGACTCAATATGGCCTCGCCATGGATCGGGAAGATCCTCTGTTGGCCGCCCGTGCCGACGTGTTGCATCCGGGAATACTGCGCTTGATCCAGGCCGCGCTGCAGGGCACAGCAGGACGCTGTCCAGTGGCCGTGTGTGGTGCTGCCGCGGGCGATCCACTGGCGGGCCCCTTGCTAGTGGCCATGGGCGTCGATGAACTGTCGGTGGAGCCATCGCGTATTGCCGCGGTCAAGGCACGAGTACGTCGCCTGGATAGTCGGATCATTGCATCTGAACTGGAGCGTTTGCTGGCGCTGCCGGATGCCGCAGCGGTACGCCACGAGCTGGCGCCGCTGGTCGATGCTGCGCTCAATTCTGAGGTTACCCCGGAGAGGATCCCATCATGATAAAAATACTTGGATCTCGCCTGATGGCCGCGTTACAGCTGCTCGGGCGTTCACTGATGCTCCCTATTGCGGTGTTGCCGGTGGCCGGCCTGTTGCTGCGTCTGGGACAACCGGACTTGCTGGATATTGCGTTCATCGCCGGCGCGGGTGATGCCATCTTCGCCAACCTGCCGCTGGTGTTTGCCATTGGCGTAGCCGTCGGGCTTGCCAATGACAGCAACGGCGCTGCTGGACTCGCGGGTGTCATCGGTTATCTGGTGCTCGATGCTGTACTCAAGAGTATCGATGAGAGCATCAACATGAGTGTGCTTGCCGGTATCCTCATGGGGGTTGTTGCAGGTCTTTTCTACAATCGCTTCAAGGCCATTCAAATGCCGGAATATCTGGCATTCTTTGGTGGTCGTCGTTTTGTGCCCATTGCCACTGGCCTGGCAGGTGTCGTGCTGGGGATCGCGCTTGGCTGGGGATGGCCGCCAATTCAGCAAGGTATCGATACCCTCGGCCACTGGTTGATCGATGCGGGAGCCCTGGGCAAATTTGTCTACGGTGCGCTCAATCGCCTGTTGATCGTTACCGGGCTGCATCATGTGCTCAACAGTTTCGTGTGGTTCGTGTTCGGCAGCTACGATGGTGCGACCGGTGATCTACATCGCTTCTTTGCTGGTGATCCGACTGCAGGTGGATTCATGACCGGCTTCTTCCCGGTGATGATGTTTGGCCTTCCGGCCGCCGCTCTGGCGATGTATCACACGGCCGAGAAGGGGCGTCGTGCCCAGGTCGGAGGCCTGCTGATGTCCCTGGCTCTGACGGCCTTCCTGACGGGAGTGACTGAGCCGATCGAGTTCACCTTCATGTTCCTGGCACCGTTGCTATATGCCTTCCATGCGGTGATGACGGGGGTGGCCATGGCCATTTCCCAGTGGCTCGATATCAAGTTGGGTTTCACCTTTTCTGCAGGAGCGTTCGACTATGCCTTGTCCTATGGCCTGTCGACCAACGGCTGGATGGCGATTCCGTTGGGCCTGGCCATGGCGGCGATTTACTACTTTGTCTTCCGTTGGGCGATCGTACGCTTCAATCTGCCAACCCCAGGGCGTGAGCCTCTGGTGGATGGAGGAGGTACTGCCGCGACAGTATCCCTGGACGAGCGTGGCCCGGCCTTTGTCGTCGCCTTGGGAGGCGCTGACAATCTGGCCAGCGTGGGCGCCTGCACGACTCGCTTGCGCTTGGTCCTGGCTGAGCCCGACAGGATTGACGAGGCGACCCTGAAGGCACTGGGAGCCCGCGGTATCCTGCATCTGGCAGGCGGAGGCCTTCAGGTCATACTAGGGCCGATTGCGGATAGTGTGGCAGATGAAATTCGTACTGCGATGACGGCCATGGGGCAAGCCGCTCCAGTGGTCTCCGCAACCGACAACCGGGTCGACGAGCCAACGGTTCCGGCACTCGAGCTCAGCGCCGATGATCTGTCGGCCTGGCAAGAGGCCTTGGGCGGCCAGGATAATGTGCGCGAGCTTGAAGCCTGTGCCGTTACCCGTTTGCGTGTCACCGTTGCGGGCAATGGCAATATCGACGAGCAGGCATTGACGCATCTTGGTTGCCACGCTGCGATGCGTATTGGTGACAGTACCTGGCACTTGATCGTTGGTGACAGGGCGGCTGGACTTGCCGGGTGTCTGAAAAGGGCGGGTCTGGCAGCAAGCGACTGAGCTGACGTACCCAAGCCCCGATAATGCAAACGGCACGCCTCTTGGCGTGCCGTTTGCGTCGAGACACGGTAATCTGGGCATGGCAAATGCCACAGGCAATACCGCCAAGGGCTGGGCGTAATGGAGGTTCTTCATTTCATGGATGCACACCTGATCGTTTCCGATCTCGATGGTACCTTGCTCGGTGCCGATCATGATCTGGCCGAGATCACTATAGCCACTCTACGGGAGCTGGCTGGCCAAGGGCACCATATCGCCCTGGCATCCGGTCGGCATCATCTCGACATGCTGGCTTTCCGTGACCGCCTTGGTATCGATGCACACATCATCAGCAGCAATGGTGCCTGGACATTGAACCCTAAGGGCCTGTGCCTGCGCCGGCACTATCTGACGTCGGAGATTGCCCAGACATTGATTGGATTGCCGCGTCCAGATGGTGTGCGTCTCAATATTTATCGCGATGACGCCTGGGTGATTGACGACCATGCCCCGGGGCTGCTCGCATTGCACGATGCTACGGGGTTTGGCTATCGCGTGGAGGCCAGCCCGGAAATGAGCGCAGAAGGCATTGGCAAGGCGCTGTATATCGGTCAGCCCCAAGCATTGGCAGAGCTCGAGTCCGCAGTGAGGCTGGTGGCAGGGGAGGCACTGCACATTACCTATTCCATGGCCAACTCTCTCGAGATCATGGCCGCAGGTGTCAATAAGGGAACTGCGGTTGCGGCATTGCTCGATGACCTTGGCATTCCTGCCGATCGTTGCCTGGCCTTTGGTGACAACCTCAATGACATGGAAATGCTGGCTCTGGCAGGGGAAGGTCATGTGATGGCCAATGCTCATCCGAGGCTGGCGACGGAAGTGCCAGGAGCCAGGGTCATTGGCCACCACGCAGAGCATGCCGTGGCGGTGCGGCTACGTGAGCGCTTTGGTTTGACGCCAGCAGTGAGCTAGGTCTGCCTGCCGCAAGGCCTGCAGCCTCTACCACCATGGTGCAATCGTGATAACTCGTGGCGCTGGCTAAGGTATCTTGCCTTGAGACAAGCGCTTTCAGAGACTTCCATGAACACACCTAGCGCGCCTATTGTCGTCGTCGATGACGATCCCGAAATTTGTGAGCTGCTTGCCGATTATCTGGGTCGTCATGGGTACTCGGCACGCATTGCTGAAAATGCCCAAGCGCTTTATCGCTTGCTTGAGGAAGCAATACCGGCTCTGGTCATTCTCGACCTGATGATGCCCGGCGAGGATGGATTCGCGGTATGCCAGCATCTACGCAAGCAGGGCGATCTGCCCATCATCATGCTGACGGCAAGCGATGATCACACAGACCGCATTCTAGGGCTGGAATTCGGAGCTGATGATTATCTGTGCAAGCCATTCGACCCTCGGGAGCTACTGGCCAGGGTCAAGGCGGTCCTGCGTCGCTGCCAGCCCCGTGAAGTCAGCCTGGCACCATACAAGGCTCGGGTGCTGGCGTTTGGCGACTGGCGCCTCGATAGAGTAAGCCGTGAGCTGATGGGGCATGACGGGGAACGTTTGCCTCTCAGTGGCGCGGACTTTCAATTGTTGCAGGTGTTTCTGGATCGCCCAGAACAAGTCCTGTCTCGTGAAGACCTTTATCAATTGACACGGGGGCGTCCGGCTCCGCCGCTGGATCGTTCCATGGACGTGCATGTGTGCCGCTTGCGTCAGCGATTGGGTGAAGATGCCCAGCATTCTCAGTTGATCCGTACGGTGAGGGGCGCGGGCTATGTGCTGGCAGCCCGGGTTGAGGCGCTGGCCTGATGCGCATCCTGCCGCGGACTCTGCGCGGGCGCTTTCTGTTGATCATGGTCATCGGTGTCCTGGGGGCTCAGGTGATGAGTTATGCCTGGTGGAGTGCCCAGGAGAGTGAGGAGCAGAACGCGCGTGTGGATGAAATGTCGAAAAACCTGGCCTACAGCGTGGCTTCCACGGTGCGTTTCTTCCGTTCCTTGCCCCATGCCTATCGCCATGTTGCCCTGGATCAGCTGCGTGACATGGGTGGCACGCGTTTCTTTGTCAGCGTCAACGATCATCGTTTGCCGGTCATGGATATTGGTGATGGCCCGGCCAAGGAGCTGGTCGTCGATACCATGCGTCGAGTGTTGCATCGGGAGCTTGGGGTATCCCAAGTGACGGTGGAGTTTTCCCATCCTCGTAATCTGCGTTTACTCAGTACGGAAGTACTGCTGGCCGAGATGCCTCCTCGTTGGGGGCAGCATACCTTGTTGAGCGCCACGCAAGATCAGCCGATTCTGGTGGTGCAACTGCCCCTGGGAGGAGGGCAGTGGCTGTATGTGGCGACCCTGATGCCGATGCCCGGTATCTTCCATGATGATTTCTGGCTATCCCATGATCGGCTATTCGTATTGCTGGTCGTGCTGGTGACGGTCATTGGGTTGTCGGCATTGGGGATTCGCAGTGCGACACGCACGCTGGGACGTCTGGCCAGGGCTGCCCAGCGCCTGGGCAATGACCTGGATGCGCAGCCGTTGCGCGAGACTGGTCCCAGAGAAGTGGCCACGGCGGCGGCGGCCTTCAATCGCATGCAGAGACAGCTGCAGCATCAGGTGGAGGAGCGTGAGCGCTTGTTCTCAGCGATTTCTCACGATCTCAAGACTCCGATCACCCGTATGCGGTTGCGTGCCGAGATGCTGGATGATCCGCTACAGCGCGAACGCTTCGCCGCGTCACTGGATGAGATGGACCAACTGGTGCGCGGTGCCCTGGCTTCGGTCAAGGGGTTGGATATGCATGAACATGCTGAACCTTGTGAACTCAGGCCTCTGCTGGAACACCTCTCCACGGAAGTCGCTCTGCTGGGAGGCCGGGTCAGCATCAAAGGCAAGGCAGAACCGCTGCTGATCAAGCCTCTGGCATTAAAGCGGGCACTTGCCAATCTGCTGGAAAATGCCGTGTTCTACGGCACGAGTGCGGAAGTCACACTGCAAGACAGCCCGGATGTGCTGACGTTGACGATACATGATCATGGTCCAGGTATTCCCGAGGAACAGATGAATCGGGTTTTCGAGCCATTCGTACGCCTGGAACCTTCGCGCAGTCGCCATACAGGCGGTAGTGGGCTGGGCTTGAGCATCGCCCGTCATATCATTCAAGCACACGCAGGGACTCTGGTGCTGACCAACGGTCTGGGCGGTGGGCTGGAAGTGTCCATCCGCATGCCTCGCCCAGGTCCTTTTGCACATTAATCGGAGTGGCAGCCAATTTGTCGTGCCAGGCCCTTTGCAACACTTGGTAAAAGAATTCAGCAAAGGACTTGGCGTAGGCTGTGGTGATCAAAGGAGGATGCTGCAATGAATTATTTCGATCCCGCTTTTCTCGATCAGCATGTACGCAAGACGATGGCCTTCTACCATCCTCGGGCCATTGATCCTCATGGTGGTTTCTATCAGTACTTTCGGGATGATGGTGAGGTCTATGAAAAAGGCCATCGCCACCTGGTCTCCAGTGCACGTTTCGTTGTCACCTATGCACGCTTTGCGCGCCAGACAGAAAATGCCGAGTACCTGCGTTGGGTACGCCATGGCCTGAAATTTCTCGAAAGTCAGCACTTTCAGTCTCAACAGCAAGGCTATGCCTGGACGCTAAAGGATGGTGTTGTCGAGGACAGTACCCATCACTGCTATGGCCTGGCGTTTGTGCTGCTGGCCTATGCCGAGGCATATCGTGCGGGAGTCGAAGAGGCTCGGCAGGGGGTCGATCGTGTCCATGCCATGCTTCAGCGGCGTTTCTGGGAGCCGCAGTGGAACCGTTTCGCCGATGAGGCCGACGCCCATTGGCAGCTTTCGGACTACCGGGGGCAGAACGCCAACATGCATGGATGTGAGGCGTTGATTGCCGCTTATGAGGCCACTGGCGAAGTGCATTTTCTGGATCAGGCCATGGCGATTGCCAATGCCCTGGTGCGTGCCAATCTTGGTGATCCTCGTGATAACCCGAATGGCTGGATCTGGGAACATTACGATCGGCAATGGCGGCGTGATCTCGATTACAACCGCGATGACCCCAAGCATCTGTTCCGCCCCTGGGGCTATCAGGTTGGCCATCAGACCGAGTGGGCCAAGCTATTGGCCATTCTGGCGCGACATCGTGATGATGCCTGGTTGATTCCTGCTGCCGAACGCCTGTTTGTCTCGGCGCTGGAGGCCGGCTGGGACAGCACACACGGCGGCCTGGTCTATGGCCTGGACCTGCAGGGAAAGGTCTGTGATGGCGACAAGTATTTCTGGGTCCAGGCCGAGAGCCTTGCGGCTGCGGCTCGCCTTGGCGAGGCGACAGGCAAGGCCGTGTATTGGCGCTGGTATCGCCGTCTGTGGGATTTCAGCTGGGCCCATATGATCGACCATCGCCATGGCGCCTGGTATCGCATCCTGACCCCGGACAACCAGGCCTATTCCGATGAGAAGAGTCCTGCCGGCAAGGTGGATTACCACACCATGGGGGCCTGTCAGGAAGTCATGGAAGTCTTGACGCGGCGAAATATTACAGCCTCGTAAGATTATCCATTACTACGTAACCCAAGAAGGAAGCGGGATGCGCTAGCGTATTGTCAGGCGGTGCCTCGGGTGCCGCTACATAACAAGACAATAAACAGGAGTGACATCATGCCCGCACGCTTGCGTTTCCCGATGCTGCGTCTTACTTGCGCGGCCGTGGCCACCGCCGCCGCCCTGACAACGACGGCGGTTCAGGCAGGTGAGGTAGAGGTTCTGCACTGGTGGACATCCGGAGGGGAGGCCGAGGCAGTCGGTACACTGCGCGATCTGCTGGAGCAGGAAGGGCATTCCTGGAAGGACTTCGCCGTTGCCGGTGGTGCCGGCGACAGTGCCATGACGGTGCTCAAGTCACGTGCCATGTCCGGGAATCCTCCATCCGCCGCTCAGATCAATGGTCCAGAAATCCAGGAATGGGGAGAACTTGGCCTGCTCGGCAATCTGGATGATGTTGCGCAGGAGGGGAACTGGGACGAACTGCTGCCGGACGTTGTGGCCAACATGATGAAGTATGACGGCCACTATGTGGCTGTGCCGGTCAACGTGCATCGTGTCAACTGGCTATGGGCCAATCCGGAAGTGCTGGCGGCTGCAGGAGTGGAGGTGCCTACCTCCTGGGATGAGCTGTTTGCCGCGGGCGAGAAGCTGCGTGAGGCCGGTTACGTTCCCTTGGCCCATGGTGGTCAGCCGTGGCAGGACGCCACCACTTTCGAGACCGTCGTACTGAGCCTGGGAGGCGCCGATTTCTATCGCAACGCCTTTGTGGAACTGGACGAGGATACTCTGAAGAGCGAGACCATGATTGAAGCGCTGGATACCTTCAAGCGTCTGCGCGAGTTGATGGACGAAGGCATGCCCGGGAGAGACTGGAACCTGGCGACCAAGATGGTCATCGACGGTCAAGCGGCCATGCAGATCATGGGGGACTGGGCCAAGGGGGAGTTTTCCGCAGCAGGCATGAAGGCAGGCAGCGACTACGTGTGCGCGCCGGTGCCTGGCACTGATGCCGATTTCATCTTCAATATCGATAGTTTCGCCATGTTCCAGCTGGAAGATGAAAGTGCTGCCGAGGCTCAGAAAACACTGGCACGGCTGATTCTTGAACCGGACTTCCAGGAGTCCTTCAACAAGATCAAGGGCTCGATTCCGGCACGTCCGGACCTCGACATGGGCGATTTCGACAGCTGTGCCCAGCGTTCCATGGAAGACTTCAAGGCGGCTCAGGCCAATGACACCCTGGTGCCGAGTGTTGCCCATCGCATGGCGATGCGAAGCGACGTTCAGGGAGCCTTCTTCGATATCATCACCAACTACTTCAACGATGAGTCGATGACCGCCGAACAGGCGTCCGAGCGTCTGGCGCAGGCTGCCAGTCTGGCGTTCTAGATCCGGGAACCGACTCTCCCATTCGCGGCCCTGGTCGGGCAACTCAGGCCAGGGGCGCGGTTGTCGAGGCATGTTGAGGTAATTCTGCGATGCCCATCAGCACATCTCAGGTACCGGCTCAGGCTGGTACTCGGGGCCACTCCGTCTCTGCCAGTCTGCAATCCTGGCTGCCCAGGCTGGTGTTGGCTCCCTCCGTCGCCATATCTCTGTTCTTCGTCTATGGCTTCATGATCTGGACGTTTGTCCTGTCCCTGACCAACTCACGCATGTTACCGAGCTACCATTTTGTCGGTTTCGGTCAGTACGCCCGCCTGATGGCCAATGAGCGCTGGTGGGTCGCTGCCTCCAATCTGGCCATTTTTGGCGGCCTGTTCATTGCCATCTGTCTGGTCATCGGAGCCGGGCTTGCCATTCTGCTCGATCAGCGCATTCGCCAGGAAGGCACCTTGCGCACCCTCTATCTCTATCCCATGGCCTTGTCTTTCATTGTTACCGGGGTGGTGTGGAAGTGGCTGCTCAATCCCGGGTTGGGCATCCAGGCCATGGTACGCAGCTGGGGATTCGACAGCTTCACCTTTGACTGGCTGGTACAGCCTGACATGGCAGTCTACACACTGGTCATCGCGGCAGTATGGCAGGCGTCCGGGTTCGTCATGGCACTGTTTCTGGCCGGGTTGCGCGGTATCGATGACGAGATCATCAAGGCGGCCCAGCTCGATGGAGCCAGTCTCCCGCGCATCTATAGGCGAGTGATTCTGCCTTGTCTACGACCGGTGGTGTTCAGTGCCGTGATGATCCTGTCGCACATTGCCATCAAGAGCTTTGACCTTGTGGTAGCGCTGACCGGCGGCGGGCCCGGTTATTCCTCGGATTTACCCGCTACCTTCATGTACGCCCATGCCTTTACTCGGGCCCAGATTGGCCTGGGGTCGGCCAGTGCCATGCTGATGTTGGGGGGCGTGCTGGCGATTCTGGTGCCATATCTGTACAGCGAGTTGAGGAGCAAGCGCGATGTCTGATGCCATTCGCCGAGGACAGGTGATTCGTCGTCAAACACCCGCAGCCAAGGCTCTGCGCGGACTACTTTATGCCGTGCTGATCGTTGCTGCTGTGGCGTACCTGATGCCTCTGGTGGTCATGCTGTTGACCTCCATCAAACCGCTAGCCGAAATCACTCCGGGAAACCTGTTGGCGCTACCCCGGTCGCCGACCGTCGAACCCTGGGTGAAGGCTTGGGGAGAGGCCTGTACGGGCATGCGTTGTGAAGGGGTCGGGGGCTATTTCTGGAACTCCTTTGCCATTGTCATTCCTGCCGTGATCATCTCGACGCTGGTCGGTGCGCTCAATGGCTATGCCTTGACCAAGTGGCGCTTCAAGGGCTCGAACCTGGTGTTCGCGATGATGCTGTTTGGCTGCTTCATCCCCTTTCAGGTCGTGCTGCTGCCCATGGCCCAGACCTTGGGTTGGTTGGGATTGGCCAGCTCGCGCTCGGGGTTGGTACTGGTGCATGTGGTATTTGGCATCGCGTTCACCACCCTGTTCTTCCGCAACTTCTATGTGGGTATCCCCGATGAGCTGGTGAATGCGGCCAAGCTGGATGGCGCCGGATTCTTCCGCATCTTCTGGCGCATTCTGTTGCCGGTGTCGGCTCCGATCATCGTGGTCTCGGTAATTTGGCAGTTCACTCAGATCTGGAACGACTTTCTGTTCGGGGTGGCGTTCTCGGGCCATGACACTCAGCCGGTGACGGTAGCACTCAACAACCTGGTCAATACCTCCACCGGTGCCAAGGAATACAACGTCGACATGGCGGCAGCGATGATTGCTGCGCTACCAACGTTGGTGGTCTATGTGCTGGCTGGCAAGTACTTCGTGCGGGGCCTTACCGCTGGTTCGGTCAAGGGCTGACGTTCATTACAACGACAATTCAGCGACGAGAGTTCATCATGTCCGCTCTGGAAATACATCAACTGCACAAGAGCTTCGGTTCGACTCATGTCCTCAAGGACGTCAACATTTCCATCGCTTCTGGAGAATTCCTGATTCTGGTAGGGCCATCAGGCTGCGGCAAGTCGACCCTGATGAATGCCATCGCTGGCCTTGAGCCGATCACTTCTGGGGAGATTCGTATCGGAGGCGAGGATGTCACCTGGCGAACGCCGGCAGAAAGAGATATCGCCATGGTGTTCCAGTCCTACGCGCTCTATCCCAGCATGACCGTGCGTGGCAACATCGCCTTCGGCCTGGAGATGCGCAAGATGCCCAAGGCCGAGCGTGAAGCTGCGGTGCAGCGGGTTGCCGACCTGTTGCAGATATCGCATCTGCTGGATCGCAAGCCATCTCAACTGTCGGGAGGACAGCGACAGCGAGTGGCCATGGGCCGTGCCTTGGCCCGAGAGCCGCAGATCTATCTGTTCGATGAACCGCTTTCCAATCTGGATGCCAAGTTGCGTGTCGAGATGCGCACCGAGATCAAGAAACTGCACCAGCGTCTTGGCACCACCATCGTCTATGTCACCCATGACCAGATCGAGGCCATGACACTGGCGGATCGTATTGCGGTGATGCGTGATGGACAGGTGCAGCAACTTGGTACGCCGGATGAGATCTACAATGACCCCATCAATATGTTCGTTGCCGGTTTCATGGGCTCGCCGGCAATGAACTTCGTCGAAGCTGTGCTGGAAGGCGGTAGAGGCAACTACGCACTGCGCATCAGTACGCCAGAACAGCAAGACCTGGTCTTGCCATGGCCGGCCGAGCGGGACACCGATGTGCTGGCTTCGCGCGTCGGGCAGAAGATGATGCTGGGACTGCGTCCGGAACATTTGAGCGAAGCAGGCGGGCATTCCGGGGCAGGCACAGGCATGGCCGCCGTGATCGGGGTCGTGGAGCCAACCGGTGCCGATGTGCTGATCAATCTGCCCCTGGGGGAGGGGGAGGTGACTGCCCGGGTAGGGCCGGACTGTCGCGCTCGCCCTGGTGAACGGCTGGAACTGCAGGTGGATATGCGTCGCGCGGTGCTTTTTGATCCGCAAAGCGAAGTACGTCTGGCATAAGTGCGTCTGGCATAAGTTCTGGTGCTCCTTTCGACAAGTGCTGGCGACGGCGCTTGTCGTCAGTGGTTAGTCACCTCCGCCATCTCCACCCCCACCGCCGCCAGAATCACCACTGAAGCTCCCTCCTGAATCGCAACTGCTGCTTGAAGATATCCGGTTGGAAGTATCGGTATTGCAATTGCTGGAACTGTCGTCAACGGCGTAAGCCGAAGATGTGCCATTACCGACGACAATGGGGGCGCTGTTATCAGATGAACGGCGCAGGGGGCGAGATCCAGTGACGCCTCGGGTACCCAGGTAAATGGCCAGGGCGAGCATCACGAGGCCAAAGGCAACTGTGCCAATGGCCCAGTAGAGAGTAGCTGTCATTCTTTGCTTCCTTGCTTGTCGGTATCTACAAAATGCCTGTACTTGGCAATGCGGCGTTGAAATTTTGCCTTGTCTTGAGAAGGTCTTTTCCTGTGCCAGACATCCATTCCGTGTTTTCAGTCCTGTCCCTTCTTCGGTGCCTCCATTCTCTTGAGTTGTTGCCATAGTTCCTTGCGCAGGTCCGTGAGGCGGGGGCGCTCATTCGGAGTGAAGGCGAGAGGGCGGGCCAGTTGCTGGGTACGCAGTCCGAGACGGGCCCCCAGCAGGCCGACGCCCAGTCCCTGGGCAGCGCGTGCGGAAAGTCGTCCGGCCAGGTCCAGGGTCAGCATCTGCATGCTGGCATCCGTGGCCAGTTCAGTGGCACCGGCAAATGCCATTTGATACAGCACGCTGCGCAATAACCGCAGGCGGGCGCCGTAGCCAAGCTCCAGGCCATAGATACGGCAGATACGATCGATCATGGCCAGGTGGCGCCAGGCCACCAGCCCCATATCCACCAGAGTAAGCGGGCTGACCGCCACCATGACGGCGGTTTCGCTGCTCATCCTCGAGATCAATCGACGGGCTTCTCGGTCCCGGGGAGCCAGCAAGTGATGCTGGACGAGCTCGGCAAGATCGCGGCCATCATGATGGGCCTCCCGCGCGTTGCTGAAGGCCTGCCAGTGTGGATGGTCGTCGTGCAGAGCAAGCTGCTGGCGCAGGCGTTCGACCAGAGCACTGGCGTGCTTGGGCGAAAGTCGGGGCAGCTCGGAGAGGTCCTGGCGCAGGTTGTCGTGGCGCTTGAGGCGACGCAGGCGAAACAGTTCTCGGCCGAGTGCGCCCGTTCCCAGGCCAATGACGCCCAATCCCAGTATCTGCCAGCCGGTATTGAGCCAGTCACCACCAGCCAGCGCGGCGGGCAGCCCGGTAATCAGCTCTGCCGTACCAAGGCCAGCTGCTCCAGCAAGCACAGCGAGCAGTCCCCAGCGGCGCTTGCGTGGACGCAGGATAGGCTCAAGCGCTGGATCATTCGCAGAGGCACCGTCGCCTTCGCGGGCGACCGGAAGTTGGCGGCTAGGTTGCTCGGCATCGAAGCGCAGTCCAGGTTGCGGATCGACACGAGGAGCCTCGGGTGAGCGTGGCTTGGCATCGCTGAAGCGTATTCCTGGGCGAGGGTCCTGAGGGCGCTGATCGTCCTGTGGTGATGTCATGTGAGCTTGTCTCCGATCAGCCACTCCAGTGCGGCATCCATGCGAATGTGAGGCAGGGCTCCGGGTGCTGCCTGTTGGGGGCGGAAGGCAATGAAATCGAAGCCCTGGCGTGTCCAGAAGTCTGCGGTAGGCAATCGCGATGGTACTTCACCGGGAAAGGTCAGCAGGGATTCACCATCCAGTGTCGTACCTTTCAGGGCCGGGGTGCTGTGTCCTTGATGGGAGACCTCCCGCGCCTCGGTTGCCCGGATAGATGCCAGAGAAAGCGCTTTGACCGGGATATTGGCGTATTTCAGGTTCTTCAATGGCTCTGCCAGCAAGGCTTCAAGCAGAGCAACCAGGTGTTGGTGCTGCTCGGGTGTGACATGGTCAGCCTTGGTGGCAGCGATGGCCAGGCGATCGATGCGTGGCGTGAAGAGTCGCGAGAACAGACTGCGTTGACCGTAGTTGAAACTCTGCATCAGCCGCGTCAGGGCCCGGGAAAGATCTTCGAAACGTTCAGGGCCGGCGTTGAGTGCCCCGAGGACATCCACCAATACGATCTGGCGGTCGAAGCGCCGAAAATGCTCCCGGTAGAAGGGGCGTACGATATGGCTCTGGTAATAGGCAAAACGTTTGGCCAGTTGAGCATAGACGCTGGCTTCGGGGAGCTTGTCCAGGGTTTCCGCATCCTGCTCGGCGAGCCCGGGGAGGGGGAAAAACTGCAGTACAGGAGCCCCCTGGAGTTCTCCTGGCAACAGGAAACGTCCAGGCTGGAGGTCGGAAAAGCCGGCTTCGCGTGCAGCCCTGAGCCCTTCAGCATAATGCTCACTGATGGCAGCCAGGCGAGCCTCGTCGATCTCGGCGTCAGGGGTGAGTTCCTCGACCTCGGCGTAAAAGCTGGCCAGCATGCTTCGGCGAGCAGGGCCAGCATCTGCGAACTGAGCCTGGCTCCAGCTCAGATAGTCGTGCTCGAGCAAGGGGAGATCCAGCAGCCATTCGCCAGGGTAGTCGAACAGATCCAGGGTCAGCTCTGTGGTTTCCGGACGCAGCCAGGCCTGACGCGCTGGGCGATAACGAATCTTGAGACGCAGCTCGCTGATGCCGCGAGTCGGTTCCGGCCAGCGCGGAGGTGTTTCTTCCAGTGCTGCGCGGGCCTGGTCAAACGGGAAGCGTGGTACACCGAGATCCTGCTGGGCGACGCGTTGAGCACCGAGCAGGCGTGCTTCACGGGCAGCAGAAAGCAGATCTAGGCGGGCTTCCAGGCCAGAGTGGCGAAGTTGATCCACCAATGAAGTGAGAAAGGCCGTCTTGCCAGCGCGGGAAAGCCCCGTGACCGCCAGGCGTAGCTGACGATCACGGCCGCGCTCGATCAAATCCATCAGATCACGGGTCAGGTCCTGGGCCATTCAGGGCTCCATGCAAGAATATCAGCCCATAATTTGGGGCCTGCCGTGTGCAAACACAAGTGAAGCCGAGCACTGAGCTCCTGTCTATTGCAACTGATGGCGCTGAGGTATCAAGCGTTGCAGCAGAATGACGACAAGGGGAATCGATGCCAGGGGCAGCAGCAGCAGGTTGAGACCGGACCATCCTAGCAGTACCGCGCTGGGACCAGCAGCCAATGAGGCGAAAGCGACGGTGGAAAACACCAGGAATTCGTTGGCTGCCTGTACCCGTGCTTTCTCCTCGGGACGATGGCATTCCGTCAATAGGGCAGTGGCGGGCAGGAAGGTGAAGTTCCAGCCCAGCCCGAGCAATATCATGGCTGCAGTGAAACGAATGCTGTCCAGCGTAGAAAACGCCGTCAGAGCACTGGCAATCAGCAAGAGACATCCGATGATGATCATGCATTCGCGACCAAATCGCTCGGTCAATCGGCCCGTGAAGAAGGAAGGTACGAACATGGCCAGTACATGCCACTGAATTGTCGTGGCGACGTGGTTGAAAGGGTGGCCTGAGTGGGACATGGCCAAGGGCGCCGCGGTCATCGACAGCGTCATGACACCGTAGCCGATCATGGCAGAGATGACGGCCAGTACGAAGCGTGGTTGGCGCAGTAGCGTGCCAAGTGGTCGAGCAGCCCCTTGTTGATGCTGAGCGTGTGACACGGGCAGCGAGGTGAAGCGCAGAATCACCAGGGCCACGGTATAGAGAACAGCGAGTCCGATGAAACTGCCGAGAAAGGGCGTTGTGGCCAGGTCCTGGCTATGGCGGGCCAGCCAGGGGCCGAAGAACGCTGCCAGTACCCCACCGCCCATGACCAGGCCAATGGCACGATCCCTGGCAGCCACCGGTGCTGCTTCAGTGGCGGCGAAGCGATAGAGTTGCCCGAATCCGATGCCAATACCGATGGCGAAGGTGGCGGCGGTAAATCCCCAGAAGCTCCCTATCATCAGGGTCCATGCTGCGGCGAGAGCGCCACTCAGGCCGATCACGTTACCTAGTGTGAAACCCTGCCGACGACCGAGTCGCCCCATGATGAGAGACGCAGGAATGGTGGCTCCCATCAGCCCCAGCCACTGGCTGGCGATGGGCAGGGTTGCCAGCCAGGGTGATGGTGCCAGCTTGTCTCCAATCAAGGGCGATACAGCGATCAACAGGATATTGCCGCTGACCAGTAGTGCCTGACATAGAGACAGCAAGACCACACTGCGTGGCAAGGAACGGGATTCGCTAGCGGATGAGGGCATGAGCAGCTCCAGTGGGATAGCAGCAAGATAGTGCAAGTCGGTTTTGTGGGACAGAGGGACTTGGGGTATAGGGCGTATTAGAGAGCGCCTGAGTCGGTATTTGGTGGACTGGCAGCAAAGCGTGCCCGATAGACGGATGGGGAGACGCCGTAATGGCGCTGGAACAGGCGCCGGAGCTGTTCGGCGCCGCCCAGGCGCCATCTCGATGCCAGGCGTTCCAGAGAGGGTTCCCCACCAAGCAGATCGCTGCGCGCGGCTTCCAGGCGCAATTGGGTCAGATACTCACCCGGTGATGTATCAAGCTGACGTCGGAAAAGACGCGACAGGTGCCGGGGTGTGATAGCCAGTCGCTCAGCCATGGAGTGGATGTCATGATCCTTGCCAGGGGTGGCGTGCAGTTCCTCTATCAGAGGTCTGAGTCGAGGACCGGCGCGTTGTTGATGCAGCAGTGCCTCACTGAACTGGGATTGACCACCGGGGCGATGCAGGAACATGACCAGTTCCCTGGCAACACGGCTGGCCAGCTCGGTTCCATGGTCGGCTTCCACCAGTGACAGTGCGAGATCGATGCCTGCGGTGACCCCCGCGCTGGTAAAGCATCCCCTGTCTTCTACATAAAGGGCATCAGGCAGGACCTCTATATCAGGGTAATGCTGGGCCAGGTCGGTGCAATGGCGCCAGTGGGTGGTGGCCTTGCGACCATTCAGCAGTCCTGCTTCGGCCAGCAGAAAGGCTCCTGAGCAAATGGCTCCCAAGCGCCTGACGTGAGGAGCCATCCTGCGTAGCCCATCGACATGAAAACGCTGGCGGCACTGGTTAAAGACACCGCTGCCACCGGCTACCAGCAGCGTGTCCGGGGCGCCTTGAGCTTCCAGTCCCTGCCAATCCTGGTCGGCGCATAGCGTCAATCCGCCGTTGGTCTTTATCATGCCGGCCGCTCGGGCCACCAGGCTCAGGTCGTAGAGCAGACGGTTGGCCATCTGGTTGGCACTGGCAAATACCTGCCAAGGGCCGCTGACATCGAGTACCTGGCAATTGGGATAGGCAACGATCGCAACTCGGCGTAAAGGAGGGGGAGGCATCGCAAGCTCCAGCATGTCGGGGTTTCTGGAGTCTGGAGGATGACGAGGATGTCATCAATGACAAATACCCCACCAATAAGGACATTCGGGGCGGGAGCAAGTGGTTCAAGTCGTCGCCAACACCGCAGCGCCCCGCTCGGTGAGCGGGGCGCTGTCAGTAAGAAGGCCTGGTGTGGGGCAGGTCAGGCGAAGGATATGTACATGGCAATGACCAGGACAACCAGTACGATACCGGCGGGAATGGCGCCTTTCCAAGGAGTCAGGTCCACGGCGCCAGCGTCTTCATGCACCCAGGCTTCGGCACGTGGACGGATCTTGCCGATCCACAGCATCAGCGCCACCAGCAGAACGAAGACCAGGGCCACGAAGTGGAATTCATGCATGATGGTCGGCAGCTTGTTGAACGGCGGAATGAAGTAGCCAGCAAAGATAAACAGACAGCCCCCGACCAGGGAGATCTTGGCCGCCATGGCAGGAACACGGCGCGTCAGCAGGCCGACGATGACCACGGCCAGGATGGGAATGAAATAGATGGCATTCATCTTCTGCAGATAGCTGAACAGGCTTTCCTGACCGGCCAGCAGAGGAGCGATGGTCATGGCGGCAATGGCCATGATCCAGCCGAATACCTTGCTTGCCTTGACCACCTGTTCGTCAGTGGCATCCTTCTTCAGCACGGCCTTGTACAGCCCCAGGCTGAACAGTGTGGTAGTGGAGTTAAGTGCTGAGTTGAAGGAAGACAGGATGGCACCGACCATGACGGCAGCGAAGAACCCTGTGAGCGGTGCGGGCAATACGTTGAACACCAGATGACCGTAGGCTTCGTCGGCACGAACGCCCTGATCGGCGTAGAGGTGGTAGGCAATGATCCCGGGTAGCACCAGGTAGAGCGGGCCAAGCAGTTTGAACAGGCCTGTCAGCAACACGCCTTTCTGGCCTTCCGCCAGGTTCTTGGCGGCGAAGGTACGCTGGATGATCTGCTGGTTGGTGGTCCAGTAGAAGAGGTTGATCAGGAATACCCCGGTGAACAGCGTCAAGAAGGGAACCTGCTGCTCAGCAGTGCCCATGGAGTTGAACTTGTCCGGGTTGCTCTGCTTGAGAAGCTCCCAGCCTGCCAGGATGCCTCCATCGTCGCTGACGGCCTGCAGGCCGAAGTAGACGATAACGAAGCCGCCGACAAGCAGGCCGATGCCATTCAAGGTGTCGGATACGGCAACGGTGCGCAGGCCACCAAACAGGGCATAGATGGAACCGATGATGCCGACAATCCATACCGTCAACCACAGCAGGGTGGTATCAGACTGAATACCGGTCAGGGAGTGCAGGTCGAGCATGCCCTGCAGACCAACGGCACCGGAATACAGAATGATTGGCAGCAGAATCACCGCATAGGCAATCAGGAAGATGATGTTACAAATCAGTTGGGTGCCGCGGTCAAAGCGGATTTCCAGCAGTTGAGGAATGGTAGTGATGCCGCTCTTGAGGAAGCGCGGCAGGAAGAACAGCCCCAGGGAGACCAGCGCGATGACGGCAACCACCTCCCATGCCATGACACTCAAGCCATCAGTGAAGGCAGAACCATTGAGGCCCACCATCTGCTCGGTGGACAGGTTGGTCATCAGCAGTGAGCCTGCGATCAACGGGAATGTCAGGCTACGTCCAGCAAGGAAGAATCCGTTGCTGCTGGAATGGTCGTCTTTACGCGTGATGCGCCAGGTGATGAGGGCGACCAATCCTGTAAAGAACAGGAACGACGCGAAGGTGAGTAAGGGCATGTTGTCTTCCTTGCGGTCAGAATGCGGAGTACGTTCGCCAATCAATTCGGCTGTCTAAGCCGGCGATATCGCTAATAAGCCTAGGCAGTAACTGAGTTATCTGGCTCAAAAAACTTCGCATCTGGCATTCGGTTCGTAGTGAAATCTGGGAGTGTTCTGCTCGGAAACTTACGTTTATTGTGCCTTGTTCATCTGTCTTAAAGGATTAAGAGTGCAGGCAAGACACGTTATAAAACGAACAGCATGCGAGTTTAGGCGTTATGAAAACTACGGCTATACGCCTTTTGTCGTATAGCCGAAGGCGGGCGTATTGTTGCCCATTTGTGGCTAGAATGCATTCGCAGTCAGGATTCCTGGTGACGGGAAACCTGTGATGAGGTTCCTTGCCCCCCAGGCACCATATTAATGGAGATGAGCATGCCCGATGTGAAGGCGGCTGAAGAGGTGGTGGGATTCTGGTTTCAGGTGCTGACACCGAGGCAGTGGTTTGCCAAGGATGACGACCTCGACCAGCGCATTCGCCAGGATTTTGGCAAGACCCTGGAAGCGGCAGCGGCGGGGGAGTTGTGGCATTGGCGTCGTTCTGCCCGCGGGCGGTTGGCGGAGGTTATCGTGCTGGACCAATTTTCGCGCAATATTCATCGGGGCTCTGCGCAGGCCTTTGCCTGTGATGGTCAGGCACTGGTTCTGGCTCAGGAAGCAGTGACCCAGCAAGCTGACCGCAAGCTGGATGTCCATGGGCGGTCGTTCCTTTATATGCCTTACATGCACAGTGAGTCTCTGGTCGTGCATGATGAAGCCTTGCGGCTGTTCGACCAGCCCGGGCTAGAAGATAACCTGCGTTATGAACATCTTCATCGGGAGATTCTTGCACGCTTCGGTCGCTATCCTCATCGCAATGAAGTGCTGGGGCGTGCCTCGACGGCGGAAGAGCTGGCTTTCCTTTCGCAGCCGGGTTCTTCTTTTTAACCTGGCCGCTCTTGCTGGTGACACGTCAAATAGCGGGCCAGCATGACCTTTGTCCAGTATGACCTTCGTAAAGACGCCACCGGCCAAAGGCCGGTGGCGTCGTCTGTGGTGCTTGCTTGCCGCGTCAGTGTCAGGCGGTAGCGGCAGCCTTGCTGCCCACCATGGCTTCCAGGCCTTGCTCGATGATGGTCAGGCCTTCTTCAAGGATGTCATCCTCGATAGTGACAGGCATCAGGAAACGAATGGTATTGCCGAACATGCCGCAGGACAGCAGGATCAGTCCCTTCTCGCGGGCTCGCTTGCACAGTTCTGCCGCCAGCGCGGGAGAGGGCTCGCCATTGCTGTCAGCGAGTTCGAAGGCGGCCATGGCGCCCAGGTTGCGTGGATGAACAACAGCATCGAAGCGTTGTTCCCACTGCTGGAAGCGCTTGGCCAGCTTGTCGCCCAGGGCCTGGCTCTTGCCAAGGATGTTGTCTTCTTCGAACACTTCCAGCACGGCAAGGGTCGCGGCACAGGAAACGGGGCTGCCAGAGTAGGTTCCGCCCAGGGAGCCAACACCTGAGGCATCCATGTGCTCGGCCGTGCCCACCACGGCGGAAATGGGCATGCCTGCCGCCATGCTCTTGGCCATGGTCATCAGGTCTGGCTGAACGCCGCTGTGTTCAATGGCGAACATCTTGCCTGTCCGTCCGAAGCCACTCTGAACTTCGTCGATGATCATCAGGATGCCGTGCTCATCACAGATCTCGCGAATCTTCTTGAGGAAACTGGTCGGGGCTGCATAGAAGCCCCCTTCACCAAGCACTGGTTCCAGTACGATGGCTGCAGTGTCCTTTGGGTTGGCATCGGTCTTGAGCACCATCTTCAGGCGACGAATGGATTCTTCTTCGCTGATGCCGTGCTCGGGGACTGGGTAGCCGGCCCGGAATACACAGCCCGGCATGGTGCCGAAGTCGCTGGCATAGGGCGCTACCTTGCCGTTCATGGCCATGGTCATGAACGTCCGGCCATGATAACCGCCATCGAAGCAGATGACGTTATTACGGCCAGTGGCGGCGCGGGCGATCTTGACCGCATTTTCCAGTGCCTCGGCACCGGAGTTGACCAGCATGACCTTGGCATTGCCGCGCACAGGGGTAATGCCGGCGAGCTTTTCCGCCACCTGGACATAGCCGGCATAAGGCATGACGGTCTGGCAGGTGTGCATGACATGGTCAAGCTGATCCTTGACGGCCTGCACGACCTTGGGGTGGCGGTGGCCGATGTTGAGTACGCCAATGCCGCCGGCAAAGTCGATCAGACGGTTGCCATCGGCATCCCAGATCAGAGCGTTTTCAGCACGGTCTGCAAAGGCGGTGGCAGGACTGGCAGCGCCTTTGGCAACGTAACGTTCTTTCAGCTCATTCAGTTGTGCGTTGTTCATGACGAAGTCTCCAGATGAGGAATGATTAGAGGCCGCCAAGACAGGCGTACTTCAATTCAGTGTATTCATCCAATCCGTAACGAGAACCTTCTCGACCCAGCCCGGATTCCTTGATGCCCCCGAAAGGAGCCAGCTCTGTGGACAGGATGCCCTCGTTGATTGCTACCATGCCGTATTCAAGGTTTTCCATGGTATGCCAGATACGACGGTAGTCTCTGGCATAGAAGTAGGCTGCCAGGCCGAATTCCGTGTCGTTGGCCATGGCGATGGCTTCTTCGTCCGTGGTGAAACGGAACACCGGAGCCAGGGGACCAAAGGTTTCTTCCCTTGCTACCTGCATGTCTGTGGTGACATCGCGCAGGACAGTAGGTTCGAAGAAGGTGCCACCCAATTGGTGAGGCTTGCCGCCACACACCAGGGAAGCCCCCTTGCCAAGTGCATCGCTGATATGAGACTGCACTTTGTCCACGGCGGCAGCGTTGATCAACGGCCCTTGGAGCACGCCATCATCCAGTCCATTACCGACCTTCAGCTCAGCCACACGTTTTGCCAGCTTCTCGACGAAGGCATCGTAGACACCGTCCTGAACCAGCAGACGGTTGGTGCATACGCAGGTCTGGCCGGAGTTGCGGTACTTGGACGCGACGGCACCTTCCACAGCAGCATCCAGGTCAGCATCGTCGAAGACGATGAATGGAGCATTGCCCCCCAGTTCCATGGAGGCTTTCTTTACCGTAGCAGCACATTGTGAAAGCAGGATCTTGCCCACGGCGGTGGAGCCTGTGAAGGATACCTTTCGTACGCGAGAGTCACCCGTCAGCACAGGGCCTACTTCACGTGGTGAACTGGCTGTCACGACATTGAGTACACCGGAAGGAATGCCAACATCTTCCGCCAGCTTGGCCAGCGCTAAGGCTGTCAGAGGTGTGGCCTCTGCGGGCTTGATCACTACGCTGCAACCGGCAGCCATGGCAGGCGCGCACTTGCGCGTGATCATCGCCAGGGGGAAGTTCCATGGCGTGATGGCCGCCACTACACCGATTGGCTCGCGAAACACCAGGATGCGCTTGTCGGGACCATGACCAGGCAAGGTGTCACCGGCGATGCGCTTGGCTTCTTCGGCATAGTACTCGACAAATGACGCGCCATAGGCAACTTCGCCTCGTGCTTCGGCTAGAGGCTTGCCTTGTTCGCGGGTCATCAGTTCAGCAAGGGCGTCCTGGTGCGCCATGATGCTGTCATACCAGGCGCGTAGCAGGGCGGAGCGCTCCTTGGCTGTCTTGCGCTTCCAGCCATGCCAGGCGGACTCGGCAGCGGCGACGGCCTCGCGAACGTCGTCGGCACCGAGGTCGGCCACTTGGGCCAGTACTTCACCGGTGGCTGGGTTGGTCACGGCGAAATGGCGCTCAGAGTCGCGCCACTGGCCGCCGATATATGCCTTGTCGAAGATCAGGTCCTGATAGCTGGACATGGGACGCTCCACGAACAATGTAGGGGTGGGTCAATGTTTGACGAGTGTGCATTATTTGAAACATCGAGCCAAGAGGGTGTTCTGAATTTTTTTGACAGTGCTTCTTTTATTCATCGTGGCTTTTGCATGCACCACAATTTTTTTACCTATAGCAAGTGGTCAAGCATCGGACTGCCGCTTGCTTTCCGGTACACTGTGGCGCCGAATTCCCGAAGCTCTCGTGCTATCCGGGGATGATTCGCTTGCGCAGGCATTGATGAAGCAACAGTCCCTTAATGAGGTGAGCCTTGGTAGACCCCTTGAACGCCTGGTGGGCCCAGCAGTTGGTGATGTGCAACTGGGCTTTCATGCCCGATCCCATGATGTTGCCCGAGGAGGCAGCACGCGAACGGCTGGCGGCACTCGAGATTGCCGACCGTGGTGAGCTGGGCTGGCGATTGCTCGAGCTTAGAGGGGCTGTTGAAGTACCGGCTTCCTGGTTGCTGACCAGTCTGGAACTGGCGGCATTGGCCGGTGCCGCCGGCTGGCTTTCTCATGAACAGGCGCGTCAGTGGGGGGTGGATACCTGTCACAGCATTCATGGCCGCTATGCCGACCTGGATACTTGGCTGGAAGCGGTTCGCACCTGTCGTGGGGCGGAAGATTGGATGCGAGGTGATGACGGCCTGCCTGAAGCCTGTCAGGCATTGTCCACGTTGGAGGCTGAAGGCGATGGCGTGACCTGGGCCTTGCTGGGGGCTTGCCTGGAAAAGACAAGCAAGGCTCAGCTTTGGCCCCAGCAAGCTGAAGATCAGGTCTGGCGATTACGTGCGGCATTCTCGCCGGTCATGGTAACGCCTGCTTGCGAGCTGGATTGGGCGGGTAGTGAGCGCTGGCTGTCCGAGGTCTGGCAGATTCACGGACGCGATGACTTGATACGGGCCATCCTATGGCTGACGAGTCAAGGAGACCGACAGGGCTGGGATATTGATGCTGCACGCTTGATGACGCTAAGCCAGGAAGAGCAACAGACATGGCTGGAAAGCCTGGAGTCACAGGTAGTGGCTTATGGCCGCCTGCTCAGTCAATACGTCACGCAAGGTGAGCCTCTGGAGTGGGCTGCATGGGACTGGCTGCGAGCTGTCGATCTGGCCTGGGCGGGTTGCTGTAGTGGCTGGTTGACCCAACAAGAAGGAACCATGCTGGCCACGCATGCGGGTGACCTGGTGGTCCGACGTTACAGTGACTGGAGTGCCCTTGCCCGAGCCTATCAGCGTGGTCGTAGCCTGTTCGAGGGGCAGGATCGCCTGCCGCAACTGAGCATGGACTGGCGCCTGTTGATGTCATCGCCGTCAAGCCCGTGGCGTGGAAACCTTGGAGAACTGCTCAATGCGGACGTGGTAGAGGCTGCACGGCACTCCATACGCCAGTGGCGAAGTTCTCCGCGCCACTGGGTGCTGGCGCTGGCTTCAGTGCGTGATCCGGAGCTGTCGACTCGGCAGGGGGCAGAACCTGTCTTGTCCGAGTCCCGCGCCAAGGAAGCGCGTCAGTATCTCATTGAGAGCCTGGAGCTATATGCAGATGAAGGAGCAAAAGCATTGATGCGCTATTGGTTGCCGGCGCAGGCTCATCATCTCAACCAATTGGCCGCCGATGCTGCACATCGGGCTTTGCCGCCATCTCGCACACCATTTGGTGATCCGGCTTCTGCGGACTTGGTTAATCGAGATTCCCTGGGCAAGGCGACACGCCATTCGGCGACCATCCACATGGCCGAGAAGTACGCTTTCTATTTGCAGATGGCAATGGATAGCCAGCAATTCAACGAACGAGAACTGATCGAAATGGCGTCATCTCTGCGAGATGTCTTGTGTCGTTTCTACAGTTCTCCCAAGCAGCTTCTTGAAGCCTGGGCCACTTGGGATAGCCTGTTACCCGAGCCAGAGCAACCGACTTTGACGGTAGAGATTCGTTGGCATCTGGAGGATCCGGGTAGCCTGTTCCATTGGCTTGACTGGGCCAGTGATACCTGGAATGAGCCGGGAGAGCGCCCGTCGTTGAGCCACTTCACGGCTTTGGCTCTGGTAGGACCGCTGAATACACCGGTCTGGAATCTGCCGCAGCAGGAGAGCGATCGCGAAGGCGCTTCCATCCGCGACTGGATTGACAGCCATTATGGTTTGCACAGTTCAACCGAGTTGATCGATTTCGTACGCTTCTTGCTCGATGTGGGTGATCGACAGGAATATCAGATCAACTATGCACCTTATACTCTCAACCCTGCGCGACTGAATTCAGAAATTGCGACGCTGGAGTCTGGCGATTGCAATGAGGAAGAGCGCAACCATCTTTCCCGGCTGATTCGGGTTCGCGACAATGCCGAGAGCTGTAATGATGTTGATATGTGCGCCTGGGATCTGGCTCAGGCGGTAGATCTGGCGATTGCAGGGCGTCAGCTTGGATGGCTGGCCAGATCCGACTTCCTCTCCGTGCTGGAAAGAGCCTATGCATTGGCTTCCGAGCACTATTCCGGGTGGCAGGATTATGCCCAGGGCCTCTATGCCGGCTTCTCCTTTTTCATGGGAGAGACCCCGGATAGAGAAGCCTTTCTGGCCAGTTTCCGCCAAGCCATTACCGCCTGGTTGAGTGCTGCCCCGCCTTTGGCAGGTAGTTGGGCAAGCCTGGACTTTCCGGGTGCTCGACCACGTCATTGGGCACCTTTGCACATCGATACTCTGCCGGGTGATGGCAGGACTTTGCACTGATTTGCGCACCCTACGGATAAAAAGGGAAAAAAATTGATTTTTCCTATCGCCAAGATTGGAGATATTGGCTAGTATCGCCTAACAACAATTAAAGCTTCCTCACTTTAGGGGAATGGTATTAACCATAGTGAGTCATGGGGCGCTATGGCAGTGGCACGAATATCTGGTTTGAGGCGCCACTTCCAGAGCGACTCTCAGGACACCGAGCAGGAAGTCTTTCATGGCTCCCACGGGTTCAGGGAATGAGGTTAGATTCTAATGAGTGTCGCACTATCGTGTCGCGCCGCTGCGGCTCTGGTTTTACTCGGTCTGTTGGCCGGATGTGCTTCCAGTAGCCAGAAGGATGTTGCCAGCCAGGATTATTACTCCCAGGATTTGCCGGGAATGGCTGCTCAGACACCGCCATTGATGTCTCCTGCCGGAGGGTCCCTTACCGCCAATGTTGGGGACGAGCTTGTCCGTGAAACCCTGATGGAAGAGCACGGCAAATGGGCCGGGACTCCCTATCGTCTCGGTGGGACTTCCTTCAGTGGCATTGACTGTTCTGCCTTGGTGCAGAACATTTTCAATGAAGCCTTTCAGGTTGATTTACCACGTACTACCGGTAGTCAGATCAACACAGGGATCCCGATTGGCCGCACTGAACTGTCCCCGGGCGATCTGGTGTTCTTCCGCCCGCCAGGTAGCCGCCATGTTGGCATCTACGTTGGTGATGGACGCTTCCTACATGCCTCCTCTTCTCGTGGCGTGATGATCTCCAAGCTCAGCAACAGCTATTGGTCCCGTTACTATTGGCAGGCACGTCGTCCACTTCAGTCTACTGATCTGGCATCCTTGCAGCTGTCATCCTCCGGATATGGCTTCGGTAGCTGATTATAGTGACATGCAGGCAGTGACGATCTCTCACGCTGCTATATCAAGGGTCGCCATGCAGTAATGATGCTATGAAATGAAGAGCAACGTGATTCAAGGCTCCATATTCGAAAAAACCGGCTTCTTTAGAAGCCGGTTTTTGCATTTCAGTGCCCGATTTTTGCATTGCGGTGCTCAATTTATGCATTGCAGTGCATGGGATCATGTATTTTCTCCTCTGCCATATGGTATCTCCTTGCAATCTACAGGGCATCGCGTTGGGCAATGGTGTAATCGATGAAGGCACGCTCTGCTCGTGAAAGGTAGCCACTGGGTCGCCAGGCCAGGGACAAAGTCAGCCAGGTAGAAGGGGAGAAGGGAATCGCTGTCAGCTCCGGCTCATCGACGACTCGGCGCAGGAAAGTCGTGATCCCGAAGCCCTGACGAACGATGGCCTTGGTCAAGGGAATCAGGTTGGATTGGAAAGCAATGTCCGGAGTGACTCCCAGGCGTCGCGCCATCGTGTCGACGAACTCACGGTGAAAATAACCATCTTGAAAGAGTACGAGAGGTTCATTAAAGAAGTCCTCGGGGCGAATACTCTCTCTTTCAGCAAATGGGTGTTCCCTTTGCACGCAGACTACCATTTCCTCGCGCAACAATGGGTGCCTTTCCATGGGGGTGCTGGTGTGATCATCGACAATAATACCCAGGTCCAGTTCTCGTTCGCTGATCAAACGTTGCAGGCGGCGAGCTCCCGCTTCGATCACAGTAAGGCGAATGCCAGGGTAGCTGGACTTGAATCCCATCAATAATGGAGGCAGGTAGTAGGAGCCGAGCATTGATGGGATGCCGATACGCACCTCTCCCTTCACCAGTCCCTTGAGCTCGCTCACGGCCAGCTCCGCAGCTTCGGCATGCTCCAGCAAGCGTCGGGCATGCTGGAGCAGTACCTCTCCCTCCGGAGTCAGGTCAATACGACGGTCCTGTCGGTAAAACAGGGGCGTTTCCAGGCGACGTTCCAGATTGGCAATGGTCTGACTGACGGCAGACTGTGCTACATGGCGAGCCCTGGCAGCAGCGCTGAAGCCTCCATGATCCACCACTGCCACGAAGACAGCCAAGGAGCGCAGGTCGAAGGATAAGGTCATAAGGAAATCAGATGGTATTCATCTTTTTCTTTCGTTGGTGTGATGGGAGTGAAACATGGATCATGGGAAACCACCAATGAGAGATTGCCATGATTCAAGCCAAGAGTGCCGCCTGGTGGCGGGCAACCCTGGCACTTTGCCTGGGTTCCGTGCTGGTATTCATCAACCTGTATGCGCCCCAACCACTGTTGCCCGAACTACGTCATAGCCATGATGTCACCACGTTGACCATTGGCCTGGTCATGTCCCTGGCGACCCTGACCATGGCCTTGTCGCTGCTGGTTTATGGTCCGGTGTCCGATGCTTTTGGCCGTCAGGCCATCATGCGCTTTTCTCTGTTGGCAGCCGCCTGCGCCACGCTGCTGGTGGCATTGGCTCCGAATATCACTAGCCTGTTGCTGCTGCGTGCTTTGCAGGGTATTGCCCTGGGAGGACTGCCGGCGGTAGCGATCGCCTGGATGGGCGATGAGTTCGAACCAGCTGCCATGGTGCCTGCGGTGGGGTTGTACATCGCAGCCAACACGCTCGGTGGCATCGGTGGACGAGTGATTGGCGGTGCCATCGGTGAGTGGCAAGGAGCTGAAGTTGGGTTTCTAACCATCGGTGTTCTTTCCCTGATCGGCGTGGCATTGTTCTGGCGCCTGCTGCCGGCATCGACGGACTTCAAGCCACAACGCTTCCGGCCATCCCGGGCCATCGGGCAGCTATTGGGCCATTTGCGCAATCCTTTGCTGTTGACGGCCTATCTGATTGGTGGATTGAATTTCCTGATTTTCATCAATCAGTACAGCTATATGACCTTCCGCCTTGCCGAGGAGCCTTTCGGGCTGGGGCCTAGCTGGCTTGGATTGTTGTTTTTGACCTATCTGGGCGGGACATTGGGCTCAAGCCTGTCAGCTAAGGTGGTGGCTCGGCTGACGGCGCCATATTCCATGGCACTGGGCATCGCGATCCTGGCCTGTGGCAGCGCCATGACACTGGTACCTGTCCTCGGTCTGATCGTTCTCGGGCTGACAGTGGGAGCCTTTGGATTTTTCCTTTGTCATGCGACAGCTTCTGGCTGGGTAGGGCGCTGTGCGACCGAAGCGCGTGGTAGCGCCTCGGCCCTGTACCTGACTTTCTATTACCTTGGCGCTAGTCTCGGTCCAGTGTGGTTTGAGCCGTTCTGGAAGTGGGCGCACTGGCCAGGCATCGTTGGTGCTTCCTGGTTAGTGCTTGCCATCACCTTTTCCCTGGCCTTGTGGCTAGGGCACAGAGAGGCAGGACGAGAACTCAAGGAGTTGGCCCACTGAATTCATGAGGCTGCATGAGGTACTTCATGCGGCATGGCTTCATCCCCCCAGATTTGTTTCAGCCTATCTGGGCGACCACAGGCGTTCTTGTAGAAGGTGTAACGTATCGGGTTCGTGTTGTGATAGTTCTGGTGATAGTCCTCGGCGGGGTAGAAAGGGCCGGCAGAAGTAATTTCGGTGACAATGGGCTGGTCAAAGCGCTGGGCCATATCAGCCTTGCTAGCTTCCGCCAACTCCTGCTGTTGGTCATTGAGAGGAAATAGCGCGCTGCGATAGGACTCTCCTTCATCACAGAACTGGCGATTGGCTACAAAGGGGTCAATGTTGCGCCAGAACACATACAGCAGATCCTTATAACTCACCTTGTCATTGTCGAATGTCACTTCGACGGCTTCGGCATGACCTGTTCCCTCCCCGCCGACCTGCTCGTAGGTTGGATTCTTGGTATGTCCGCCGCTATAGCCGGAGATGGTTTCCTGCACGCCATCTATCTTGTCGAAAGCTTCCTCCATGCACCAGAAACAGCCGCCAGCAAAGATGGCCTTCTCTGTTTCGGCCATTGCCGGAGTACCAGTCAGTGCCAGGGCCAGACCAGCCGCCATAACGGCTGAAGATAAAAGAGAGAATCGCAAGCCAGAAAATTGGGAAGATTGCATGATATTTCTCCGTATGCCCCGATAGAGGATTGGATAAAGCCGCCCTAACTTGAGTTCCAGTAATGTCCATTTCCTTACACTACCGGGCAACAAATGTCCCTGGCCCTGTAAGGTAGTGCGGGATATCTACGACCATACTGGAAACTGCGGCATCAGGTCGTGCAGTGAAAAAAGCCATTCAGGAGGCACGAGTGAACATAAAGAAATGGGGCTTGGTGGCAGTCATCATCATGGCGGTGGCTGCTTTCTTCATCAGTGGAGCCCAGAATGAGCTGACGCTGGAATCCATCAAGGCTCAGCAGGCTCAGTTTCACGCCTGGTGGCTGGATGAACCCCTGAAGGTCGCTGGTGGCTTTTTCATCATCTACGTCCTGATGGCAGCTCTGTCATTACCTGGTGCCGTGTTGTTGACCTTGTTGGCAGGCGCCTTGTTTGGCTTCTGGGCTGGTCTGGGCATTGTCTCCTTCGCGAGTACGTTGGGCGCCACATTGGCCGCATTGATAGCTCGCACCTTGTTGCGTGACAGTCTTGAGCGACGCTTTGCGCGCCAGCTTGTGCGGATCAACAATGGTGTCAACGGGGAAGGGGCCTTCTATCTTTTCACGCTGCGACTGATTCCGGTATTTCCGTTCTTCGTCATCAATCTAGTGATGGGCCTGACGCGCATGCGCCTGCGGACCTTCTATTGGGTCAGCCAAGTGGGCATGTTGCCGGGTACGGCAGTATTCGTGAATGCCGGGCGTGAGTTGGGCAACCTTGAATCATTGTCTGGCATCCTGTCTCCCGGGATGCTCCTGTCCTTCGTTCTGATAGGCGTCTTTCCCTGGATGGCTCGGGCGCTTGTCGCCTTGGCCAAACGGCGTCGTCTTGCCCGACAATACAACCGTCCAAGCCGGTTTGACCGGGATATCGTGGTGATCGGAGCTGGTTCGGCAGGGCTGGTTGCCAGTTACATTGCGTCAGCGCTCAAGGCCAGGGTGACATTGGTGGAACGTCATCGCATGGGGGGCGATTGCCTTAATACTGGCTGTGTGCCGTCCAAGGCGCTCATTCGTGCGGCCCGAGCAGCAGAGGATGTGCGGCGGGCATCATCTTATGGTGTCAATGCCGGGGAGCCTCAGGTGGACTTTCCTGCCGTCATGGGTCATGTGCATCGCGCGGTTCGAGAGGTCGAGCCCCATGACAGTCCTGAGCGCTATCGAGGGCTGGGTGTCGATGTGATCCAGGGCGAGGCTGTGTTGGTGGATCCTTGGCGTGTACGTATCGGCGATCAAATCCTGTCGACTCGCCATGTGATCATTGCCAGTGGAGCTCACCCAAGGGTGCCTCCCATCCCTGGCCTTGAGCATGTCGAGGTGCTGACATCCGATAACCTGTGGCAACTGGATACACTGCCTGACCGGCTATTGATCCTGGGTGGTGGTCCGATAGGCTGTGAGCTTGGGCAGAGTTTTGCTCGTCTGGGCAGCCGGGTCACTCTGGTGGAAATGGGCAGTCAGCTCTTGCCAAGAGAAGATCTGGATGTGGCCGAGGAAGTTGCCCTGGAGCTTAGAGATAATGGTGTGGATGTCAGGCTTTCCAGCCGAGCGGTGGCGGTAGTCACCGAGGAGAAAGAAGGTCGTCATTATCTGGAAGTCGAGGTGACTGAAAATGAAGAGACTCGTCTTGATAGGCTCGAGTTTGATCGGATTCTGGTCGCAATAGGGCGGCAGGCGAATGTGAAAGGGCTGGGGCTGGAAGAGCTTGGCATAACCACACGCCCCGGGGGAACCTTGGATGTTGATGATGCACTGCAGTCGCTGTTGCCCAACGTGTGGGCCTGTGGTGATGTCGTGGGACCCTACCAACTGACCCATGCCAGTGCCCACCAGGCCTGGCATGCCACGGTCAATGCTCTGTTCGGTGAGGTCAAGCGCTTCAAGGTGAGTTATCGGGCATTGCCTGCAGTAACTTTTACTGACCCAGAAGTGGCTCGGGTGGGGCTTAATGAACGTGAAGCCCAGGAGCAGGCGATCGAGTATGAAGTGACGCGTTATGCGCTGTCCGAGCTGGATAGAGCGATTGCGGAGGGGGATACTCGTGGCTTTATCAAGATCCTGACCGAGCCGGGCAAGGACCGTATCCTCGGTGCTTCGATTGTTGGGCATGGCGCGGGGGAGATGCTAGCCGAGTTCACCCTGGCCATGACCCAGGGGATAGGCCTGAACAAGCTGCTGGGCACTATTCACCCTTACCCGACATACTCTGAGGCCGCAAAGGCCACTGCCGGAGTGTGGAAAAATGCGCATAAGCCGGAGCGGATACTACGCTGGCTGGAGAGGTACTTTGCCTGGCGACGTGGAGAGTCTTCAACTGGAGGGAGCGAAGCATCTTCCACGGACTCGGACAAGGCAGCCGTTTCTGATCGCAGAGCAGAAGGCTCCCGTTCCCCGTAACGCCTACTTCAAGGACTGATATGCTTGATCGCTGGACCATGCCGCTGACACAACGACCGCTTCAGGCTCTGGCTCGACGCTTGTGGCAGCTGGGAGTGACACCGGACGCAGTGACAGTGTTTGCCTTTCTGGTGGGCATGCTGTCTCTGCCCCTGCTGGCGATGGAGCTTTATGGCTGGGCCTTGCTGGCTATTCTGCTCAATCGCCTGGGAGATGGTCTGGATGGGGCGCTGGCGCGCTGTTCCGGAAAGAGCAGTGATGCTGGGGGATTTCTCGATATTGGTCTGGATTTCGTTTTCTATGCCGCTGTGGTGCTGGGGTTTGCCTTGGCCGATAGTGAGCGCAATGCATTGCCCTCTGCGTTGTTGCTGTTTGCCTTCATTGGCACGGGGTCTTCCTTTCTGGCCTTTGCCATCATGGCTTCACGGCATGGCCTTCAACGTCCCAATTTCCAGAGCAAAGCCTTTTATTACCTGCATGGTCTGACAGAAGGTACCGAAACCGTGGTGGCTTTTGTGGCCTTCTGCCTTTGGCCTGCACAATTTCCCTTGTTGGCATCATTATTCGCCGCTGCTTGCCTGGTGACCACCGCTACACGGCTGTGGGGTGGTTATTGCACGCTCAAGAGACTGCCTGCCCCCAACACTGAAAAGCTCACGCCCGACTGACCGAGCAATGGCATTGATGTGCGAGATGATTTGCGGCGGTTGGCAGCATCTGGCAAGCACAAAAAGGGCAGCTGATGAGGGCTGCCCTTTCATGCCTGTCACTCCACGACTCCTAGATCAGAATGACATAGGAGGACGGAGGGAAGGAAATATCTTAGTGCTGGTGACCGCCTTCACCATGCACATGGCCATGCTCGATCTCTTCCTGACTGGCTTCGCGCACGTCAGTGATCTCGACATCGAAGTTCAGGGTCTGGCCAGCCAGCGGGTGGTTGCCATCGACAGTGACGGTATCGCCTTCGACCTTGGTGACGGTGACCATCAGCGGGCCACCTTGGGTCTGGGCCTGGAACTGCATTCCGGCTTCGATGTTGTCAACGCCCTGGAAAGCATCACGAGGAACTTCTTGCACCAGCTGATCCTGGACTTCGCCGTAGCCTTCAGCAGGAGCCACCTTGGCGACGAGCTTATCGCCTGTGCTCTTGCCTTCGAGCTCCTTTTCCAGCCCGGGGATGATATTGCCAGCACCGTGCAGGTAGGTCAGCGGCTCACGGCCTTCCGAGCTGTCCAGCACTTCACCAGCGTCATTGGTCAAGGTGTAGTGAAACGCGACGACAGAGTTTTGCGCAATCTGCATGGATGAACCTTTGGTCTTTGGTGAGTGCATTTAAGCCTTCATGGTAACGTGCAGAGGAAGGTGATGTCAGGGGGATGGGACATTTTTCAGCTTGTTGCTGTCGTATCCTGAACAGGATTCACGCACTAATGCCTTAACTTGCCGGTAGTTGCATGACTTTCCAGTCGTTAGTTGCGCGGTTCCGATGGTGGGGATACCCTCTGGGAACGTTTTTTTCCCATCCTTTCAATTAACGTCACTCGTGTGGAGTCTGACATGATGCTATTCGTGATCTGGCTGGTCGTATTTGCCGTCATCCTGGCCCTGACAATCAAGGCCTGGCCAGGTGTCTTCGGTTCTATGATAGATCGGTTGTTGCCTGCCGTGCTGCGCAGTGAGGATGACCGTTGGATCTGGTGCCCAGCCTTTGCCGCCATTGTGGCGACGGCTATTGTGTCTCCCATCGATATGCTGATGACGCTGTTGATCATGGCAATCATCGTTGGTGTCGGTGGCAAGCTGGGCTGCTGGATCATGAGCAAGGTCAAGATGCACTGATGAGCAGTTTCCTATAGCCCTGCATGATGGGTCATAACGACATCGCCCCAGCCAAAAGCTGGGGCGATGTCGTTTATGTCTCCTGCCTGGAATACAAGAGTCACACTGGTCAGTCTGGCGTCATATCAATAAGGCGCTACGCTCAGGTTCGATCCACTGCCAATCAGGCGAACGCGCTGGCCGACCTGGAACGGCTGGTCCGCTTTCTGCACGACGACGACTGTCTGGCCGTTGTCCTTGCGGACTTCCAGCTCCCATGCAGCGGTACGGTTGGCTGACTGTTCGATCTTGCTGCCGGCCATGGCGCCACCAATAGCACCTGCGGCAGTGGCCAGGGTACGACCGGAACCGCCACCGACCTGGTTGCCGAGCAGACCACCGATAATAGCGCCACCGCCGCTACCCAGGATGCCGCTGTTCTCGGCCTGGATCTGCACCTGACGCATGGCGCTGATGGTGCCGTATTCCACGCTCTGGGCAGCCTTGGCCTGGTTGCCAGAGTAGACATTGCCTGAGTAGCCAGAAGTATTGGCACAACCGGTAAGAGCAAGGGCTGCAATGGCCAGAGCGGGAACGAGTCGTGTCTTGGTGACCTGCATGGTGGGTATACCCCTCTACTGCGTTAAAGAATATAAGGTTAAATAAGAGAAATGCTGTTTTCTAATCTTTCATTATTAGAATTCAGCATATCGCTTTAGTTCCTTGGTTTCCCGAGAAAATCATTTAATCAGCGATCATGCAAGCAACAAGTCGGGGAGGCCATAGGCCTCCCCGTGGTTCTTGCAGGAATGACAGTGGATGTTCAGCCGAACTGGTTCATGGTGTTGTCCTTTCCGCCAGCCTTGAGTGCTGCATCGCCGTGGAAGAATTCCTTGTGATCATCACCGATGTTGGAGCCAGCCATGTCCTGGTGCTTGACCGTAGCGATACCTTCACGGATCTCGCGGCGTTGGACACCCGCCACGTAGGCCAGCATGCCTTCCTCGCCGAAGTAGCCCTTGGCCAGGCTGTCGGTGGACAGGGCTGCGGTATGATAGGTCGGCAGTGTAATCAGGTGATGGAAGATACCGGCTTCACGAGCGGCATCGCGCTGGAAGTTCTGTGTCCATTCATCTGCCAACTGGCCAAGCGGGGTATCGTCATATTCTGCACCCATCAACTTGGCACGGTCGTAGGCGGAGAGGTCCTTGCCTTCGGCTTCCCAGGCATCGAATACCTGCTGGCGGAAGTTCAGTGTCCAGTTGAAGGATGGTGAGTTGTTGTAGACCAGCTTGGCATTTGGCACGGCTCCTCGAATGCGGTTGACCATACCTGCAATCTGGCCGACATGAGGCTTCTCTGTCTCGATCCAGATCAGGTCGGCACCGTTCTGCAGGCTAGTGATGCAATCCAGCACTACTCGATCTTCGCCCGTTCCTGGCTTGAACTGGAACAGGCCAGAAGGCAGACGCTTGACCTTGATCAGCTTGCCATTCTGCTTGATCACGACATCGCCAGGGCCAATGTCGGAGGCGGAGGTGATTTCGTCGCCATCGAGGAAGTTGTTGTACTGATCGCCCAGATCTCCTGCTTCATGGGAAACGGCAATCTTCTGAGTCAGGCCCGCGCCCAGAGAGTCGGTACGCGCGACGATGACGCCATCATCTACTCCCAGTTCAAGGAAGGCGTAACGTACGGCATTGATCTTGGCCAGGAAGTCCTCGTGGGGAACAGTCACTTTCCCATCCTGGTGGCCGCACTGTTTCTCGTCAGACACCTGGTTCTCGATCTGGATACAGCAGGCCCCCGCTTCAATCATCTTCTTCGCCAGCAGGTAGGTGGCTTCGGCATTGCCAAAGCCGGCGTCGATGTCAGCGATAATCGGCACCACGTGAGTTTCGTGGTTGTCAATTTTGGCTTGAAGCTCGGCAACCTTGGCACTGTCGCCGGCCTGACGGGCGGCTTCCTGATCCCGGAAGAGGTGGTTGAGCTCCCAGGCATCAGCCTGGCGCAGGAAAGTGTAAAGCTCTTCTATGAGATCTGGCACGCTGGTTTTTTCGTGCATGGACTGGTCCGGCAGTGGACCGAACTCTGAACGTAGAGCGGCAACCATCCAGCCGGACAGGTACAGGTAGCGGCGCTTGGTATTGCCGAAGTGCTTCTTGATCGAAATCAGCTTCTGTTGGCCGATGAAACCGTGCCAGCACCCCAGGGACTGGGTGTAGAGGGAGCTGTCGTTATCGTAGGCGGCCATGTCTTCGCGCATGATTTTGGCGGTGTAGCGGGCGATGTCCAGGCCTGTCTGAAAACGGTTCTGGGCACGCATGCGGGCGGCATTCTCGGGGCTTATGCTTGCCCAGTGATTGGCATGGGCCTCGCGCAGCTGGGTCATTGCCTTAAGGTCGTCATTGAAGGTCATGGTCGGGCCGTCCTTTCGTATCTGAAGTGGGAACACCTGCGAAACTTCAATGCTGCAGTTGCTAACAATCGTTGCTAACTATAGCCAGATTCTGTCGCTGTACTCACCATGTTTTCCATGGCTGCCATGAATCTGATTGGTGCGGCATGTTGTGACTACAAGATAATCAATCTGGCTGCCATTGCAGTGCAGCACATGCCGTCTTGTTAGCGACTATGTCCTACTGTGGCGGGGCTTGACCATTGTCACTTGGGGGTAGGCGGGGTTGTAGTATGACTACAAGAATGCCTCTGAACAGCACATTCTTGTAGTCGAGTTCCCTGGGAATAGGAAACGGAGGGGATGTTTATTTGCTGAAATTCAATGTCATGTTGCGATGCGGAATGCCAGCATCAAGGAAGGTATCTCCTTCAGCCTCGAAGCCGAGCCGTTCATAGAATGGCAGGGCATGGGTCTGGGCAGCCAAGGCCACATGATCGTGGCCTCTCTGGCGTGCAGCTTCGATCGCGGCGCGCATCAGGCTGGCGCCGGCACCCAGGCCTCGGGCTTCCTGGAGTACAGCAACTCGGCCGATATGACCATCGGGCAGCAGTCGGGCTGTGCCCAGGGCCTTTTCTCCTTCACTTGTTTCGACCCAGGCCAGCAGGTGAAGACACTGAGGATCGAGGCCATCCCATTCTTCGTCGAGGGGCACGTGCTGTTCTTCCACGAACACGACTTGACGAATATGGCTGGCAGGTCCGCCGAGCTGTTCCCAGGAACCGCTTTCAATGCGTACTGTGTCATTCATGATCTTCGTCCTGATCGTCCTCTTCATCAGCGTAATCTTCATCCAGCCAGGTGAGGCTTCCGGCGTCCAGCAACTGGGTCAGCAACTGAGGTGCGCCGGGAAGACCGAGCAGTTCTGCATCGACAGGGTCGAGGCTTGCCAGGGTGCGGGCCAGATTAAGATCACAGTCATGTCCATCGCCATCGACGAACAGCGTCGCCAGACCATTCTCCAGTGCGCGCCAGGCAAAACGAGAGCCAGGGGAGCGCTCGAGTTGTTCGCCTTCCTGTAGTGCAGCAACAAGGTCGTCCACCTCGGCAGGTGTCTCGCTGGGCACCAGTTGATCTACATACTTGGGCTGAGTCATGACGCGACCGAACCACTGAGCCAGTTGCGCAGGGTCATCCAGGGTGTCGAGAATCAACGAACGCATGCGCTGAACGGCTTCATCATCCAGTTCGCCGGGGTCCCGGGGAGGAGCCATGCCTGGGTCGCCATAGCGATGGGAGGCCGGTTGGCGCTCGCCAAGATAGTCGGCAAAGGAGGTGATGGCCTCATCGGCGGAAGGCGCGCGAAAGCCCACGGAAATTGTCATGCAGTCATCGGACTGACTGACACCATGGTGGGCCCAGCCGGGTGGCAGGTAGAGCATGTCACCCGGTTCCAGCACCCAGTCATGTTCAGGTTCGATATCGAAGGTTTCGAGAATGCGCAGGTCAATGCCAGAAATGATGGGAGCATCATCGGCGACTTTGCCGCCCAGTTGCCAGTGGCGCTGGCCGCTGGCCTGCAGCAGGAATACATCGTACTGGTCGACGTGAGGACCGACACTGCCCCCCGGTGGCGCGTAACTGATCATGATGTCGTCCAGGCGCCAACGCGGTAGGAAGTGGAAATGCTCCAACAGTGCCGCGACATCCGGTACATAATGATCCACTGCCTGGACCAGCAGGCTCCAGTCGTGTTCTGGCAGTCGGGCGAAGGTGGCATCGTCAAAAGGGCCATGGCTGACTTGCCATGGGCCATCGGGACCTTGCTCCTCGACCAGGCGAGCTTCGATATTGTCTTCGCAGGCCAGTCCTGCCAGTTCGTCTGGGGATAGAGGGCTTTCGAAGTCAGGGAAAGCTCCCCGGATGAGCAACGGTTTCTGCTGCCAGACATCGCGCAGAAAATCATTGGCGGACAGACCGCCAAGCAGGGCGATAGGAGAGTCGTAGGCGGACATAGCGCATCCTGTAGAGAAGTGGCTGAGCCATAAAGTACAAGAGGCTGCCGGTGTGCGAAAGCAGCTCCGGCAGCCTCATCATTGCAAGCCCAGGCCTCTTGTGAGTCCGAAGGGCGGCAAGTATCCCTTAACGCATGGTAGAGAGCTTGTGCGCCTGTTCGACGGCGTTACCGATATAGGTCGCCGGAGTCAGCGCCTTGAGCTCTGCCTTGACCTCGTCCGGCAAGGCCAGGGTGTCGATGAAGGCAGCGAAACCTGCCTGGTCGATACGCTTGCCTCGCGTCAGTTCCTTGAGCTTCTCGTAGGGTTTCTCGATGCCGTAGCGACGCATCACCGTCTGAATCGGCTCGGCCAGGACTTCCCAACTGCTGTCGAGGTCTTCCGCCAGGCGCTCGGGGTTGGCCTCTAGCTTGCCGATGCCTTTGAGAGAGGCCTGGTAGGCGATCAGGCCATAAGCCATGCCGACACCCAGGTTACGCAACACGGTGGAATCGGTCAGGTCCCGCTGCCAGCGCGAAATCGGCAGTTTCTGGGCAAGATGGCCAAGGATGGCATTGGCCAGTCCCAGGTTGCCTTCGGAGTTCTCGAAATCGATGGGGTTGACCTTGTGCGGCATGGTAGAAGAGCCGATTTCACCCGCTACCGTCTTTTGCTTGAAGTAGCCCAGCGAGATATAGCCCCATACATCGCGATCAAAATCGATCAGGATGGTGTTGAAGCGGCATACCGCATCGAACAGCTCCGCGATGTAATCATGCGGCTCGATTTGGGTCGTATAAGGATTGAAGGTCAGGCCCAGGCTCTCGACGAAGGTCTGGGCATTGGCCTCCCAATCCACATTCGGATAGGTGGTCAGGTGAGCGTTGTAGTTGCCCACTGCGCCATTGATCTTGCCCAGAGTCTCGGTGCTCTCGATCTGCTTGAGCTGACGGCGCAGGCGATAGGCAACATTGGCCATTTCCTTGCCCAGGGTAGTGGGGCTGGCGGTCTGGCCGTGGGTGCGTGACAGCATCGACAGCTCGGCATGACGCTCGGCCAGCTGGGCGATGGAGTCGGCCACTTCGTGCATTACCGGCAGCAGGGTGGCAAGGCCGCCTTGCAGCATCAGGCCATGGGACAGGTTGTTGATGTCCTCGCTGGTACAGGCGAAGTGCACGAATTCGGTGATGGCGTGCAACTCGGGCTGGGCCTCGATCTTCTCCTTGATGAAGTACTCCACCGCCTTGACGTCGTGGTTGGTGGTGCGCTCGATTTCCTTGATGCGTTGAGCATCGGCTTCGCTGAACTCATTGACCAGACGATCGAGGAAATCGGAAGCGGCAGAGGACAGCGCAGGAACCTCACTGATACCGGGCAGCTCAGCCAGGCGTTGCAGCCAGCGGATCTCGACAGTGACTCGGGCACGAATCAGGCCGAATTCGCTGAAGTGCTCGCGCAGGGACTCAGCCTTGCTGCCGTAGCGGCCATCGACGGGGGAAAGGGCGGTAAGAGCGGAGAGTTGCATGATGAGGTTCCGGCTGTTCAGAAAGTCAGTTGATATTGGGGTGAAGGCTTGTTTTGATCCCGCGTGCTTGTTCTGAGCCACGAGAGTGTCGTTGCGTTCGCTCAGGCAGCTTCAGAGTTCGTCCAGGGCACGTTTGAGAGAGTTGCGCTGGAACATCAGTTTCCAGCGGCGCCCCCCTTGTTGATGCCACAGCAGGGCGAAGCGAATACCTGATAGCAAGGTGGCACGAATGCGTTCCGGCATCATGGGACTTTGCAGCAGGCTAGGGTCGCCCTGGATGACGATGCGATTCTTGAGCGTCGAAATTGTTTGCTGGTAAGCCTCGCCGAGGCTGGCAACAACATTCTCGTGGGTGTTGCCGAAGTGTTCCGCCTGGGCCCGAATACGTTCCAGACGTGCACCCAGGTCATCCATCATGGCGTTGTCACTGCGTAGTCTGTTCATCAGCAACATGATGCTGAAGCCATAGCGCAGTACCACAGGGTTGACCTGGCGTTTACCTACAACGGCCTCCAGCGTTTCGAGACCAATGCGCAGGTTGTTGGGGTGGCCACCGTAAACTGACTCGAAGGTCGGCGGCTGGGTTTCCAGTGTGGCATTGATCTGGGTTTCCCAGGCGCGGCTATCGGCCTGTCCAGTGCGAGCCAGGGAGTCGGCCAGGTGAGCGGCCTGGAACACACCTGCCAGGGCGATGACCTGGCGTGCGATGGGCGACTCGGGGGCGCGGTGAATCGGGACGGACTCGTTCATGCCGCTTTCTCCTGCGCATTCCAGGTTGCATTGATCACCCCGCCACCGAGGCACACATCTCCAGAGTAGAGCACGAGAGACTGGCCGGGTGTCACGGCGCGTTGCGCCTCGTCGAAGTGAACATCGACACCACCATCGGGGCGTGTGCGCATGGTGCAGGGGACGTCTGTCTGGCGATAACGTGTCTTGGCGGTGAAACGTCCTTCGCTGGCAGGTGCGACACCTGCCACCCAGTCCATGGCTTCGGTGGACAGGCTGTCGGTGTACAGCAGCGGATGGTGCTTGCCTTGTACGGCAATCAGCACATTGCGCTCTAGGTCCTTGGCCGCCACGTACCAGGGTTCTTCGGGGTAGCTGGCCAGTCCGCCGATACCCAGCCCCTGACGCTGACCCAGGGTGTAGTACATCAGCCCCATGTGCTCGCCGATCCTGTCACCATCTGGCGTTTCGATAGCGCCTGGCTGGGCTGGCAGGTATTGCTTGAGAAAGTCGGAGAAACGGCGTTCCCCGATGAAGCAGATACCGGTGGAGTCCTTTTTCTTCGCCGTGACAAGACCGTGGCGTTCAGCGATGGCGCGGACCTGAGGTTTTTCGATCTCGCCCACTGGGAACAGTGTGCGAGCGATGGCGGCTTCCGGTACAGCATGCAGGAAGTAGCTCTGATCTTTATTGGCATCCAGGCCCTTGAGCAGGCGTGGACGGCCGTCGCGTTCACCACCACGCACATAATGACCGGTGGCGATCAGGTCGGCACCGAGCATCTCTGCGTAGTCGAGGAAGACTTTGAACTTGATTTCACGGTTGCACAGGATATCGGGATTGGGCGTGCGCCCCGCCTTGTATTCGGCGAGGAAGTGTTCGAAGACATTGTCCCAGTATTCTGCCGCGAAATTGGCCGTATGCAGTTTGATGCCGAGCTTGTCGCACACAGCCTGGGCGTCCGCCAGGTCTTCCTTGGCGGTACAGTATTCAGTGCCGTCGTCCTCGTCCCAATTCTTCATGAACAGGCCTTCTACTTCGTAGCCTTGTTCAAGCAGGCGCAAGGCCGAGACGGAGGAGTCGACACCGCCGGACATGCCGACGATGACTTTGCCGGTGGGCGCGGACATAGCAATTCTCTATAGCAATTCTTTATAAGCGGTCTCTATAAAGACTGTCTCTATAAAAGCAGTTTCTGGAAAAAGAGCAGTCTCTACGAAACAGAACAACCCAATAACCGCTTTCTCGTACAGGAGCGGGCATTCACGAGTCTTGCAGGTGCCGCAGGCCTGTGCAGGTACTGAGATGTAGTAAATGGGCCGGAATTATACACGAAGCGGGGCAAGGCGACGAGCGGCTTACCGTTCGTGAAGCACCTCCATGGGGTAGGTCTTGCCGGCCAGGGCATCACGAATACGACGCAGCACCAGTGGGCTGCGCAGGCGGCCTTGCCTGTCGAGCTCTTCGACTTCCTCCAGGGTCAGCCAGTGAATGTCGAGGATGCCCGGGTCCAGTTCGTTGCCGAGGTGGGCCAGGGCCATGCCGAAGAAGGCGTGACTATGGAAGGTCTGTCCGTCCGGCGCATGGTAGACATACATGCCAAGATAGTCGGTGATGCCGACCCTCCATGCGGTCTCCTCGGCAACCTCTCGCAGGGCACCGTCCTGGATGCGTTCTCCAGGCTCAAGGTGGCCCGCCGGCTGGTTGAACAGGGTGTGCGGGCCTCCGCGGCCTTCTTCCACCATCAGGAAGCGGCCTGCACGCTCTACCACGGTGGCCACGGTAACGTGGGGTGTCCAGCGCATCATTTGTGCCTCCTTGAACGTGGTGAGGAGTGGCCTGCAGGTCGCTTGGGAGCATGCAGAGTCTGGCATTGCCACTGGCCTGGGGCCAGGCCGTCAAGCCTCCAGGGGCCGATGGCTACCCGGACCAGGCGTAAAGTGGGATGGCCGATGTGTGCGGTCATTCTGCGCACTTGGCGATTGCGTCCCTCGGTGATTGTCAGTTCAAGCCAGCAAGTATCCGGGTGGCGCTTGGGGTTCAATGGCGGTTCTCGCTCCGGCAGGCCGGAATCCGCGAGTCGACGAACCTTGGCTGGCAATGTTGCTCCATCCTTGAGCGTGACCCCTTTGCGCAAAGCCTGCAAGGCTGCATCGCTGGGTTGGCCTTCGACCTGGACACGATAGGTCTTGGGTTGCTTGTGTTGCGGATGACTGATGCGGTGAATCAAGTCGCCGTTATCGCTCAACAGAAGCAGGCCCTCCGAGTCATAGTCCAGGCGCCCGGCAGGATAGATGCCAGGTATGTCGATCACGTCGGACAGGGTGGCCCGGCCTTCGCTGTCCGTGAACTGGGACAGCATGCGATAGGGTTTGTGCAGTAAATAAAGCTGGCTCATGAAGCGATGATGGGACTCGTCAGGGCAAAGAGAGAAAGATTGTCGACAAAGCCTACTCCGTGAGCGGGGGGTAATGCTATACTCCGCGCTCCACTGAACAGGGGGAGCTGTGAGAAGCGGCAACTGGAGTGCACCTTCGACGCCATTCCCACGGCCTTCTTCACAAGACCAGACAGGGGAGTTCTCCATGGGTTTCCAGAAAATTGTCGTCCCTGAGGGCGGCGAAAAGATTACCGCCAACGCCGACAACACCCTGAACGTACCGAACAATCCGATCATCCCGTTCATCGAAGGTGATGGTATCGGTATCGACGTGACTCCGGCGATGAAGATTGCAATCGACGCCGCTGTGCAGAAGGCCTACAACGGCGAGCGCAAGATCCACTGGATGGAAGTCTATGCCGGTGAGAAGGCGACTCAGGTCTACGACGCTGATACTTGGCTGCCAGAAGAGACTCTGGAAGTAGTCAAGGATTATGTCGTTTCCATCAAGGGCCCACTGACCACGCCGGTGGGTGGTGGTATCCGCTCTCTGAACGTGGCCCTGCGTCAGAAACTCGACCTGTATGTCTGCCAGCGTCCGGTTCGCTGGTTCACCGGCGTGCCGAGCCCGGTCAAGAACCCGGGTGACGTGGACATGGTCATCTTCCGCGAAAACTCCGAAGATATCTATGCCGGTATCGAGTGGAAGGCTGGCAGTGCTGAAGCCGACAAGGTCATCAAGTTCCTGCGTGAAGAAATGGGCGTCACCAACATCCGCTTCCCGGAAGGTTGCGGTATCGGTGTCAAGCCGGTTTCCGAAGAAGGCACCAAGCGTCTGGTGCGTCAGGCCCTGCAATACTGCATCGACAACGACCGTGAGTCGCTGACCCTGGTGCACAAGGGCAACATCATGAAGTTCACCGAAGGTGCCTTCAAGGACTGGGGCTACGAGCTGGCCAAGGAAGAGTTCGGTGCCGAGCTCCTCGACGGTGGCCCCTGGATGACCTTCAAGAACCCGAAGAACGGCCAGGACATCGTGGTCAAGGATGTCATCGCTGACGCCATGCTGCAGCAGATCCTGCTGCGTCCGGCCGAGTACGACGTCATCGCCACGCTGAACCTGAACGGTGACTACCTGTCCGACGCTCTGGCAGCCGAAGTGGGCGGTATCGGTATCGCTCCGGGTGCCAACCTGTCTGACACCGTTGCCATGTTCGAGGCTACCCACGGTACTGCTCCGAAGTATGCCGGTCAGGACAAGGTCAACCCGGGCTCCCTGATCCTGTCCGCAGAAATGATGCTGCGTCACATGGGTTGGGTCGAAGCTGCCGACCTGGTGATCAAGGGCATGGAAGCGGCTATCTCCAAGGGCGAGGTCACCTATGACTTCGAGCGCCTGATGGACAATGCCAAGCTGCTGAAGTGCTCCGAGTTCGGTGAGGCTGTTGCCGCCAACATGTAAGTGCTGACGCGCTGACATGATGCAAGCCCCCGCCTGGCGACAGGCGGGGGTTTTTCATATCTGAGCCAGACGCATGATCGGGCTATGTTTATACAGGCAGGTTTATACAGGCAGGTTTATACAAGCACGTTTTCATCGGATGCTTTCAAGAGCATTTCACTAGAAATCGTCTACCGGGAGCATGGTTTTACGTGAAAGCGTGAGTGATTGGCCCGATAATGAAGATAAAGTTGAGAACCAAGCTGCTCGATCGACGTCCAATGCTCGACAGGGTGTCTATCTCCCAGGTATCACCATCTTGCAGGAGAATCTGTCATGAGAGCCTGTCATGCACGCTTGTCATGATAGTCTGCAGGGAGATGGCCAACTGTGAGAGGTTGGGTCGTGAGCGGTGCACGAATACGATGATGTGAGGCTTATGTTCAACCAGTATGATGATAACTGGGCCAGGTGGCCGGCGTCCGCAGTAGTGAGCACGATGGCGGGCATGACGCGACCGCCGCAACCGAACGAGGAGGAAGAAGGGGATCTGGCCACTCAGGCGGCTGATCCAGAACTGGCCAGGCCACCCATGTACAAGGTGGTCTTGCATAATGATGACTTCACCCCCATGGAGTTTGTCGTTGAGGTGCTGCGAACTTTTTTTCATCTGGATGACGAGAGCGCAGTGCAGATCATGTTGACAGTGCATACCCAGGGCAAGGCAACTTGCGGTATCTTCACTAGAGATATTGCGGAAACCAAAAGTCATCAGGTCAATCAATATGCAAGAGAGTGTCAGCATCCGCTGCTGAGTGACATCGAGTCAGCAGACTGATTTCACGCGATGGACTCAGTCGTTCGTTTCACGTTATCCAGCGATGCTCTTGACTTACGGGACGGGCTCACGGCATGGGTTAGCGGGCAGCAAGTACCGCAACGTTGAAGGAGAACTTGCAACGGCGGCGTTTGTGCCCGATGTTGATGATGCCGGACCACAAAAGATCCGACGCAAGCCCTAGGCGGCGAGAAGGGGACTGCCATGCTGAGCAAAGAACTTGAACTGACCCTGAACACGGCTTTCACTGTGGCGCGCTCGAAGCGCCATGAGTTCATGACCGTGGAGCATCTGTTGCTGGCGCTGCTGGATAATGCAGCTGCCTCCGATGTGCTACGTGCCTGCGGGGCCAATCTCGATAAGCTGCGGTCCGACCTGCAGGATTTCATTAATTCCACCACGCCTCTGATTCCTGAGGATCAGAGCGAACGTGAAACCCAGCCTACCCTGGGCTTCCAGCGAGTGCTTCAGCGCGCGGTATTTCACGTGCAGTCATCCGGCAAGAGTGAAGTGACTGGAGCGAATGTGCTGGTGGCTATCTTCTCCGAACAGGAGAGTCAGGCGGTTTATTTCCTCAAGCAGCAGAATGTTGCTCGGGTCGATGCAGTCAACTATATCGCCCACGGCATTTCCAAGGTGGCAGGGCATGGCCAGAGCCCGGCTCCGTCATCTCCTGAATCGGAAGAGGGCGAGGAGGGCATCAGCGAGTCTGGTGGCAATCCGTTGACCGGGTTTGCCACGAACCTCAATGAGCAGGCGCGCATGGGCAAGATCGATCCATTGATTGCGCGCGATCATGAGCTCGAGAGGGTGGTGCAGATTCTGGCCCGTCGGCGCAAGAACAACCCTCTGCTGGTAGGTGAGGCGGGTGTCGGCAAGACAGCCATTGCCGAAGGCCTGGCCAAGCGTATCGTTGAGGAAGACGTGCCTGATGTCATCGCTGATGCTGTGGTGTATTCCTTGGATATGGGAGCGCTGCTGGCAGGCACCAAATATCGTGGCGATTTCGAGAAGCGCTTGAAGGGCCTCCTCGGTGAGCTACGCAAGCAACCCAATGCCGTTTTGTTCATCGACGAGATTCATACGGTCATTGGTGCCGGTGCCGCTTCCGGCGGGGTGATGGACGCCTCCAACCTGCTCAAGCCACTGCTGTCTTCCGGTGAGCTGCGTTGTATCGGCTCCACGACCTTCCAGGAGTTCCGCGGTATTTTCGAGAAAGACCGCGCTCTGGCTCGTCGTTTCCAGAAGGTGGACGTGCTGGCTCCTTCGGTGGAGGATTCCATTCGTATTCTAAAGGGGTTGCGCTCACGCTTCGAGGAGCACCACCAGCTCAAGTACACCGATGCAGCATTGGAGTGTGCGGCACGCCTTGCTGATCGTTATATCAATGATCGCTACCTGCCGGACAAGGCCATTGATGTCATCGATGAGGCGGGGGCCCATCAGCGCTTGCTGCCTCCAGAGATGCGTATCGATACCATCGACGTGGATCAGATCGAGGCAGTGGTAGCGTCGATTGCCAGGATTCCGCCAAAGAGTGTATCCAGTTCTGATCGCAAGCTGCTGGCGAATCTGGATCGTGACCTCAAGATGCTGGTGTTCGGTCAAGACGAGGCCATCGACAGTCTAGCCGCGGCGATCAAGCTATCACGCGCTGGGCTCAAGTCGCCGGACAAGCCGGTTGGCAGTTTCCTGTTTGCAGGCCCTACCGGGGTCGGCAAGACCGAAGTGGCACGTCAGTTGGCCACGATCATGGGCGTGGAGCTGGTACGCTTCGATATGTCCGAGTACATGGAACGCCATACCGTATCGCGTCTGATCGGTGCGCCTCCTGGATATGTCGGTTATGACCAGGGCGGGCTGCTTACCGAAGCCATTACCAAGCAGCCTCACTGTGTCTTGCTGCTGGATGAGATCGAAAAGGCACATCCTGAGGTCTTCAACCTGCTGCTGCAGGTCATGGACCATGGTCGCCTGACCGATAACAACGGGCGCGAGGCCGACTTCCGTCATGTCATTCTGATCATGACCTCCAATGCAGGAGTGGAGCAGGCTACGCGTCGCTCCATCGGGTTCCAGACCCAGGATCACTCTACCGATGCCATGGAGGTGATTCGCAAGACCTTCTCGCCGGAATTCCGCAACCGCCTGGATGGCATCATCCAGTTCCACGCTTTGCCCGTGGAAGTGGTGCGCAATGTGGTCGACAAATTCCTCGTCGAACTACAGGCGCAACTGGATGAGAAGCGTGTTCAGTTGGAAGTGGACGATGAGGCTCGGGATTGGCTGGCGGAGCAAGGGTATGACCCTGACATGGGCGCGCGCCCGATGGCTCGCCTGATTCAGGAGAAACTCAAGAAGCCATTGGCCGAGATGATTCTGTTCGGCGATCTGGCAGAGCATGGCGGTGTGGTTCACGTCACGCTGGAGAACGGGGAGTTGAGTCTGTCTACGGACGTGGAGCTGGCAGCAGACACTCCCTGAATCTCGATGTTCAGCATGAGGTTTCTGGCGTAACTGCCGACGCCCCGTCCAGCGACGGGGCGTCGCTGTATAGGGGCGCAGTAAGCAGACAGGCTTATAGAGAACTGCGGCAAGCTGCGTGAAGCTTACAGGGCAGGGGCGAGGGTGAGAGCAGCGCATACTGCGCCATCATGCTGCGTTGCCCACGCCGAATGTTCCGCCTCGATGGGGCTTAACGGGAGCGGTAGACGATACGACCCTTGGACAGGTCGTAAGGTGTCAGCTCTACCTTGACCTTGTCGCCCGTCAGGATGCGGATATAGTTCTTGCGCATCTTGCCAGAGATGTGAGCGGTAACGACGTGGCCGTTTTCCAGCTCGACACGAAACATGGTGTTGGGAAGGGTATCGACGACGACGCCTTCCATTTCGATATGGTCTTCGCGTGCCATATAGGCGAATCCTCGCTGATGGATCAGGACAACGCCGGAGACATGAAAGTTCCTCCTGGCGTTCGGGTAGCGCGGTATTCTGCCGTATGCCGCGGCAGATGGCAAAAATAGCGCGCAAACGAGCCCTCCACGAGCCATGCTCGAGGGTGGCTTTTGCTTAAGTTTAGCTTGTCAGAGAGGGATAAGGCGACGCCATTGGCGGCCATCGAGCCGTTCGAGGGGAGAGAAAGTGCTTTTGTAGTTCATTTTTTGGCATTCTTCGATCCAATAACCCAGATAGAGATGTGGGAGACCAAGATGCCTGGCTTTCTGGATCAATGTCAGAACCGCCTGGGTACCTAGAGAGCGTCGTTCGAATGCTTCGCTCGGGTCGAAAAAGGTATAGATGGCCGATAACCCATGGTGAAGTTCATCGAAGGCAGCGACCGCGACCAGCTTGTCATCAAGATGAAATTCCAGCATGCGTGCATATGGCTGATCCAGGCTGAGGAATGTCCGGTACTGCTCATGGCTAGGAGGGAACATGTCCCCATCGTGGTGCCGCGTAATGATATAGCGTGCATACAGATCGTAGTGTTCCTGCTTGAACTGGGCCTGACAGTCCGTCACCCGCAGGTCGGCATTGCGGCGCATCAAGCGACGTTGGGTTCGATTTGGCGTGAATTCTGTGACAGGAATGCGTACGGATATGCAGGCGTTGCAGCCTTCACAATGAGGACGATAGAGGTGCTGGCCGCTGCGGCGAAAGCCGAGCAGGGTGAGAGAGTCATAGACAGCCTGACCAGGTGACTCCTTGGGGTCGAGAAACAGCGTAGTGGCTTCTTTATCCGGCAGGTAGCTGCAGGCATGGGGCACTGTGAGAAAGAAGCGCAGATCGCGTACTGGCTGCCGCGGAGTATTGCTGCTCAAGGGATGCCTTCTCCGTAGAATTTGCCGCAGAAAATAGCACGTGGATTCACAATGCAGATCCAATGAATTCAAAGGACCAGTCAGGTCGTGTCACATCGAGATTATCCTCACCCAACCATCTATCAAGATAGCCGATGAAGGTTGTTCGGGCGATGCTGCTGGCTCCCATACTTTGCAAGTGTGCGGTGTGCATCTGGCAGTCGATCAGTTTGCCGCCATCATGTGCCATGCCTCGGGCCAGGTGGACCAGGGCCACCTTGGATGCATCGGGCTCGAGAGAGAACATTGATTCACCGAAGAATACCGGCCCCAGTGCAACACCGTACAAGCCCCCAACCAAGGCGTCCTGCTTCCATACCTCCACAGAATGCGCAATGCCGCGGCGATGCAGTGTTTCATACGCTTCCTGCATTTCCGGAGTGATCCAGGTGCCTGGCTCGCCTGTGCGCGGCGCTGCACAGGCTGCAACGACATGATCAAAAGCCTGGTTGGCAGTTACCTGGAAACCGGCGTTTCTGATGCGTTTTGCCAGGCTGCGGCGGACACGTACCTGCTCAGGAAACAGTACCATGCGCGGATTGGGACTCCACCACAGAATGGGCTGGTCGTCGCCATACCATGGAAAAATACCGCGGCGGTAGGCGCTCACCAGCCAATCGCAGGTGAGTGCTCCTCCGGCAGCCAGCAGGCCATCAGGGTCATCCAGGGCGTCGCTGACGGGGGGAAACTGAACGGGGTGCTCGGGGAGCCAGGGCAGCATGGTTGGGCTCTTGATATGAGAGAAAATGCAAGTTTGGCCTGTGCGTCGATCATGCTCAAGGTTCTTTCTCACCTACGTTCAGCGCTATTTTTCCGCTTCCTCGCAAAGGTTTCCGGATCCGCTCAGTCCGACTTTTTCCGGCCAGCTCAAGACGGCCGCTCTGTGATCCGCTCATGATGATTTTCCTGGGCAGTCCCGGAGCTGAGAAACCTGTCCTCAGTATCCGATAAAAACCACTTGGAGGTGCTTCAGGCCTATAACCTTGCGCTCTGGCTCGGTATCATGGCCTCCAGAAAGAACGTTGGAGACGCCCTCAGGGGCGCGAGGGAGGCCGTTTGACTGCCAAGAAGAAATCCACGTCGCCGTTGGCGACGGCGGCAGCCGCCAAGGAGACTGCCAAGAAGGTTGGCCTGCGTCTTCAAGGCTCTGCTACGGAAGGTGTGATCATTGTCTTGCTGGCCGCCTGCGTATTCTTGCTGCTTGCATTGTTCAGCTTCAACTCGGCGGACCCGGGCTGGTCCAGTAGTGGCCCGGAAACCGAGGTCAGCAACTGGATGGGGCCGGTCGGTGCCTGGTTGGCTGATGTGCTGTATTCGCTATTTGGTGTCAGTGCTCTCTGGTGGCCGGGTATGCTGGGTTTTGCGGCCTGGTGGCTGATTCGTTCGCGTCAGGTCCGCATCGACTGGGATGCCACCGCTCTTGCGGTACGTTGCGGTGGACTGGTCTTGCTGTTGCTGGGGTCCACGACATTGGGGGCCTTGTACTTCTACGATCCGAATAGCCCTCTTCCCTATTCGACCGGCGGGATTCTTGGTGAAGGCCTGGCTGGGGCCTTGCGTTTGCTGGTGGGTACCGGCGGCACGGGCCTGTTGGCCGTAGCGGGGATCCTGTGTGGTCTGCCGCTTTTCACCGGCTTGTCCTGGTTCAATGTGATTGATGAAATGGGCCACCGTGCTCTGTCGCTGATCCAGCGGTTTCGCCGTGATGCCGGCACTGAGCTTGAACAGAGCAAGGTGAAGACCGAAGACGCTCCCGCGGCGGAGTCTGTTGAAGAGGCGGGCAAGCCACGCTGGTGGCAGCGCCTGTTGCCTTCGTTGCGAACGCGGCGTGATTCACAGGCGCCGGACCTGGGTGACTCCCGCAAGCGTCAGGAGCCCGCTTTTGGCAATGATGGCAACAGTGAGATTCCGTGGGATGTCCCTGAGCAGACGCCTTCTGCCAAGCAGCCTGGTGCTGCCTATACCGAGCAATACGCCAAGGCTGAACGCAAGGAACAGGGCCGTACGGGTGCCCAGAAAGAGGCTCTTGAGCCAACGCTGGGCAGTGCCTTTTCCAGCGTGACGCCTGAACAGGGCAAGGGGCAGGGCAGCAACGTGCCACAGGAAACGTTGCCATTGCGTGCTGAGCGTGCAGAGCCGCAGCAAGCCCCTCGCACAGCCCCTGAAATAGCCTCTGAGAAAACGGCCAGGGCCGCAGGAGAGCAGTTGCCGGCCGCCGGCTCTCGGAGTGAAGCCTCTCCAGATGCATCTCAACTCGCGCCAACAACCGAGCCTGCTGTTGAAACGGTTGCACCGGAGTCAAAACCGGCCACGAAACCGCGTATCTCTGTGCACGCACTGGTCAACAAACCTGGCGAGTACAAGTCGACACATACCGAAGTGCCTTTTGTCGAGGAGTCCCAGGCGGTTGAAACGCTCCGATCGGTAGAAGAGCTTCAGCCAGTTGAGGAGCTTCAGCCCGTTGAGGAGCTTCAGCCAGTTGAAGAGCTTAAGCCAACTGGAGAGCCCCGGACTGTCGACAAGCCCCAGGACAGTCCAGAGTCCAGGGCCAAGGACGCTGCCATGGCTACTGCAGGTGTTGCTGGCACGGTTGCAGCTGCTGCGGCCCTGGCATCTCGTGAAGGAGAGGCGCCTGCGCCCGAGCCATCGCATGTCATCTCTACACCAGAAGCGCCCAGGGCCGAGCGTCGTGCAGAAGACATTCCTGAGCCGGTGTTGCCTGATGATGACTTTGCCCCGGACTATGTGGCCAGTGCGCCCTCAGCCCCCCTGCATGGCGACATCAGGAAAGAAGAGTCTACCGATGGCAGGGAAGCAGACAAGGCTCCCGTTTCCGCTACACCGGTACCGGCTTCTCAGCCGGCCGACAGGCAAGGCGATGAGCAGGCTGTATCGGGCCGTGTGGCAACTGCTGAACAGGCGCAGGAAGCTGCAGAAGCCGGTGGTCCGACCTTGTGGACAGTAGAGCACCTGCAGAGCCAGCGCCCGGGCCTGGATGACCTGCCAGAGCCGGATGGCGAGATTCCGAGCATGAGGCTGCTGACACCACCTGAGCCTCACCAGCCCAACTACACGCCAGAGCAGCTGCAGGATATGGCTGAACTGCTCGAGATGCGTTTGCGTGAATACGGGGTCAAGGCAGAAGTGGTCGATACCTGGCCGGGGCCGGTGATCACCCGCTTCGAGATCAAGCCTGCTGCCGGGGTAAAGGTGTCGAAGATCAGCAACCTGGCCAAGGACTTGGCTCGTTCGCTGATGGTCAAGAGTGTACGTGTGGTGGAGGTCATCCCTGGCCGGCCCACGGTGGGTATCGAGATACCCAACCCCAATCGCGCCATGATTCGCCTGCGCGAGGTGATCGACTCCGAGCGCTTCCTCCAGGAGGCCTCTCCCCTGACGCTGGCTCTGGGCCAGGACATTGGCGGTGCCGCGGTGATCGCCAACCTGGGCAAGATGCCCCATGTGCTGGTGGCTGGTACTACCGGCTCGGGTAAATCGGTGGGGGTCAATGCGATGCTGATCTCCATGCTGCTGAAGGCCACGCCAAGAGAGCTGCGCTTGATCATGGTTGACCCCAAGATGCTGGAGCTGTCGGTCTACGATGGCATTCCCCATCTGCTGGCGCCGGTTGTCACGGACATGAAGGAAGCCGCCAATAGCCTGCGCTGGTGTGTCGCCGAAATGGAGCGTCGTTACAAGCTGATGGCTGCCATGGGGGTGCGTAATATCGCCGGCTTCAACAGCAAGCTGGATGAGGCCGAGCGTCATGGCGCCCAGGTGGCGGATCCGTTATGGGAGCCTCAGCCCTGGGAAATGCATCAGACGCCGCCTGTATTGGAAAAGCTGCCCTACATTGTGGTGGTGATCGATGAATTTGCCGATATGTTCATGATTGTCGGCAAGAAAGTGGAAGAGCTGATTGCGCGTCTGGCGCAAAAGGCCCGTGCAGCAGGCATCCACCTGGTACTGGCAACACAGCGTCCTTCCGTTGATGTGGTCACCGGCCTGATCAAGGCCAATATTCCCACGCGCATGGCCTTTCAGGTTTCCAGCCGGGTCGATTCTCGTACCATCCTTGATCAGGGTGGGGCAGAGAACCTTCTGGGACACGGCGATATGCTCTATCTTCCGGCGGGCTCTGGCCAGCCGACCCGTGTACATGGCGCTTTCGTCGATGATGACGAGGTGCATCGCGTGGTCGAAGACTGGAAGCGTCGTGGTGAGCCGGAATATATCGATGAGATACTGTCCGGTGGCGTTTCCGCGGATGCCTTGACTGGCCTCGAGGCAGATGGCGCCGGCGATGACGGTGATGCTGAGCAGGATGCACTCTATGACGAGGCTGTCGCCTTCGTGACAGAGAGCCGTCGGGCTTCCATCTCGGCTGTGCAGCGCCGCTTCAAGATAGGTTACAACCGTGCCGCAAGGCTGGTTGAATCCATGGAGATGGCTGGCGTGGTCTCACAGATGGGGAGTAATGGCGCGCGCGAGGTATTGGCGCCGCCGCCCGTTGGCAGTTGAGCTTCGACAAGTAAAGCTGCGACAAGATGAGCGGAGAGTGTTGCAGAATGGCGACACCTTCCGTTCAGCGTGTAACGACCATGGAAGTCCATGATTTTCGCTTTATTCGGGCAACTTGCCCGGCATACTGACGTCATACCAGACAGCGCGTCACACAGACATTTACGTGTGGCATCACCAGGATCATCAAGGAGAAGCCCATGACCCTGAGACGTACTTTGACTTTGAGCCTCGCCGCCATGGCGGTGGCCTTGCTGGTTCCCGTTACTGCTCTGGCGGATGGCGCCGAACGCCTGACTCGCATGCTCCAGCCGCTCAATACTTATTCGGCGGATTTTGACCAGCAGATTCTGGATGGCAGTGGTCAACGCCTGCAGCATGCCCAAGGCCACATGTGGTTGTCCCGCCCAGGCAAGTTCCGCTGGGAGGTTGATGCACCCTATGAGCAGGTGGTGGTTTCCGATGGCAACGAAGTGACTCTGTATGATCCTGACCTGCAACAGGCGACGGTTCAACCGCTGGACCAGCGTGTGACGCATACACCAGCTCTGCTGCTCTCTGGTAGTGCGAGCGATCTGGTGGAGAACTATGAGGTATCCAGCAGCCAGCAGGGCGTGAACGAGACCTTTACGCTGGTGCCCAAGGCGGCAGACACCCTGTTTGAAGAGCTCAAGCTGACATTCCGCAGCGAGCGTCTGGGTTTCCTGCAGATGACTGACAGCACCGGTCAGCGTACGGCGATCGAGTTCAAGAACGTCGAGCAGAATGCTTCCATGGATAGCGACCGCTTCCGTCTGGAGCTGCCGTCCGATACGGATATCATTCGTCAGTCGCCCTGAATGGTCGACGCCTGGAATCACCATGTTCGCTACAGGTGAACAGGCCAGAGAGAAATGAAGAATGCCTCCCAGTGATACTGGGAGGCATTCTTTTTGGCAACTCAGAAAGTAAAGACCCCGCAGCTGACGCTCAACGGGTCATGGAATATCATCGGCCTGCTCATCAAGCTGGGCACGCCAGCTCATGATGCGCGCAAAGCGCTCTTCCTGGCCATATTGGGTAGGCTGATAGAAGCGTTGCGTGGCGATGCCATCGGGCCAGCAGTCGTGGCTGCTGCCAGCAGGATAGGCATTAGGCTCGTTATGTGCATAACGATAACCGTCGCCATGGCCGAGGGATTCCATCAGCTTGGTCGGGGCGTTGCGCAAGTAGATCGGAACTTCCAGGCTTGGTTGACTGGCAACGAACTGCTGGGCGTGCTTCCAGGCCTGGTCGATGGCATTGCTCTTGGGGGCCACCGCGAGATGAATGGCCGCATGAGCAATGGCTCTTTGGCCTTCGTAATCCCCTAGGCGTAGATAAGCGTCCCAGGCAGCCATGACCAGGGGTAATGCTCGGGGGTCGGCATTACCCACGTCCTCAGAGGCAATGGCGCTGAGCCGTCGGATGACGTCAAGAGGATCGCCTCCCCCCTGAATGAAGCGGGCGATATACAGCAGCGCAGCATCCGGGCGGGATGAGCGTATCGATTTGTGAATGGCCGACAGAAGGTCGTAATAATGGTCACCCTGCTTGTCGAAAGCACTGGTCGTGTGGCCGATGACATTTTCCAGAGCTTGCCGTGGAAGACGTTCTGCATTGCCTTCCGCCTGAGTGAAGTCACAGGCAGTTTCCAGCAATCCCAAGGCGCGTCGGGCATCACCGGCTGCCGCGCGAGCCAGAATCGACAATACTTCCTCGTCAACGAGAATCTGGCGCTGACCGAGGCCACGCTCGGGATCGGCAAGCGCTTGACGCATCACTTCGATCAACTCGCTTTCATCGAGTGACTTGAGAACATGCACCCTGGCCCGGGACAGCAGGGCAGAGTTGACCTCGAAGGATGGGTTCTCGGTTGTCGCGCCAATCAGGGTGAGCAGGCCGGATTCCACATGGGGTAGCAGAGCATCCTGCTGGCTCTTGTTAAGACGATGGATCTCATCAAGGAACAGCACAGTAGGCTGGCTCTGGGCCTGGGCGGCTCTGGCCCGTTCCACTACCTCGCGAATATCCTTGACCCCCGCCATCACGGCAGACAGGTGTTCCAGGCGGGCATGCGAGGCACTGGCAAGAATCTCGGCCAGTGTGGTCTTGCCGACGCCAGGAGGTCCCCACAGGATCATCGAGCGTACGAAGCCTTCCTCGACCATGCGGCGAAGCGGCTTGCCAGGGCCGACCAGTGCCTGCTGGCCAAGGTAGTCATCCAGGCTCCTTGGGCGCATGCGCCATGCCAGAGGAGCGTTGGCATCCTGGTGAGCCTGTTCAAACAAATCCATCACGCTCTCCTGCAAGTACCGGGTGAATCGCGACAGCTCCAAAGCTGGGCGGGCTTGTAAGATAAAGATTACTTTCCCTGCGGCAAATAACGACAGGCAGAATTCTCGATTTACGTCTAGGGTGATACATTCCGGGCTCCGGCTTATGCTGGAAAAAACTTTATCTGATGGCTATAAACGACAGGAGGAGCCGGAACCCGACTCGCGAAGGCAGGTCTAATCCTAGAGTACCTTCCGCCCTGTTACGCGCCAGAGGAGGTTTCCGCCATGCCCATGCTGAAACAACTGCGCCAGGATCATGCCAATATGGCACGCATACTGCACGTTCTTCAGCTCAAGCAGAAGACCCTCGCCAGAGGAGAGCGTCCTAATTTCCAGCTGATCAGGGAAGTGGTGGACTACATTCTGGACTACATGGCTGGTTTTACGCTGCCGCTTGAAGAGATCTGCACCGAACGACTCAGGAGCGTCGCCCCTGAAAGCGAGGCGGTGACTGCACAACTGTCAGGGGACTATCGCAAGCTCAAGGCCCGTCTGTCTCGACTCTCTCGGGATATCGACATGATTCTGATGGATGTCGCTATTCCAATGGACAAGTTTGCCGAGGATCTGCACGACTATCTCGATAGCCACCGCACCTATCTGCGCGACGAGCGCGAACAGCTATTCCCTCTGATCGACAACCACTTCACCGACGAGGATCTTGAACGACTGGCATCGGCACTGCCGCCCAAGGCTGCTTCTGAGCTTGAACGCTTGCAGGCTGCCTATCCCGAACTTTACGCAGAACTACGAGAAGAGCCCGATAGCATATCGGCTTAAGGGTTCGAGTAGGGTAGAATGGCGCCGCCCCGTTTGTCGGAACACTTTCAGCGGCACCATTCATGATTTGCCACCTTTTCTTTAGACCCGTTGTCCCGAGTTTTCATAGCGTATCGTCCTGCCCTGACGGGTGGGACGATACGCTATTGCTGCGTTGTGACATGGCTCACCGCATCACTCATCACCACCCAGCTCGATACCGCTCACTGCCAAGATGTGCGCTTCAAGGGCGCACTCTTCAAGGACGCCTTCAGAGACGCACTGCAGAGACGCATTGCAGGGACGCACTGCAGGAAATAGGAGCGTAGATGACAGGGCCGGTATTGGTTTTCGACTCAGGCGTTGGCGGGCTGTCGGTAGTGGCGGCGTTACGTCAGCGTATGCCGGGCGTGTCACTGGCCTATTGTTGCGACAACGCCATGTTGCCCTATGGCATACGGGAAGATATCTGGCTGGTGGAGCGTATCCTGGCGGTATGCTCTGCAGCGGTCGAGGCCAGTGGGGCGGGAACATTGGTGGTCGCTTGCAATACTGCCAGCACGCTGGCTCTGGATGCCTTGCGAGCGCATCTACGGATTCCGGTAGTGGGAACGGTACCCGCCATCAAGCCAGCCGCCCGGGAAAGCCGGAGCGGACACCTGGCCCTGTTGGCCACCAGTGCGACCGTGGCGCGTTCCTATACCCAACGCCTGATTGATGATTTTGCCCCTGGCTGTCAAGTCATGCGCATTGCTGCAGATCCTCTGGTCACTCAGGCTGAGCGCTGGATTCTGGGGTGCTCTCCTGATCAGAACGTATTGCGTCAGGCGTTGATCCCTCTACAGCAAGACCGCCAGATTGACACGATCGTACTAGGTTGCACGCATTTCCCTCTATTGCGCGATCTTCTGGCCAAGGCAGCCGAGGAGCACCTGGGGCGAGAGTTCGCCTGGATCGATTCCGGTGATGCCATTGCCCGACGCACTGCCCAGGTGGCGGGTACACCGGAGTTGAGTGATGCACCTGGCCTGGTGCTGGTTACGGCACTCGAGCCAGAAAGAATACCTGCCATGGCTCAAGGTTTTGCCTCCTTTGGCTTCAACTCCCCGACATTGCTGTCAATTCCTCGCGCCTGAATACACGAACCTGCATTCCCGTTCATTATTTACCTTCTTCTACAGGAGCCGCCGTGGCCATTCCCGTTGTCGATCCTGAGCGCTATGACGAGCAACTCGCTGCCAAGCGTGATCGCCTGGAAACCCAGTTCGCTCGATTCTCCGTACCTGAGCTGGAAGTCTATCCTTCACCGCCTAGCCACTATCGTCAGCGTTGTGAGTTCCGTCTTTGGCATGAGGGCGACGACCTTTACTACGTGATGTTCGAAAACGACCCGGAAGACTCGAGTCGAAAGGTACCTGTGCGGGTCGACCAGTTTGCGGTGGCCAGCCAGCGTATCAATGCATTGATGCCCGCTCTGCTTGATGCCATTCGCGATAATCCCGTACTGCGCCGCAAGCTGTTCCAGGTCGAGTTTCTCACGACGCTAAGCGGCGAGGCATTGGTGACGCTGGTCTATCACCGCCCGCTGGATGAGGACTGGGAACGGGATGCTCGCGAGCTGGAGGCAATGCTTGATGTCATGATCATTGGTCGGTCACGCAAGCAGCGTATCGTGCTGACCCGCGATCATGTATGGGAGCAATTGGAGGTCGACGGCCGAGCCCTGCATTACCAGCAGGTGGAGAACAGTTTTACCCAACCCAACGCACGTATCTGCATGTCCATGTTGAGTTGGGCCCAGGATGTCACGACAGGTAGCCAGGAACGTGACCTGGTCGAGCTGTATTGTGGCAATGGCAACTTCACCATCGCCCTGGCGGACAACTTTCGTCGGGTCCTGGCCACAGAAATTTCGCGTACCTCAGTGTCCAGTGCGCGACTGAACATCGAGCGCAACGGTACTGACAACGTGCATGTCGCCCGTATGTCAGCAGAAGACTTCTCTGCTGCCCTGAAAGGTGACAAGAAAGGGCGACGGGTGGACGAGATGGACCTGGAAAGCTATGACTTCTCTACAGTGTTGGTCGATCCACCACGGGCAGGGCTGGATACAGCGAGTTGTGCGCAGATAAGTGGGTATGAGCGCATTGTCTATGTGTCGTGCAATCCGGATACCCTGGCCGAGAATCTCGATCAGTTGACCAAGACGCACCAGGTGATGCGCTTTGCTCTGTTCGATCAGTTCCCCTTCACCGATCACTGCGAGTGCGGGGTACTGCTGCAACGCCGCTGAGCCAGGCGTGAGGATGTGTTTCAGCAGTATGTCAAGCCCCGATGCACAACCGACATACAGCATGAGAAGGCAGGCATGTCGGTAGGGAAGGAGAGAGGATTGGCGTAAGCTGAGCCCACGTCACCATGGGCCGCCTCTAGCAAGGGAGCGGCTTGTTTCATGGGCACCGTATTTCCCAGGCCACACTACCGAGGGGTGGCCACTGCCAGCTGAGGTCAGGATGCAACATACCGCACAGGATGACAGTCGCGAGGATCTGCTCAAGCAGCTTGAGGAACGGCTCACGGCCGGCCTTGACGAGAATAAAGTAGAGCGTGTCATCGCCTTTGCTCGTCTCTTCTACGCCAATGCGCCAGTCGAGGACATGGTTGACCGGCGCTTCGATGATTTCTACGGCGCCACTCTATCGCTGTGGCATTTTCTGCAGCAGTTCGATCCCAGCGCTCCCAAGGTTCGCGTGCTGAATCCCGAGTTCGAAGAGCATGGCTGGCAGTCCAATCATACCTTCGTTGCTGTACTGCATGAGGATATGCCGTTCCTGGTCGACTCGGTGCGTATCGAGCTCAACCGCCGTGGCATGACCGTACATGCGATTCATAACGCCGTACTGACAGTGGAGCGTGACCGTCATCATCGCGTCAGCGGACTATCCTCTGCCAAGAATAGCGAGCCTGGACATCGTGAGTCCCTGATTGCCATCGAAGTGGACCGACACTCCGATCCTGAGGAACTGGCCAGCATCGAACAGAGCCTGCAGGATGCGCTGCAGGAAGTGCGTACTGCCGTGGCCGACTTCGCTCCCATGAGAGCGAAGGTCACCGAAGCATTGGATGAGTTGAAAGCCTCGCGTCCGAAGCAGATCGATGCGGCCAACCATAAGGAAGCTGTGGCATTCCTGGAATGGATGCAGGATGAGCACTTCACCTTCCTGGGGTATGACGAGTTCGAGGTGACGGGGCAGGCCGGTAGCCAGCAGCTCAAGCAGACCGAAGGCAGTGAACTGGGTTTGTTCCGTCTGCAGGATTCTCCGTATCGGCAGCGCATTCGTACCGACCAGGGCGTCGAGGATGGCAAGTTCGTGCTGGTGCCCGAACTGGTGTCTTTCGCCAAGAGTTCGCAACACTCTCGTGTGCATCGCCCGGCATACATGGACCAGATCACCATCGATCGCTATGACGCCAAGGGCAATGTGGTCGGCGAGCGCCGCTTCCTGGGCCTGTTCGACTCCAGCGTCTACCACGAGTCTCCACAGCATGTTCCTATCCTGCGGCGCAAGCTCCAGGCGGTCATGGACATCGCTGGCTTCGATCCCAAGGGCCACACCGGCAAGCAGCTGTTGCATAACCTGGAAGTTTATCCACGTGATGATCTGTTTCTGATCGATACCGATGAATTGACCCAGACGGCGCTGGGCATCGTCGATATTCGTGAACGCCGCAAGGTCCGCCTGTTCATCCGCGAAGAACTTTTCGGTCGCTTCTATTCTGTGCTGGTGTTCGTACCTCGGGATGTGTTCTCCACGGAGCTGCGTGTCCGCCTGCAGGAATTCCTGTGCGAGGAGCTGGATGCCACTTTCGGTGACTTCAACACCTACTTGTCGGAGTCGGTGCTGGCGCGCATTCAGTTCATCCTGCGCTTCAATGGCGATGCACCAGTGGAGTACGATCTCAAGGCGCTGGAGGCCAAGCTGACACGGATGGCGCGTAACTGGCGCGATGATCTGCTCAATGCCGCCATCGATAGCTATGGTGAGGAGCAGGCCAATAATCTCATGCAGCGTTTCCGCGATGCCTTCCCGGCCAGCTATCGCGAGGACTTCAACGCGCGCACCGCCGTCTATGACCTGCAGCACATTGGCGAGCTGGATGAGGGCAATACGCTGGCCCTGTCGCTGTATCGCCTGATCGAAGAAGAAGGCAGTGGCGTCAATCTCAAGCTGTTTCACAAGGGCGCACGCATCCCGCTGTCTGACGTGTTGCCGATGATGGAAAACCTGGGCCTGCGAGTGCTGGGAGAGCGTCCCTACGATCTGCATGCCACGGATGCCGGGTACTGGGTCCATGACTTCGACCTGGAGCACCATACCGCGACCGAGGTCAACCTGCAGGAGATGCGAGCGCCTTTCATCGAGGCTTTCCAGCGCATCTGGGCCGGTGAGGCAGATAATGATCGTTTCAACCGCCTGATTATCGGTGCCAACCTGGATTGGCGTGAAGTCGCGATGCTGCGTGCCTATGCACGCTATCTCAAGCAGATTCGCTTTGGTATCTCCCAGGACTTCATTGCCAATGCACTGGCCAGCTATCCGCATATCACCCGCGAGTTGGTCACCCTGTTCGAGTTGCGCTTCGACCCGGAAGAGCGACCGGCCGAAGGTGAGGTCGATGCTTGCCTCGAACGCATCAACGGCATGCTCGATGAGGTGGCCAGCCTCAACGATGACCGCCTGCTGCGTCGTTATGTGGAACTGATCCAGGCTACACTGCGTACCAACTATTACCAGCGCACCGCGGATGGCGCCATCAAGGACTACATGTCCTTCAAGCTGGAGCCTTCCAAGATCACCGGAATGCCCAAGCCGCGCCCCATGTTCGAGATCTTCGTCTGCTCTCCTAGGGTCGAAGGTGTACACCTGCGTGGCGGCAAGGTGGCTCGCGGAGGCTTGCGCTGGTCGGATCGTCACGAGGACTTCCGCACAGAGGTGCTGGGGCTGGTCAAGGCTCAGCAGGTCAAGAACTCGGTCATCGTGCCGGTAGGGGCCAAGGGCGGTTTCGTCTGCAAGCGCATGCCGGAAGGAGCTGATCGTGAGACGGTGCAGAAGGAAGGCATCGCCTGCTACCAGACATTCATTCGCGCCCTGCTCGATGTCACTGACAATCTGGTCGCTGGTGATGTGGTGCCGCCCAGGGATGTCGTGCGTCACGATGAGGATGATCCCTACCTGGTGGTGGCAGCGGACAAGGGCACAGCGACCTTCTCCGATATTGCCAATGCCATCTCCATCGAGTATGGCCATTGGCTGGGTGATGCCTTCGCCTCAGGTGGTGCCAATGGCTATGACCACAAGAAGATGGGAATTACCGCCAAAGGGGCCTGGGAGTCGGTCAAGCGCCATTTCCGCAGCCTCGGCGTGAACACCCAGAAGGATGAGTTCACCGTGGTGGGTGTCGGTGACATGGGGGGGGATGTGTTCGGTAATGGCATGTTGCTGTCCAAGACCATCCGCCTGGTGGCAGCCTTCAACCACCTGCATATCTTCATTGACCCGAACCCGGATGCGGCAGCGACTTTCAAGGAACGTCAGCGCATGTTCGAGCTGCCGCGCTCGACCTGGGAAGACTTCGACAAGTCACTGATTTCTGAAGGTGGTGGCGTGTTCTCTCGTGCCGCCAAGTGGATTCCCATCTCTGCTCAGATAAAGGAACGCTTTGGCATCAGCGAGGACCGCCTGGCGCCCAATGACCTGATTCAGGCACTGTTGCGTTCACAGGTCGATCTGTTGTGGAACGGTGGCATCGGCACTTACGTCAAGAGCAGTGCAGAAACCGATGCCGATGTGGGTGACAAGGCCAATGATGCCCTGCGCATCAATGGTTGCGAGCTGAACTGCCGCGTAGTGGGTGAGGGTGGCAACCTGGGCTTGACCCAGCGTGGACGCATGGAAGCTGCGGCCAAGGGTGTCCGGGTCAATACCGATTTCATCGACAATGCGGCTGGCGTCAACTGCTCCGACCATGAGGTCAACATCAAGATCCTCATCGATGAAGTCGTGGCCAACGGTGACATGACCGACAAGCAGCGCAACAAGCTGCTGGCGGAAATGACCGATGAAGTCAGTGAACTGGTGCTGATCAGCAACTATCGCCAGAGCCAGTCTCTGGACTTGTCCGAGCTGCTGTCCCATCAGGGAATCGGTCCGTATCGTCGTTTCATCAGTGAGCTGGAAGCCGCAGGCCAGATCGACCGGGAGCTGGAGTTCCTGCCTTCGGATGAGGACCTCCAGGAGCGCGCAGCCAACGATCAAGGAATGACTCTGCCCGAGCTGTCAGTGCTGATCAGCTATGCCAAGAGCGCGCTCAAGGGTGACTTGATCGCCTCTGATGTGCCTGATGACACGATTGTGGCGCAGCATGTCGAACGAGGCTTCCCCAAGGTGCTGCTCGAGCGCTACCACGACCAAGTCTACAACCATCGCCTGAAACGCGAGATCGTATCGACTCAGCTGGCCAATGATCTGGTCGATCATATGGGTATCGTGTTTGTACGTCGCCTGGTGGATTCCACTGGTGTCGGGCGTGCCGATGTTGCACGTGCCTACGTGATCGCTCGCGAGTGCTTCCAGTTGCCGCGTCTGTGGGATCAGATCGAAGCGCTGGACAACAAGGTGCCGACCGGTATCCAGTACTCCATGATGCTGGACCTGATGCGCATGATTCGTCGCGCTACCCGCTGGTTCCTGCGTCTGCGTTCTGCCATGTCGGCAGCGGATTGCATTGCCTATTTCGCACCACGTATTGCCCAATTGCAGGAAAAGGTCGGCCAGCACCTGCGTGGTGAAGAGCAGGAGGCCTGGGAAGCCCGTCGTCAGGAACTGGTGGCTGCCGGTGTACCTGAAGCGCTGGCATCCGCGGTTGCCGCTGCCGGTAGCTTGTATGCTGCACTCGGTATCATCCAGACGGCTCGTCAGGTCGATGAGAAGCCACAGAAGGTTGCCGAGGTGTACTACGAAATCGGTGCTCGCCTGGAATTGCCCTGGATGATTCAGCAGGTGACGGCGTTGCCGGTCAAGGATGGTTGGCAGTCCCAGGCGCGTGAAGCGTATCGTGATGACATCGAGCGACAGCAGATGGCACTCACTGCAAGCGTGTTGCAGATGGAAGGTGGTGCTCGCGAAACGTCGGCACGCGTCGACCAGTGGATAACCAACCACTCCAGCATGCATGAGCGCTGGTGCCGCCTGGTCAATGAAGTCAATGGTGGTACTCCGGCCAGCTTCCCGCTGTTTGCCGTGGCGGTGCGTGAATTGGTCGATCTGGCAGAAAGCAGTCGTGAAGCATGACGCTGCCAGACTGGCCGCAAGGCATCACGTCGTGATGCACATATGATGTGAGTTGCAGTGAGTGCGAATTGCAATGCAGTACGGATTGCGAGGCAGTACGGATTGCAATATCGAAAGGGGCGCCATATGGCGCCCCTTGTCGTAGGTCTGTGCGTTTTCAGGTCGGATCGAATCACGCCCGCATGCAGGTGGGCCGACCCTAGCCTCCCAGCTGTTGAATCTCCTGCTTGTCGATCTCCAGGTCATCCATACTGTCTGGCACGGCCCCCTGGTTGATTTGGGCGATAGCGGCGGCGGCACGCTCCAGTACAGGCAGGCATTCCAGTGCTCGTTGCCGATCCATACGCATGATCGGAGCCTGAATCGCCAGGCCGACATTGGATACACCGCTGGGGTTGGGAGCTAGCACGGCGATACACAACAGTCCGGGAAGAAACTCTTCGTCATCGAAGGCGTAGCCTTGCTGCCTGACCTGCTCAATCTCGATTTCGAGGGCCTTGATATCCGTAATGGTATTGCGGGTAAAGGAGGACAAAGGCACTTCTGCCAGCAGGCGGCGACGCTGGGCCGGGCTCATCTGGGCCAGGAATAGCTTACCGCTGGCAGAGCAGTGCGCCGGTACCCGAGAGCCTGGGTGCAGATAGAAACGCAGGGGGGCGGATGTCTCGACACGATCGAGATAGAGAACCTCTGCACCTGCCAAAGCCGTGATGTTGCAGCTCTCTCCGACTTCCCTTACCAACTCCGCAAGAACCGCGTGGCGGGCTCCCTGAACGGTATCGTTGAGCAGGAGCGTTTCTGCCAACCGGCGCAGTCGGGTGCCTTTGCTGTAGTGGCGATTGTCGGCTTCGCGCTGGAGCATCCCGGAGTTTTCCAGTTGCTGAAGCATGCGATGCAGCGTTGGCTTGGGCATGCCCGTTTCGTCGACGAGGCTCTGCAACGTGAAGTACTGATCCTTTTCAGCAATGACTTCAAGCAGAGCCAGCAACCGCTGGGCCGGTGTGTCTCCTTCGATGCTTCGGGCATCCAAACGCGATGTGGTCATGGTGGTGTCCTCCCTGAATCCAGAGTCTATCCGTTTCTGAAAAGAAATCAATTTGTACCGTTTTTCGAAATTTATGTTGACGGCCATGTATGGCTAGTCTAATTTTTGACCATGTTTCTAATAACGAGACATTTAGTACCGAAAAATGGTTTTTGCAGAGTGGCAGGAAGCACCTGCAGCCTTGCATTCACGAAGAATCTTTAGACGAGCTTCCGGATGAACCTTTCACAAGGCGTCCATGGAGGCGTTCCTGGAGGAGCTATGAACCACAACCACAATAACGGCGACAATCGCCAGGTCGTTCAAGGCAAGCAGAAGATGACACCCTCTGAAGCCTTTGTTGAAACCCTTGTCGCCAATGGTGTCACCGACATGTTCGGCATCATGGGATCTGCATTCATGGATGCCATGGATATCTTTGCTCCTGCTGGCATTCGTCTGATTCCCGTGGTCCACGAGCAAGGCGCGGCACATATGGCCGATGGTTATGCCCGTGTATCAGGACGCCATGGGGTGGTGATCGGTCAGAACGGACCAGGTATTTCCAACTGCGTGACCGGCATTGCTGCTGCCTACTGGGCGCATAGTCCGGTGGTGATGATTACGCCTGAGACCGGTACCACCGGCATTGGCCTGGGCGGGTTCCAGGAATGCAATCAGCTGCCGATGTTCCAGGAGTTCACCAAGTATCAGGGCCATGTGACCAACCCGGTACGCATGGCCGAGTTCACCGGCCGCTGCTTCGATCGCGCCATGTCCGAGATCGGGCCTACGCAGCTGAATATTCCGCGCGACTATTTCTATGGCGAAATCGAGGCAGAGATTCCCGAGCCTCGTCGTGTCGACCGTGGCCCGGGCGGCGCCCAGTCCCTGGATGAAGCTGCGGCACTGCTGGCCGAAGCCAAGTTTCCCGTCATTGTTTCTGGTGGTGGCGTGGTCATGGCCGATGGCGTCGAGGAGTGCAAGGCGCTGGCTGAGCGACTGGGGGCACCTGTGGTCAACAGCTACCAGCACAATGACTCCTTCCCGGCGAGTCATCCTCAGTGGTGTGGCCCGCTGGGGTACCAGGGCTCCAAGGCTGGCATGAAGCTGATTTCTCAAGCAGATGTTGTGTTGGCGCTGGGCACACGACTGGGACCCTTCGGCACCTTGCCGCAGCACGGCATGGACTACTGGCCGAAGGAGGCCAAGATCATCCAGGTCGACGCTGACCACAAGATGCTGGGGTTGGTGAAGAAGATCTCCGTAGGTATCTGCGGTGATGCCAAGGCAGCGGCCATCGAACTGTCCAGGCGCCTCGAGGACAGAACACTGGCCTGCGATGCGACCAAGGATGAGCGCCTGGCCAGAATCAAGGCAGAGAAGGATGCCTGGGAGAGGGAACTGGATGAATGGACCCACGAACGTGACCCATTCAGCCTCGACGCCATCGAGGAGGCCAAGGAAGAAACGCCATTCTCCGGTGGCCAGTATCTGCATCCACGCCAGGTGCTGCGTGAGCTGGAGAAAGCCATGCCAGAGGATGTGATGGTGTCGACCGACATCGGCAACATCAATTCTGTGGCGCATAGCTACCTGCGCTTCGAAAAGCCTCGCAGCTTCTTTGCCCCCATGAGCTTTGGTAACTGTGGCTATGCATTGCCCACCATCATTGGCGCCAAAGCAGCGGCTCCGCATCGTCCGGCCATTGCCTATGCCGGCGACGGTGCCTGGGGCATGAGCATGATGGAAACCATGACCGCGGTGCGTCACGAGATTCCGGTGACGGCGGTGGTCTTCCACAATCGTCAGTGGGGAGCCGAGAAGAAGAACCAGGTCGACTTCTACAACCGGCGCTTCGTTGCGGGGGAACTGGACAACCAGAGCTTCGCCGAGATTGGTCGTGCCATGGGGGCAGAAGGCATCACCGTGGATCGTCTCGAGGATGTGGGGCCGGCACTGAAGAAAGCCGTGGACATGCAGATGAATGAAGGCAAGACCACCATCATCGAAATCATGTGTACTCGTGAGCTGGGCGATCCCTTCCGTCGCGATGCGCTCAAGAAGCCGGTGCGTCTGCTGGAAAAATACCAGGACTACGTCTGAACCATGGGAATGACCCTGCGTTGATATTGCCCCGGCTCTGTGCCGGGGCTTTGTCTGCAGGATAGGTCTTGTACGAAAGTAGCCGTGCTGGCCGGCTTTTCGTACACAGCCTGAGGCAATTGCCTTGAGGGCCCTGACATGAAGACAAGCCGGAGCGAACAACAATGAAGGCACTGAACCATATTCGTGACATGGCAAGGGCTGCGCCACGCCGGATTGTACTGTGTGAAGGCGAAGATCGCCGGGTGTTGGAAGCCGCCGTGCGAGCAACGCAGGAAGGCTATGCAGAGATCCTGCTGGTGGGAGACAGCGAGCGCATCAAGGCCCGAGCAGAAGAAGAGCACCTTGAACTAGGTGCTGTCTCGCTGATCGATCCACGTGTCTCGCAATATACCGAAACATTGGCTGAGCACCTGTTCCAGTTGCGCGAAGCCAAGGGCATGAGTCGGGAACAGGCGCGCGCGAGCGTGCTGGAACCACTGATATTCGCCAACCTGATGGTCAGTACTGGGCTGGCGGATGGTAGTGTTGCCGGCGCAGTGAACACCACGGCTGATGTGGTGAGAGCCGCCATTCAACTGATTGGCAAGGCGCCGGGGGTGACCCTGGTGTCGAGCTTCTTCCTGATGATGCTGTGCAAGCCATTTCATAATCTCAAGGGCGGGATGATCTTCTCGGACTGTGGGCTGGTGGTGGATCCGAATGCCGATGAACTGGCACAGATCGCCATGGCGGCTGCCGACAGTGCCGAAGCCTTGCTTGATGAGCCGGCAAGAGTCGCGATGCTGTCATTCTCGACCAGTGGCAGTGCCCGGCATGCCTCTGTGGATAAAGTGATCCAGGCAGCCCGCAAGGTGAAGGGGTTGCGCCCACAACTGGCCATCGATGAAGACGTACAACTGGATGCCGCGATTGTCGCCGAGGTAGCGCAACGCAAGTTACCTGATTCCAAGGTCAAGGGGCAGGCCAATGTGCTGGTCTTCCCTGAACTCGAGGCAGGCAACATCGGCTACAAGCTGGCAGAGCGCATTGGCGGAGCAGAAGCGATCGGGCCGCTGTTGCAAGGGTTGGCCAAGCCGGCCAATGACCTGTCTCGGGGATGCAGCGTGGAGGACATCATCAATGTCATTGCCGTGACCACTGTCCAGGCACAGCGACAGTCACCATTGGCCACGGAGTGAGGTAAGGGTAGGAGGGCGGTCCGAGCACCGCCTTAGCGATGCTGTTTTACCAGCAGAAGAGCGATTTCCTCGGCCAGGGCATTATCCAGTGTCTGGGCCAGGTCGATAATTCGGTGCTGGCGATAGTAGGGGCTCAGGTCCAGGCCTACGCCGAGCCCGCTTATCTCTACCTGGCCAGGACGATCATAGTGTTCGACCACGGCTTGAAGATGGTTGTCCAGGTAGTGGCGGTCGTTGGCCAGGTGGGTAGCGCTGTCCGATGGGCTGCCGTCGGACAGCACCACCAGTAGACGCCGTTTGACGTCTGCACTGAGCAGCCGCTGGCAGGCCCATTCCACGGCTTCTCCATCAATGCCTTCCTTGTACAGGTCTGCCTTGAGCAGAGCACCGAAGGCTCGTCGTGCCCGACGCCAGGGTTGTGCCGCGTGCTTGAATACCAGATGACGGACTTCATTGAGGCGGCCCGGTGCTTCGGGGCGCCTGGCCTTGAGCCAGTCCTTGTGGGCTCGTCCTCCATTCCAGGTTGTCGTGGTGAAGCCCAGCACTTCGGTGGCGATGCCTGCCATGTCCAGAGCTCTGGTCATTAGTTCGACGAGAACTGCAATGGCCTCCCCGTGAGCCTTCATGGAACCGGAACAGTCAATCAGGAAACTGACCTGGGCATCCCCCTGCGGGTGATAGCGCTCGCGCTGGAACAGGCGGCGTTCCATGGGAGAGGCAACGACCTGAGCCAGGCGCCGGCCATCAATAACGCCGCTTTCCTCTCCGTGCTGCCAACCATCCCTGTCCGGTTGGGTCAGGGTATTGCGAAAGAAGCGTGCCAGGCGGCGTACATTGATGCGTTGGTCGGAAATCCGTCGGTCGAGACGTTGGCGATACTCTTCGAGCAGGACAGGCCGGACCAGGGTTTCGGCTTCCAGCTCACGGTCGTAGGCCAGGGTGAAGGCGCGGTAACGGCGGCGATGATGCTCAAACAGTCGACTGTGCCCACTGGGTGCCAGAGCAACCGGTTCGTCGATATCGTCTTCGCCATCCAGCAACAAGGCCAGCCGGCGCCTCGGGTCCTGCTCTTCCTGATCCCGCTCGTCCTGGGCATCGAAGCCGGACAGCTGATGATCAATCCAGTCGGCAATGGCACGCGCATGCTTCTGGAAAGCCTTCTGGTGATGACGTTCTCGGCGCAGTCCCGCCAGGGCATGGCCCAATGCAGGAACGATGGAGGCTCGTGTGGCTTCGATGAGATCCTCGATTTCCCCGATCACTGGCTGGGCCATGAGACGCGACCAGCAGATCTGTATCAGGCAGAACAGCAACAGTCCCAGGGCCGTCTCGGTAAGCTGGGCGTGATGGAAGGCCAATGACCAGCGCTGGAATCGCTGGCGCAGATTATGGCTCATGCCCGGGCTTTCTGCCGTGGCCAGCGCCTCCACTCTCAACTGTTCCAGCAGGTCATAGATCAGGCGTGCCTCTGGCCCTTCAGGGCGCAGTTCTTCATGCAACTGAGCATCGCTATGGCGCTGTCGCATCGCCATGGCATCACTGACCGCTCGATAGTCCGGCGCATCCAGGGAATGGATGTCGAGGCGCAGGTGCGGGGCACGCAATGCCACTCGGGAAGTACCTTGATGCAGGAGCCGGCTGCGATAGTGCCATGACCGGTCTGCGCTCAAGGCACGTAATGTCGCTGCTTCCAGCTCCTCCAGATACTGCTGTCGACGGCGCTGCCCGGGTGGCTGATCGAGAGCGGACGATTCGTTCATGCTCCCGCCTCGCTATCGTTGATCACTGACTCTTCCAGCTCCTCATCAAAGCAGCGCTGGTAGAACTCGGCGACCAGAGCACGCTCGTGCTCATCGCACTTGTTGAGGAACGACAGGCGGAAGGCCAGGGCAGGATCACGAAATATCTCGCAGTTTTCCGCCCAGGTGATCACGGTGCGAGGTGACATCAGCGTCGACAGATCGCCATTGGCAAAGCCTCGGCGAGTCAGTTCAGCCACAGCGACCATGGCGTCGATGTGTCGCCGTCCACGCTCAGTGTCCTTGCTGGGTACTCGGGCCAGCACGATCTTGACCTCTTCGTCGCGAGGCAGGTAATCCAGCTTGGCAACAATGTTCCAGCGGTCGACCTGGGCATGGTTGAGCATCTGGGTGCCATGATACAGGCCGTCCTGGTTGCCCAGGCCCAGAGTATTGGCTGTAGCGAACAGGCGAAACATGGGGTGAGGCTGGATGACCCGATTCTGGTCCAGCAGAGTGAATTGACCATCGCGCTCCAGAATACGCTGGATGACGAACATGACGTCAGGCCGGCCAGCATCATACTCATCGAAGATCAGGGCGACTGGGCGTTGCAGGGACCAGGGCACGATACCTTCCTGAAACTCGGTAACCTGAACACCATCGCGTATCACGATAGCGTCCTTTCCCACCAGGTCCAGACGACTGATATGACCATCCAGGTTGACCCTGACACAGGGCCAGTTCAGGCGCGCTGCGACTTGCTCGATATGGGTCGACTTGCCGGTGCCGTGCAGCCCTTGGACCAGCACCCGGCGATTTCGTGTGAAGCCGGCGAGTATCGCCAGAGTGACATCAGGGTTGAAACGGTAGGCGTCGTCAACGGCAGGGACATGGTCATCACGCTCGTCGAAAACCGGCACCTGCAGGCTTGATTCAATGCCGAACAGTTCCTTGGCACTGCGATAGTGCCGGGAAGGGATGCCATCAAGGGAGAGAGATGCATCGGCCATGGTGTGGTCATCCTCCAGGGCTGAATGGAGCGGAAATGGAACGCTGCTGTCAGGATAATCATGTTTCGAAAAATATCTCAAACTGTTTCGAAAAATATATAAATTAGTTTCGAAAAATGAGATTTGTATTTTCTGTCGTGAGGCTGCCCGGAGCGGCAGGCGGGCGCATAACGGCCTGAGGCAATGAGAAGACGGCCAGGATATGGCTGGTCCAAGAGATGGCGGACAACTGGTGCTAAGCGGCATGACCTGCGCGGTCGTAGGCTCGATGGTGTCGAATCAATAACAATGGAGACCCCTCATGAGCCAACCTGATGCCCAATTCCTGGCGGATTTCAGTGCCGCCCTCAACCGTCATGACATCGATGCCGTGATGGAGATGATGACCGACGATTGTGAATTCCATGCCGTGGCAGGACCTGAACTGCTGGGCAAGAGCTTCATTGGCAAGGACGCGGTTCGTGCTGGCCTGCGTGCGGCCTGGGAGAATGCAGCGGATGCCGAGTGGGTCGATGGTGTGCATGTGGTGATCGGTGATCGAGGCTATAGCGAGAGTACATATCGCGGTACTAGCGCAGACGGCATGCGTTCAGAAGCTCGCATGATCGATGCCTTCACCTTCCGGGATGGCAAGATTGCCGTAAAGAACGCCTATCGCAAGCAGCGTCCGGCAACCCCCGTCCAGGGCGCCTGATACGGCGACACGATCATTCTGGCCAGGAAGGAGGAAGATCATCATGTTGGATGTGCAGCCCAGCGTCTCGCCGGCACATAGTGAACGTGCCACACCGGCCCAGACACCTTACGACCCTGCCTATGACCCCTTGACCACGCCTCGGACAGGAAGCGGCTGTGACTATGCTCCGACCTACTGGATCGGCACGGCGGGCGAGCCGCCGGCGGATGATGGACCCATTGAAGCCGATATTGATGCGGACGTGGTGATCATCGGCTCGGGGTTCACTGGCCTGACAGCGGCGATCTTCCTTGCTGAGCAATACGGCATCAAGGCTACCGTGCTTGAGGCCAATCGCGTTGCCTGGGGATGCAGTACCCGCAATGGCGGCCAGGCCCAGTGTGCTTCGGGACGCTTGAAGCGTTCCCAGTGGATCGAGCGCTACGGACTCGACACGGCACTTGGCCTGCATCGTGAATGCGTGAATGCCATGCAGACATTCAAGTCACTCATCGCAGATATCGAGTGTGACCCTCAGCCAGGGGGACACCTCTATATCGCCCACAAGCCCCGGATGATGCCCGGGCTTGAGAAGGAGGCGCGGCTGCTACGCGAAACCTTCGACTACGATGCACGTATCATCGACGCAGACAGCGTGCGGCGTGAATGGGTGGATGACAAGGAAGCGGCTGGCGCCATGCACGAACCTGAGGGTATCGGCATTCATGCGGGCAAGCTCGCGTTTGGTTATCAGCGCAAGGCTCGTGCCTTGGGCGTCAAGGTGCATCCTGCCAGTCCAGTATTGGGTTGGGAGAGTCGCGATGACGTGCATTACCTGCGCACTCCTGGTGGTGTGGTCAAGGCGCGTGCAGTCGGCATCGCGACGGGGGGATATATCACGGGGCAGCTGCACCGGTCGCTCAAGAATCGGCTATTGCCGATACTCTCCAATTCCATTGTGACCCGCCCGTTGAGCGAGGCGGAAATCGAGGCCACAGGCTTCCGTACCCGCCAAGTGCTGACCGATACCCGGATTCTTCGCCACTACTATCGCTTGCTACCGGATAACCGGGTACAGATCGGTAGCCGTAGTGCCATTACCGGGCGTGATGCCCCCAAGCAAAAATATGAAGCGATGTTGATTGGTGACCTGGAGCGCAAGTTTCCGGCATTGGCTGGCATCGATATCGATTATTCCTGGTGGGGCTGGGTTGATGTCAGCCATGACATGATGCCGCGTATCCACCAGCCGGATCCTCGTGAAAGCATCTACTATGCACTGGGCTACGGCGGTAATGGCGTGATGTACTCGGCCCAGGCAGGCAAGCGCCTAGCGCAATGGATCGCAGGAGAGAGCGCGAGTCTGGATCTGCCGATCTTCACCTCGACGCTGCCTTATCCCAACTTGCTCGAGAAGGTCGAATCCGAGGCATTGGCACCGTTTCGGCGCCTGGGGCAACGCTGCCTGTATCGCTGGTATCAGCTGAAGGACGAGGTACTGTGAGCTGAATAATGGCGGAACCGTCGGCAATAGGGGGGGGATGATAACCCCCTTGCCGACGGCCGAGTGGTGATGGGCGCTACAACAGAAAAATGGTAGCCAACCCAAGAAAGGACATGAAGCCGACCACATCGGTCACTGTGGTCAGGATCACAGAACTGGAAAGCGCGGGATCGATATTGATGCGCTTGAGAAACAGCGGGATGACGATACCGCAGACACCCGCGGCCAGCATGTTGATGACCAGGGCTGCGGCAATGATGGCACCGATGGGAACACTACCGAACCAGACTACAGCGAGTACGGCAACGACCAGGGCCCAGACCACGCCATTGATCAGGGAAATACCGATTTCCTTGTACAGCAGCCAGTTGCTGTTGGTCTTGCTGATCTGACCCAGGGCCAGGCCACGAATGGTCAAGGTCAGTGTCTGACTGCCTGCGATACCGCCCATGCTGGCCACGATGGGCATCAATACTGCCAAGGCCACGATCTGCTGCAGGGTGGCCTCGAAGCGACCAATGACCCAGGCCGCCAGAAATGCGGTGAGCAGGTTGATACCAAGCCAGACAGCACGTCGCCTGGCACTGGGCACGACGGGGGCGAAGAGGTCTTCTTCCTCATCCAGACCCGCCATGTGCATCAAGGCCTGTTCGGAAATCTCCTGGATGACATCGACGATGTCATCGATGATCACGCGGCCCAGCAGCATACCTTCCTTGTCCACAACCGGGGCCGATGTCAGGTCGTGGGTCTGGAACAGGGTCGCCACGTCCCGGGATTTCATGTCCACCTGGATGGCATCGACATCGGTATCCATCAGCGTTTCCACCAGGGTCTCCTGATCATGGGAAACCAGGCGCGCCAATGGCAGGACTCCCATGAACTGCCCGGTACGATCGATCACCATCAGGTTGTCGGTGTTGTCGGGAATAGAGGCTTTCCAGCGCAGGAAACGCTGCACGGTTTCCAGCATCACATCGGCACGCACCGCAATGGTGTCGGTACGCATCAGACGACCGGCACTGTCTTCCTCGAAGGATAATGTCTCCTGCAGACGGGCTCGCTGCAGCTCGTCCATGGAGCGCAACATGTCTTCTGCGACCGGTTTGGGCAGGTCGTCGAACAGCTCGGCCAGGTCCGCGGTATCGAGGCTGGCGGTGGCAGCCACGATCTCTTCGGGATCCATGTCCTGAAGCAGGGTGCTACGCACTTCGTCATGCACATGCAGCAGCACCTCGCCATCGAGCTCTGCCGGTACCTGCTCCCACAGCAAGGTGCGCTCATGCAGTGGCAACGACTCGAGGAGCAGGGCGATCTCGGCAGGCTCGAGATCGGCAATGGCAGCACTGATCTCTTCAGGCCGGTTTTCTTCCAGGGCCTGATGGATACGTGACAGCAGGCTTTCGAGAGATTCTGTTATTTCTTCTGCCATGGCTTCCTCCCGGCTGCCGATCCAAATTTCAAGAGCCGGTAGTAGACCATAATCGAGGAGGAAATTGCGCTATACTCGCGCTCCAGATCTATGCAGAACCACTACTTTGACATGTTGACCTGGAGACCCCATGTACGATCTCGCCCGTTCTTTGCTGTTTCGCCTTGATGCAGAGGTCGCCCACGGTTTATCGCTCAACTCGCTGGATTGGTTGGAGCGTTTTCGTCTCGCGGGGTGCCTGGGGGGAGCCAAGGTCGACGATCCGGTCGAGGTGATGGGGCTGAGCTTCCCCAACCGTATCGGGCTGGCAGCAGGGTTGGACAAGAATGCCGACCATCTGGATGCACTGGGCGCACTGGGCTTCGGTTTCGTTGAAGTGGGTACCGTGACCCCGAAGGCACAAGCGGGAAATCCCAAGCCACGCCTGTTCCGCTTGCCTGAACAGGGAGCCATCATCAATCGCATGGGGTTCAACAACCTTGGGGTCGATCATCTGGTCGAGCGAGTCAGAAGCAGCCGTTATCGCGGTGTCATCGGGATCAACATTGGCAAGAACCTGACCACGGCCGTCGAGGATGCGGTGGACGACTACCTCTATTGCCTCAAGCGTGTTCACGCTCATGCCCATTACATCACGGTCAATATTTCCTCGCCCAATACCCCGGGTCTGCGAAACCTGCAGTTTGGTGAGCATCTTGATCAGTTGCTTGGACGCCTGCGTGAAGAAGGCTCGCGGCTCGATGCAGAAAACGCTCGACGAGTGCCGCTGACGGTCAAGATCGCACCGGATATGGACGACGAAGAAGTGGCGCTGGTGGCCCAGGCGCTGAATCGTAGTGGTATCGATGGGGTGATTGCCACCAATACCACGGTTTCCAGGGATGCCGTGGCTGGGCTCGAGCATGGCGATGAACAGGGCGGGCTTTCTGGGCGACCTGTGTTTACCGCTTCCAACCATGTGATCTCCCTGTTGCGCCAGGCGCTGCCCGAGATGCCGATCATTGGTGTCGGCGGCGTGGACAGCGGACAGGCGGCGGCGGCCAAGCGTGCCGCCGGTGCGGATCTGGTGCAGATCTACTCCGGTTTCATCTATCGTGGGCCTGAACTGGTGAGAGAGTGTGCTCGAGCCTTGCAGTAGGCCTGAGGGAGTGGCGGACGGCGAAGCCGGTCAGATCGCGTTGGGCGCAATGATGCTTATCACAGTATCATTACCAGGAAAGCAGGTATCAGAAAAGCACAGGTATCAGAAAAGCAAAAAGCCCATGGCACCATGGCCACGGGCTTGTGTGTTGGTTGCTGAAAGAAGTCTCACAACCGCAGGGGGTTAGAGCACCATGGGGTTCTTGTGGATACCGGAGACACCTGTCATGCCGGACCATTGATCCCCACGACCTTCACGCCAACCGCTCATCCAGTATTCGCGTAGATTGATATCCTGGCTTGGACAGTCATCACGGGAGCGGCCCGAGACACCTGCTTTATAACCATGTACATAAGCGCGCTGGAAGCGATCACGTTTCTGTCGTTTCATGGGTCTACCTCATGATAAAGGTACCAATCTGACCCGCCGCTCCTGATATCAACCGCTGTAGTGACAGCGCTGAAAGTGTGTAGATACCAGATAGAGGCGAGCCCTTAACGCCCAAACCTCGCCAGCATAGCCATGGTTGGCTAAATCTGCATGAAGGCTTGTTGACGGGGACGCATGCGTTGACTCTTGTAGCTACCGTTTAATTGATAGCGCAATGCGGATGGCGCTGTCGACCGAAGAATTGTAACAAGCTGTTTACTGTAACGTCACATTAGCCCGCCCTGTTTTAGGGGTGGCTTGAGGCATTCACCGAAGGAGTTACAAGTGCCTGAGAAGCTTGACCTTCTGGCAACCTGTCCTAAAGGCATCGAGTTACTGCTGGCCTCTGAGCTGGCTGAGCTTGGTGCCGAGGAAGGCAAAACCACCGTTGCTGGCGTCAACGTCCAGGCAGACTTGGCGGGGGCATATCGGGCCTGTCTATGGTCGCGTCTGGCCAACCGGGTGATCCTGTGCCTTAGCCGGGCCGAGGGTATCGAGACGCCGGATGCGCTGCGTGATGTCGTTGCCAGCATCGACTGGAGCCAGCATATGCGCCCGGGGGCGACCATTGCCGTGGATTTCCATGGCCGTAGCGATCAGATACGCCATACCCGCTTTGGCGCTCAGACGGTCAAGGATGGGGTGGTGGACCGCATGCTGGCCGCTGGGCTGCCGCGGCCCAATGTCGATGTCCGCCAGCCTGATGTTCGCTTGTATGCCAATCTGCACCGTGGACGGCTGACCCTGGGCATCGATCTTTCCGGAGACAGCCTGCATCGTCGGGGATATCGCCGTGATACGGGGCATGCTCCGCTCAAGGAGAATCTTGCAGCAGCGCTGCTGGTGCGTGCGGGTTGGCCGGAGATGGCGCGTCATGGTGCTCCCTTGATCGACCCCATGTGTGGTTCGGGTACGCTGCTGATCGAAGCCGGACTGATGGCGGCAGATATTGCTCCCAATCTGTCTCGGGAGCGGTTTGGTTTCCATGGCTGGCTGGGACATGATGCTGCGCTGTGGGCGGAGCTCAAGCGTGAAGCCGAAGCTCGTGCCAGCATAGGGCGCAAGCGTTGCAAGACGGTAATCTTCGGCTTCGACCAGAGCCCTCCGGCGCTGTCCGCTGCCAAGACCAATGCCATGCGTGCGGGAATTCCCGCCATGATCCACCTGGATGGCGCCAGTGTGCAGCGTCTATCGCGTCCACGGGTACTCAACCCTGCAGAGCCTGGTCTGGTGATTACCAATCCACCATACGGCGAACGTCTGGGAGAGTTGCCAGAACTGGTCCAGCTGTATACCGACCTGGGACATCGCCTGCGACTGGAATTTGCCGGTTGGCGTCTGGCCCTGTTTACCGGCAACCCTGATCTCGGTCATCGCCTGGGAATGCGCTCCCATAAGCAATATGCGCTGAACAATGGCCCTCTGGAGGCCAAGCTGCTGCTGATCGATGTGAATGATCGGAAATCGTCCGCAGCTCGTGCCGACAGTACGGACAAGGCGGCCGAGCCTGCCCGGGCTCGGGATATGGAAACCAGGCAAGAGGCGGCACCGGCACGCTCCGAGGGCGCTCAGATGTTCGCCAATCGCCTGGAAAAGAACGCTCGCAGGCTGCGCAAGTGGCTCAAGCGTAGTGGCGAGACTTGCTACCGGCTATATGATGCGGATATGCCGGAATATGCGCTGGCCATCGATGTCTATGGGGATCGCGTTCACGTACAGGAGTACGCGCCTCCCAAGTCCGTGGATCAGGCCCAGGCCCAGAAGCGTCTGTTCGATGCCTTGGGAGTGATTCCCGAGGTGCTGGGCATCAGTGCCTCGAAGGTCGTGATCAAGCGCCGCCAGCGGCAACAAGGCAAGGCTCAGTATCAGAAGCAGGGTGCCAGCGGTGAGCGCTTCGAAGTCCGCGAGGGCAGGGCCCGGCTATGGGTCAATCTGCGTGACTATCTGGATACCGGCCTGTTTCTCGATCATCGTCCGGTCCGCCGCATGCTGGGCGAGATGGCACCGGGCAAGCGGTTCCTCAACCTGTTCTGCTATACCGCTACGGCCACTGTGCAGGCTGCGCTGGGCACCGAGGCGGCAGGTGGGGCCAGCGACAGTGTCAGTGTCGACATGTCCAATACCTATCTCGATTGGGCCCGGGACAACTTCGCACTCAACAAGCTCGATCCTTCCCGCCATCGCGTCATACGTGATGATTGCATGCGCTGGCTGGAGACTGCCAAAGGAGAATTCGATCTGATCTTCATGGATCCGCCGACGTTCTCCAACTCCAAGAAGATGGATGATACCTTGGACATCCAGCGTGACCATCCGCGTCTGGTGCGTCTGGCCATGGCCCGATTGGCCAAGGGAGGCACGCTGGTCTTCTCCAACAACCAGCGTCGCTTCAGTCTGGATACTGCGCTTGATCAGGAGTTTGTCGTGGAAGATATTTCGAAGAAGACCTTCGACCCGGACTTCAACCGTCGCCCGGACCTGCACTATTGCTTCTTGATCAAGCATCGTTGAATCGATGACGCGTCTGGTGCTCTATACCACCCTGGGTTGCCATCTGTGTGAGCGGATGGAAGCCCTGGTGGTGGCTCTGGCCGATCCCAAGCTGCAGATCGAGCCGGTCGAGATTGCCGATGACGCGTCTCTGCTGGCCCGTTATGGGGAGCGGATTCCTGTACTTTGCGCAGTATCTTGCACGCAGCAAGTGCACAATGAGCAGGCGGTCAGCGATCCGAGCGAAACGCTGGAAGGTCGGGTGGAGGCCAGAGACATTGCCGTCTGGCTGGCCGCCAGGGGCTGGTTGGCGCAAAGTGCACAGGTCTACCTGAAGCAAGCGCCAACCGACCAGAGCCGCAGTGATGGCTGCGGTACTCTGGTACATGGTCGGCGGGTCCTCGGGAAGCGTTGATCCGGCAATGCTGATGGACATCAGCAAGCAGGTTTCAGCTCATGCTGGTACGACTTCCTCTTCGGCAATTTCAGCTTGTGGTTCAGGCTGCCGATGTTTGTCCGGAGGCAGGTTCTCCAGGCGCAGTCGCTCGGCGACGAAGTCGACGAAAGTGCGGACCTTGGGCGATACCAGTTGTCCCCCGGGAAAGACCGCAGCCAGCTCGACTTCTGGTCCTGACCAATCTTCAAGTATCCGGCGCAGCTCGGTTTCCCTGGCCCCCCAGCAGGCTACCACTTCACTGGCCAGCATCAGGCCTTGGCCATCGACAAACAGCTCTTGCAGGGCAAAAGGGTCGTTGGCCACAGCAATGGGGGTAATCGGGGCTTCCTCTCGGCGCTGACCATTCTGCAACAGCCACGTGTAACGCTGATTGCGCAAGTCGGAGGACTTGGCCAGTGCATGGTGATGGACCAGCTCGGAAGGCTCCTTTGGCTCACCGTAACGAGCGATATAGCGTTTGCTGGCATAGATGTAGGAGCGATATCGTGCCAGAGGGCGAGCGACCAGGCTGGAGTCGGGAAGTGGGCCCACGCGTAGTGCCACATCGATCTGGTGGGCGACCAGGTCAAGGCGATCGTTGGACAGCACCAGGTCGATCTTGACCTCTGGATAGAGCGTGCGGAAGTCCCGGATCAGTGCCGAGACAAACTCTGTGCACAGGGTAAAGGGAGCCGTGACTCTCAGCCATCCACGGGGCTTGTCTTCCAGGCGGTGAACGGCACTTTCTGCTTCGTTCAGTTGCAGAGTGATCTGGTTGCAGTATTCATAGTAGAGAGATCCAGCTTCGGTAAGGCTCAAACGGCGAGTCGTGCGGTTGAGCAGCCTTGCTCCCAGGCGTTGTTCCAGCATCTGAACCTTGCGGCTCACGGTCGTCTTGGGAATGTCCAGGATGCGTGCGGCTGCAGTGAAACTGCCTTGTTCCACGACCTTGGCGAAGATCAGGACATCATTGAGATCCTGGTTCATGGTATCTGTTCCGAGGTAAAGGTCCGGGGTAAGGATTTGTGGTGCAGTTCTATTTTGTGGTGCAGTTCTATGATGATGCTGTTCTATCGTGATCCAGCTTGTCGGTGGTCCAGTTCTTTTGTGGTCTAATCCTTTCGGATGAGACCGCAGTAGTACTGCTGTCCTGCAGGATGGTTCGATTGTCCCATCAGTGAAACAGTATTTCCCTCAAAGATAGGCTAATCAAGCCGACGTATAGGCATTAACGTAAATAAGTACAAGCAATGCATAAATGCCTGTGCGTGTGAATCACAGCGGAATCCGTACGTTATAGCCTCTATCTCATGACGGCTTTTTGGTCATTGTGTACCAGTTTGCTGTTGGCAAGTTGGCACTCAGTGCTTGAGCGTAAGAATCCTCTCTCCTTTATCCGGATGCTTTTTTCCGGTTGCTGTGCTCTGCGTACCTTGTGGCCCATATGGATGTGGGAAGTGCGTGTCAGCTCGTCTGAAGCGAACTTTTCCTGCCACTCATCCTGTTGGTCATTGACCCAGCGCTTCACTGAAACGTGCAAGCTGCATTGTCGATTCATCTCGTGGTTGAGAGCTCGTAGTTGAGAACCCGTAGTTGAGAACCCGTAGTTGAAGACTCGTAGTTTGGGGAATGCTGATGTATTCAGCATCTCTCCAGGTGCTTGTCGATTCTTGGGCCCGGTAAACGACATTTAGCGGACCTTGGACTTCTTTTTCCAGAATGCGAAGTGGAGAAATGCACCCATGAACCATACAGCCAAGGCTGACGGCGTGATCAGACGGGCGCTGCTGGTCATTGCCGGGGCGCGCAACATGCCCGTGCGCGCCACCTTGAGCGTCTTGTTGTTGGTTGCTGTTGCTGGCTGTGACAGTCAGGCGGATGAAGCCCAGCAGGCGCCTCCACCTCCTCATGTCAGTGTCGCCGATGTGCTGGTCAGGGACGTCGACTTCTGGGACGAATTCACCGGACGCATCGAGCCAGTGGATAGGGTGGAGCTACACCCTAGAGTGTCGGGCCAATTGGTCAGCGTCAACTACACCGAGGGCCAACAGGTGGAAAAGGGGGATGTGTTGTTCGTGATCGATCAACGCCCTTACCGTGCCACGGTGGCGAAGGCCGAGGCTGAAGTGCAACGTGCCCAGGCCCAGGTCGTGCGCAGTCGTGGCGAAGCAGCGAGGGCTGAGCGTCTGTCGCAGAGCAATGCGATATCCACAGAGGAAAGGGACCAGCGCCGTGCTGTTGCGGCCCAGGCGGAAGCGGACCTGGCAGCGACCAAGGCAGAACTGGAAATGGCCCAACTGGACCTGGAATTCACCGAGGTTCGGGCTCCTATTTCAGGACGTACAGGGCGGGCTCTGGTGACAGAGGGCAATCTGGTCACCGAAACAACCGCACTGACCAACATTGTCTCTCTGGATCAGGTGTATGTGCACTTCTTCAGTGATGAGCAGACATTCCTGAAATATAACGCTCTGGCGCGTAACGGAGAGCGTCCCAGTTCCCGTGAAGCGAGTACTCCCGTGCGCATTGGTCTTGCTGGTGACCAAGGCTATCCATATCAAGGAGAAGTCAACTTCGTTGACAACCGCATGGATGGCACCACGGGCACCATATTGACCCGTGCGGTGCTCGACAACCCTGATGGCGTCTTCACTCCTGGCATGTTTGCCCGTGTTCAACTGCTTGGTGGTAATGCGGAAGACGCCATCCTGATCGATGACAAGGCGGTACTCACGGATCAGGACCGCAAGTATGTGTATGTCATCGATGATGAAGGCACGGCGGTGCGCAAGGACATTCAGACAGGACGCAAAGCCGATGGGCTGAGGGTAGTCTCCGCCGGCCTGGAAGCTGGAGACAATGTCGTGGTCCGCGGTGCCCAGCAGATCTTCTTTCCGGGAATGAAGGTCGTGGCGGAAAGCGTCGATATGGAGAGCGGGGAAGACGCTACTCAGCTCTCCATTAGCCAAGTTCGCAGTGAAGCGGATGCCAACTCGCCCTGAGGGAGAGTCCTTTCATGGATTTCGCGAAGTTTTTCGTTGACCGCCCTATTTTTGCTGGGGTGCTGTCAATTCTTATCTTTATTGCCGGCCTGATCACTATTCCGCAGTCTCCGATCAGTGAGTATCCGGAAGTGGTGCCGCCGTCGGTGGTCGTGCGTACGGTGTACCCTGGTGCCAACCCCAAGGTCATCGCCGAGACAGTGGCGACGCCGTTGGAAGAGGCGATCAATGGAGTTGAGGACATGATGTACCTCAAGTCCACTGCCGGTTCCGATGGCGTGTTGCAGATCACGGTGACCTTTCGTCCAGGCACCGATGCGGATGATGCGGCGGTCAAGGTGCAGAACCGCGTCAGCCAGGCGCAGGCGCGCTTGCCTGAGGAAGTCCGGCGTCAGGGCGTGACGACCCAGAAACAGTCGCCGACCTTCTTGATGGTCGTTCATCTGACATCTCCGGATGGCCGTTACGACACACTGTATCTACGCAACTATGTCCGGTTGCACGTCAAGGATGTGCTGTCACGTATCGAAGGCGTGGGGGATGCGCAGATATTCGGTGGTGGCGACTATGCCATGCGTGCCTGGCTTGACCCTGATCGTATCGCCGCACTAGGGCTCACCTCGGGAGAGGTAGTGGAGGCCATGCGCGAGCAGAATGTGCAGGTCTCGGCTGGGCAGCTGGGGGCTGAGCCGATAGCCAATAGTGACTACCTGACCTTGATCAATGCCAAGGGGCGTCTGACGACCGAGCAGGAGTTCGGTGACATCGTGATCAAGTCAGGGGCGAACGGCGAGGTCGTGCACCTGTCCGACGTTGCGCGTCTCGAGCTGGGCGCGGGCGACTATACGCTGCGTTCACAGCTGGATGGCAAGGATGCTGTTGCCGTCGGTATCTTCCAGGCGCCAGGGGCGAATGCGCTGGATATCCAGAAGCAGGTCATTGCCGCCATGGATGAGTTGTCCCAGTGGTTCCCCGAAGGCGTCGAATACGAGGCGGTGTACGACACGACCATCTTCGTGCGTGACTCCATCAGCTCGGTCATCCAGACCCTGTTTGAAGCTGTGTTGTTGGTGGTACTGGTGGTGACGCTGTTCCTGCAGACCTGGCGAGCTTCGGTGATTCCCCTGATCGCGGTGCCGGTATCCGTGATCGGCACCTTTGCGGTGCTTTATCTGCTCGGCTTTTCGATCAATACCCTGACATTATTCGGACTGGTGCTGGCGATTGGCATCGTGGTCGATGATGCCATCGTGGTGGTGGAGAACGTCGAACGTAACATCGAGGAAGGTCTGACGCCCCTGGCGGCGGCGCATCAGGCCATGCGCGAGGTATCTGGACCGATCATTGCTATTGGCCTGGTGCTGTGTGCCGTATTCGTGCCCATGGCCTTCCTTTCGGGGGTTACCGGGCAGTTCTACCGTCAGTTCGCCGCGACCATCGCCATTTCCACGGTGATTTCCACCATCAATTCCCTGACGCTGTCGCCTGCGCTGGCGGCCATGCTGCTCAAGCCGCATGATGCGCCGAGGGACAGGGCGACGCTGCTGATCGACCTGATGTTCGGCTGGCTGTTCCGTCCGTTCAACCGCTTCTTCGCCAGCAGTTCACAGCGTTATCAAGGGGCGGTATCCCGTTCCCTGCATCGGCGCGGATCTGTGTTCGTGGTCTATGCATTGTTGCTGGTGGCCACCGGAATGATGTTCAAGGTGGTGCCTCCTGGCTTCATTCCGACCCAGGACAAGCAGTACCTGATCGCTGGCGTCAAGCTGCCGGAAGGGGCTTCTTTGGAGCGTACGGATGCCTTGCTGAGCAAGGTCAGTGAACTGGCCATGCAGGACGAGGACGTCATCCACTCGATAGCTTTTCCGGGGCTCAATGCCTTGCAGTTCACCAATACACCCAACAGTGGGGTGGCTTTCCTGACTCTGGCGCCATTCTCTGAACGTTCACGTACGGCGGCTGAGATCAACGCCGGCATCAACCAGAAGATATCGGCCTTGCAGGAAGGCTTCACCTTCTCGTTCATGCCACCGCCCATTCTGGGGCTGGGCAATGGCAATGGCTGGCAGATGTTCATCGAGGACCGTGCCGGGCTTGGATATGGCGCCATGCAGAGTGCGATCCAGGCCTTCCAGGGGACCGTTGCCCAGACGCCAGGCATGGGCTTCCCGATTACCAGTTATCAGGCCAACGTGCCGCAGCTGGACGCGGAAGTCGACCGAGTCAAGGCGAAGACGTTGGGGGTACCGCTGACGTCTCTGTTCGAGACGCTGCAAACCTACCTTGGTTCCACCTATGTCAACGACTTCAACCAGTTTGGCCGTACCTGGCAGGTGATTGCCCAGGCCGATGGTCCTTTCCGGGATAGTGTCGAAGACATTGCCAATCTGCGTACCCGCAATGTGCATGGCGAAATGGTACCGATTGGCACGATGGTGAATATCGATGAGACCTTTGGCCCGGACCCGGTGCTGCGCTACAACGGCTATCCGGCAGCCGACCTGGCAGGGGAGTCGGACCCCTCTGTGCTGTCATCGTCCCAGGCGATGCAGGTGTTGAGCGAGCTGGCTGACCAGGTGTTGCCCAATGGCATGACCTTCGAGTGGACGGACCTGAGCTTCCAGCAGGCAACTCAAGGGAATGCTGCTCTGATTGTGTTCCCTCTGTCGGTGTTGCTGGTGTTCCTGGTGTTGGCGGCGCTCTATGAAAGCTGGACCTTGCCGTTGGCCGTGATCCTGATTGTCCCTATGTGCATGCTTTCCGCCTTGCTGGGGGTGTGGTGGATGAAGGGCGACAACAATGTCTTTGTTCAGGTCGGGTTGGTCGTATTGATTGGCCTGGCATGCAAGAACGCGATTCTTATCGTCGAGTTTGCCCGCGAGCTTGAGCAGCAAGGCAAGGGCATCATTGAGGCTGCTCTCGAGGCATGTCGCTTGCGCCTGCGTCCGATCATCATGACGTCGATCACCTTCACGGCGGCGGTAATACCGTTGATGCTGGGCTCTGGTGCAGGTTCTGAAGTTCGCCAGGCACTTGGTGTCGCAGTGTTCTTCGGCATGCTCGGGGTCACCCTGTTCGGGCTGTTCCTCACGCCAGTGTTCTACGTGGCGCTGCGCAAGCTGGTGACGCGGAAACAGGCCCGCCGGGAACAGCAAGACGCCACGCCGGAAGGCCCTGACGACCCGGATGAATCACAAGGGTATCTTGCTTGACCGTGGTAGTTAGGTCAGCGGTTAGGCAAGTCAGTAGGTAGGTAAGTCAGTGTAGGTAAGTCAGAGGGGCATCCAGTGCCCCTCTGTTCCATTACCAATGAAAACACCCCGAAGGCTGGAAAAGATGTCCGGCTTTCGGGGTGTCGTCTTCTTGCGAGGCGTTCAGGTATGCGGGGTGTTCAGAAGCAAAGGCCTGGACGTCGTTCGGCGCTACAGAGCATCGAGTAAAGAAAGCTGCCCCATGGCCTCTTGAGCTTCAGGACTTGAGTCATCAGCTTCGAGGACCTTGCGAAAGCCACGGGAGGATTGGATGGTGGTTTCATCCTCCAGCCACAGCATGGCCTGGGCATGGTCATCGGCCAAGGCATGCTTCAGGCCTCCGAACTGGGTGCCAATCTGGCCCCAGGCACGGCTGAATATCCAGTCACCGAACATGTCCTGGTGGATATGCACGAGGACGTAGTCATGGTCGGTTTCCCAGCGGATGATCAACGTTGGCTCCTGGTGTAACTCAAGTCATTGCGGCAACGGGTGACGCGGGGGGCGCACCTGCGGGTAAGATCGCGCTATTGTACGCTGAGAAAGTATATCGAGACCAAGGAAAGTCATGAAGATTCTTGTCGATGCCAATGTGCCTGCCAGTGATATCTGCTTTTCTCCCTTGGGAGAGGTGCATCGCATGCCTGGCCGGGAGATCGATGCCCAGGTATTGGCGGATATCGATGCCCTGGTGATCCGCTCGATCACCCGCCTGGACGCTGCGGTCATTGACCAGGCCAAGGGCCTGGGCTCTCCACTGTCCTTTGTCGGGACCTGTACCATCGGTACGGACCATGTGGACCAGTCGGCTCTGAAGGCGCATGGTGTTGGCTTTTCCAGTGCGCCAGGCTGCAACGCTGAAGCAGTGGTGGATTATGTGCTGGCTGCACTTGGGCTGGCCATGGAGCGGAGCGGAGAGGCGCTGGCGGATCAGTGCATCGGTATTGTCGGTGTCGGCAATGTCGGTGGGCGTTTGGCTGGACGCCTGGCGGCCATGGGGATCGCGCATCGCTTATGCGACCCTCCCAGGGCTGCAGTGGAAGCCGCCGGTGAGTTCATGTCGCTTGAGCGTGTCATCGAAGAGTGCAATGTCCTGTGCTTGCATACCCCTCTAGTGCGTGAAGGGGAGCATGCCACCCATCATCTGCTGAATGCACAGCGTATTGCGGCACTGCGGCCGGGGACGGTATTGCTCAATGCCGGGCGTGGCGACTGCGTGGATGGTGACGCACTCAAGCAGCGCTTGCAGCAGCAGGGGGATATCACGGCGCTGCTGGATGTATGGGAAGGCGAGCCAGCCATCGACGTCCAACTGGAGCGACGGGTCGATCTGGCGACGCCACATATCGCGGGGCACAGTCTGGATGGCAAGTTGCGCGGTACGCACCAGATCTATCAGGCCTTGAGCCGGCATCTGGGACTGCCGGCGCGAATCAGTTTTGGTGATCTGACGCCTGAACCGCCACTTTCCCGTCTGGAGCTGGGTGCAGGCCTCTCGCCGGATGAAGCGTTGCGCTTGTGCATGCGTGCGGTTTATGACCCTCGTCGTGATCATGATCGCCTGGACCGGGCACTGGACGGTGACCGATCGGGCAAAGCGTTTGATGCCTGCCGCGCCAACTATCCCTTGCGCCGGGAGTTCGCCACTCTGGAAGTCGGCTTGAAGGGAAGTGCTGTTGAGCTGGCGCCATGGCTATCTGGCGCTGGTTTTCGTGTTTGCCCTCCAGTCTGAGCCTGATCAGGTCGGTATGACGAGAGGCATAATGGAAAGGGTGTGGATACGATCTCAAGGGAGGTGAGCATGATAGGGCCAAGTCCGGATGACAAGGAGCCGATGAAAGGATTTCCCCAGGTCGGTTTTCTGAAGAATTTCATCTCTTCCGCCAACATCATCGTCGGTGACTATACCTATTACGATGATCCCCAGGGGCCAGAGCGTTTCGAGAGCAACGTCCTTTATCATTTTCCCTTTATTGGCGACAAGTTGGTGATCGGCAGGTTTTGTGCCATTGCCAAGGATGTGAAGTTCATCATGAATGGTGCCAATCATAGGATGTCAGGCTTTTCCACTTACCCTTTCCAGATCTTTGGCCAAGGTTGGGAGAAGGTCATGCCTGGGGAAGGTGACCTGCCGTACAAGGGAGATACGGAAATTGGCCATGATGTCTGGATCGGCTATGAAGCCACCATCATGCCTGGCGTCAAGATCGGTAGTGGTGCCATCGTGGCGAGCAAGTCTGTTGTGACCAGTGACGTACCTCCTTATAGCGTGGTAGGTGGCAATCCCGCCCAGGTCATCAAATATCGTTTTGATGACAAGACGATAGCGGCGTTACTGGAAATAGCCTGGTGGGATTGGAGTGCAGAAAGGATTACCCGGCATCTCGATCTTATTGTCGGCGCTGATATTCATGCATTGAGGGCAGTGGCGGAACAGGGAGGATAACCGCTGTTCAGGAAGTCAGAAAAGCCGGCTGATTGGCCGGCTTTTTCTATTCAAGGTGGTTGTTATTCACGATGGCTTTTATTCACGATGGCAGCGCTTCATGACTGAAAGCGTTCTCCAGCGGCAGCGACAAAGGCCATTTCCACCAGGTATCTGGGGTTGGCCAGCTCGGCCTTGACGCAGGCTCTGCTGGGACCGCTACCGTCTGGGAACCACGCGTCCCAGACTTCGTTGAGTGCGTCAAAATTGGCAAAGTCGGTGAGATAGATAGTGACCGACAGTACGCGACTCTTGTCGCTGTCGACAGTCGCCAGACTTTGCTGCGCCTGCTCCAGTACCTGGCTGACCTGGCCCTTGATGTCGGCATTGAGGTCGCTTTCCGGGACTTCGACAAAGTGAGCGATACCATTGAATACGGTGGCATCGGACCAGCGCTTCGAGGGGTTGATTCTATGGATGTTCATATGGGATTTCGCTGTGATGTTTGAGCTACGAGCTACGAGCTACGAGCTACGAGCTACGAGCTACGAGCTATGAGCTGTGAGCTGTGAGCTACGAATGTATATGGTGTGATTATTGACGAGGGAGTCTGAAAAATGGCCCCCGCACAGGGCGGGGGCGGGGCTGTCTTACTCGCGGTAGGCGGCTTCCTTGAGCGCGCGGATACGATCGTCCAGCGGCGGGTGGCTGGCGAACAACTTCTCCATCAGTTTGCGGCTCTGGCCGGTGGTGATGGCGAAGGCCGTCAAGGTGTCAGGCATCTGGTCGGGCATCTGCGTCTCGGCCTTGAGGCGGGCCAGAGCATTGATCATGGCGCCGGAGCCAGCCAGTTGGGCGCCGGCTGCATCGGCACGGTACTCGCGGAAGCGTGAGAACCAGGCCGCGATCATCGAGGCAAGAATGCCAAAGACGATTTCCGCCACGGTGACCACGGCAATGTAGCCGAAGAAGCCGAGGCCCTGGTTGTCATCACGCCGCAGGAAGGCATCCAGCAGATGGGCAATGATGCGGGCGAAGAACATCACGAAGGTGTTGAGCACGCCCTGGATCAGCGCCAGGGTGACCATGTCGCCGTTGGATACGTGACCGATCTCGTGGGCCAGCACGGCTTTCACTTCTTCCGGCTGCATACGGTTTAGCAGGCCGGCAGAGACGGCCACCAGTGCGTCGTTCTTGTTCCAGCCAGTGGCAAAGGCATTGGACTGCTGGGCAGGGAAGATGCCGACTTCCGGCATCTTGATACCGGCCTTTTCGGACAGTTCTGCCACAGTGTCGAGCAACCACTTTTCCGTAGGGTTGGACGGAGACTCGATGATCACTGTGCCCGTGGATCTCTTGGCCATCCACTTGGATATGAACAGCGAGACCATGGAACCTGCCATGCCGATGACGAAGCAGAAGATCAACAGCGCATTGAAATTGATGCCCTGAGCATTGAGATAAGGCTCCACCCCCAATAGGCGCAGGGTGAAACTGGCAACCAGCACGACGGCCAGGTTGGTACCCAGGAAAAGCAGGATTCTCATCATTGCCGGATATCTCCGTGAAGGGGTTGTCCCTGCCCGCATCTGAGATGGCATGTCCTCAGATGCGGTATGGTAAATCTGCAGTTTTTAGAGAAATATTGTTGTCCAACGTTGTCCGAACTGACCGCTGGATGCGTTTTGCATGAGCGTGTTGCATGAGTCTGTTGTGGGCCAGCATGCTGCTTAGATATGTGCAATGCCGGTGAGTTTCAAGAACTTGGTTTCAAGATCAGGAATACTGTCACAGTCGTTGCACAATTTGTTCAGCACAGCACAGCACAGTACAGCACAGTACAGTACAGTACAGGCGAATCAGTATTACCCAAGCACATGTTGTTTTCTTGAAGGCTTCCTATTGGCGATAACGTGACAGGAAGCGAGCGAACCGGTCCAGGGCATCTCCTAATTGGTCGGCCCAGGGCAGGGTAACGATGCGTACATGGTCTGGATCTGGCCAATTGAAGGCGGTTCCCTGAACCAGCAAGATCTTTTCCTGCAGCAGTAGGTCAAGCACCAGTTGTTCGTCATTCTTGATGTCGTACATCTTGGGGTCGAGCTTGGGGAAGGCGTAGAGCGCCCCCTTGGGCTTGACACCAGCACTTGGGCGAGCAGAGAATCAGGTCGTTGATTGACTGATAACCGCCAAGCGCGGTCTGGATGGCATGCTGTGCCGGCACATTGGCGCACAGGCGCATGGATGCCAGCATGTTCAGGCCCTGAATGAAATCCAGCGACCACCTGGTGTCATGCCACTCAGCCGGTTGCAACATGCACAGTGTCGTCGTAGAGGATCTTGTCGTAGATCTCGTCGGAGAACACCACCAGGTTGTGTTCCCGGGCGATATCGAGCAGTTCGTGCAATACCTCCGGTGGATAGACCGCACCTGTGGGATTGTTGGGGTTGATGATGACAATCGCACGGGTGTGGCTGGTCACCTTGGCACGGACGTCGTCCATGGCTGGGGCCCAATCAGCCTGCTCATCACACAGATAATGTACCCCGCGGCCTCCGGACAGGTTCACCGCAGCGGTCCACAGTGGATAGTCGGGTGCTGGAATCAGCACTTCGTCACCGTCGTTGAGCAAGGCCTGCATGGCCATCACGATCAATTCCGAGACACCGTTGCCGATGAAGATGTCCTCGATACCGACGCCAGGGATCTCCTTGCGCTGGCTTTCCTGCATGATCGCCTTGCGCGCCGAATAGAGTCCCTTTGAATCGCAGTAGCCCTGGGCCGTGGGCAAATTACGCATCACATCCTGGAGAATCTCTTCCGGTGCCTCGAAGCCGAACGGCGCAGGGTTGCCGATATTGAGCTTCAAGATCCTCTGGCCTTCATCTTCCAGGCGCTTGGCGTGCTCGAGTACTGGTCCACGAATGTCATAGCAGACGTTGTCGAGCTTGTGGGACTTGCGAAGGATGGGCGTATCCATGGCGCTGGGGGTCTCGTTCAATCCGTTTATTGGGGCCCGTTGTCGGGGGTGCTGTCCTGTGTCTTCTGGCTCTGGCTGGCGTCGCCAACCTGGGCGTTGGCAGGTGCCTGGCCAGCCGTTTCCTGTAGATCCTGTTCTGCTTCTTCAAGCCCTTCTTCTTCAGGCTCCTCTTCGGGAATATCGGCCGGTGTTTCCAGTGTCAACCGACCAATCTTGCCGTCGCGCAGCTCGTGGAGCAGGACTTCACTGCCACGGTGCAGATCGATCTCGCCGCCTGCACGAAGCCCGCCGCGCCTGGAGGCAATGTCGGCGAGGATGGCGTGACCGTCGAAACCGGCATTGGCCATCAGGTCCAGACGAAAACCACCATCGGCCTCGACACTGTCGGCTTCCGGATTGGCTTCATATGTCGGCAGCTGTTTCAATTTATAACGCGACTTGAGGGCATCGGGATAGCGTTTGGCCAGCTCTGCAGCCGCAATCAGCGCCACGTCGACATAATCGATGGCGGTATCGCGAATGGCGCCGCTGGCAGCCAGGCGATAGGCACTGGCCTGGTCCTCGATCTTGGGCCATAGCACGCCAGGGGTGTCGGTCAGCGCGATGCGGCCCGGAATGCGTACTTTCTGCTGGCGCTTGGTCACGGCTGGCTCATTGCCGGTCTTGGCAATGGTGCGCCCGGCCAGTCCATTGATCAGGGTGGACTTGCCGACGTTGGGAATGCCCATGACCATCACACGTACATCCCGATCGGCACGCACCTGGCCGGCCAGCTCGTGGCACAGCTTGGGAATGCGCTTCAACTCCCGCGTATTGGTCGTGGTGATCGCCAGTGCCCGGGTGTTTTCCTGGGCATCGAAGAATGCCGTCCACTCCTTGGTACGTTGTGGATCTGCCAGGTCTGCCCTGGACAGGATCTTGAGCACAGGCTTGTGACGGGTGAGGTGGGCCAGCATCGGATTGGCACTGGAGTATGGAAGACGAGCATCCAGCACTTCGATGACAACGTCGATTTCCGGCAGTGCCTCGAGTATCTGGCGCCGCGCTTTATTCATGTGTCCCGGAAACCAGCCGAGCATGGAGCCTCTCCTGCAAAAATCATAGCGGTCGGCCATCTTACCAGAAGGCCGACCGCGCGTACTGCAGTAGGGAAGTGTTAATGAGGGCGGGAAGTATCAATAAACAAGCTGGTAGAAGCGCAAGAGCCTCACTCGCCTTCGTGGAAGTTCAGTGCGACTGAGTTGATGCAGAACCGGTTGCCGGTCCTGGTAGGGCCATCCGGGAATACATGTCCAAGGTGGGCACCACAACGAGAACACGTAATCTCTGTACGATGCATGCCGTGGCTGGTGTCCATGTGCTCCTCGACGCTTTCTCCGGACAATGGGCGATCGAAACTGGGCCAGCCACAACCTGCATCGAATTTGTGCTCATTCTCGAATAGCGGTGCGTTACAACATACGCAGTGATAGATGCCGACAGTATCCGTGACCTGGTAGTCGCCAGTGAAGGGGCGTTCAGTACCTTTCTCGCGCGTGACGTGATACTGCTCCGGTGTCAGCTGCTCGCGCCATTCAGCTTCGGTCTTTTCAATCTTCTTGCGCATGGGCGTACTCCTGTGACGAACTCACCTCGGTTAAAGACTCACCTTGGCTACAAGCTACAGTTACAAGCTACGACGTTTATGCCTGTTTGACCAATCAACGCCATCCTTTGATCCCTCATCATCCTATCCACCGCTATTCCTTTCTAACCATCGTAATTCCTTTCTATCCATCAACCTTTCTATCCATCAACCTCTCTATCCGTCAGCCTTTCAAGCTAGCTACCTTTGATAGTAGAAGAAGAGTGGAAAGCCGAAGCTCCTGCAGGGTAGGGCAAGTGCAGGAAAACGGCAGCGAAATTGTGGGAGGAGGCTTGACACTTTTCAGGGTGCTCAGTAACATACGCGCCACCTCGACGAGACGAGCGACATGTGTCCCATTCGTCTAGTGGTCCAGGACACCGCCCTTTCACGGCGGGAACAGGGGTTCGAACCCCCTATGGGACGCCACTCGACTCATCAAGGTTATCGGAAAGCGCGGGAATAGCTCAGTGGTAGAGCACAACCTTGCCAAGGTTGGGGTCGCGAGTTCGAATCTCGTTTCCCGCTCCATGCGTCCCATTCGTCTAGTGGTCTAGGACACCGCCCTTTCACGGCGGGAACAGGGGTTCGAACCCCCTATGGGACGCCACTTCCGATCAGAAGTCTGCGCTGCGAATGTAGTAAGATACGCGGGAATAGCTCAGTGGTAGAGCACAACCTTGCCAAGGTTGGGGTCGCGAGTTCGAATCTCGTTTCCCGCTCCATGCGTCCCATTCGTCTAGTGGTCCAGGACACCGCCCTTTCACGGCGGGAACAGGGGTTCGAACCCCCTATGGGACGCCACTTCGCATCGCCTCCTCTCAAGCGGGAATAGCTCAGTGGTAGAGCACAACCTTGCCAAGGTTGGGGTCGCGAGTTCGAATCTCGTTTCCCGCTCCAGTTTTTGATCTATCGTATGAAGCCAAGGTTGGGGTCGCGAGCTGGAACGCCAGCCCGGTCGATTGCGCTTTTGCTCTAATATCTCTCAGAAGCTCCGTTTCTCAGAAGCTCGGTTTTCTCGCACAAGTCTCTTGTGGGCTTATTCGTCTGTGGACTTGAAGTCACATTGCTTCACCCCCATATGTTAAGCCCTCTATCTAATCGTCTTCCTGACCGCCAACCAGTGCGCGGCAGGTGGCGACTCCTCTGACATTCTCCAGGATTTGCTCATGGCCGAACCGGCGTTGTCCATTCGTGGCCTGACCAAGGTCTACGGCAATGGATTTCAAGCCCTCAAGGGCATCGATCTCGATGTGCAGCAGGGTGATTTCTATGCATTGCTCGGTCCCAACGGGGCTGGCAAGTCCACTACGCTAGGCGTGGTCTGCTCGCTGGTCCAGAAGACGGCAGGCAAGGTGAAGATCTTCGGCATCGATATCGATGAAGACTTCGCCAAAGCCAAGTATCACCTCGGCGTGGTGCCCCAGGAATTCAATTTCAACCAGTTCGAGAAGGTCATCGATATCGTCCTGGCCCAGGCGGGCTATTACGGCATGCCGCGGCGAGAAGCGCTGCCGCGGGCAGAAAGCCTGCTGCGTGATCTCAGCCTGTGGGACAAGCGCAATGGTGCGGCGCGCAACCTGTCGGGCGGCATGAAGCGCCGCCTGATGATTGCCCGGGCGCTCATGCATCGGCCAAAATTGCTGATTCTGGATGAGCCTACCGCCGGGGTGGATATCGAATTGCGGCGCAGCATGTGGGAATACATGCAGCGTATCAACCGTGATGAAGGCACCACCATCATCCTTACCACGCACTATCTGGAAGAAGCGGAAAGCTTGTGCCGCAACGTGGGCATCATCAATCGTGGAGAAATCGTCCGTAATACCAGTGTGCGTGAGCTGCTGGCGGAGCTGGATACCGAGACTTTCCTGCTTGATCTGGCAGATCCCATTGAACAGGCGCCAGTGATCGACGGCTTTGAAGTGCGGCGGGTCGATGCCGCTCAACTGTCAGTGATGGTGCACCGTGGTCAGCGGCTCAATGATGTTTTCGAGGCCTTGCATCGTGAAGGCATTGAGGTCATGTCCATGCGCAACCGAGCCAACCGCCTGGAGGAAATGTTCGTTTCCATGGTGGAGCAGGGTAGCAAGAAGGAGATTCAGGGATGAATGCCAGTCAGATAGCAATCGCGCTGTGGACGCTGGTGGTCAAGGAGATCAAGCGCTTCACGCGGATCTGGCCGCAGACATTGCTGCCGCCGTCGATCACCATGACCATGTACTTCATCATCTTCGGTAACCTGATCGGCTCGCGTATCGGCGAGATGGATGGCCAAAGCTACATGGACTTCATTGTCCCTGGTCTGATCATGATGTCAGTGATCACCAATAGCTATTCCAACGTGGCATCGAGCTTCTTCTCCAACAAGTTCCAACGCAGTGTCGAGGAGATGATGGTGTCGCCCATGCCCAACTGGGTGATTCTGTCTGGCTTCGTGCTGGGAGGCATGGCGCGTGGGCTGGGAGTCGGCATCATTGTCACTGGTGTATCATTGTTCTTTACTCGTATCCAGGTGGCTCATCCGCTGTTGACCATTGGCGTAGTGGTACTGACGGCAGCGCTGTTTGCCATCGGTGGTTTCATCAATGCGCTGCTGGGCAAGAAGTTCGATGATATTTCCATTGTGCCGACCTTCGTGCTGACGCCACTGACCTACCTGGGAGGTGTGTTCTATTCGATTTCCCTGCTGCCGACATTCTGGCAGGCGGCGTCGATGCTCAATCCTATCCTGTATATGGTCAATGTATTCCGTTACGGCTTCCTCGGCGTATCGGATATTCCAGTAGGCTGGGCATTGCTGGCCGTCTTTGGCTTTATCGTGGTGCTGTTCGCCATTGCGTTGTGGATGCTGGAGCGGGGCAAGGGCATTAGAACCTAGCCCGGAGCACCTCAAGGCTTGTAACGAGATTTCCCCTGATGACTAAATCAATTTCCAACGAACGTCCGACAACGCTGGAACATGCCCCTCTGGGGCGTGATTCCGCTTATCCGGAGCACTACGATGCGAGTTTGCTGTTCCCGATTCCCCGGGCGGCTAATCGTGCTCCTTTAGGCATTCAGGAAGGTGCGCTGCCGTTTGTGGGCGAAGATGAGTGGCATGCTTTCGAGCTGTCCTGGCTCAATGCTCGGGGCAAGCCGATCGTCGCGGTGGCGCGATTCCGCCTGCCTGCCGAATCACCCAGCCTGATCGAGTCCAAGTCGTGGAAGCTCTACCTCAACAGCTTCAATCAGACTCGCTTCGCTACACGCGAAGAGGTTGTTTCCACACTTGAGCGAGACTTGTCTGCGGCGGCAGGAGCCAAGGTTTCGGTAGAGCTGTTCTCGGTCGATGACGAAGTCCTGCAGACGCGTCCGCTGCCCGGTGAGTGTATCGATGAGCTGGATATCGACATCAATGACTACACACCCAGCGCTGATCATCTACGGGTAAGTGATGTGATTGTTGAAGAAACGCTGACCTCGCATCTGCTCAAGTCCAACTGCCCAGTCACTGGCCAGCCTGACTGGGGTAGCGTCCTGATTCGTTATCGTGGGCCCAAGCTCGATCGCGAGGGGCTGTTGCGCTATATCGTGGGTTACCGCCAGCATCAGGATTTTCATGAGCATTGCGTGGAGCACATCTTCATGGATCTGATGGCCAAGGCGCAGCCTGAGCGCCTTCTGGTGCTGGCACGCTATGTGCGCCGTGGTGGTCTGGATATCAGCCCATGGCGGGGGACACCAGGAGAACAACCTCCGACGCCATTGCGTCTGGCGCGGCAATAATGCCTTCTGTTAGGGTTTTGTGATCCATATTCAGGAGATTATCGATGGATGCCATGACGTTGCTGCATGAGCGCAGTTCCATGGGCAAGCTGACCGGGCCAGCACCGAATGCCGAGCAGCTGGAGGCTATATACCGTGCTGCGGTACGGGCTCCTGATCATAAGGAATTGCGCCCTTGGCGCTTTATCGAGTTCTCTGGCGCGGGTCTGGAGCGCCTCGGTGAGCTGTTTGCCGAGGCTGAGTTTCGTGAGGATCCCAGTGCCTCGGATGATGTGCTCAATGCCGCGCGCATGAAGCCCAAGCGTGCACCCATGATTATCGCCGTGGTGGCCAAGGTGACGCCGGATGTTCCCGGTGTGCCGAAGATCGAGCAGGTGATTTCTGCCGGCTGTGCTGCCCATGGCATTGTACAGGCCGCCCATGCGCTGGGACTTGGTGCCATGTGGCGCAGTGGCAAGTACGCCTTCGATGCCACGGTACGCAAGGGACTGCATCTGGGGGATGACGATGAGTTGATCGCATTCATCTATATCGGCCAGCTGGGTGGGCGCCACAGGCCTCTACCAACGCATGACATCGACAGTTTTGTCGAACACTGGAACTGAGTTGAGCACCGGAACTGAAAAGGGGACTCAGATGCGTCAGGTCGGTATTCCTCATCCTCGTCTCCCTCTGCCCGAAGCCGAAGACGATCTGGCGGCCTTTCTTCAGTGGCTGGAGGAAGCTATTCCCATGGTGAGCGCCATGGGCATTCGTGAGATGCAGCGGGAAGAAGGCACCTTGATCTGGGATCTTTCCCTTGTTCCCAACCTCAATGACAAGGGCACCGGCTTTGGTGGAGGGCTGACCGCCCAGACCACCTTGCTCGGCTGGTGCTGGGTCACATTGTGGCTGCGTCGCCAGGGCATTCAGCGTGATGTTGTTGTGGCAGAGGCCAGCCAGCGTTTCCTGGCCCCGGTGACCAGCGATTACCGTTTGGTATGCAAGCCGGTAGAGGACGATGCTGCCAAGCGACTCGCGGAGCAGCTTGATAAGAAGGGGCGAGGGCGCATCTCTCTGACTCAGCAGCTTTGGTGTGGCGATACGCTATGTCTGGAAGCCAGCGGCGACTATGCAGTGCTGAAGTAATCAGCCGCCACTGGGTGTACTCCAGGACTACTCTTGAACACCTATTGAACACCTCTTGAACACCGCCAAGAAAGCACTGCTCTACAGCAGCGCTTTGAGCTCGAGATATAGTGCCTCAGGAATCGTGACACCATTGACCAGGCTTCGTTCTCTGGCGGCATAGCGACGTTGTGAGGGCAAGCGTGCATCCTGGTCAATGATCCCTTCGAACAATCGCTCCGCATGGGATAGATGTTGGGCGGCCTGATCACCCAGCAGGACCTCGGGTGCAATGGCAATCAGCAGTTCTCCGTGGAATGGCTTGCCGCCTCCCTCAGCGGTGGGCGCTTGGGTTTCATGGCCCAGCAGATCACCAATCAAGGGCCCGGCCAGTAGCTCGATCATGGTCGACAGCGCCGATCCCTTGTGCCCCCCGAAAGTCAGCATGGCGCCGGCAAGGGCATCCTCGGGGTTGGTGGTGGGGTTGCCGTCGGTATCCACTGCCCAGTGATCAGGTATCTGCTTTCCCGCACGACGATGCAGTTCGATTTCTCCACGTGCCACGACGCTCGTGGCAAAGTCGAAGGTATAGGGTGTCTTGCCCGGTCGAGGCCAGGAAAAGGCGAAAGGGTTGGTGCCGAACAGAGGCTTGTGGCCACCGGCAGGGGCAACGAAGGCATGAGTGGGGTTCATGGCAATGCCGACCAGGCCCTGTGAGGAAAGCGCTTCGACTTCCGGCCAGAGTGCCGAGAAGTGAAAGCAGTTATTGATACCCAGCAGCGCAATGCCGGTCGTTCTTGCCTTGGTCACTAGCAGCGGCAGGCCCTGTTCCATGGGTAGCAGCGAGCAGCCCTGGTGTGCATTGACCCTGACAACGGCGGGAGCCTGGTCGATGACCTCCGGTTCGGCACGCGGATCGATGGCGTCGAGGCGAGCCGCTTCGACACAATTGAGTATGCGATACAGACCATGGGAGTGACACTCATCGCGTTGAGCGGCCAGCACGCTACGTGTAATGGCAGCAGCATGGGCGTCGCTGAAGCCATTTCGGATCAGGATGTCGAGACTGAGCTGCTCAGCCTGTTGCAGGGTCAATGTAATGGTGTCGGACATGATATTCCTTGAGCGCCAGTCGGCAGGGAGGGGAGGAGTGGTTGTTATCAAGCTCAACATTAGTGTTTTAAGGTAAAGCTTCCTGCTGAGGCTCTCCATGCCACTTCCGTCGATGGTCGGGCCGGTGTCGTCGGCGAAGGAGAATGGAACAGAGCAGAAGACAGAAATTGTCTTGCAATCGCGAACTTAAGCCGTTAAAGTATGCGCCGTCTTGAGCGAAACGGTACGCGCAACGCGCTACAGAAGTGCTTGGGATGACAATGCGGAGGGGTGTCCGAGTGGTCGAAGGAGCACGCCTGGAAAGTGTGTATGTCGAAAGGCATCGAGGGTTCGAATCCCTCCCCCTCCGCCACAGAATTGAGAAAACGGGATCAAGCGAAAGCTTGATCCCGTTTTTGCGTTTGGGCTGCCATCAAGGAGCCTCGCGATGTGGGCAACTTTCGCAACCTGTTCCTCTATAGCCCCAGCGGCAAGAAGGATGGCATCCAGATCATTCCCATCTCGGAAGTCGCTGCAAAGGACGAGTTCACTACAAGCAAGAACATCACTCGCGATAACCAGCTTGCCGGTCACCGGATCCCTCTACAGCTGATGGGTATTATTCCCAACAATCTAAACCTACCAGTTGCTATGCATCCATGCGCCTGGATAGGGCTCCACGGCTACTGGGCTCTACACGGAATAGAGGGCCCTTTGAACTCATGAGAAATCATGCGGGTTTATCCAGGGCATAGAGGATATTTGAAGAGCGTTGGTGGCAGTAGGCATGGATTTGTGCCAAGTTCAGAACAAGAAGGGTCTTAGGAATACAGCCGGCGTGATCATCTGTGCTGTGCAGAAGGCAAGGTGATCGACGCCATGTTGACTTGCCATGCTGAATATTAAGAAATTTCAGTGAGTTGCCGAGGGGGATGCGTGCGATATAACGTTGTTGAACGCGATTGCTCATGCATCCAATATCAGAGCTTGTAGCCTCATCACTATAAGAGTGCACAGGGGAGTCTCTCGTGAATCACTACAACAAAACGACGCGGTTCTTCGCGGCCATGCTCGTAATTGGAGGAATCATCGGCATAGCCATTGCCGCAATACTTGGAGTTCAACTCATTCGGCAAAGCTGGCTACTTGCATTCCCAATGGGTGGGCTGGCGGCTCTTTTTGCATGGGCGGTTTTTACCGGCTTGCGGCTATGGCAGGGCACTCCTTATGGTCGCAAATGGGCAGCTATCCTCTTTGCCTCGCAGATTCCGGAACTCACCTTACCTGGTCTCAAATATCAGTGGTATACCGGTGCTCACCTTAGCCCCACTCTTCAGTTTGGCAATGGTTCGGCTGGAGCAGACTTCAGCGCAAATATTGGTGCCAGCGGTGAATTCTTCATTGGTGCTGGCGTGCCTGAGCTTGTAATAGGTATCAACTTGTTCGCCGTTCTCGCGGTCATCCTGCTGATGCGTGCTAATCATTCATTCAAGTTGAAGACCCCTCCCGGCTAGGCTTAATTGAGGTGTTCGGGCTGTGGCAAAACTGAGCTGCCTTGGCTATTGCACTAGCATTGCAAGATGTAGGATTGGTCAACGCAGGGGGCGTGCTCCTCCCAGGTAGTGATATCCCAAAGGGATTATGAGGAACGTTTTCTGTGGTTTCGCGTAATATTTGGCATCGCATTACTGGCATCGCATTACTGGTATTGTCATTTGCCTTAAGGGCATGGCGCGCAGCCCTCTGCTGATTTTTACGCTGAGTGCGCTGTTCATTATTGCTTATGTTGCTAGCAACTGACGCAGTACCCTGTATCAGTTGCGAGCCGGTATGGATGAGGTATAAGCATGCCGTGTGGCAGGACTCGGTCTTGTGTGAGAGGCAGCATAACCGAATGAAAAAGAGGGTGAGCTGATGGCGTATTGGTTGTTCAAAACCGAACCTGATGTATTTGGCTGGGATGATCTGGTTGCCAAGGGCGAGCGAGGCGAAGAATGGGACGGTGTGCGTAATTATCAGGCACGCAACAATATGCGCCTGATGAAAAAGGGCGACCTTGGTCTGCTTTATCATTCCAATCATGGAAAAGAAGCCGTCGGTATTGTTGAGGTTGTCGCTGAGGCACACCCTGACAGCACCGCTGATGATGCCCGCTGGGAATGCGTCGATATCAAGGCAGTAAAGCCCTTGCCGCGTGCAGTTTCGCTGGCTCAGGTGAAGTCGGATCCACGCCTTTCCTCAATGGCACTGGTCAGCAATGCGCGCCTTTCCGTGCAGCCCGTCACCGATGAAGAATGGAATATTGTCATGGAACTGGCCGGTTTGTGATGCCTATTGGCATGAAGGGGGACGGCTGAGTGGTCGGATGTGGAACTGAAGAGGTGGAAACGGGGAGTGCCTGGGTCGCCTATCCTTTGTGTCTCAGCGTGAGGACCTAGAGTGGCAGGTTTTGTTTGACGAAGCGCAAGAAGGCAGATGATAGGCATCAAGAAGGCGGCGTCACCGGACGCCGCCTTTTTCAGTGAGGGTAGCCGTATTATGGGCGGTCGAGGTTCATGACCTTGGTCCAGGCGGCAACGAAGTCGTTGACGAATTTCTCGTCGTTGCCGTCGGAGGCATAGAACTCGGAGACAGCTCGCAGCTCGGCGTTGGAACCAAAGATCAGGTCTACCGGGGTTGCGGTCCACTTGACCTCACCGCTCTTGCGGTCGAGCCCTTGGTACAGGCCTTCTTCTTCGACGGGTTGCCACTGGGTGGACATGTCCAGCAGGTTGACGAAGAAGTCGTTGCTCAGGGTGCCCGGCTGGTCGGTGAAGACTCCGGCTTCGCTGCCGTCGGCATTGGCGTCGAGGACACGCATGCCGCCAACCAGCACGGTCATTTCCGGTACGGTTAGGGTCAACAGGTCAGCCTTGTCGACCAGTGCAGCCGTGGGGTTCCAGAAGCTTTCTATAGTGAAGTAGTTGCGGAAGCCGTCTGCCTTGGGTTCCAGCACGGCAAAGGACGCGACATCGGTGAGTTCCTGGGTCGTGTCGCCACGCCCTGGTGTGAAGGGCACTTCGATGTCGTAACCGGCATCGGCAGCAGCCTTCTCGATGGCAGTGGCACCGCCCAGCACGATCATGTCAGCCAGGGAGATCTGCTTGTCGCCGTTGTCATTGAAGTCTTCACGGATCTCTTCCAGCTCACCCAGTACCTTGGCCAGTTCATCCGGGTTGTTCACCGGCCAGTCTTTCTGCGGCGCCAGTGCAATGCGGGCACCATTGGCACCGCCACGCAGGTCCGACCCGCGGAAAGTGGAAGCGGATGCCCAGGCGGTGCGTACCAGTTCCGGAACGCCAAGCCCGGAATCGATGATCTCGTCCTTCAAGCCGTCGATATCACTTTCGGATGCCAACTCGTAGTCCACCTTCGGAATTGGGTCCTGCCAGATCAGGTCTTCGTCGGGTACATCCGGACCCAGGTAGCGGCTGATCGGGCCCATGTCGCGGTGGGTCAGCTTGAACCAGGCACGAGCGAAGGCATCGGCAAACGCTTCCGGGTTTTTGTGGAAGCGTTCGGCAATCTTGCGGTACTCCGGGTCCACCTTCAGTGCCAAGTCGGTCGTGAACATCATCGGCGCGTGGCGCTTGCTCGGGTCATGCGCATCGGGCACCAGGTTGGCAGCCTTGTCGTCGACCGGCTTCCACTGAACGGCGCCATTGGGGCTGCGGGTCTGCTCCCATTCGTAGCCAAACAGGTTGTCGAGGAATTGTTGGGTCCAGGCTGTCGGGTTTACTGACCAGGCGCCTTCCAGGCCACTGGTGATGGTGTCCTCGGAGTGGCCCTTGCCACAAGTGTTCTTCCAGCCCAGGCCTTGCTGTTCAATCGGGGCTGCGGCGGGTTCAGCTCCCACGCATTCTGAGGTCTTGTGCGCGCCATGGGCTTTGCCGAAGGTATGGCCTCCGGCAATCAGGGCAACCACTTCTTCGTCATTCATGGCCATCTGGCCGAAGCTGACACGAATGTGATCGGCGGCCAGTTGTGGATCCGGGTTGCCGTGAGGGCCTTCCGGGTTCACATAGATCAGGCCCATTTCGGCGGCAGCAAGGGGCGGTTTCACTTCGCCTTCCTTGCTGAAGCGGTCGTCATCGGTAAGCCATTTGTTTTCGCTGCCCCAGTAGGTGATGTCGCTTTCCCAATCATCTACACGGCCACCGGCAAAGCCGAAGGTCTTGAAGCCCATATCTTCCAATGCTGTGGTTCCGGCCAGCACCATCAGGTCGGCCCAGGAAATGTTATTGCCGTATTTCTGCTTGATCGGCCATAGCAAGCGGCGGGCCTTGTCGAGGCTGGCGTTGTCCGGCCAGCTGTTGAGCGGATCGAAGCGCTGCTGGCCACCACGGGCACCGCCACGGCCGTCAAAGATGCGATAAGTCCCGGCAGCGTGCCAAGCCATGCGGATGAACAAGGGACCGTAGTGATCATAATCGGCGGGCCACCAGTCCTGGGAGTCATGCATCAGTTCGCGCAGGTCAGCCTTTACAGCTTCCAGATCGAGCGACTTGAAGGCTTCGGCATAGTTGAAATCCGGAGCCATCGGGTTGTTTTCTGCAGCGTGCTGGCGCAGTGGGCGCAAGTCCAGTGTCTCTGGCCACCAGTAAGGGCTGGACATGGGCGACTCAGAGGGGCTGGAGTGCCCGTGGCCTGAGTGCCCGATGGGCGTCGCGGTCGCAGCCGTACTGGATGCTAGCGCAATGGCCATCATCAGAGATGTTGTCTTCCCTTGCATAATCTTGCTCCTGAAAAATCCTGATTAATTTAATTGGAATTTTCACTATATGTATTTCATGAAACACTTATTAATATATTTCCTCTATTACTCGGATAGGAATAAGTTAATAGCGTTTTTGTTTCGCAAAGGTTTATGAAAAACAGTGTGTTATGAGTATTTTTTATGTTGTATTTATGCTTTTAAAGTGCGCTTTTATTGATTTTTATCCTCTTTCGGCACAGAGTTAACAAGCGTTATTTATGAAAAATTGATAGCTGAAAAGAAGAGTCAAAGAAGCTAAAAAAGCCATAGAAGATAAAAGCCGTTTTATATGCCCTGTAACAAGATGCCTTGCCGGACCAGCAGGAACCTCCCAGGCTCGCGACCTATATGGATCGCTTTGGTCGCGGCACGGAGATCCGCCCCTTATCCCGGCAGCATGCGAGCTGCCCTTGCCATATATCGCTATTGCGCGAGTGAAGAGACTTCTGTGGCATAGGCATACACTATTCATGCTAGAGATATAGATGAAAGGCCATGGCTGCTCGTGCGACAAAGGGGCCATGGCGACGAACCGCAACTGCTTGATCGGCTGGAGGTGAATGACATGTCATCCAGGATCATTCCAACCCTGAGGTATCAGGATCCTGCCTCGGCAATCGAATGGCTGTGCAAGGCATTTGGCTTTGAGCGGCATCTGGTAGTCACCGGTGATGAAGGGCGGGTGGAACATGCGCAGCTAACGCTGAACGGCGACATGATCATGCTCGGCCCAGTGCGTGACGGCCCATTCGATAAGCTGCAAAAGACGCCAGGTGCCGTTGGTGGTGTGGGGACTCAAAGCCCCTATATTGTTGTTGATGATGTCGATGCACACTATCGTAGAGCCGTTGATGCGGGCGCAGAGATCATGATGGAACCGGAAGACCAGGGGTATGGAGGGCGACTCTACGCGTGCCGGGACCCGGAAGGACACCTATGGAACTTTGGTTCCTATGATCCTTGGCAGCCATGACTCTGGTATCTATGCCCTTGGTATCTAGTCCCTTGGTAACGATGGACTTTTCACAGCATGGCTAATGCATTGCGTGTTTACTTCACCCCAATATGACGAGGCTTCATGAACAAGGTCACTATTCCTGTCGCACTGCTGGCGCTTGCCACGTGTTTCAACACGACGGCCATGGCTGATAGTGCTGCGCAACAGAGATTTCGCGATCAGGGGCAAGCTCTCGATCTGTCGGGATACCTGCAGGGCAAGAACGATGCCCAGAGTCGCAGCTTTACCTTCGGATCCGCCCACGCTCACGACTTCACCGTCAAGGAGGCAGGAGTCTATCGTTTCGAGAGCGAGGCCGCTCCGGGGTTCGCGGATGGCTACCGTATCGAAGCCATGCTGATGGATGCCCAGGGCCAGGTCATCGCCAGAGGCGAAGGAAATGGCAATGCAGGTGGTCTGAAGCTTGAGCAGCGCCTGGAGCCGGGGGATTACGTGCTGCAGGTTCAGGCCAATCGTTTTGGTACCCGAGGCAAACCAGGTGATGGTTATTCCGTGTCTGTGGCTGGCCTGGATGCTCAGGGTAACGAAGTGGATGGCGCCGTCAGTGATGGCGAAGGCCTGCAGTTCGTAGGCCGCGATCGGGAAGGTAATGCCAACGCTTTCGTGCGTGGCGGCGCGGTGGCAACGCTGGGCGCGGGTTCCGCAGCGGCAGCTTCTTCTGCAGGCGCTGCTACAGCAACGGATGAAGGCAATGCCACCGCTGCCTCTTCAGCGAACAGCGAGGTATCACAGCAGGTTCAGAGCATTGCCACTGATGTGAAGATTCGCGCCCGTGGTGAAGTCTTGACCTTCGAAGTGGCAGAGCAAAGCCAGGTGGCGATCACCACTTCCACGTATCCGGGTGGAGATGAAGATACCTACCGTCTGACATTGGAAGTTGTCGATGAGTCCGGTCGTGTCGTTGCCAATGGTGCAGGCAAGGCAGGCAATGGGAACGTGGATATTCATACCCAACTGCCTCAAGGACGGTACACGATCAACGCAACCGGACAGAAGTTCGGCTCTTCGCATAGTGGCCCAAACAACTATGAGCTGAAGGTCACGCTGGACCAGGAAGCGGTGGCTCTCGCCAGATAGGCCCTGGTTCGTACTGGTGGCGGGAAGGTGACAAGGACAAAGGGATCAAGTTTTTACTTGATCCCTTTTTTCGTCCTGGGAAGGGGGCTTCGGGGTGTGCGGCGTAGCTTGATCACAATGTCGCCTGATCACAACCTCGACAGCTGTCGTGCCGTTGCAATCAGCAGGTGCGACAGGTTTCGCTCCATTTCTTCAGGCATGCTGCTCGCTCGAGACATCGAGACACTAATCGCTGCCTGGGGACGGTTATGTCTATCCAGCACGGGTACGGCAATCGAGATATCGGAGAGGAAATACTCTTCTATCGATAGCGCATAGCCCTGATGCTTGAACTGGGTTAGGCGTTCCAGGATAGCCGGCAGCTCATGCACGGTATTGGGTGTGTAAGGCTTGCGTTCGCTGTGCTCCAGAACGGCCATGGCTTCCTGTTCTTGCAGTTGCGACAACATGGCCAACCCCGGTGCAGTACAGAAGGCCGGCAACCTTGAGCCGATGGTGATATCTGTATCCAGCATGTTTCGGCTCACCAGGCGGGAAAGATAGATAACATCCTGGCCATCGAGAATCGTCAGGCTGACAGATCCTTCCGTTTCCTTGCTCAGGTTCAATAGGTAGGGGCGCACCTTGTCGACCAGAGGGTGCGCATGCAGATAGTGCGCGGCAATGTCCAGCGTACGCACGCTGGGCTCGATCAGTTGTGTCTCTTCATTGCGCTGCAGATAACCCAGTTGCATCAAGGTATGGATGAAACGTTGGGCTGCGCTACGGTCCATGTCGCAACGTTCAGCCAACTGCTTGACGCTCATTGCCGGATGCTCGGCGTCGAAGACCTCAAGAATGCGGAATGCCTTGACGACGCTCTTGACCAGCAAGCGATCCACTTTTTCGTTTTGCTCCTCACCCTTGTTTTTCTCTTTTCTATTCAAGGTATTACTCCCTGTTTTCTCATCCTGCCGACAAGCAGAGTCTTTCTCTGGGCAACCTTCGGGCTTTACATTACTCGCATTTTAACTACATTGATTAAATGTAGATCATAGATGATTGCATTGCAATCACATTGGCTCTAATAAACAAAGACAACCCACCGAGAGACAATCATGTCGGAACATATTCTCAGCAACAAGCAAGGTCGCGTAGGCGTCATCACTCTCAATCGTCCTGAGGTGCTCAATGCGTGGCACAGCGAAATGCGCCAACAGCTCATTGCTGCCCTGGAGACCTTTTCTCATGACGAGTCGCTCGGTGCCATTGTGCTCACAGGGGCTGGTGACAGGGCCTTCAGCGCAGGGCAGGACCTGAACGAGACGCGCTCTTTTGATTCCGATCGCGCGGTCACCTGGGTCGGGGAGTGGGAGACGCTCTACGACACGCTACGCAGCAGTCCAAAGCCGATTATCGCGGCACTCAATGGCGTGGCTGCCGGCTCGGCATTCCAGGTAGCACTGCTGTGTGATTTCCGCATTGCCCATGCCGGCGTGCGCATGGGGCAGCCGGAGATCAACTCGGGTATCGCCAGTACCACTGGCCCCTGGATCATGCGCGAGCACCTGGGGCTGGCGCGGACCATTGACCTGACGCTGAGCGGCCGCCTGATGAATGCGGATGAATCCCATGCTCTGGGTTTGATCAATCGCCTGGTAGCGGAAGAGCAAGTGCTGGCGGAAGCTTTGGCGCTGGGCGAGGAGCTTGCCGACAAGCCTCCTGTTGCCATGCGTCTGGATCGTCAGCGCTTCAAGGAGATCACCGAGCCTGGTTTTCGTGACTGTCTCGAGGCGGGGGTCCGTATCCAGAGTGAGGCATACGCTTCGGGTGAGCCGGCACGCATGATGGAGCAGTTTCTCAAGCGTCGGAGCGCTTGAGAAAGAGGGCGGACCACTGGCGCAGGCAGGAAGCGCCAGTGGCGATATGCCAGCGATGATGTGTCAAAAGCGATATTTCAAGAGCGGTATTTCAAGAATGGTATTTCAAGAGCACAGGACAACCGGATTGCCATGATATTCAGCTTGAACGACCCCAGCTTCATCCATGCACTGCGTGATATCGCCAGGCGCGATCCGGATCGCGTATTCGGGACTTTCAATCAGCGTCCGCTGACGTTCGGGCAGCTCGATCAGCAGGCGGAGGCACTTGCTGCGTACCTTTGCCGGGATCTGGGGATTTCCCCTGGAGAGCGTGCTGCAGTCATGATGAACAACGGCTCGGAAGCTATCGCTGTCCTGTTTGCACTGGCCAAGGCGGGTATTGTCTGGGTACCGGTCAATGCCCGTCAGCGTGGTAGTGGATTGAAATACATCCTCGAGCACTGTGATCCCTCGGTACTCTTCGTTGACGCCGACTTGTGGCCGGTCGTTGTCGATAGTCAGGCAACGTTGCCGGGCAGGGTTCTGTCCCTCGGGGGAGAGAATGGCTCATTGGCCGAACTGCTGAACAGCAGAAAACGCCTGGATGCACCGGCGCCTGTCATGTCGCAGCTCTATGCCTTGATGTATACCTCCGGCACGACTGGCAAGCCCAAGGGGGTGCGTGTCACACACGCGATGATGGCCTATGCCCTCAAGAGTGTCGAACTGCTCAGTTCCATCCAGCCTGGTGACAACTTCTTCCAGTGGGAGCCCTTCTATCACATTGGTGGTGCTCAGATGCTGTTGTTGCCATTGTTCTTCGATGTGCAACTCAGCCTGACCGAGCGCTTCAGCGCCAGTCGCTTCTGGACGCAGGTGAATGCCAGTGGGGCGACCCACATCCATTATCTGGGCGGGGTGCTGCAGATATTGCTGAAGCAACCCCCCAGTGATCTGGAAACGTCGCACAAAGTGCGCATTGCCTGGGGCGGCGGTTGTCCAAGCGCGATCTGGTCGACCTTGCAGGAGCGTTTCGGTTTTGAAATTCGCGAATGCTATGGGATGACCGAAGCCTCCAGCCTGACCACGGTCAATGACGAAGGGAGACCCGACTCGGTAGGGCGTGTCGTTCCCTGGCTGGATATCGCCATTCAGGATGAACAAGGGCAGCCGGTGGCGGCAGGCCAGCCCGGACAGGTGGTGGTTCGTGAAACCCAGCCGGGCGTGCTGTTCGATGGTTACTTCCGCAATACAGAAGCTACCAACAAGGCGCTGGTGGACGGCAGATTGCATACCGGTGACCGTGGCTGGATCGATGCGGAAGGTTTTCTTCATTTCCTGGGACGGATCACTGACAGCGTACGTTGCCGAGGTGAGAACGTTTCCGCCTGGGAAGTGGAGTCAGTCACCCAACAGCACCCTGGTGTCGAGGAGTGCGCAATGATTGGTGTCGAAGCCGACATCGGCGAGCAGGACATCAAGCTCTTCGTGAAGCCGAAAGGTGGCCATGTCATCGAACTTCAGGAGCTCCACCTGTGGTTGAAGGAGCGCTTGGCAGCCTATCAGTGTCCACGCTATCTCGTCCTTGTGGACGAATTCGAGCGGACACCCAGCCAGCGCATCATCAAGCGTGGTCTATCCACCAACACAAGCGAGGCCTGGGATAGCCAGCAGTCTTATTGATCCAGCAGTTTCATTGATAGAGACACAGAGGAAGACAATGGATAACAACGACAAGAGCAAGCAATCGTCCACTTCCGTGACAAGCCAAAGAAAGATGGCCACTGGCAGTGTGCATGCATTGGGCAAGGCATCGGTTGCAGCCCTGCTGGCCCTGACAGTCTGCGGTGCTGCCTATGGAGAAGTCTGGGACCTGCCTTCGCCACAACCTGCGGACAACTATATTACCGAGAATGTCACCTGGTTTGCCGATCAGGTGCGAGAAGCCACGGATGGTGAGCTGGAAATCCGTGTTCACCCGAGCGGATCGCTGTTCAGTGGCGATCAGATCAAGCGCGCAGTACAGCGTGACCAGGCACAGATTGGTGTCCATGTACTCTCTGCCCACCAGAACGAGAACCCGATCTTCGGCATCGACTCGGTCCCTTTCCTGGCCAACTCCTTTGAGGAGTCCGCCCAGTTATGGGAAGTCACCAGACCCGCACTGGATGAGCTGATGGCCGAGCAGAACCTGCAGCTGCTTTACCACATCCCCTGGCCCCCCCAAGGGTTGTTCTTCGATCGTGAGATCCAGGCACCCGAAGATGCCGAGGGCCTCAAGTTTCGTGCCTACAACACCGCTACCGCCCGCTTTGCCGAACTGATGGGCATGACGCCAACCTTGATCGAAGAAGCAGAGCTCTCGCAGGCCGCCGCCACCGGGATGGTGCAGTCACTGATCTCTTCAGGAGACCCTGTCTACAACCATCAACTTTGGGATTACCTCCCGCAGTTCTACGATGCCAAGGCCTGGCTCGTGCTCAGCCATGTCTTCGTCAACAAGGAACGGTGGGATGCCCTTGATGAGGACACGCAGCAACAGATCCTGGCCATTGCCGAAGAGGCTGAACAGCGGGGCGAGGAGGGAGCTCGGGCGCTGACCGATGAGCTCAAGACGCAACTGAGCGACAAGGGCGTTGCCATTCATCAGCCCAACGAGGTGCTGCAGGCCGAGTTCAAGCGCATCGGCGAGGAGATGCAGGAAGAGTGGCTGGAAAAAGCCGGTGAACAAGGCCAGCAACTGGTAGAGGAATATCGTGCCATGCAGTGATGGTGCGGTTCATGTCCCCATTCCCTGGAATGGGGCTTCGCTTGGCTGATGGTTATAGGGTTGCTTCCATGAATACATCTTCTCATCGAATGGCCAGGTGTCTGGAAAGGCTGTACCGAATTTTCGGGTATCTTGCCGCTCTCTGCATTTTCGCCATGCTGGTCGTGATTGTTGCTCAGATCGTGCTGCGCTGGAGTGGCCAGTCCTTGCCTGGTGCCACGAACTATGCCGGATATCTGATGGGGGCCAGTACCTTTCTTGCTGCCGCCTATACCTTCCATGATGGCGGACACATCCGTGTTGGTCTTGTGGTGGAACGGCTTGGACGCTGGCGCCCCTTTGGCGAGCTATGGTGTCTGCTGGTGGCTGGCAGCATTGCGGGCTTCATCACCTGGAATGCCTTCGATGCCGCTTACTGGTCCTGGAAGTTTGGTGACATCTCGTCAGGGCAGGATGCACTGCCGCTATGGATACCCCAGGCGCTGCTGGCGCTTGGCTCCACGGCTTTCACCATCTCGGTAGTGGATCATTTCGCCCGTACGCTGATCGCGCTGATTTGTTCCTTACGTGCCAACCGTCACGGAGTTCATCCTGTCGTGAGGAGCCTGTAATGGATTTCACTGAACTGGCCATTGCGCTTCTACTTATCCTCTTCCTGCTGCTGGGCTCCGGTGTCTGGGTCGCCTTGTCCCTTGTCGGCGTGGCCATTATCAGCATTGCGTTCTTTACCGGGCGCCCTGTAGGCGCTTCCATGTACAGCTCATTGTGGACGTCATCCACTAGCTGGACGCTTACCGCGCTGCCTCTGTTCATATGGATGGGTGAAATTCTCTACCGCACTCGACTGTCGGAAAGCCTGTTTCGTGGCTTGAGCCCCTGGCTTGGCTGGTTGCCGGGACGGCTGATGCATACCAATGTCATTGGTTGCACCTTGTTCGCGGCGGTTTCCGGTTCTTCCGCTGCCACGCTGACCACCGTGGGAAAGATGTCCATGCCGGAACTTCGCAAGCGTGGATATTCAGAATTCATGAGTGTGGGAACCCTGGCGGGGGCTTCTACCCTTGGCTTGATGATTCCGCCTTCGGTGACGATGATCGTATATGGCGTCATTACCAACCAGTCCATCCCCAAGCTGTTCATTGCCGGCATTGTTCCTGGTTTGATATTGGCCGCGTTATTCACGGCCTATGTTGTTGGCTGGGGAATATGGAAGAAGCAGGATCTCGCTGAAGAACCCAGCATGACGATGAAGCATCGCCTGTATGAGTCCAGGCTGTTGATTCCCGTGGCGTTGCTGATCATTACCGTGATTGGCTCAATGTATTCCGGTCTTGCCACGGCGACGGAGGCTGCTGCGCTCGGTGTGGTAGGGGCTTTGCTGCTTGCAGCGATCCAGCGCAGCCTGACCTTTTCCTCGCTGGTGGAAAGTCTGCTCGGGGCGGCAAGGACGTCCTGCATGATTGCCTTGATCCTGGCTGGCGCTTCCTTTCTGACATTGGCAATGGGCTATACCGGATTGCCGCGGGGTCTGGCCGAATGGGTCGGTTCTCTGGAGCTTTCACCGTTCATGCTGCTGATCGCATTGATGCTGGTGTATATCGTGCTCGGGTGCTTTCTGGATGGTATCTCGGCCGTGGTGCTGACGATGGCTGTGGTGACACCCATGCTGAATGATGCCGGCATTGACCTGCTGTGGTTCGGCATCTTTGTGCTGGTCATGGTCGAAATGGCCCAGATTACTCCCCCTGTGGGATTCAATCTTTTTGTCATGAAAGGCCTGACCAATCACAGTCTGTCTTTCATTGCCAAGGCGGCGGCGCCCATGTTTCTGATCATGGCGCTGATGGCACTGCTGCTGATTGTCTTCCCCGATCTGGCAACGTTCCTGCCCCGTTTCATGAATGAAGCTACCCTGTAGGCTGAATGCGAGACGAAACCGCCATACTGGCCGGGAGTGAACATGACGCCAAATATGCTCAGTACCATTCCGGTACTTCAAGTCGAGAACGCAGCACGTAGCTGTGACTTCTACTGCGGCAGGCTAGGTTTCGAAAAGGACTGGGAGCATCAGTTTGAACCCGGCATGCCATGGTTCGTGTCCGTCAGCAGAGGAGAGGTTACCTTGTTCCTCACCGAGCATCCCGAGAGCGCTGCCGGGGCGCTCGTCTACCTGATTGTGGAAGCCGTTGATGCCCTGGCCCAGGAGTTTCAGGCCAACAAGGTAATGCTGGAACAAGAGCCTGTGACCCAGCCTTGGGGAATGCGCGAAATGCAGTTAAAGGATCCGGATGGCAACCGACTGCGTTTCGGGCAGGATATGGAGGACGGAGAGGTCTGATACCCTCGAATACTGATGTTCTGAAGCGCTCAGAGATCGGTGTGAAGGAAACCGAAAACCGCCCCGAAGGGCGGTTTGGATGAGGTGAGGATGGCGTAGGTCCCGACCATCGAAGTGAACCCATTTATCGTATTTGTTGGTTCTTTCGGTTGATCATGAAGCGTATCACTGCCCAATCTCGCCAAAGCGAAAATCAAGAGACATCAGTTTAGGGTAGATATCCAGGGAGGCCAGAGACAGGTGAACATTCCGGATCAAGTGAAGTGACTCGATAGAGAACTCATTGAGCTGCTGGTTCATTTCCTGCAGCTCAGCGTTCTGTTGCTCCAGGGCCTCGAGGTGAACCTTGTACCCCTGACACTTGGCCATAAACTCGGTGAACCGTTTGGAGTCACGATTATCAAGGGTCAGCCTGACGGGCTCCATCCCATCCTCTAAGTCGATTCTGATTTCGGCCATAATTCATTCATTCCTCTGCGTCTATAACACCCTTCAATAGAAGGCAAACACTCAACGCCTTCAGGGTGGAGTGATTTTCGAGGGTCTATTTGCCCTCGTTTCTGGCCTTTACCGGTATGTCCATGCAGGAACGATACTGGCTAAGACTTTTGTGTCTTCCTGACAAAGGTATGAAAAACCACTTCCGTGAGTTTTTGTTCTTAATCCCTTGGGCGGCATGCCTTTGGGATTCATTGCTTTCAGCATCCTTTCGCTTTCCTCAGCGAAAGGGCGCATAGGGTATCATGTAGCTTATCCTGTGGCCTGAAGGGCGAGAGTCATTGGGCTCACTCCCTTGATGCAGAGCGCTCCGCGGAAGATCAATGATTTCGCAAGATGGAAAAGCGGTGTCGTGGCTGTATCAAGCCTGAGCAACTTCACTCAATGCATATTTCCGGGTAACGGCCCAGAATATCAGTGCAAATAAGCTGACGGATGCTCCCAGAATACACACACCTTGCCAGCCGGCGTAGGCGTAAGTGGCGGTGGTGCTGATGGCTCCCAGGCCACTGCCAATCGAATAGAACAGCATGTAAAGGGCGACCAGACGGCTTTGTGCTTCCGGCCGGGTCCGAAAGATCATGCTCTGGTTGGTGACGTGCAGCGCCTGTCCACCCAGGTCGAGCAGCACAATGCCAATGATCAGCGCCCACAGCGACCATTCCATCAAGGACAGTGGCCACCAGGCCAGCAACACCACCACCAGCGCAGCGAAACTGGTGCGTTGTCCGAGGCCATGGTCAGCCCATTTGCCAGCGCGGGCAGCGGCCAGCGCGCCCACCACACCGGCTAGGCCAAAGGCTCCAATGGCAGTATGGGAAAACTCATAGGGTGGCTGGCGAAGTGGCAGTACCAGGGCGCTCCAGAAGATGTTGAAGGCGGCGAACATCAACAGTGCCAGTACACCACGGATCTGCAGCATCCTCTCTTCCCGCAGTAACCCCAGCATCGAGGTTATCAAGCGTGGATAACTCATGGAGCCTGGCGTAGAACCCAGCGCTGGTAGCCATCGCCAGAGTGGCAGGGCAAGTACCAACATCAAGGCAGCGGAACACAGATAGACACCACGCCAGCCAGCCAGGTCACTGACACTGCCTGCGAACACCCGGGCCAGCAGCAAGCCAATAAACACACCACCTTGTGCCGCACCCACTACACGTCCTTTCTCATGAGGTGCCGCTGCGCTGGCCGCGTAAGCGATCAATCCCTGGGTCATTGCTGTACCGAGCAGACCAACACTCAACATGCCTGCCAGCAGGACAGGAACGGATTGTGCCAGTGCGACAACGCATAGCGCCGCCGCCAAGGCCAGTAGTTGCCATGCCATAAGGCGGCGGCGATTCGTCCGGTCACCTAGCGGGACAAGGAACAACAGGGCCAAGGCACAGCCAACCTGGGTAGCCGTGATGACACCGCCGACCGCGGCATGGCTGATAGAGAAGTCCAGCGCCAATGCGTCGAGCAGCGGTTGTGCGAAATAGACGTTGGCAACACTTGAACCGCTGGCCGCGGCGAACAGCAACACCAAGCTGCGCGGCATGGCGTGGTGCACGATGTGCTCTGAATCATCGTACCGCGAGATAGGGATTGCCGGGGAAGCCTTCATGATGACCCTCCTCTGGTTTTGATTTGAAACTGGTTGGAGAGTAGTGGCGGTGGTTTTAAAATGCAACTGAATAAGTCGCTGAAACGTATGGAAGGTAACCATCATGGCTCGCCGAAAAACTAAGGCTGATGAAACTTGCCCAGTGGCACGCTCTGCCGATGTCATCGGTGACCGGTGGTCACTGTTGATCGTGAGGGATGCTTTTGACGGTGTGAGTCGCTTCGGTGACTTCCAGCGCAGTCTGGGGGTAGCCCGCAACATTCTGTCCGAGCGTCTGCGTAGACTGGTTGAAGCCGATATCCTGGAGACTCGGCCAGCATCGGATGGCACGGCGTATCAGGCGTATGTGCTGACAGCCAAGGGAGAAAGTCTCTTTCCTGTGGTGGTTGCCCTGCGCCAATGGGGAGAGCAGCATCTGTTTTCGCGCAACGAACAGCATTCCGTTCTCATGGATAAGGCAACGGAACAACCTATCCCCTACATGGCGCCGCAATCGGCTGATGGAAGTGCTCTGGCGCCATCTGAAACCGTGGTCAAGAAATTGCCATGACAACTGTGCTGCCAGCACATCATCCTGAATTAATTATCAATATAAGAATTATCAAATCCATGTGGTCAGGCAATGATGAGCCTGGTCATGTGGCAGCCAACTGACGTTATCCCTCCTCCACTCAGTCCCCAAACGAGATTGGCTTACTGCCTATTCTTGTAAACTCAATGGTGTTAGTGCGTCTCTTTGCTACACTGATCGCTAAGCCAATGGCATGAATGCGTTGAGTGCATTTTATGGGACCTGCTCATTCCAATGATTTGTCGCATTAGCTATTTCAGCTGGCTCGTGATGAGTTGAAAAGAATTGCCGGTAGTAATGCGCTCATGACTGCTACCTTCCGGCAGGTAGCGCCGAATCAAGGGGATATGTATGCGGACCAATTCTCGTGCTCGTAGTTTTTATGCGCGTGGTTTTTATGCACGTAGTTTTTATTCACGTAGTTTTCAAGCCCGTAGTTTTCAAGCTCGTAGTTTTCATGCGCGCAGTGGCCTTCTGGTCGTCTTGATGCTTTGGGCGGGATACTCCGCTGCCCAGACGGCGACCACCCAGTTCAATGTTCAAATCACCATTGACGCCGAATGCCAGATCAACTCTGCAGCAGATCTGGATTTTGGCAATGCTGGTGTGATTGATACGGCGATCGAAGCCTCAAGTGACATTGCCGTTCTGTGCACAAACGGCACGACTTACGATATCGGGCTGAACGAAGGGCAGGGTACGGGTGCAACAGTGGCGACCCGTTTGATGACGGGCCCAGACTCCGAGACCGTCTCTTATTCTCTCTATACCGATGCTGGCCATACCGATGTGTGGGGCGACACGATTGGTACTGATACAGCTTCGGGCACCGGCACAGGTACTGAACAGGTATATACCGTCTTTGGCCAGGTCCCTGGGCAGGATGCTCCAGCACCAGGCACTTATACCGATGTCGTCACCGTCACCGTGACCTATTGATTGATCTGACCAAAAATCGATCTGACCAAAGAGAGAACGATGCGATCAATCGCCAGATTCGTCACGTGCTTCATCACCGCTCTTAGTCTGTCTGCGCCGTCAGTGGCGGCGTCATTGCGTGTCGCACCCGTTATCCTTGATCTCAGTGCACCGACGTCGGCATCCACGATCCGAATCTGGAACGACGCGCAACGACCGATCAATGTCCAGGTTCGGGTGTTCCGCTGGACCCAGCAGAATGGTAACGATGTCTATGAGACAGCAAGCGATGTTGCTGCCAGTCCTCCCATCACCACGCTTCAGCCTGGTGGCGAGAATATCGTGCGTATAGTGCGAACAACAAAACAGCCCGTACAGGCGGAGGAAAGCTATCGGCTGGTCGTGGATGAGTTGCCATCTCCGTCGCGACAGCATGCCGGCACGGTCACTCTTGTGGTTCGCCATTCGATCCCTGTGTTCTTCGCCGAGCCTGATGTTAAGGATGCGCATCCTTCATGGTCGGTCGAGAAGCGACAAAATGGCTACATGGTTTCGGTACGTAATGATGGCGACCGCCGTTTCAAGGTATCGAATCTCTCCTTGATCAGTGACGGTACGGTCGTGGCCCAGCACGAGGGCCTTGTCGGCTATGTACTGGGGAGTTCGACCGCCAGCTGGTTTGTACCGGAAAAGGGCCGCAGCGATATTTCAGAAGGGGCGGTGACAATAACAGCGGACAGCGAAACAGGACGTTTTGATGCGACCGCACGTATTAGCGGCGGCTAGCATTCTGCTTCCAATGTCGATTGGGTTCCTTGCGCCGTTGTATGGTCAAAAAGCGTTTGCCGGGGCAATTCCTCCTGCTGCCATGGGTTTCGAATCGGCCAGTTCGTTTTCGAACGGCACCCGTGACCTGCAGCTCGAAGTCTTTATCAACGGCACTTCGACTGATCTGGTTGCCGTCTTTCGACAGGACGCTGACGGGGGGCTTGCGATCGCCCCCGACCAGCTACGCAACGTGGGTATCCGGGTGCCTGAAAAGGCCCTTGGGCCGGATGGGCTCGTCGATATCGCACAGCTCCCTGGGGTGTCCTTCGATTACAGCGAAGCCAGTCAAAGCATCCACTTTACCGCTGAGTTCGATGCACTTTCCGAACGTGTCATCGAAGCCCAGGCAAGCGCGTGGGATGAGCCTCCTTCGGCCGATGCCCAAAGCAGCTTTGGTGCGCTCATGAATTACACGCTGTATACCAGTACCGGCGGAGATGACATTGATGACGTGTGGGACTTCGAAGGTGTATCGGGATGGTTCGAAGGCCGTATCTTCAGCCCATTCGGCGTGTTCACGAATTCGTATGTCGCCAGCGCTTCGTCGAACGAGCGTTACGACTCCACGCGCCTTGATACGACCTGGTCTTATTCGAATCCTGAATGGTTAACCTCGTTTCGGGCTGGTGATGTCATCTCCGGTGGCTTGAGCTGGACGCGTCCCACCCGGCTTGGCGGTCTCCAGGTCCAGCGCAATTTTGGATTGCGGCCGGATCTCGTCACCATGCCATTGCCCGATCTGTCTGGATCCGCGGCGGTACCTTCTACGGTCGACATCTACGTCAACAATGCCCGTCGGGTTTCCGAGCAGATTCCGGCTGGTCCGTTCCAGGTGACCAACCTGCCGGTGGTGACGGGAAGCGGGACGGCTCGGGTAGTGGTACGCGACGCACTGGGGCGAGAGACAACCTCAGAGACGCCTTTCTTCGCTTCATCCAACCTCCTGGCGTCAGGGCTTTGGGACTATTCGGCAGAAGCCGGCTTTGCCCGCCGCTTTTACGGGGTCGAGTCCAGTGACTATGACGAGAGCCTCATGGCCTCGGGTACGCTTCGCTACGGACTTTCCGATCGGCTTACCCTGGAGGGGCATGCCGAGGGAGGAGGCGGGCTTGTGAACGGTGGAGCCGGAACGGCGTTTGGCCTTGGCTCCTATGGCGTGGGTTCCCTTGCCGGATCAACAAGCCGCGTTGATGGTCAGACAGGCTTTCAAGTGGCAGGAAGTGCCGAATTCGAGTTCTGGGACTGGCATCTTTTTGCGCGAACACAGCGCACGTTCGGAGACTACAACGATATTGCTGGTGTAACGGCGGATTCTTCCTCGTTCCTGGACGATGGCGTTAATACTGCCGCACCACCGCGCGCGCTGGATCAGGTGTCCATCTCTGCGCCTTTGACGTTCGACCCCTCAACGCTCAATGTCAGCTACACCCAGGTTGAGACAGTCGAGCAAGATCGTTCGCAGATCCTCGGCCTTTCCCTGAACCGTCCGATCGGCAGGGCGTCCCTCTTTGCCACAGCCTTCACGGATCTCGAGGATAGCGATTCCTTCGGCGTTTTTGTCGGCCTTTCAATACCGCTTGGCAGGGATATCTATGCATCGACCGGTGTTTCCTCGGATTCCGACGGGACCTCGGTGACGACGGACCTGGTGAAGGCGGAAAGATCAGAAATCGGCAGCGTTGGCTGGCGTCTTCGCGATACTGAGGGGGAGGTCACCCACCGAGCTGCGGCCATCAGCTACCGCCCATCCTTTGCCCGCCTTGAAGCTGGTGTTGAACAGTATGACGATATTTACCGTGCCACGGGTCAGATAGACGGAGCCGTCGTCTTCGCTAGCCGGGACGTCTTCCTGTCGGACCGGATCGATGACGCCTTCACTATTGTCGATACCGGCGTTGCGGGTGTTGATGTGCAGTATGAAAACCGTCCGGCGGGACGTACCAACCGCAAGGGTAAACTGCTGCTGTCCGATCTGCGTTCCTACGAACGCAACCAGATCTCGATTGATCCAAGAAACCTTCCCATCGATGCCACGATCGGCAGTACCCGCGAGATTACGGTCCCGGCCGACCGTAGCGGTACCGTGGTCGATTTCGATGTTGATACCGACGCCCAGGCTGCGCTTGTCACGCTGCGAAATGCGGCGGGGGAATACCTGGAAACGGGGGCGACTGGCAAGGTCGAGGGTGCTGCGGAAGGTTTTGTCATCGGTTATGACGGCCTGGCCTTTATCACTGGGCTCGATTCGCACAACCGAATCGTCGTGGATCAGCCCACCCGTGGACGCTGCTTCGCTGAATTTGGCTACGAGCCCCACGAGGGTGAACAAGTCACCATTCCCAATGTGGTCTGTCGCCCGATTGAATGAGGAATTGCATGTTGCGTCCTGCCATCATCCCATTGCTCTTCATCCTGCTGCTGCCGATGTCGGCAGCGGCTCAGGTGCTGAATAATTGCTCCTTCAGTGTGACCAACGTCAACTTCGGCAATGTCGACACCTTGACCGGTGGCGACGCCGATACCACTGGAGACGTCGACATCACATGCAGTTCCACACTTGGCGCGACCTTCCGTATCTGTCTTAACCTCAATGCAGGCACCGGCGGCTCAACCTCTGGGGTTCGCCACATGCTTGGTCCGGGCAACGCCAGGCTGGATTACAGCTTCTTCCAGGATGCCGCCCGTGCAACGCCTTGGGGGTCGCGAACACAGTCAGCCCTCGGGACACCGGTCTTCCTGCAGCTATCGGTGCCGGCCCTGGGGTCTGTATCGACCACACGCACGATCTATGCGCGGGTTGCGGGGAATCAACAGGGGGTTGCGCCAGGTGTCTATACGTCAACGTTTCCTGGCGCCCACGTGGAACTCAACTGGCGCACGACCAGCTCAGCCAGCTGCGGTGGTTTGACGCAAAACCCTACGAATTCGAATTTCACTGTGCAGGCAAACGTCACTCCCAACTGCAATGTCACTGCGCAGGACATCAATTTCGGTAATCATGGTGTGCTGGATGCTGCCGTGGATGCCACGGGCGCTATCGCCGTGAACTGCACTTCGGGCACGACCTACAACGTCGGCCTGAACAATGGACTCAATGGTGATGGCCCGACCCAGCGGCGCATGATGCTGGGCGGCCAGGCCATCACCTACGGTCTCTACCAGGATGCTGCCCGCAGCCAGCCCTGGGGCAACACCATCGGAAGCAACACGGCGAGTGGTACCGGCGCCGATGCCACGCAGAACCTGACCGTGTATGGTCGTGTGCCGTCACAATCGACGCCTCCCCCAGGAACATACACGGATACTGTCGTAGTGACGGTCACCTATTGATGTTCTTTATGGATGGTCTTTATTGATGAGTGATTCGCTCCAGTACTGATGGCATCGTGAGATCGCTGTTCACCTGCAATCCGAAGTGTCAGGCTGTTTTGGCGTCGGCATTCAACAGAGAGCGATACTCCTGGAGTTTCTTTGTTATCACGGGCGCATTGGGTTTGAGCAATGCGGCTTGCTTCATGATGGCATTGGCGGTTGTCAGGTCACCGATCTCTTCAAACATGCACGCTGTTTCGCGCAGGACGTCGGCTGACTCTCGATTATTCTTCACCTTGGATTTCAATGAACTGAACGTCGACAAGGTAAATGCCCTGGAGGTCGGCTTTGATATGAGCCACCGCTGACGTAGAGCTTCCATATCCATGGCTGTCGGAATGTCTTCAGCAGGCGCTTCCTGCTCTTCCATGGTCATAGCCGGGTTGTGTACCAGTAGTTCCACGATATTGGCGGGTAACACGGGAGGGCCCATGGATTGCCTTCCCATCAGGTTGGAAAACTGGCCATCGCTGGTGTCTGCATGTGTCTTTATATGGACAAGGTCCTTTATCTCTATCGGGTCGTCAAATGACTCATGGTAATAAAGCTTGCCATTGAGTGTGTAACGGTGTGACTTTCCATGCTTGTCATTTATTGAGATGCCATGGGGTTTCTCAGCCAGGTTGATATAGCCGATGGATAATAGTTCAGAGTTCTCGAATGCTTCAGGCAGCGCGTACTTGACTCCGCTGGCTGTAGAAGTACCATCAAGGTATCCAAGCGATATCAGGCTATTCGTGAAGTTTTCTAGAGATACATTGTCAGACTGACTTTTTACTTTATCAGCAGACAGCACCATATATGGGCTGTTTTTCAATGAATCAAGAATGCTGGATCTCTCAGAAGGGGCATGATGCGCATTTTGTGGCTGGCTTTTTGAGTAGTGCTTCACTATATATTCAGAAAGATACTCACCAAAAATAAAAGACTTCTGTGGCTTGATATGTACCGCATCCTTGTAATGCGTCTTTTCGATCCTGGTTTCATTAAGGTCTATGACGTTATGCCCATATCTTTTTGAAATTCTTTTTATTCTCATATGGTTCTTGTCTCCCGGCTTTAGAAATCGGATAGGAAACATGACGTTTATGATAGGTGTCCCAAGCATCGAAAGAAGTTTATAGTAATTATTTATGTGGTGAAAGTAATTGTTGATCCTGTTCTTTTTCTGATAATGATTGCAATAGAAGTTTATATCATTGACATAGTGGTCAATGATGATGATGTCACTTGACATCAAGGATTCCGCATTGTTAAGTAATTGCTTGATGTGAAAGAATATAGGGTTTCTTCCAGAAGATAAGTTATTTACCTCAAATTTTTCCCGCAATGCCTGGGTATAGCCATTCTTTATCACTGAATTGCTGGTTCCAATAATAGATACTTTCATATTCCATCCCTGTAAGTTGAATATAAAATGATGCAGCTTATGTGTGCATAAAAATATATTGAACAATATTGTATTTTGTCACAGGAATGACGAGAGTATTCTGTTGTATACGCGAGGTATTTTTATGTAATTGATGATGTTTACTGTGTCTGTGTTTTTAGTCAGTCTGGAAATGACGATGTCCTGCTATCCCGGTGGCGATCTCCACTTCCACCTGATGCCGGTGGAAGTGGAGATACCTATCGCTTGCTTCTCGCTTGCTCCGTCAATCGCCTTCGATCAGCCGGGCGATGAGCGTGGCGGCTTCCACTTGTTCGCCCGCCTTGGTCAGCAGTTGGACTCGGCCACGTCGAGAAGCTGTCACGGTGGTTTCCATCTTCATGGCTTCCATGATGGCAAGGGTATCGCCCGGTTCGACCAGGGCGCCATCTTCCACCGACCACGACAGCAGGTTACCGGTAATGGGGGACAGGACCCCATCTTCCGGCGAACTGTCCTGCGCTTGAGGTCCATCCTGTTGGTGCTGTGGCAGTGCGCCTTCGGGAATGGTCTGAATGGCATTCAACAGTTCCACTGGCAGTCCGATCTTGACGCGACGCCCGTTGATTTCCATCACCGTGTGGTGCAAACGAACATCACCGGCAGGTTGGGGGCGTTCCGCTGTCGGCAGGTCTGTGAGTTGCGTCTCTATCCAGCGCGTATGGACCTTGAAATTATCCTGGCCGACAAAATCGTCATGCTGCATGACGGCCTGATGAAAGGGCAGAACACTGGCGACCCCCTCGATGCGGCATTCCTGCAATGCCCGTCGTGCACGAGCGATAGCCTGCTTGCGTGTCGCGCCCGTGACAATCAACTTGGCCATCAATGAGTCGAACTCGCCAGGTACGCGTGAGCCTGAGTCCACGCCGCTATCCACGCGGATACCGGGGCCGGAGGGCATGCTGAATGTGGTGATGCTGCCAGGTGTCGGCAGGAAGCCTCGCCCGACATCTTCGGCATTGAGGCGGAATTCGAAGGCATGGCCTCGTGGCGTCGGTGTTTCAGTAGAGGCAAGGGGCAGTCCGTCAGCAATGCGCAGTTGCTCGACGACCAGGTCGATGCCTGAGGTTTCTTCGGTAATGGGATGCTCTACCTGCAGCCGGGTGTTGACCTCAAGAAACGAAATGGCGCCACTGGTGCTGAGCAGAAACTCCACCGTACCGGCCCCGACATAGCTAGCTTGGGCACAGATATCCCGGGCGGCTGTCATCAGCGTCCGATGCTGATCCTCGCTGAGGAAAGGCGCCGGAGCTTCCTCGACCAGTTTTTGGTTGCGACGCTGCAATGAACAGTCGCGCGTGCCCAGCACCTGAACGTTGCCATGCTGGTCCGCCAGTACCTGGACTTCCACGTGGCGCGGGCGGTCAAGGTACTGCTCGACAAAGCATTCCCCACGGCCAAAGGCCGCTGTCGCCTCACGCACGGCGGAAGCATAGAGTTCTTCGACCTCGTCGAGTTGCCAGGCGACCTTGAGTCCTCTGCCACCTCCGCCAAAGGCGGCCTTGATGGCAATCGGCAGGCCATGCTCGCGGGCAAAGGCCACGACCTCAGCGGCGCCTGTGACGGGGTCTGTTGTGCCCTGAACGAGTGGCGCACCCACCTGCATGGCGATCTTGCGCGCCTGAACCTTGTCGCCGAGTTGTTCGATGGAGGCAGGGGATGGGCCGATCCAGGTCAGGCCTGCATTGATCACGGCTCTGGCAAAGTCGGCACTTTCGGACAGGAATCCGTAACCGGGGTGTACCGCGTCAGCTCCGCTTTGATGGGCAATCGAGAGCAGCTTATCCAGATTGAGGTAGGTCTGCGTCGCGCTCTTTCCTTCCAGTGCATAGGCTTCGTCGGCGACCTGGGTATGCAGCGCGTTGAAGTCTGCATCTGCATAGACGGCCACCGAGGACACGCCGTAGTCGGCACAGGCACGTGCGATGCGCACGGCAATCTCGCCACGGTTGGCGATGAGGACTTTTTTCATCGGTGCATTTTTCATCGGTGCATTTTTCATCGGTACTTTATTCATTGTGAGTCTGTCTCCAGCGTCAGTCATCGATGCTCTTGGCCTCAAAAGCGGTAATGGGGTTGAAGCGCACCCGAGCTCCGACAGGGAGCTGCCCAGCAAGATCGAGGTGGTGGCGAGCGACACAGGCGATGACGGGATATCCCCCGGTCAGAGGGTGATCCGCCATGAACAATACGGGTTGGCCGTTGCTGGGTACCTGAATGGCCCCGCGGACAGTACCTTCACTGGGGAGCTCATGCGTAATGCGGCGAGTGAGCGGGGCCTCGCCCTTGAGGCGCAGGCCAACACGGTCGGATTGCGCTGTGATCTGCCATTCCTGCTGGGTCAGCATGTGAATGGCATCCGCATTGAACCAGTCGGTTCGCGGGCCCAGCTCAACATCCAACATCACCACATCGTGCAGGGTAGGAAGCGACTGGATAGGCACTTCTGGCGCCGCGACGGCTCTACGCAGAGGGTGCGGAGAAACGGCGAGGATGTCGCCGACGGCCAGAGGCGCTGGACCGATGCCCGCCAGGGTGTCGCTAGAACGGCTGCCCACTACAGCTTCCTCCTGAAAGCCGCCGCGTATCGCCAGATAAGCGCGTATACCTGCACGTGGGCTGCCTAGCGTGAGCGTGTCACCATCAGCCAGAGCGACCGGTTGATGCGTAAGCAAGGGCCATTGTCTGCCATCAGCCGTCTTCAGCATCAGTGGCACGTCGGCACCGGTGATGGCGACTACCTGTTCGCCTCTGGATATGCACTGAAAACCACCATGGACCAGCTCGATTCCGGCCTGATCGGCATCATTTCCCACCAGGCGATTAGCCTGGCGCAGGGCACCACGATCCATGGCGCCTGAGCGGGATATCCCCTGGCTGGCCTGGCCGGGACGACCCTGATCCTGAAACAGCGCCTGCAGGCCGGTGGCCGTGATCTCGAGTCCCGATGAGGCAACACGTCTGCCAGAAGCTGTCTCACGCTTCGAGGGTGAGGCAGGACAGTTTTCCCCGACCGGAACCTGTGTACGAGGCGAGGGGCCGGCATCGACGAAATGCACCTGGTCGCCGGGTTGCAACAGCGCAGGGGGAGTCCGGTCAAGATCCCACATGTTCAGTGATGTGTGGCCAATGATCTGCCAGCCTCCCGGGCTGGCCTTGGGGTAGATGCCGCTGAAGGCACCGGCCAAGGCCACGGCACCTGGAGGGATGCGAGTCCGCGGTTCGCTGCGCCTGGGAACATTGAGTAGCGAGTCATCACTGCTGAGGTAGGCAAAACCCGGCGCGAATCCACTGAAGGCAACGTGATAGGTGCTTTGTGTATGGCGTTGGATGACTTCGTGGCTGGATATACCCAGCAACTCGGCAACATGCTTCAGGTCCTCGCCCTCGTAGTGAACAGGAATCTTGAGGTGGCGAGTCGCCGAGATACTGCCCTGGTCAAGGTCGCAGCCAGCCAATTGCTCTATCAAGTGCTGTCGGGAAATCACCTCAGGCTGGAAGGTGGTCAGAAGGGTGCGTGCCGCGGGAACCAGCTCGACGATTCCCTTGATGGGCGCCCTCTGCAGAGCATGGAAGAGCGACAGGGTCTGCTGCAGATCCTCGAGCTCGACCATCAGGGTGTGTGAATTGACCGGCAGAAAACGCAAGAGGATTCTCCTGGTAACAGGTGAAAAATAGGGATACCGGGGTGGCAGATGGTTCCGTCTTCAATCGCCGCGTAGCGCAATGCGACGCTGGCTCACGACCCGTCGCCGGCAACAGCGGAAGCAGCAGCGGTTGAAACAGTGGCTGTCAAAGCGGCAGAGGCTGAAGAGGAGACCGCAGATGAAAAGGGCTGGATCTCCACGCCTGCGCTTTCCAGTGTGTTGCGTACGGCACGCGCTATCTCGACAGCACCAGGGCTATCGCCATGCACACAGATCGAGTTGGCCTCGAGGCGGACGTTGCTGCCATCGATGGATGGCACGCTGCCTCGTTCGACAAGCTGTAGCATGCGTTCAGCGACCTCGGTCGGGTCATGGATGACGGCCCCCGGAGTGCGACGTGACACCAATTGACCGTCAGCCTGATAGGCCCGGTCAGCAAAGGCCTCCGCGACAGTGCGCAATCCTTGTTCCCTGGCCAGTTCCAGCACCCGTGAACCTGCCAGTCCCACCAGTATCAGGTCCGCATCAATGGCACGGATCGCGGTGATCACATCAGTCGCCTGGCGTTGGTCAAAGGCGATGGTGTTATAGAGGGCACCGTGGGGTTTTACGTAACTCACACGAGTTCCGGCTGCCGCAGCCAATCCCTTCAGGGCGCCGATCTGGTAGACCACATCAGCAATAAGTTCGCGGCTGGAAGGTGCCATGTTGCGACGGCCAAAACCCACCAGATCGGGGTAGCCCACATGTGCACCCACGGCGACGCCCTTGCTGGCAGCTTCGCGCAGGGTGTCGAGAATGCCCGCCGGGTCACCGGCATGGAAGCCGCAGGCCACGTTGGCACTGGTGACAATGTTCAACATGGCGGCGTCATCGCCCATGTGCCAGGCGCCAAAGCTTTCGCCAAGATCACTGTTCAAGTCGATACGAACTGACATGTCGTCTCCTCAGGCTGCCAGGAAGGAAAAGATGGGGCCGATGGACTCGAAGCCCATGTACCAGGTCAGCAGGCAGGTAAGTGAACCAAGTACCAGCAGCCAACGCGGATAGGCGTAGTCATTCATCAGGTCTCTGCGGCACCAGCCCACGTACATGAAGATGGTCAGGCCGAGAGGCAGGATCAGGCCATTGAAGCCTCCTGCGAAGATCAGCAGGGCAGCAGGAGGGGTGCCCAGTGTCAGGAATATCGCCAGGGATACGGCAATGAAGCCGACCGTGATGTGATGGCGACGGGTATCGGAGAGTCCCTGCTTGAAGACGGTGGTGAACGATACTGAGGTATAGGCGGCCCCAATCACGCTGGTAATGCCCGCGGCCCACAGGATCAAGCCGAAGGCGCGCAGGCCGAACTCACCAGCCGCGGCCTGGAATGCCTGAGCGGCAGGATTGGCTGCGTGGCTGGAAATGTCGATGGTCACGCCGCTGGCGACGACGCCAAGAATGGCAAGAAACAGAATGAAGCGCATGACACCAGTGACCAGGATGCCATTGAGGGCACCCTTGGTGACGGCCTGTACGTTCTCGGCTCCGCCCAGTCCCTGGTCAAGGATGCGGTGTGCGCCCGCGTAGGTGATATAACCGCCAACCGTACCGCCGACAATGGTGGTGATGGCGGCGAAGTTGAGAGTATCCGGCATTACGGTCTGACGCAGAGCTTCACCGACAGGAGGCTGAGAGGCAAAGGCAACGAACAGTACAAGCCCCATCATCATGATACCGAGCACGACGATCAGGCGATCCACGGCCATCCCTGCACGGCGGGAGAGAAATATGCCGATGGCAGTCGCGGCACTCAGTGCGCCGCCCAGTTTGACATCGATACCCAGCAGCGCATTAAGACCCAGTCCCGCCCCGGCGATGTTACCGACGTTGAACACCAAGCCCCCGAAGATCACCAGTACTGCCAGCAGATAACCGCTGCCGGGAACGGCAGCGTTGGCCACGTCCGAGGCGCGCATGCGGGTAATGGTGATGATGTTCCAGATGTTCAGCTGCACCACGAAGTCGATCAGGATCGAGACGAGAATGCCGAAAGCAAAGGCGGCCCCCAGCGTCGCGGTAAAGGTTGCTGTCTGGGTAATGAACCCTGGGCCGGTCGCTGAGGTCGCCATCAAGAAGATGGCGGCAATCAGAGATGATCGTCGTGCCTTGGCAAAGTCTTTTGTCGATGCCGTCGCATGTTGTTCGCTCATGGGGGTCTCCATGGAGAGGGAAGCATATCGAAGAACAAATCTGGAAAAATGTTCTTTATGCATTTGTGTTTTGATAAACCATACATATTTTTTGTTGAACAATTCATGGGAAAGATGTCATCAATTAGTCGAATACTCATCACCAATGAGTCCTGTTGGTGGCCAGGGGCGTTACAGTAGAAGCGTTTCACCTGTCTCGGAGAGGTATGGCAACGTGCTGACATCACAGCTTTTTTCAGTGGGTGTGTGGGGGCTTCCTGCTGCCCTTCAGTGCCTCGACAATCCACGGAGGCTTCATGACTGACATCCCGAGCCAGCAGAACCTGACCACCCGCATTGCCGAGGAAATGCGCCGCAAGCTGATCAATGGCGATTTCCTGCCGGGGCAGAGGCTCTCGGAAGCGGCGCTGGCGCAAAGTCTGGATATCTCGCGTAATACCCTGCGCGAAGTATTTCGCCTGCTGACCAAGGAAGGTTTGGTCAAGCATGAGAGAAACCGTGGTGTTTTCGTTGCGGCACCGAGCCTTGCGTCAATCATTGACATCTATCGAGTACGGCGGCTGATTGAATGTCAGGCGTTGGCCCAGGCATATCCTCAGCACCCTGCACATGACCGCATGCAGGAAGCTGTCGCTCGAGCGAAGCGCTGCCTCGCTAACAAGGATTGGCAGGGGGTTGGTACGGCGAACATGGAATTCCACATGGCGACAGTAGAGCTTGCCGACAGTGAGCGTTTGAATGCCATGTTCACTCAGTTGCTGGTTGAGTTACGGCTGGTATTCGGCCTGCTCAAGGATCCCGAGTTTCTGCATGCCCCTTATGTGGGCAAGAACGAGCAGATTCTCGAGCAGTTGGACAAGGGAGAGTTTGAAAAGGCAGCGGCGACCCTCAATGACTATCTGGTGCAGTCGGAACGTATTGTGCTGGCAGAGTATGCCCGGCGGATGAACGATGCAGGAGTGCAGGTTGGCTGATCCCATGATGGGGTTTTGACCCAGCCTGTCAGGTCAAGCGACTGCGCGACTTCATTAGTGACAAAGCGGGTTTAGTGGCAGAGCGGGTTTATGTAACAGAGCGGGTTTATGTGGCTGAGCAGGGCATGCACTGCGACATCCTGTCGCCTTGTGCCTGGCGATATCATCCGGATAGCATGCAGAAATGCGTTATTCTCGTGCCATGACATTCAATGTTGCCCTTCCGCTCGCTGCCTTCGTGATTCTTGGTGGTGCGATCTTCGGTGGCCAGGCCTACTCGGAGAGTCGTCTGAGTGGCGATATTCAGCGTGCCCTGGCAACTGAGCTCAAGACACCTGAGCCGATGGTCGAGGTGAAGTACCTGCAGAAGGTCAATCACGGCTATGGCGTATGTGGCTTGTACAAGACGCCATCCTCCCCGCAGGGCTATGCCTCGTTCTTCTATGACAAGGTCAATGATCGTGTGACGCTGGATGTCAACTCGACGCGTTACACAGCAAATTGCGGCTTGTCAGCGCTCTGTTGATACTCGGTACGCGGGTTGTGCAACTTGCGCAGATTCTGCAATTTACGCGGATTCTGCAACTTACGCGGATTCTGCAACGACAGCCTTTCCGCCTGCCACTCGCTTCAAGCCGCACTCATCCGGTGGTTTTCCCTCAACTGCGATAGCCCAGCGTGTCATGCCGTCTGTCCATGCCAATGGCAGGGCTTCGAATGTTCCAGGCTTATTCGTCATCCCTCCAGACTGCGACAATATGACGTGCCCAGGTTGGGCTTTGTGGATGCGGGGATCTGCTATCGTATCGCTCTATCTATGTTGTCTGTGCAATGAATGGAGCGAGATATGCCGAGTACAAGAAACAACAATATGCGTCGTATTTCTCACTCATGGCGATGGGCCGTGATGGCTACCATGCTGCTTGCAGGCGTTGCCCAGGCAGCACAACTGGAAGTGACTGAAGCCAAGGTGAGCCTGCTGCCCGGGGCATCACCTTCTGCAGGTTATTTCAATCTGCATAATGCTGGCGACGAACCTGTGACCCTGGTCGGAGCGGAAAGTCCGGCCTTCGATCAGGTTCATATGCATCTCAGCACGGACAAGGATGGTGTGGCCAGCATGCAGATGGTGCATGAACTGGAGCTGGCTCCGGGAGAGACCATCAAGTTTGCACCGAAGGGTTATCACCTGATGTTGATGAATCGAAACCAGCCCCTGGCGATAGGGGATGAGGTCGAGATCGTACTGCAGTTTGCTGGAGAGGAGCCACTGCCAGTGAATTTCGACGTGGTTTCCCCTGTATCAATGTAGTGGGACTGTCTGGGAAATAGTCATATGTACAAGGGGTTATGCACGGCTTTCGTATCCTTGTGGCTGACAGGTTGCGGTGATCAGTCCTGGCAGACAACGGATATCTCCGAGATGATGCCTCCTCTCGACTTCCACTTGACCGACGAGGATGGCAAGGACGTGGATGCGGAGGACTTTCAAGGCAAGACCACGCTGTTGTTCTTTGGCTATACCCACTGTCCGGACGTTTGCCCGATCACGCTGGCCCGTCTTGCCACCGCTTTCAGGCAGGTTGATGACAAGGCTCGTGAAGACATTCAAGTGTTGTTTGTTTCGGTTGATCCGGCCCGGGATACTCCGGAGATCATGAAGGAATACACGAATGCATTCGGGCCACAGTTCATCGGACTGACAGGCAGCAAGTCTGACATCGATGCCATTACCAACCGGTATCGTGTTTCCTATGAATACGGAGAAAAGGACGAGAGCGGCAATTACGATGTCACCCACTCCAGCGCAACCTTTGCCTTCAACCGCGAGGGGGATGCGCAACTCCTGATTCGTGACGACGACCCAATGAAAGCGGTGGTGTCGGATCTTGAGGCGCTTGCCGAAGGAAGCTAATTCCTGGGAGGAGGGCTAGGGCCGCTCCAGTATTCTGGCACCGGGCCCTTTCTCTCCAAGAACATCATCGGGGTTGTGCAACGGACATGTTGGTGATCGATCAGCCCATTATGATCTTCTTGTAGAAGCCGAAGCCGGCGGTTTTTCTTAATTCCTTGAATATCCTGGACTTCTCTTTGCTCCCTAGTTTGGATGCGGCGGCAAGAGGCTTTGCTTCCGACAGGCTTTCATAGACTCGCCCAGGCTGGATCAGGTAACGCTCATTCGTTTGCACGATGACATGGTCAGCCTGTTCATGATCGGCAATTTCCTGTACGTAGCTACCAGGAAGGTTGATGGCGACTACCCGGGAAAAGAAAAGTGAAAAGAATTTAGAGAAGTTGCCGGCACTCAAGGATGATCCCCCGAACATGAGTATGTTCTTGTCAAACATGGGGTTGGGGTTTGTGAACACCTTGACGTTACCGGCACCAGGGATCTGATTGTTGAAAGCCAGCCTTGAACGCAGCAGACCTATCATTTTCAATGTCTTTTTAGGATCCTTGGCGGGAGGATAAAGCTTGGACCCCAGGTCACCATATACCTCTCTTTCAAAGAAAGAGAAATATTGATCATAGTCATGCTGATAGCCTAACCTGTGCATGCATTCCTTGAAGCAGATAAAGGCTCCGAGGTCACTCCAGTGTGTATCCGTTCTATAATAGCTGTTTCTATCTTTGCTGCATTTCTCAACAGGATTGATATAGTTTACACCAAAGTCACGGAATATCTCTTCGACTTGCTCGGTGATAGTGAAATCACCTTGTGGATACGGGTAAAGTTCAGGAAACACCTTCTCTTTGGAGTTTGATATTACATATAATGCATTTTTCTTTTTATTGAAATTTCTTGAAAAATTTTTCCAGGTAGTGATCGTGGCATCATTTAACAAGGTTTCCCCTGTGTGCTGCTTGACAGTAGAATCTGCATGGTTGGTCAAGAAGAGCCATCCATCCTTGCCCTCGATGACTTGACGCACGGGCTGTATATCAACCTCATGGTACCAGTCAGCTTTTCCGTTAACGGAGAGGCCAATTCTTATATTCCTCTTTCCTCCTAGATCGATAGTATGCCTGAAACCGCATAGGTTTCTTATGAATTCTCTTTTAATCCCATGTTTTTCAATGAAAAATTTAACAACATCGGGCCTGTTGGCGTTTAATGGATACGATGTGATGCATCCGTTATCCACCAGTATGGAAATATCTTGTTCTTTCAGGTTTCTTGCCCAGCCCAAAAGCAGGAAAGAAGCCAGATCCTTTCCCTTGATAATGGTGTCATGGATTGACTTGTTGAGGTGAAAGATTGGTGGGCGCTGTGGGTTGTTTATGTTTTTTATCTTGACGCTGAACTTCTTTGCTTCTTCACTGGCAATGATGTCGATGAAGTTCAACCCACCTTGATGGTTGGGATGATATTTAAGCAATCTGTCTATTGTATTTCTTGCATCGGTAAATCTTCTCTCTCTTACAAGAGATTCTGCCAAGCGAATATGCAAGTCGGGCAGCAGGCTGTCCAGGTCATCAAGGATGGTACTGTATTGGTGTGATGCCTCATCATATATCCCTTTCTGCATTGATGAGTCTGCTGTCGTAATCCTGGTTGCGATATTTTGATACATAGCCTAAGTTCCCTGAAAGCTATTTGAGTTTGTTGTTGGATGTCTGGCAGCACACCCTGTCTCGATAGTATGATTCGCCTCTCCGGGCGACTATGAGAAGCTTTTCATCGACAAGCCTTTCATCCTTGATAGTCTAGGTTACCAAGATGAAAGTAACGTGAACGTTTCTTGTAATGTCCTTTACTGAACAGCGTCACGCTGGTGCATAAATTATTTTTCCGATAAAGCATTCATGTCTTTTTGGATCATTATGAATGAAATAATAATTCCTTGATCCAGTAAGCAACATTCTGGATATATATCGATCTATAAATAGCAATGATGTACATTTTAAATGACTGGTTATTATTTTCAGTTCATTAAAGGTATCAGCTTGTAAAGTTGTTTGTATCGTTCTTGCCGGTGGATAAGAAATATCCTCTCCAGCATGTATGCACATATATTACTTATATATGCTGATGGTCTCTTCTCTTCTCTTCTCTTCTCCTGCTCTGTGGACCTGATGGGTTTTGTGAGGGCAGAGAGGTGCCATTGAAGGGAGTTTGTTACGACTTTATAAACAGCAATGGCTGGCGAGGCCCAAGAAGACCTAGGGCCGCTCCAGTATTCTGGCACCGGGCCCTTTCTCCCCAAGAACATCATCGGGATTGCGTAACGGGCATTCCTCCAGAGATAGGCAACCACAACCGATACAGCGATCCATTTCGTCCCGCAAGCGCGTGAGTCTCTTGATACGCTCATCAAGCATGTCCCGCCAGAGTGATGAGATTTCGTGCCATTGAGAAGCGGTCAATTTGCTGCTTGGCGGGTAGCTGCCCAGTGTCTGACGAATTTCTTCCAGCGGAATACCAGCGCGTTGGGCGACCTTGATGACAGCGATATAGCGCAGCATGACTGGGGCAAAACGCCTCTGATTGCCTGCGTTGCGTGTGCTGCTGATCAATCCCTTGGACTCGTAGAAGTGCACGGTAGATATTGGCACGCCACTACGCTGAGCAACTTCCCCGACGCTCAGTACCCGTTTTGGATTTCCTGATGCTGTTTTCTTCATGATGCTTGACCTCAAGTTTGCTTGAGGTTTTATAGTCCGCGACTCCATGACTTGCAACCCCGTTGTACGGGCCAGTGGTACGTGCAGGCTTCCTCGGAAAAAGAAGCGTGTTGCCGGGGCTGACATTGGGCGAGATGAGGGGAACAGTGATGAATAAAAGCGTCGCTCAAGCAGGCGTGATGATAGCCATTGTGGCCATTGTCATCGTCGTCGTTGTGTTCTTGTCGGGACAGCCCGATGCATCAGCAGAAAATGCCTGGCCTGCGACCAAGGTGGCGTTGGCAGAAGTAAAGCGCCGCACCCCACCTCGCGCATTTTTTGGTATCGGTGAACTCGAGGCTATTCGTCAGGTGCAAGTCGCAGCGGAAACATCCGGTAGGGTGTCTCAGCTGGAATTCGACTCTGGCCAGAAGGTCGAGCGAGGCCAGGTGCTGGTCCAGCTAAATGATGCACCAGAACGTGCAGAGCGGGTACGCCTGCAAGCTCAGCTGCGTAATGCGCAAGCTTTGTTGCAACGCCTTAACAGCCTGGCGGCGCAAAGCGCTACGACTCCCGAGCAGCGCGATAATGCAGAAGCCCAGAGGGATATGGCGCGTGGTGAGTTGCAGCAGGTTGAAGCGCGTCTTGAGCAGAAGGCCATTCGAGCGCCATTTTCAGGAACCGTTGGTATCCGCCGGGTGCATCTTGGCCAGTATCTGAGTGCCGGTGATACCATCGCCAGCCTTGTTGATGCTGATCAAATGCATGCCAATTTCGCCCTGGATGAAGAGGCGATACCCCAACTTCGGCCAGGTCAACCGGTGGAGCTGGAGGTAGATGCCTATCCCGGTCGCACTTTCCTTGGTGTGATCAGTGCTGTTGACCCTCTGGTCGATGCAGCGCGCATGGCACAGGTCCAAGCAACCTTGGCCAATGAAGACGGAGAGCTGCATGCCGGGATGTACGCCAGCATTCGCGTACCACGCTTGGATGATGCTGAGGTACTGAGCGTGCCTGAAACTGCAGTGACCTATACCGCATACGGTGAGACGGTCTTCATCGTCGAGCCTGGTCAACGGCAGTCGCTCAGCGTCAAGCGCGTGGCGATCGAGACAGGCGAACGTTGGCAGGGCTATGTAGCGATTGACAAAGGCCTCGATGAAGGTGATCGAGTCGTGACCTCCGGGCAGCTCAAGCTCAGTGATGGCATGGTCGTTGAGCCACTGGAACATGACACTCTGCAGGCGTCACGTGACGTTGCCACACTCGAATCCTCCTCCACCAGGGAGGAAGCTCAGTGACCTTCACCGATCACTTTGTACAGCGTCCCGTGCTGGCACTGGTCATCAGTAGCCTGATTGTACTTTCAGGCCTGTTTGCATTGAACAAGTTGCCGCTACGCCAGTATCCGATGCTGGAAAACTCTACGATCACCATCACCACTGAATATCCTGGTGCCTCGGCGGAGCTGATGCAGGGCTTTGTCACCCAGCCCATTGCCCAGGCGGTATCCTCGGTGGAAGGCATCGATTACATGACGTCGTCCTCGACCCAGGGACGTAGCCAGATCAGTCTGCGCATGCAGCTTAACCGTGATTCCACACAAGCGATGACCGAGACGATGGCCAAGGTCAACCAAGTGCGCTATCGACTGCCGGAAGACACATTCGACCCCGTGATTGAGCGCTCGGCAGGCAGTGACACCGCACTGGCTTATGTGGGGTTTGCCAGCAATACCTTGTCGGTGTCGGAGATCAACGACTATTTGTCACGTGTCGTCGAGCCAATGTTCGCCAGCATCGAAGGTGTGGCCAAGGTGGAGTCGTATGGCGGGCAGCGTCTGGCGATGCGCTTGTGGCTGGACAGTGATCGTCTTGCGGGACATGGACTGACGGCAGCGGATGTAGCCGATGCGATTCGCCGCAACAACTATCAGGCTGCTCCGGGCACGGTGAAAGGGCAGTATGTGATGGCCAATGTACGCGTCGATACTGACCTTGCCAGCGTCGAACAGTTTCGCGACATGGTCATTCGCAATGATGGCCAGGGCCTAGTGCGTCTGCGTGATGTGGGAACTGTTGAACTGGGGGCTGCATCCAGCGACAGCAGCGGTCAGATGAACGGTAAACCTGCGGTTTTCGTCGGGGTATTTCCCACGCCTACCGGTAACCCGCTGACCATTGTCAATGGCCTTCGCCACCAGTTGACCCAGATAGACAACACGATACCGCCTGGAGTTGAAGCTCACCTGGGTTATGAGACTGCGCGCTTTATTCAGGCCTCCATTGATGAAGTCATGCACACGCTGCTGGAAGCCGTGCTGATCGTGGTGGTGGTGATCTTTCTGTGCTTGGGATCATTGCGCAGTGTCGTGATTCCGGTAGTCACGATCCCGCTGTCGATGCTGGGCGCTACTGCGCTGATGCTGGCGTTTGGCTTCAGCCTCAACCTGCTGACTCTGTTGGCCATGGTCCTGGCGATTGGCCTGGTGGTGGACGATGCCATCGTGGTGGTAGAGAACGTACACCGCCATATTGAGTCCGGGCGCTCACCGATAGTTGCTGCTCTGTTCGGAGCCCGTGAAGTGGCAGGGCCCGTGATTGCGATGACCATCACTCTGGCTGCGGTATACGCACCGATAGGCCTGATGGGAGGGCTGACAGGGGCACTGTTCAAGGAATTTGCCTTGACGCTGGCAGGCAGCGTGATCGTTTCAGGTGTGGTGGCTCTTACCTTGTCCCCGGTAATGAGTTCGATATTGCTTCCCGAAGGACAGCACCAGGGCTGGCTGGCGCAAACCTCGGATCAAATATTCGCTGGTTTGATGCGGCAGTATGGGCGAGTACTGGAGGTGTCTCTGCGCCATCGATGGATAGCGGCAGGGCTGGCATTGATGGTATGTGCAAGCCTTCCGTTGCTGTATCAGTTACCACAGAGTGAACTGGCTCCCGCTGAGGATCAGGCCTCAATACTCACTGCCATCAAATCACCACAGCACGCCAATCTTGACTATGTCGAGCGTTTTGCTGACAAGCTCGATGCCATCATGGGCCGCCTCCCTGAAGCGACCAGCACCTGGATGATCAATGGCACGAACGGGCCGGCTGAAAGCTTTGGCGGTGTCATCCTGTCGGATTGGGAGCAGCGTGAACGCTCCGGCGCAGACATCACCAGCGTACTACAGCAAGCGGTTAGCGAAGTTGAAGGCAACAGCATCTTTGTCTTTCAGGAACCCGCCTTGCCGGGGTCCAGTGGAGGGTTGCCGGTACAGTTGGTATTGCGCAGCGCCGAGGACCACCGTGTGGTTTTCGAAGCGATGGAACAGCTCAAGCAAAGTGCTCGTAGCAGCGGGCTATTCGTAGTCCTTGATAGTGACCTCGATTACAACAATCCCGTGGTCAAGGTAAGCGTGGACCGCTCGCGAGCCAATAGCCTGGGGATTCGCATGGATGACATCGCCGAGTCGTTGGCTGTCCTGGTGGGCGAGAATTACATTAACCGCTTTGCGTTGCAGGGAAGATCTTACGATGTCATCCCGCAGAGCATCCGACATCAGCGTCTGACACCGAAAGCACTGGCCCGGCAGTTTGTGCGTACTGATAGCGGAACCCTGGTGCCGCTTTCCAGCGTGGTTGATGTGTCGATGCAGGTGGAACCCAACCGTCTTGCTCAGTTCGACCAACAGAATGCTGCCACGATGCAGGCGATTCCGGCACCCGGCGTGTCGTTGGGTCAGGCGGTCTCCTTTCTTGAACAACAGGTTCAGCAGCTACCTCCGGGCTTTTCCCACGACTGGGAGGCCGAATCACGTCAGTACATCCAGGAAGGGAACACGCTGATGTGGGCCTTCATGGCGGCGCTGATTGTGATCTATCTGGTGCTTGCGGCACAGTACGAGAGCCTGCTCGATCCCTTGGTCATCCTGATTACCGTGCCATTGTCGATCTGTGGAGCATTGCTGCCATTAGCCCTGGGGTGGGCGACCTTCAACATCTATACCCAAATAGGTCTAGTGACCCTGATTGGCTTGATCAGCAAGCACGGCATATTGATGGTCGAATTCGCCAACGAACTGCAGGTGCATGAAGGATTGAACCGTTCTCAGGCAATTCTGCGTGCCGCCCAGATTCGCCTGCGTCCAATATTGATGACGACTGCCGCCATGGTACTGGGCTTGATCCCCCTGGTGTTCGCTGATGGGGCCGGGGCCAATAGCCGTTTCGGGCTTGGTGTGGTCATTGTTTGTGGAATGTTGATCGGTACCTTGTTCACCCTGTTTGTGTTGCCGACCCTATATTCCCTGATTGGCCGGGATCACACGCTTCAAAGCTCGCGTAGCCAGCAGTTAGCCGAAGCCGAACAGATGTTGCTGAATTCTGGGGAGGGCAACTGAAGAAGAGGGCTGACTTTCCTGCATTATTTGTCTGGGCATCCACTATTCGAAACTTCCTCATGAATGCCACGACCGCAGAAATGCGGTTGTGGCATTTGACCTATGTATATGTAGACACCATCTGTTATATATAACACTGTGTGCTGAAGTATTCCTTTGGTGATGGCTCTCGACAGTCAGGCAGTGTCGACCTGGCTCCGATGGCTGGCGCAGCGAGGTGCCACGACATGAATATGAACATGAAGTTTCTGCAGGATCTGTTGTCACGTGCTGCCAGGCGGGCTCGTGAACAGACATCCATCGCGACATATCGACGAGGGGGGAGCGGGGAGTCGCCGCTGACCCAGTTGAGCGCTGCCTGTCATGCTCTGATGAACAGTAATGGGGAGGCCTCGAGCATCCTGGTGGCCCAGCAGGCGCTGGAACGCTATGCGGAGCTGTCGGAGGAGGAGCGGGTGGCGTTCTTCACCTTGCTGGCAGATCAGTACGCTGCTGATCCTGATGCCGTGCATGGTGCCTATGAGGCTTACCGTGAGGACTCAGGTAATGCCAACCTGCAACGCCTGTTTGCCGCCTGTGAGCCGGCTCGCCAGAACTTGCTGCGGCGTCTCAATCTTTCACCTGGCGCCACTATCGAACTGGTCAGGATGCGCGCAGACCTGCTGGGACTACTCAAGCAGCATCCAGAGCTGGCACCGCTGGATGCCGATTTCGCCCACCTGTTTGCTTCCTGGTTCAACCGTGGCTTCCTGGTGCTGGAAAACATCGACTGGAATACGCCGGCCGCGGTACTGGAGAAGGTCATCCAGTATGAAGCTGTCCACGAGATCCACGACTGGGATGACCTGCGCCGGCGGCTCGGTCCGCAGGATCGACGTTGCTACGCTTTCTTCCACCCCGCTGCCGGGGACGAACCGCTGATCTTCGTGGAGGTCGCCTTGTGTCGGGGAATTCCCGACAACATCCAGGGAATTCTCGCTTCTTCGCAAGCGCTGCATCCTGATGAAGCCGACACAGCGGTGTTCTACAGCATCAGCAACTGCCAGCGTGGGTTGAAGGGCGTCTCCTTTGGCAACTTCCTGATCAAGCAGGTCGTGCAGGAGCTCAAGCGTGAGCTGCCCAACCTCAAGGAATTCGTCACCCTGTCGCCGGTGCCGGGGTTTGCCGGTTGGCTCGAGGCACAATGCAGTGAAGGTCAGGTCACTTTGTCCGAACAGACCGAATCGGCCCTCAAGGAACAGGGTTGGAACACGGATGAAGAACGTTGCAAGACGTTGAATACAGAACTGATGCCGCTGGCCGCTCGCTACTTCCTCGAAGCCAAGCATCGTAGCGGGCAGCCGCTGGATCCTGTGGCACGTTTTCACTTGGGCAATGGTGCCAGTCTGTACCGACTGAACTGGCTTGGAGATACCTCAGCCAAAGGGCTGCGCCAGGCTCACGGCCTGATGGTCAACTACCGCTATCAGCCTGATCAGATCGAGCAGAATCACGAAGCCTATAGCCGAGAGGGCAGTGTCATCTGCTCGTCAGACATTCGCCGCCTGGCAACGCGTAATAAGTCGCGCCGTCATGAGCGAGTTGATGCTTGATGCTGCGCATATCGTCCGATTCTGACTATTTCATTTTTCGCCATTTTCACTTTCAACTAGTGCTTACCTCCAAGTGCTGACCGCCAATGATCGTCTACCTTTGACGATCACCTACTTTCAGTAGTGAGATCATCATGAACCATAACCTTTATCTGCAGTTTCTCCCGCATTTTGAGCATCAACCGGACAAGTGCCTGATCGATACACTGGATGGCAAGCGCTATCGCTATGCCGATGTGCTGGCGACGTCGCAGCGTCTGGCTTCAGTGCTGTTCGAACTTGGTGTTCAACCTGGCGACCGTGTTGCGGTGCAGGTCGACAAGAGTCCGCAGGTCGTCATGCTGTATCTGGCATGTCTGCAGGTAGGGGCGGTATATCTGCCGTTGAATACCGGCTATACCGAAGCCGAGATCGAGTATTTCCTCAGTGATGCAGAGCCGCAGCTCTATGTGTGCACGCCGGCTCAACTGGCCCAGGCACAGAGCTATAGTCAACGGGGGCTGGTGGTCGAGGTCGAGAGCCTTGGCACCCAGGAGGATGGCAGCCTGATGGAGCGTGCCGAGTCCGCGCAACCCACCACGGATGTCGCTCAGCTTGAGGGCAAGGATCTGGCGGCCATTCTGTATACCTCCGGCACGACGGGACGTGCCAAGGGTGCCATGTTGAGCCATGCCAACCTGGCCTCGAACAGCCGTTCTCTGGTGGAAGCCTGGCGCTATACCGCTGATGACCATCTGCTGCATGCTCTGCCGATCTTCCACACCCATGGCCTGTTCGTGGCCTGCAACGTGACCCTGACAGCCGGGGCCTCGATGACGTTCATGCCGCGCCTGGACATCGATGCGCTGCTGGAGCGAATGCCCAAGGCCACAGTGCTCATGGGGGTGCCGACCTTCTATACCCGTCTGTTGCAGTCACCGCGCCTGGACCACGATGTGGTGCGCAACATGCGTCTGTTCGTGTCAGGTTCGGCTCCGCTGCTGGCAGAGACTCACGAAGACTTCCAGGCTCGCACAGGGCACGCCATTCTCGAGCGCTATGGCATGACCGAAACCAACATGAATACTTCCAACCCCTACGATGGCGCACGCCGTCCAGGCACGGTCGGTATGCCTTTGCCCGGCGTCGAGGTACGCATCACCGATCGGGAAAGTGGAGCTGAACTGTCTCAGGGGGAAACCGGGCTGGTCGAAGTGCGCGGCCCCAACGTGTTCCAGGGCTACTGGCGGATGCCGGAGAAGACGCGCAGCGAATTCCGCGATGATGGTTTCTTCATTACCGGAGACCTGGGCTGTATCGATGACCAGGGCTATCTGAACATCGTGGGCCGTGACAAGGACCTGGTGATCTCGGGTGGCTATAACGTCTATCCGAAAGAAGTCGAGCAACTCATCGACGAGCTTCCTGGTGTTCTGGAGTCGGCGGTCATCGGAGTGCCTCACCCTGACCTGGGCGAGGGGGTTACCGCAGTCGTGGTACCGCAGGGCAACAACACCCTGAATGAACAGGACATCATCGCCAGCCTGGAAGGACAGTTGGCGCGCTACAAGCAGCCGCGTCGTGTGTTCTTCATCGACAGCCTGCCGCGCAATGTCATGGGCAAGGTACAGAAGAACCAGCTCCGTGACCGCTACGCGGACATCTATCAGCCGCAGAAGGAGGCGACTTCCTGACCGTTGGCTGGTATCGACAAGGAGCAGGTACTGAAAACAGCATGGTGATATTACCTGCTCCTTTCCCCTGACCGAGACGCTTTGCCAAACAAGGACCCGCAGTTCAAGGACGAGAAGTACAAGCACGCCAAGAAACGCGCTCATGAGGTGACCGACAAACGTTACGTCTCCTCACCAATAACGACAAATAGAGAGAATTCCCATGGTGATATACGGAGTCGCCCTGCTCGCAGGGTGCATGATGATCGGCCTGATCATCGGCGATCTGCTAGGCCAATTGCTGGGCATCGGTGCCAACCTCGGTGGTGTCGGCATTGCCATGCTGCTGCTCATCTTTATCACTAGCTGGCTCAAGGATCATGACAGGTTGCCCGAAGCGACGGTTTCGGGAATCAATTTCTGGAATGCCATGTACATTCCCATCGTGGTGGCCATGGCCGCCAGCCAGAACGTTGCAGCCGCTTTCAGTGGCGGGCTGGTTGCCTTGCTGGCAGGTGTACTGGCCGTGGTACTCGGCTTGCTGCTGGTACCGGTGATCGCAGGAAAGACAAGCGACGAGGAAAGTCGTCGTTCTCTGGCGGCAGCCACCGAGGGGGATGAATGATGCTGGAATCACTGATCGAGCTGTTCGACAAATATCATCTTGTTGCTGCCTTCGCCATCATCGGCCTGGCCATGTATGCCGCGTACTGGGTGAGTGCACGCTTTACCCGTGGCAAGTTGCATGGTTCTGCCATTGCCATCCTGATTGGCCTGCTGCTGGCCTGGGTGGGGGGCGTGGTCACGGGGGGCAAGCATGGATTGGCGGACATCAGCCTGTTCTCCGGTCTGGGGTTGATGGGCGGAGGCATGCTGCGTGATCTGGCGATTATCGCAACGGCCTATGGTGTGCAGTTCAGCGAAATCCGCAAGGCGGGGGTTCGTGGTGTCGTGGCGCTGTTCGCTGGGGTGATCGTGTCCTTCGTGGCTGGCGGTGCGGTCGCTGTTGCATTCGGCTATACCGACCCGGTGGATATCACGACCATCGGTGCTGGCGCCGTGACTTACATTGTCGGGCCCGTGACCGGTGCAACGCTGGGAGCAAGTTCTGAAGTCATTGCTCTGTCGATTGCCGCCGGGCTGGTCAAGTCGATCCTGGTCATGGTAGTGACGCCGATGAGTGCACGCATGATCGGGCTGGATAATCCACGTTCTGCGATGATCTTTGGTGGCCTGATTGGCACGACCAGTGGCGTAGCGGCGGGGCTGGCGGCCACTGACGCACGCCTGGTGCCTTATGGGGCCATGACGGCGACGTTCTACACCGGCCTGGGTATTCTGCTCGCGCCTACCTTGCTGTTCCTGGCGGTCCGCGCCCTGGTGTGACGTTCTCTGCAGGAAAACCTGAATGGCTGACGGAGCGTCATATGACGCCCCGTCAGCCGTTTGAGAGCAGGAGGTTGAATTACACTTCCTTGAGTTCCAGGTCAGGCACCTCGTACTTGAACATGCGCGTCAGGTAGAGCAGGTATGCGAAGCCGCATGCCACCCAGGTCAGCCCCACTTGAAAAGTGTTGCCGGACAGGCTGCTCCATAGCCAGATGGTCAACAGAAAACCGATGCTGGGCATCACGCCGTAGCGCAGCAGGTGCTTGGGTTGCAACAGGTGCTCGTCGACCAGGTAGTGCTTGATCACGGATAGATTGACGAAAGAGAACGCCACCAAGGCACCGAAACTGATCATGGTTGCGGCCAGTTCCAGGCTGATGGCCAGGGCGAGCAGGGAAATGGCACCGACGATCAGTGTTGAACCCAATGGGGTACCGTAGCGCCTGCTGATGACGGCAAACCAGCCCGGCAACACATGATCGCGCCCCATGGCATAGAGAATGCGTGACACGCTGGCCTGGGAGGCCATGGCCGAGGCGAAACAGCCGGCAACATAGGCTGCCGTGAAGAAAGTGACCAGCAGGGTGCCGCCGACCCGACGCATGACATCCACGGCTGCCGAATCGGCACTGCCGAAGTTGGCATAGTCCGGAAATGCCAAATGGCTGATGTAGGACGCGAGGATGAACAGCGTGCCGCCGATCACGGTGCACAACATGATGGCACGCGGAATATCGCGCTTGGGCTGGCGGGTTTCCTCGCTCAGGGTCGATACGGCATCAAAGCCCAGGAAGGACAGGCACAGAATGGCCGCACCACCGACAATGGTTGGCCACTGCAGTGACTCGCTGTAGAACGGTGCCAGCAGAGAAGGGGCTTCATCACTGCCGATGGCACTGAATGACATGGCAATGAAGGTGGCGAGGAAGATGAACTGGAAGGCGATGATGATCAGGTTCATGCGCGCCACCAGCTTGATCCCCAGGACATTGAGCAGGGTGACCATGGCGATGGCGCCCAGCACCCAGACATATTGGTCGACGGCGGGAAAGTATTCCTTCATGTAAATGCCGATCACCGATAGTTGATCATGGGCAGGAAGATGTAATCCAGCAGCAGCGCCCAGCCCACCATGAAGCCGATACGCCCGCCAAAGGCGCGCCGGGTGTAGGTGTAGGCCGATCCCGCTGCCGGGTAATGTTCGACCATGCGGCCATAGCTGTAGGCGGTGAAGAACATGGCGGCCAAGGTAATGACATAGGCCAGGGGAACATGTCCCTGGGTGGTTTCGGTGACGACGCCATAGGTCGTGAACACGGTGAGCGGGACCATGTAGGCGAGGCCGAAGAACACCAGGGCTGGCAGGCCGAGAATACGCTTGAGGTCACTGTCGCCTGTATAGGCCGGGGGCAATGTCGAGGTTTTTTGCTGTGTCATATGCCAGTACCTGTTGTTGTGGTGGTGATGTCAGGTGACATTGGTGATTGCTGGCAGGTGCTTTTTTCTTGTCTTCTTAATTCCTTACTTCTTGGGCTTGGTGTGTTGCTGTATCGATATCTGTCTTCAGGGCGCTGCGTCGAGGGTCTGAGGGAAATGGGGCGGGGCGCTGATGCAGGGCCCCGTCTCTTAATGGCGATCTTGGGTTGGTTCAGGCGTTATCGAAACCCTTGAGCACATTGACGGCATTGATGCCGATCTCTTCCACGGCGTAGCCACCTTCCATGACGAACAGGGTAGGAAGGCCAAGTTCGTGAATGCGGCGTCCTATATCGAGATAATCCGGGCTCTTGAGCTTGAATGAGCTGATCGGATCGTTCTCGAAGGTATCCACACCCAGTGCGATGATCAGCAGTTCGGGAGCAAAGTCGCGTATGCGAGCCTTGGCCTGTTCCAGGTGCTTCGACCAGGTGGCATAGTCGGTACCGCTGGGCAGCGGGTAATTGACGTTATAGCCCGTGCCATTGCTTTCTCCCGTTTCTTCGGCAAAGCCGAGGAAGTAGGGGAATTCATCCATGGGGTCACCATGTAACGAAAGCGTCAGTACATCATTGCGCGTATAGAAGATGTCCTGGGTGCCGTTGCCGTGATGGAAGTCGATATCCAGGATGGCGACCCGCTGGCGACCTTGATCACGTGCACGTTGTGCGGCAACTGCCACATTGTTGATGAAGCAGTAACCACCAAACTGATCGACAGCGGCGTGATGCCCAGGCGGGCGGCACAAAGCGAAGGCGCTTTCGCCGCTGGTGAGGACGTGATCCAGGGCGGTGAGGGCGATGTCCTTGCTCAGCAGGGCTGAAGTGAAGCTGTCGGCATTGATGGACGTTTCCCCCGCCAGCGCATAATAGCCCAGGCGAGCTTCGATATTGCGCGGCAGGTGCCGACCGGGCATGCGTCGTGATGGCCAGATATTGGGGATGGCTTCGCCTTCATGGCCATCGGTTTTCCATTGCTCCCATGCTCCGCGCAGGAACTCGATATAGTCACGGTCGTGAATGGCCAGCACCGGCGCCAGGTCGTAGGATTGCGGTGCACGAATTTCGCCCAATTGCTCCTGGCGGGCGCGCTCGATGATGTAATCGACCCGTTCGGGGCACTCGAAAGGGGCAACCAGTTGGCCACCGCACAACTCGGTCTGGGTGCGGCGGTCGCGGGTCTTGTCACTATGAATGATCAGCATGGCAGTCTGCTTCCTTGGAGGAGGTGCCGTATTATTCTGAGGCAGACGTGATCACACGTCAGTAACCAGTCTACGCCGTGAGCCAGGAAGGCCCATCGCATAAAAGGGGTACTCCAAGGGGGTGAAGACCCCAGTATGCAGAAAAGCGGGTGGGTGACGTCATACAACCTGGCAAGCGGCAGCCGGGCGCCCGAATGACACACCAGGAATGTCGTCAGTCATTCGAGACCAGGTATCTAGAAGCATGACCGGGGAAGGGGGCCGTGAATGGTGCCTAGGTCAAACGACGGCCCCGGAATGATATTCCTATCGATCTGGAAACCGCACCCGGTGGCCTGCAGTCAGTTCACGCATCCGGGACAGCACATCTACGCCTATCTGATCAAAGACGTCGAGAAGGTCCACAAGTACCCAATTTTCGCGAATCTGGTCCTTCTCACAGCGCCAAAAGTCGAGACTACGCAAGGTCACTCTTTGCCCGGAAGGTGCAATGCCAAGCCAGCCGTCTTGGCTGATAGTGGCTTCCAAGGCTGGCCAGCCGAATAGTCCGACATAGTCGTTGTCGGCAAACATGACGTCTGCGCCAAGGGAACGTCGATCAGGCATCCCTGCCAGAAAAGGTTTTTGATGCCAGTTGCGAAACCCCGTGATTCGCCTGCCCGAGCCGATTCCTGCGGGACCATACCAGACCATCCGGGGATGCCAGTAATGCTCCAGGTTCATGGCTTCCACGCCGCCCTGGGCATACTGGCCGAGGGCGTTGAGCATGTCGCTGACCAGTTTTAAGCTCTTGGCAGTACGTATCTCGTCTCTGGGTCCGGTGATCAGGCCATCCTGAGTAGCCGGTCCCGGAACCAGGAATTCTCGACCCAGGCTAGGGCCCATTGGCCAAGCGTTGGCCTGCATCATGAGCTCCGGGATATCCCAGAGGGCGCGCATTTCGACGATGCGATCGTCCTCGAGGCGAAAGAACTCGGCATAACGCATGGTGACGATGTGCTGAGTCGGTGGAATGTCCAGCCAGGGTCGCTCAAAGACACCCGTGTAGAAACCGGCGCAGCCGATCCAGTGCTGATCGTTATCGCCGCCCCCGATGGTAATGTAGTCCCGGCGCTCAAGATCGGGAATGGCTGCTATCAGAGGAGCATAACCTCGCTCATGCAGTGCCTGGGGGCCGACCATCTCGCCGAGAGGGTGGGCCAGGTGGATGGCACAGTCCGGCGCAAAAAGTTTCTCCAATTGTTCAGGCAAGGCATCAGTATTGGTGTCATACAGGGCCTCACGCAGTCTTGTGATGGTCATCTTGTTACGTGTATGAATGTCTGGACTCATGCTGGCTTCTCTTCATTGGGTCGTGTCTCTTTAGCCATGTGCTGGCGTGATGGTTGGCGATGGTCTGCCGGTAGATAACTGCTGTCATAGCGTTCCCAGCCATGCCCGTCAAAGGGATCAACACCGAGTTGCTGCATGACAGAGGGAAAATCGACCATCACCCAGTTATCGACGATCTTTCCATTCACCACTTTCCAGAAGTCCATGTAGCGGATTTCGACTCGCTTGCCAGTTGGAGCGATCCCCATAAACTCACCCGTATGAATGGCTTCCTGGTGCCCGAAAGCGGCACACCATTCCCCCTGAACCACTCGAGCTTCGTCGATACATACCTTGTTGGAAAAGGCCGCCTGAAAAGGGCGTTGCCAGTGATTCTGGAATTCTGTTAGCCCCTGCTTGAAACCGCAGCCGGCATTACCCATCCAGCGAAAGGAGTCGCTGAAAAAGCGTCCCATGCCGTCGATATCGTGGTCATTGAGCCCCTCAACCATGGCTTCGATAGTGGCCATGGTCTCTTCTCTTCTGGAGAGATCATTGTCCCGGGTCAATCGGGCTTGTAGTGGGTGTACACCAGCCATATGGTAAGGCTCCTTCTAGCCAGGGATAGTGCTGCCAGTCTAAGTTCGCCTACCTGGTTAGCCCATGTCACAATCACCTCCATACATGTATATTTACACTCCTCGCGGCACGCTGCCTCGCCAATATTTCCTCGATGACTTATCGTGGTGAATCATGATCGATGCCCCCAGTCTCCCCGCCGATGCCTCCTTGAATTACCGAGTCGATTGGTCGGCTCATGGAAGTGATCATTGTGTGGCAACGGGGTGGAGAGTGCTGCCACACTGGGTGGTTCTGCATATTCTGGAAGGGACTTATCACTGCGAATGGCGTGATGCGAGACAACAAGGTCGAGTCTCGGCGACTAACGGGGAGGTCTTGCTGGTTCCTGCTGGCATGCGGCATGCCTTGACCTTTGAGCCCGGTACGGCGGCAGACGGGCTGCATATCACTTTCAACCTGTACCATAGTCTGGATGTGTTTTCTTTCTACCGTGTTCCCTGGGTAGTGCTCGATGCTCCTGGCGTCGATGTCGCTGACGCTACCCGAAATCTGACAGCCTTACTGGAGACAGATCAGGGCATAGGGGTAGGTATCTTGGCCGCTCGCCATACAGCGGCTTACCACTTTCTTCAGCAGGTACTGGCGGTGTCCAGTGAACTGCCTGAGCGAGAATGGCGCTTATTTGCTCTCGGTCGTCTACAGAGTTCTCTACAACTGATTGAGATGCGTCTTGAGCGGCCGCCGACGATTGGACAACTGGCCGAGCATTGCGCGTTGTCGCGCAACCGTTTCGGAGAACTTTTCAAAATGACCCTTGGGGTGACACCCAAGCAGTATATCGATCAACAACGCCTGAATCGTGCGATGTCATTACTGGTCCACAGCGACCAGGCCATTGCCGAAATCGCTGCAAGATTGGGTTTTTGTGACCCTTATCATTTCAGCAAGCGCTTCAAGCAGCTTACGGGGGAGACACCTAGCCGCTATCGGTGCCAGGTGCGCAAATCCCTTGCGCTTGTGCTTCCTGTCACGCGATAGCAAGTATCAGATAGACGAATTATCACGTCACCCTGATGGTCGACATAAGGAGTAGGGCGTAGACGAGCTCTGTCGGGAACTATGAACCGCCGACGGTTAGGTCGGCCGTGCGTTTGAGAATGTCCAGTCCCTGCTGCTTCAGCCAGTATGGCAAGTCAATGAATACCCAGTTCTCGGCCAACTTGTCACCTTCGCGGCGATAGATATCTACTACTCGCATATCGGCGCGAATATTGTTTCCAGGCAGCCCCAAAAAACCTCCCACGGGCGTATTGGTGAGGTTCGGCCAGCCAAAGAAGCCTGCGTAGTTGCCTTCGGCGAAACGCGCGATGTGGCCATTGAATACCTTGCCTTTGAGGCCTGTACGAAACGGTAGTTGATGCTGCTCCTGATAGCGGGGAATGGTATAGGTAGCCCCGATCCCTGCAGGGCCATACCAGATCATGTTGTCGTGCCAGGTGCGTGCCAATAATTCTGGGGGTGGCAGGTCATTACCGCTCTGGTTGAGGGCGGAGAGGTCATCGACCATACGATTGACCAGGGCTAGCGTCTTCTCTCCTTCGGCGGTGTCTTGCGCCTCGAATAAAAGGCCATCGTGTGTTCGTGGGCCGGGATAGAGAAAGGCTGCACCTGTCTGGGGTGGTAGAGGGTTGATCCCAGCCTGATGCATCACGCCGATGATGTCGCAGAAAAAACCACTGCGAACAATCTTTCCGTTTTCGATGCAGTGGAAATCCGCATAGCGTAGAAACCCCATGCGCCTGGTGGCAGGAATGCCTAGCCATGGGCTGTCCCGCAGCCCCATGAAATGTCCCATACTGACCACCCAGGCGCTGCCATCACTGGCGTTGGTGCCGGCAAAAAATACATCCTGCCGCCGTTGGACCGATGACCAGGACTGTAAGAAAGGTTTCCAGAAGGCCTCGGCCACGGCCTTTGCGCCCCACTGTTCTTCAAATGGGTGAACACCGCGCCAGTGATAATTGGGCGCAGTATAGGCACTGAGGACGTCACTGACATTATCGACCGAAGCCATTTCCAGGTCGTGATAAAGATTGAGGATCAGGGTCTTGTTGTCTTGATGTGGTGTCATGATGTTTCCAGGGGTGGAGGAGCGCAACCGAGTCTGACCGCTAAAGACATCAGGCTCGATGTGTCATATCCAAATGTACTACGTATGCAGGCAGCAAGAAGAAAACCACATATTCAGAAATAGTAGCGAATTCCCAGACTCCATTCGTCTTCGCCATTGCGGTAACCGAGGCCATCCCAATTGTTGCCGTGATTGTCCTGATACTCACCCCATACCAGGAATTTATCCTTCGTGAAGTGATACTCCAGGCCATAGATGTAAGTCAGGCGATGATAGCCATGACTTCGTTCGCCGGTATCCCCCAGCCAGTTGAAGTTGAAGGTGGGGCGCCAGCCGTTGGCAAAATGATAGTGGGTATATCCCTGAACGCCCAGAGCATCATAGAATTGGCCGTTTTCAGCGATCTCCCAATTTTCGCTGTAGCCTAAATTGACTGCGGCATGTGCGTTGTCGGTCTGGTACTTGAGGCCAGTGAGCCACAGCCTGGCCTTGTCGCCCGATTCTACACCCGCCCCAGTTGTCACCTCGTCATAGGTATTCTGGTAGTAGGCGATGCCAGTTTCGAGATGCTCAGCAAGTAGATAGCGTAATGATCCACCGATTCCGTTGGTGAGGTCAGCCTCGATGCCATAACCCAAGTCTTCATCGGAGCGACGTCCCTGGTACTGAAGCCCTAGCTTCCAATCACCAAACTCTTTTCGCCAAGCCACGGCTTGATCTGCTCGACCAGCACCACTGGTCTGGCCCCAGTCACGATAGTTGTAAACCCCGAAGGCGCGGCTACCATACTGGCGCCCCATGTCGGTCCACCAGCCCACATCGTAGATGACTCCCCACAGCTTTCCCCCCGTCAACTTGCCAAAGCGAACATGGTCGAAGCCCGCATACAGCAAGCGTTGTTCAGCATGAGGATGATCGTCATAGTCATCTTCTGTAAGGTAAAGCCCCCACTCGCCTTCGGCGATGAAATCCAGTTCATCATTGATTGCCTGTTTAACGGCCAGAGCCCAGCGGGTCGATCCGGTGTCCCAGATGTGTGTGTCATCCTGAAAGGTGTTGTAGCGGACCTCAATCCGGCCATCGAAGGTCAGTTCAGTATCGGTGTCATGATAGAGGTCGAACGCATGAGCTGAGGATAGATAAAAAGGGGATAGCAACCCCAAGGCAAGGGTCAGTCGCTTCATTATGGTATTCCTGTTGTTATGGGTTGTTCAGGAAGGGGGGGAGTATCAGTGCCGCTAGACGCGACGCTTCTCGAAGGTCTCCCAGGCCTCGAGGAGCCTGTCAAAATTGAAGTCAGATGCTCTGGCACTGGTCAGTAATTCCTGTTCAGCGCCGACGATGCGCCCGATGGCATCGGGTAATGCAATAGCTTCTTCCGTGGTCAGCCGCACCGCCCCATGGCGATCGGCATGCAGCAGGTCTCCGGGGGCCACTTGCATCCCGAAAACCTCTACGGGCTCATCCACGGCGGTCACCCGAACAAAGGCATGGGAAGGTCCAATCCTTCCTCCCAGTACAGTGAAACCGGGTTCCAGGTCGTCCAGGTCTCGAATGACTCCGTTGGTCAACACACCATTCACACCAAGCCGTTTATGCAGGCAGGTATTGACCTCGCCCCAGTAGGCTCCCACAGCGTCTTCGCCATCTTCGTCTTCGATCACCATCAGGCTATCGTTGGGGCTTTCCGCTACGTAGCGATAGTATTCAATGCGTCGCTGGCGGATGACCGATGCGTCTTCTGTAGGTCGAGTCAAGGCACGAATCTTGGCGCAGCGCGCATAACCCACCAATGGGCTAGCGCTGGGGTCGGCAGCCACCAGTGGCCTGCGTGTGAATCCCTCGGCGCTGCGAGTGCCGCGCACCAGATCCAAGGCGTTGGCCACGGTCGGGGTATCGTAACGACGCAGTTCGTTTAATAGTTTTGTATTCACCATTGTTTTCTCCTAGCGTTGGGCGCGGGGCATACGATCGAGCCAGCGCGATAAAGCTTCGCTGACAAGATCAGGGGCTTGCAGGGTGGTGAGATGTCCGGCGCCACTGAGGACCACCAATTCGGCATTGGGGATCTGATTGGCCATGTAGATATGGCGAGACGGTGGACATAGCCGGTCTCCATCGCCGCACAGGATTAAGGTCGGCTGTGTAATGACCGCGAGGTTGGCGCTGCCGTCGGGCCGGTCGCGCAGAGCCAGGGCTTGGCGGCGGAATGTTTCGAAACCACTACGTTCGGCCATGGCTACCACCAGCGCGCTGTGCTCAATCTCTTCGGCCTTGCCCTTTGCTGGGTACAAGGGCGCCAGTACCTCCCTGGCATAGCGAGCAATGCCCATTTCCTTCGCCTGAGCGATGTCATCGATCCTTTGCGCCTGGCGCTCGGGAGTCTCGGCGAAAGGGTTGGTACCGAGCAGCGCCAGGCGATCAACGCGCTCAGAGGCCTGACGCAGGATCGAGAGTGCCAGGATGCCCCCCATGGATAGCCCTGCCAGGCTGAATTGTCGCCAAGGCACCTGGTCGAGAATGTCTCGCGCCAAGGCATCCAGGTCGTCGCTGGTGTCGATTCGTGGCACCAGGATGTCCGCCCGCTCGCTGAGGGCCTCGACCTGAGGACCCCAGAGGCGTTCGTCGCAGAGAGTGCCAGGAATTAATAGAAGAGGTATCGGCGCTTTCATGAAGTGCTCCCCATGGACCGTTAGCATCTCTTCTGCGGACCAGACGGGGCATCTCCGCCGCGTACCATCACCAGTTCCGTATCGATATCGGCAAGTATTTGATGATCCCAATGCTGGGGAGATGTAAAGGTATCGCCCGTCTCCAGTACAAGCTCACCAGCCTTGCTGACCAACCGCACTCGGCCAGATTGCACGAATATCACCTCGGGTTCCTCGCAGTGATATTCAGGTGTGTGCGAGCCTTCTGCCATCCGTAGCATGCGAAGGTGGAAGCCATGCGGCCACCAGCCGACGATTGGGCCAGGGCCAAAACCGTCTCCGCTGGCTGCGGGAGCGATCACCGAGGACTCTTCTACCCCAGGGGCAGCAAGCATGCTGGAGGGGTTGGGGCGCAAATCCTCATGGCGCACCAAGCACTGTGCCAGCCGGTCTGGAGACGGAGTGACCAGGCGCGCGATCTCCTCTGCATCCGGGGCCGTTTCGAGTTCGGCGTCTTCGGGTAGTGGTTCGCCACGGTCCAGGTCCACGAGGCGACCGCTCTTGAGCAGTACCAGCCCATATTGTTTGGCCAGCTCGAAGACGTTTGGTGCCCAGCGAACCCGACCGGGATCATCTCCGCCCAATACCACCCACAGAAAGCCGATGCCGGAATCGAGCTTTTCGAAACCTCGGAACATGTGGGTCGGCACGCTTACAACGTCACCTGGGCTGATGTCGAGGGTGCCGTCCTCGCGATCCGGTCCGAAGAACAGTCGCCAACGGCCGGTATGCACGACAAACACCTCGGCTCCCTCGTGAGAGTGCTGAGAGTTGAGGCAGCCATCGGGCTGTCGGGCGCCTCCGACATTGAAACCATGGGGTTCGGAGATATGCACATGCTGGTCAGTGCTTTCCGCAACTCCTGGGCCGATGATGGTGAAGTTCTCCTTGCGGTCAGAGCCAGGTGAGCGGGTGTCGATAAAGGCATTACGACAAGGCATCAGGTCGTCGTAACGCACCCTGCGATGACATAGTGTGTCCAGATCCCAAGTCATGAGGCCTCCTGTTGGCGATGTTGGGCAATCTGGGCATGAATGGCGATCTCGTCGAGCATGTGCCATTCGCGTACCACCGTATCGCCACGCAGCTCGGCGTGTGTGATACCGAGCAGTACCACCGGGGCTCCGCTTGCAGAACCGAACGCGCCATTCCCTTGGTGAGTTGTCTCAAGCGACCAGCGAAACGCGACACGACGCGCTGCTCCGGTATCCTCACGATCAATCCAGTGGTGGATGCGAAACTCTCCTGAGGGAAAAGCACCTTTATAGGCGAACCAGAAACGCTCCAGGTCATCATGTCCACGCAGTGTCCTTGCTCCCGGGACCTTGGTCTCGATAGCTCTGTCGTAGCCGTTTCGCAGTTGCTCGATGCGGGAATGCTGCCAGAGGTCCCGGTAGCGCACAGCGATGGGACCTAAGGTGTCGATGTCCAAATCCCCCTCTGGGCCACGCCAGCGATCTACCAGGGCTTCCGGAGCAGGCAGCTTGGCTTTATCGGCCAGGTTTCGTCCCATGGTTTCAGGCGAGTGCCCCAGTTGCAGCGCCAGGCCTGCTTGGTCGCGGACCAGCCACTCGTCGACGATACGGTTACCGCGACACAGGCAGTCTGCGATGGTCATTACCTCTGCGCGTATGCCGGTTGGCGCACCGAAAGTACCTTCACCCAGGTGGGTCATATGAGAAAAAATACGATGCGAAGAGTAATAGGTCCCTGGCTCATCTTCGCTATCGATCACGTCCTCGCCGAGCAGGGTGCGGTCGGGAAACTCCTGCAGGGTTTCCAGAGTGCCGAGTATCACTTTCTCAACGCCACAGAACGCAGCAGCTGGAGTTTTTACCGGACAGTCCTCTGCGTAGTAGTCGCTAATCAGATCGATACCGCGTCCCTCCCAAATCCATTCTGTGATCTTGAGGATGTAGTCACGAAGGTCGTCGAAGCGATCATCGAATCCGGACAGGCTCATATCATTCTCCTAGTGGGCCTCGTGGGTTTATTGGGCAGTCCAGCCACCATCGACCATCAAGGCACTGCCGGTCACCATGGCGGCAGCGTCTGAGGCAAGGAAGGTCACTGCTCCCATGATGTCTTCGAGTTGTCCTAAACGGCCCAGCGGGATCTTTGCCAGAACCTCATCGCGAAAGCCAGGTTCGGCCAGGAAGGGGCGAGTCATGGGGGTTTCGACAAAAGTGGGGCAGATGCTGTTGACGCGAATGCCGCGAGCGCCGAGTTCTACGGCCATCGAGCGAGTCATGCCCTCTATCGCCGATTTAGAGGTGCAGTAAAGAGTCCGGTTGGCGGCTCCTACATGGCCCATCTGGGACGACATGTTGATGATAGAGCCGCCTCTCGGCATGGTCTCTGCCACCTTTTGAGTCAAGAAGTAGGCCGCACGAACGTTGATGTCCATGACTGCGGCGTAGTCTGCCTCACCGATATCGGCGAGTGGCTTGGGGCGGTTCGTGCCGGCATTGTTGACCAGGATATCGATGGTGTGAGCAGTCAGGGCTGAGCACACCGCGCTGGTGTTGGTGACGTCCAGGGCCAGTGCTTCGGCGGTGAATCCGGCGGCGGACATCGCCGCTACTACTTCGCCGAGCGCCTTGGCGTCACGGGCCATTAGAATCACGCGGGCACCGGCCTCGGCCAGCGCACAGGCCGCGGCCAGACCCAGCCCCTTGCTGGCACCGGTTACCAGGGCAGTGCGTCCATCCAGTCGTAGGCTCGGTGTCTGAGGTAATGCCATGGTGGCCTCCATCATGGGATCGACTCAGGCTTTCACTTGGCCAGCGTAGGGCACATCGCGCTTGCCATATCGGCGAACGCGCTCGTTGGCCTGTTCGCCGTGACCAGCGAAACCCTCGAGAGCACAGAGTCGCGAACAGTAACTGCCGATACGAGCGGAGGCCTCGTCCGTCAGGACCTTCTGATAGGTGCAGGTCTTGAGGAACTTGCCGACCCACAGTCCCCCGGTATAGCGCGCAGCCCTCTTGGTGGGCAGGGTATGGTTGGTACCGATCACCTTGTCTCCAAAGGCGACATTGGTGCGCGGACCCAGGAAGAGCGCGCCATAGTTGGTCATGTTCTCAAGGTACCAGTCAGCGTTCTCTGTCATTACCTGGACGTGCTCGTAGGCCATCTTGTTGGCGACCTGCAGCATTTCTTCGTGACTGTCACAGACAATGATTTCGCCGTAGGTCTCCCAGGACTGACGTGCGATATCGGCAGTGGGCAATTTTTCGAGCAGTTCCGTGATGGCTTGCTCAGTCTCATGAGCCAAAGCCTCGGAATTAGTCAGCAACGCACAGGGGGAATTGATGCCATGTTCAGCTTGACCTAGCAGGTCAGTGGCACATAGCAGGCCATCGACGCTGTCGTCGGCGATCACCAGAGTCTCTGTGGGGCCTGCGAAAAGATCGATACCGACACGCCCAAACAGCTGACGCTTGGCCTCGGCGACGAAGGCGTTACCTGGGCCAACCAGCATGTCTACCGGAGCGATGCTCTCGGTGCCAATGGCCATGGCGCCTACCGCCTGTACTCCGCCCAACACCAGTATCTCGTCGGCACCCGCCAGGTGCATGGCGGCGACAATTGCCGGATGAGCCTTGCCTTTGTAGGGCGGAGCAGCGGCGATCACGCGCTTGACGCCAGCCACCTTGGCGGTCAGCACGCTCATATGTGCAGAGGCAACCATCGGATAGCTGCCTCCCGGGATATAGCAGCCCACTGAATCGATAGGGATATGCTTATGGCCGAGAATGACGCCGGGGCTGTTCTCGATTTCGACCTCTTGCATAGATGCCAACTGCGCTTCAGCGAAGCGGCGTACTTGGGCTTGAGCAAAGCGAATATCTTCCAGTGCCTGAGGTTCGACCTCGTCGATAGCCCGGTCAATCTCCTCCTTGCTCAGAAAGAAGCTTTGAGGCGACCAGTCATCAAAGCGTACAGAGAGCTCGCGCACAGCGGAGTCACCATTGGCCTCAATGTCAGCCAGCGTGGATTCGACCAGTTCGCGAACCTTTCTATCAGCCTTGGCACGTGTTTCGGTGGTGGCGCCGGACTTGAGATAACGAATCATCATTTCACCTCGGGAATTGCATTTATTGGTATCGGGTTTGGCGTCTTTGTTTGTTGTTGAGACTCTGGCAATGAGCTCATCAAATGCTTCGTGCATACGAATGCAAAAAAGATGCTGTTTTCTGTATTGTTATTCGAATCTGTCAATGATTGCGGACAGGTTTTCTAAATGACGTCAGATCAGAACCGTAAGCAGGTACAAGAAGGCCAGTGTCGCCAGGAAGAACACCACCAGCAGCCAGCTGATGCGGTCCACTTTTCCGGGAATCAGGTACCAACCTTGATCCTTGGCTGCGAGGTTCTGATCACGAAACATGATCTTCTGCCCCTGAATGGTATAAGGCGAGAGTTCAGTCTGGCGTCCATCCAGCAGCAGGCTAACAACGATAGCGACTGGAATGTTGACCACTGCTCCTATTGCACAGAACCAAGGCCAGGCTATCTCGGTCTGGGTAGCGGCATACCAGACGGCCACGAAGCCGACGGCAACTCCGATTAACAGGCCACGCTCGGAGGTATGGCGAGAGAAAAAACCAAGTGCATACATGCTCAACTTGGCGCCAACGAAATATGAACCGACCTTGGTCAGCAACTGCAACACTGACCCTTCGCTTTGGGCGAACAGAATGGCAGGTACGATAATCAACACTGCCCAGCCTACCGTGAACCAGCGCGAGGCCTTGAGATAATGAGCCGAGGAAGCATCCTTCATGAAGTACTTCTCATAGAAATCAAGCGTCGTCACTGTTGCCAGCGAGTTGAGTGCGGAGTCAAGGCTCGACATTGATGCAGCGACCACTGCGGCAGCGACAATTCCCAGCAGGCCAGGCAAGCCATAGTCGGCAGCGAACTGCAATACGATGGTATTGCTGTTTTCGAACTCGCGGCCACCATAATAGCTATAGAACAGTACTCCCATGAACAGGAACAGGAAGTAGATGAAAAAAGCTGCAAATCCCATGAACAGGAAAGATTTTTTTGCATCGCCGATGTTCTTGGCCGCAAGCGCCCGCTGCACCACCATCTGGTTGGCACCATAGACAGTGACATGATAAAGCACCATGGCGATGACACCGGACCAGACGGTTGCCTCAACATGAGTGTCGAAGGACCAGTTCATGATATCCATCTTACCCTGAGCCTTGAGTTCGCCCAGGGTTGATACCAGAGATTCTGGCATGCGATCGAGCAGTGCATAGAAGATGATTCCAGCTCCCACCAGTAGAATCACTGCCTGCAACACATCCGTCCAGATGACTGCGGTGATCCCACCCATCAGGGTATATATCAGGGCGATCAAAGTGATCACCAGGATGGCGGTAATGACATCAACACCGGTAATGAAGCTGAGCACCAGTGCAGTGGCATAAAGTACCGCGGCTGAGGACAGTGTCTGTGTCATCATGAAAATGATTGACATCACCCCCCGGGCTTTCTTGCCGAAGCGCTGCTCCTGATATTCGTAGATGGAGGCCACGCCGCTGTTGTAGAAGAACGGCAGGAACAGGGTTATCACCAGGAATACCACCAACGGGTAGTTGATCTGAATCATCATCACGCCAAGTCCGTTGCTATAAGACCAGGCGGGGCCACCAAGAAACGACATGGCGCTGACATAAGTCGCCATTACCGATAAACCGATGGCCCACCAGGGAATGGACTTATTGCCGAGATAGTAGTCTTCGGCGCTGTTGACCTTAGTACTTAGCAGTGACCCCATAGCCAGATTGCCTATGAGATAGACGATCAGGATCGTCCAATTGAGTAACCCGAAACTTTCCATCATGGCGCCCCATTATCATTATCTTGGTTGGCAGTGCGGGGAAAAATGGCATGTTTTGAATACGATTGCAAAAATGAAGTGCACGTATCCATATCGAAATGCCATGCTGGGGAAAAAGAATAAAATTTTTCTAAATCAAGTGGTTATCGCAGTGCTGGCGAGGGTCTTACTCTTGCCGTCATGAGACTAAAGATTTAGAGCTAATCGAGAGTTGCTTCACGAACCGGAGATCGAACGCTATGACGCAGAATGGGAGTGACTGGCAGGATACGGCTCTCCGCGCGAAAGTCACCTTGTCGGATCTGCCGCAAGAGTAGTGTTGTGGCCTCTTCAACCATCTGGTCTACAGGTTGCCGCACGGTAGTCAGGCGATAACTTGGCCAAGCGGCAACCGGAGTATCGTCAAAGCCGATCACTGAGACATCCTCAGGGATCCGTAAATTAAAGTCATCACGCAGGGTTTCCATGACCGCTATGGCCATGTGATCACTGGCGGCGAAAACCGCATCAGGGTAGGGAGGGGCTGTGAATAATTGCCGTGTTGCTGCGCGTGCCTGCTCAAAGTCGTAGTCGCCATGGGCTATTGCATGGCATTGCTTGCCAAGCGAGGCCAAACCATCAACCAGTCCCTGATAGCGATGACGGCTGGTAGAAGAACTCTCGAGCCCTGCCAAATAGGCGACCCGATCATGACCGGCCATGGCAAGGTAGCTGCCGACCCAGAAGCCACCATGGTAGTTGTCACTGTAGACCTGACTGATTCCATCGAAATCTACCTTGCGATTGACGAGTACTACTGGAATGCCACTGTCGACACATTCGCGGGCCAGTGAGGAGGTGAGTGAGGCTGACATCATCAGAATACCATCCACTTGGCTTTGAAGTATGCGCTCCATGACGCCAGAAAAATCACCTGCCTCAGGAACCACGAACAAAAGGAGATGATAATCTTCAGCTTGAAAACGCAATGAAGCTTTTTCAATGACCAGTGGATAGAACATGTTATCCAGGTGCGAGAGCACCAAGGCAATGGTACGCGACGATCGAGTGATCAGTGAGCGAGCGATACTGTTAGGTCGATAGCCAAGCTCCTTGGCAGCTTTGAGCACCTTGTTTTTGGTCTTCTCCGAGATACTGGCCTTGGGAGAAAAGCAGCGGCTGACTGCCGACTGCGAAACTCCCGCACGCTCGGCAACATCGCGGGATGTAATCGTTCTCTTCCTCTGCATACCTGTCGACCTCGGAAAGAATACGTAATCAACATTATCAGATGTAGTGCTGAAAATCTTCCAGCAGCCTAAAATGCCGCATGTTTTCAATATGTTATTTTTTTGATTTCTATCAGCCTGGTGCAATTCAAGCACTTTCCATATGACGGCACTATAACCTTTCAATCATCTATGCAACCTGGGCAACAAAAACCATCATGAGATCAATATCGGATCGGTAAGACGGATAGTTTTATGCCGTATCTGCCGCAGTGAGGAAAGATAATGCCCGATATCCCCGTCAATCTTCGATACGAGTATGGCTGCGGCCTTCGCAGTGCTGTGAAGAAGACAAGGATCTCATCGTCAAGAGTGGTATCACACTTGATTGGCTGGACATCTGTTGGTCATCGAAGCACTGGGACGACATGGGCATCGGTCCGTCACTGCGAATGCAACCATATGCAAACAGGCTGATAACATCGACACCTGCTATCGAGCGATATTGCCCGCGTCCAGCAGATAGGCGTGCTGGGCACGGGCATCCATGGAAGTACAGGAATGCAAGAGCAGAAGCCACCCAAGGCAATGCTCTCCGGTGACGCCAGCGCCAGAATGCTGTGAGTATCGTGGCTAGCAAAACCAATGGCCCCGTAAATCAGTGCTCCCATGGCGGTCAACTGCCTCCCGATATGAAAAGGGGAAAAGCGCTTGGGCGAGGGGGGCCAAGAAGCGTTCATATCACCAGTCCTACCGGCAAATTGGTGAAAAAATCCAGCGCCAGTCAACTCCCGCCAACAGGCCTCCGATCACGGTCCAGAGGTGGCCGCCACTGCTCCCCCGTGGACCATAAGACCACCGTATGCACCTGCTTGACCGGGTTGCTATAAGCTTGCCGGATCAGTGCAATGAACGACCAATGACCCTCCATCATTGAGTCTGAGGATCCATCATGCCAACACTGGAACTGCTGGCCTGGCACCGCGCTTTCGGCCAGTTGCTGGACAAGCTCGACGATAGCGGTTTCTGGCTATCGTTGATTCGCCTGCTGCGTGGGAAAGCCGACTTTCACACCTGGGCGGTATTGCTGTACTTGCCTCATCAGGCGCCACGTATTCTGGCGCACAGTGGTGAAGAGGAGGGCAGCGACCAGGAACTGTTCGACGACTACCGGAAGGGGCTGTATCTGCTCGATCCCTTCTATGTCGCCCTGACAGACCGGCAGCGTGAAGGGCTCTATCGCCTGGATGATGTTGCGCCTGACTGTTTTGCTTCCACGGAGTACTACCAGCGTTATTTCCAGCGCAATGTGGTGAGTGATGAAGTGCAGTTCAATCTGGCTCTGGAAGGTGGTGCTACCTTGGCGTTGTCGCTGGGAACGCGCCAGCCATACAGTGATGAGGCGATGGGCTTGTTCAGCCTGGTCCAGCCCTGGTTGTTGCCGTTGATGCGTCAGCGCTGGCGTCATGAGAGGCAGCGGGCTGGTACCGATAGTGATCATCGGGACCTTCCCGGAGGGGAGGAACCGAGTGTGTCTCTGGCACCAGAACTGGATGTCTCGAAGGGGATTCGTCTCCTGGATGAAGGCGTGCTGACAGAGCGTGAACGGCAAGTCTGCCAACTGATGCTGGGGGGCGGGTCGGCCAAGAGTATTGCGCGCAAGCTGGACATCAGTGTCGAGACCGTACGCAGCCATCGCCGCCATCTCTACCACAAGCTCGGCGTCAGCACTCAGTCGGAGCTGTTTGCTCTGTTCTGGGCCAGCTATTCGGGTACCCCGTCACGTGATGGTGGCTGAGGTGGGGCACTCCAACCGACGAGCATCACGTGTGCTCTCCCACGCCTTGCTTTCGTTCACTCGATCACTGAAGCGAAAGCGTCATTCAAGCGTGTGAGTCCGTTGCTGAGCACAGGAATGTGACGCTGACGGCGCATGAGAGCCTCTTCGCCGGCGTAGCTGAAGAGAATGGTTTGCGCGGCCAGCCAGCGTACCGGCTCAGGTTCCCAGCGCTTGACCACCTGTGTCAGTGAATGATTGTCGAACACCCATGGCATGCGCGTCAGCTCGGTGTCGCGTTGAAGAATCATGTCAGCGAGCGTGCGTCCCATCAGGTGAGTTGCGGCGACACCTTCCCCGGCATAGCCTCCCGCGTTAGCGAGTCCTTGCTTGCGGTCCAGTACGACGTGGGGCCGGAAACTGCGTGAAAGACCCAACGAACCACCCCAGCCATGGGTGATGTTCACACCTTCCAGGGCAGGAAACATGTCGACGAGAAGGTCACGGCGCATGGCCATGTCGCTGGCGCTGATGCCCGTGTCATGACGCGGATGGGCTCCCAGGCGATAGGCTCCACGGGCGCCGAAGACCAGGCGGCCGTCGCGGGTGCGCTGGCCGTAGTTGATCAGGCGGCTGGCATCGGCAAAGGTAGGGCGGTCGTGCAGTCCGACTTCCTGCCAGGTGGATTCACTGAGAGGCTCGGTGGCAATGATCAGGCTCTGCACGGGAATGACGTGCTGGCGCACATGGCCCAGATGTTCGCTGTAGCCTTCGGTAGCCTGCACGATCGTTTGTGCGGAAACACTGCCCTCGTGAGTACTCACTCGCCGTTCAGACATGGCACAGACTCGACTGTGTTCGTACAGGCGCACTCCCATGGCATCCAGACGCTGAACCAGGCCATTGACCAGCTTGCGCGGATGAATGGTGGCGACCTGGCGATGCCAGATACCGCCATAAGGATTGCGCATGCGTGCCATGGCGCTGAGCTCATCGGCATTGAGCCATACGCAGTCTTGCTCAGCGTGGCCGATTTCCAGTAAATGCTCTCGGTAGTGGCGCTGGATCGATTCCTGCGCAGGGTAGCGGGCGGCAGCATAGAGTGCCCCGCCTTTATGAAAATCCGCATCGATACCTTCTGTGGCGAGTGTGGCGCCGAGATGGTCGACGTTGTTGGCCAGCAAGCGGCAGCAGGCTTGGCGCTGCTGGCGATCCAACCCATGCAGATGACGCTCCAGTCCTGCGAGGTTACCTACCACCCAGCCGCCATTGCGTCCTGACGCACCATGTCCGAAGCGCTCGGCTTCCAACACGACGACTTCCAGCTGCGGAGCTTCATGCTTGAGGTAATAAGCGCTCCATAGTCCGGTAAAACCACCACCGACGATGACCACATCGGCTTGCAAGGGACCTTCCAGCCTGGCAAACGGCGCACAGGGCTCACCCTGTGAGTCGTCCCAGTAAATGTTGTGAGAGGTGTGTTCTGTGTTCATGGCGGTTCCCTGGATGAACGGTCCTTGAATGGTTCCTTGAATACCCTAGCCCTTGAATCAACCTGCCCTTACATGACAAAGCCCAGCACCAGATACATGGCGGCAGCCAGGCAGCCAGCCAAGGCTGCATAAGGCAGCTGGGTGAGGGCATGCTGGAAAGGCGTACAACCGCTGGCCTGGGCGGTCAGGACCGTGGCATCGGAATAGAAACAGGCGTGGCTGCCAAAGGTACTGGCCGACAGGGTCGCACCGATGACCAGTGTCATGTCGGCATCAAGGTTCTGCCCGAGAGTGGTGACGATCGGCAGAATGATGACAAATACCCCCCAGTTGGAGCCGGTGGCAAAGGATACGAAGCCCATCAGCGTGAAGATGATGAAGGGCAGCATCTCGGCATTGATGAGTGGCTGGACGCTGTTGATGATGTATTCGTTCAGTCCCAGTGTGGTATTGACCTCGTTGAACAGGAAGGCCGCGACCAGCACGGCCAGCGCATCGAGCATCGACTTGAAGCCTTCGAGAATATTGTCGAAGGTCTGGCTGGGGGTCAGTTTCTTCAAGGCAATGAAGGCAACGATCATGCCGCCCAGGGTGACGAAGATGCCCATCAGGAAGTCGAGATCGAACCACCAGGTGAAGAAGGCCAGTGACATCATCGGCAGCAGGAACATCCAGATACTGCTTTCGGTGGTGTCACTGGCCTGCAGGTGAGCAATCTCGTCGTCGATATGTTCGGCTCCGGGAGGCACGCACTTGCCTTCGTTCTGGGCACGCAGTTCGGCGCGCTTCATTGGCCCCAGCAGCGGTATCTTGCCATAGGCGACCAAGGGGACCAGGGCGACAGCCAGCCAAGGATAGAACATGAAGGGGATGGCCTGAATATAGGCCAGCACGCCAGCGCCATCCGGTGCCAGGCCATTCTTCTCGATCAAGGCGCCGAAGAATACCGCCCAGGTCGAGATGGGAATCAGCACACTGACTGGCGCAGCGGTGGAATCGATCACGTAGGCCAGCATCTCGCGCGATGTCTTGAAGCGGTCGGTGACCTGACGCATCGAAGTGCCAACGGCCAAGGAATTCAGGTAGTCATCGACGAACAGGATGATGCCCATGAACCAGCAGCCCAGCAAGGCACGCGGCTTGTTGGTGATATAGCGCAGCAAACCGGTGGCGAAAGCCTTGGAAGCACCGGACTTGAGCAACAGGGCGATGATACTGCCCATCAAACCACAGACCATGATGACCCAGGCGACGTCTTCGTCAGTCATCACGGCCATCAGGCTATCCGACAAGGTCGACAGGGCATCGCCGGGACCAATCAACAGCGTACCGACAAAGGCCCCTGTGACCAGGGGTTCCAGGGCTCTTCGGGTCCATAGTGCCAGGGCCAATACGACGACGGTCGGCAATAGAACCCACAGCCCGCTCAGAGGGAAGATGGCATCCATTCAATGTCTCCAGGGTTGTTATTGTGAGAAGACGCTGCCTGAAAGAGAGGGGTGTCAGCGCAGCTTTTCGCGCAGCTGGTAGTACCACATGCCAGCAGACAGCAGGCCGTTGCCGATGCGCTCGCTGACCGGAATCCGCCAGTGGTGCATATTGGCGAACAGGTCGAATTCCTTGAGTTGTCCACTGACGGCATTGGCCATGATTTCACTGACAATGTGCGAAGTGGCGATGCCATGCCCGGAATAGCCCTGGGCATAGAACACATTGGGCGACAGCTTGCCGAGCTGCGGGATACGGTTGATGACGATGCCGGCCATGCCTTGCCACTGGAAGTCCAGTGCCATGCCCTTGAGCTGGGGGAAGGTATGTTCCAGGCGGGGGCGTAATTCGGCACCGATGTCAGCGGAAGGTTTGCCTGAGTAGTTGGCGCCCCCGCCGAACAGCAGGCGACCGTCCGCGGTCAGGCGGTAATAATCGAGCACGAAGCGAGTGTCATACACGGCCAGGTCCTCGGGGTTTACCGATGCCTGTTGTGCCTCCGTCAACGGAGCAGTGGTGACGATACCCAAGGCCGCAGGGAACAGCTTGCCTTGCAGCGCCTTGCGCTCAAGGCGGTGGTAGGCATTGCCCGCCAGCACTACGCTGTCGGCGATCACCCGTCCCTTGGCAGTGACCACTGCGGGGGTATCGCCATGCAGGATGTCGAGTACCGGTGAATGTTCGAACAGTTTGACGCCAAGAGACGCCGCTGCACGGGCCTCGCCCAGACACAGGTTGAGTGGGTGCAAGTGCATGTTGAAGTTGTTGCGAATGGCGCCGTGATACAGCGAGGTACCGATGACATTCGCCGTGGCTGGCGCATCGAGCCATTCCACATGCTGACCGATCTCGTGCTGCTGTGAAGCCTCATAATCGCGTCTGAGTTCATTGATATGGCTAGGCTTGTAGGCTGCCTGCAGGTGTCCGAACTTGAGGTCACAGGGAATCGCATACTTGTCGACACGCTGGCGGATGATGCGATGTCCACGCCAGCGCAGGTTCCAGACGAAATCTTCCGCGTTCTCCTGGCCCAGCCTCTTGCCCAATTGCTTGAGCATGGCGTCCTGGCCCGACAGGCTGCCGGTCACCTGACCGCCATTGCGTCCGCTTGCCCCCCAGCCGATCTTGTTGGCTTCCACCACCGCTACCTGAAAACCACGCTCAGCCAGCTCAATGGCAATATTCACTCCAGTGAAGCCGCCACCGATGATGGCAACATCGACACGTTGATCGCCTTCCAGTTGCGGATAATCGGACGCCTGATGAATCGTGGCCGCGTAGTAGGAAGAACAGTAGGAAGCACAGTAGGAAGGGCTGTGAGGAGAGCTGTGAGAAGAGTCGCGCGATTCGGACATGGACGCTCCTGTCGAGGATGAAAAAGTGTGATCACACGTTGTGATCACACTAGCAGGGGCATACCCTGTACACAAGGATGTGTTGCTCAGCACCTTGGCATTGGCTGCATGACAGCAAGGAATGATGGGGTGAAAATGCTAAAGACTTGCAGACCGGAGTTAGAGAAGCCTGTGGTTGAAAAACATCACGACATCGAGAGTGGAGCAATGGACAGCGTTGGCGCTGAAAGCGATGCACCGTACATGCCGGATACGGCATCGACGCGCTTGCACAGCGCATTGAAGCTGCGTCTGTGTGAAGGTGACTTCGCCCCGGGAGACGTGATCTCCATTCGCTCGGTGGCGGCGGAGTATGGCACCAGTGCCATGCCGGCCCGTGAAGCCTTGCGCTGGCTGGTGACTGAAGGGGCCTTGGTATTTTCGGACAGTCGCAAGATCATGGTGCCGAAGCTATCAAGAGAACGTTTCCACGAGGTGCTGTTCGCGCGCAAGAGCCTCGAGACGCAAGTCTCGCGACAGGCGTTCGAGCAGTTGGGCTGCGATGATATCGAGGTGCTGGAGGCGTTGGACGCGCAGATCAACCGCGCTATCGAACAGGCTGACCTGCCCAGTTACATGCGTGGCAACTATCGTTTCCATTTCCACATCTATCAGCGCAGCGGCTCGGTGGTGCTGTTGCCGCTGATCGAGACACTCTGGCTGCAGTATGGACCCAGCATGCGGCAGATCTGCATGCGTTGGGGAGCCTCCATCAGCGATGACTATCATCGGGAGATCACTCAGGCTCTGCGGCGTGGTGACAAGGACGCATTCTGCCGCGCTGTCGCCGCCGACATCGAACAAGGCATGATGCTGCTCGATTGAAAGTGGAGTGAATGAAAGTGGAGTGAATCAAAGTGGAGCGGATGGCAGCAGCACGACACAGCCTGATATATGCAGCGAGTGTCATGAGCGTTGTTCGAGATGATCGAGAAAGGTTTGCTGGGCCGGCGAAATCTCTTCCTTGCGCCAGGCGACTTCTGTCACCAGGCTTTCGTCCACATCGCTGAGTGGCACCATCCTGACCCCTTTCCTGACATAGTTGCGCGCACATTCCAGGTGCACGGTAACGCCGAAATTGCAGGCGACGAAGGCGAAAACCGTTTCGCTGTTGAACGTCTCCTGGGCAACCTGAGGCACAAATCCTGCCTTGGCACAAATATCATCCACTCGCTTGCGAAAGTGAAACCACATATCCCGGGAGCCGAGGATGAAAGGTTCGTGGGCCAGTTCCTGCAGACAGATACTGTCGCGCTGGGCCAAAGGGTGAGACTCGCTGACTGCTGCAATGAAACGATCACGCTGGATCGGGCGAGAGGCCAGGCCCGGTGTCAGGTTGGGGCCGGTGATGAATCCGAAATCCAGGCGTTTCTGCAGGAGCGCTTCCAATTGCTGAGCCGTGGATCCGAAGGCCAGGTCGAAATGCAGGTCGGGATGTTGATGGCGAAAGTCGTCGAGGATGGCAGGTAACTTGCCGGAAATGGCGAAGTCGGTATAACCAATGGCCAAGCGTCCTATTTCTCCGCGCCCTGCACGCTGTGTTTTGGTCACGGCCTGTTCAAGCTGGCTCAGAACCTGCTGGCTTTCCTCAACCAGTACACGGCCTGGTTCCGTGAGCTCCACCTGTCGGTTGTTGCGTCGAAACAGGGTTTCTCCCACGGCATCTTCCAACTGGGCAATCGTGCGGCTCAGCGCCGGCTGGGCAACGTTTAGCTGTTCTGCGGCACGACGGAAGTGCAGGCAGTCGGCAACCGCAAGCAGAGCACGAAGGTGGCGAATTTCAATGCGCATGATGATGCCTCCAGGGCATCAATGAATATATAAATGATATTATACATGCAACAACTGACTGCCTAGCCTGAACGAGGGTCGAGCATTTCTCTCCTTCTCGACAACTAGCTCGACAACAACCTCGACAACTACCGAACGCCAACGACAACGACAATGAAGGGCAAGGTGGGTTCCTGTATTGCCTGTGTGCACTGAGTGAACTTGCCTTTCCCGTATCAGGTGAGGCCGTTATGCAAGATACCTTTCATGGCGTGATAGCCTTCGCGCTTCTCGCTTTCATGCTGCTGTTGGGCAGTCTGTTGCGTAGCCGTGTTCCCTGGCTGCGCGCTTCTTTGGTTCCGGCCAGCATTGTGGGTGGTGTACTGGGGTTCGTGCTGCTGAGCCTAGGTTTGCTGCCCGGTTATTCCCCCGGAGACTTCACCACCCTGACGTTTCACTTCTTCACGCTGAGCTTCATGTCGCTATGCCTGATTGGTACCCGGCGGCATGGTGGACTGCAGGGGGGAAGTATTGTGCGGGGAGGCATGTGGCTGACCCTGGCCTGGAGCGTCAGCCTGGGTATGCAGGGGGTTATCGGTTATGTGCTTGTCTCGGTCTATGATGCGGTGACCGGCTCGAATGTCAGCGCCTGGTTGGGTGCCATCGTGACGCATGGCTTTACCCAGGGGCCCGGACAGGCTCTGACCTTCGGCAATATCTGGGAAGACACCTATGGTGTGGCGAATGCGGCGCAAGTTGGCCTGATCTATGCCTCCCTGGGGTTCCTGATGGCCTTTGTGGTTGGCGTACCGCTGGCACGCCGCTATCTCAACAAGGGGCTCAATGCCAATCAGGCTTCGCGTCTGGATGTCAGCTTCCGCCAGGGTTTCTTTCCTGCTCCCGAGCAAGGGGAGGATGCAAATTCATCGGCGCCCAGCATGGGGCGCATGGTTTCGCACCCGGCCAACCTGGACTCCCTGGCCTATCACCTTGGGCTGCTTGCTGTCGCTTATGTCATCACGCACCTGTGGCTGACCTTCATGCAGGGAGTGATCGGCGACGCTGCTCCGATGGGGATCAACCTGGGGGTGCTGTTCAGCCATAACCTGTTCTTCCTGCATGGGCTTGGTGTCTGTGTGGTGATGCGCAAGGTCATTGATCAACTTGGCCTGGGCCATCGTATCGATGACGAGACCTTCAAGCGCATCACCGGAACTTCCGTGGATTTCATGGTAGTGGGGACGCTGATGAGCATTCAGTTCTCGGTGCTCTATGCGTTGCTGACCCCGGTATTGCTGGTGGCCGTTGCCGTGACCCTGGCCACCTTGCTCAGTTGCCTGTTCATCGGACGCATGAGCGGTCGGCTGGGGCCGGAAAGGGCCCTGACGTCCTTTGGTTGCTGCTGTGGTTCCACCGGTACAGGCCTGCTGTTGCTGCGCATGATGGATGCTGACTTTTCCACCTCGGTGCCCAAGGAACTGGCGTTCTTCAATCTGGCGATCATCGTGGTCAATTTCCACCTGCTGATGATATTTGCGCCGATCGTGCCTTCCCTGAGCGGAGGTGCCTATCTGGCCGTCTTTGGCGGCACCGCTATCGTGATGCTGGCCTGCCTGCCACTGATGCGGTACTGGGAGCGGCGTGGTGCCATGACCTTCAAGGCAGTCAATGCCGACAAGGCTGCCGACAGGCCAAACGGATATGGCGTGGTCGCCAATTCATCCCCCAATAAAGGAGTGGTGTCCTGATGACAGTGACTGTCTACCCTGCGCGGCGCATCCTGACCATGGATCCGTCCCAACCCGAGGCTACCCACATCGCTGTCGATGGCGACCGGATTCTGGCAGTGGGAGGCAGGGATGCGATGCCTGCCGATGCTGTCATCGACCAGCGCTTTGCCGACAGGATCATCCTGCCTGGCTTTGTCGAAGGACATAGCCACGCCCTGGAAGGGGCCATGTGGGATTACCTCTATCTGGGATATTTCACTCGCCGCGGACCTGATGGCAAGGACTGGCCAGGCATTACCAGCGTCGCAGCGATGCAGGAATGTCTGCGCGAGCAGGCTGCGCATCTTGCCCCCGGAGAACCCCTGGTGGCCTGGGGGTTCGATCCGGTGTACTTCCCTGGTCAACGCTTGACGCGTAGCGAGCTTGATGCGGCAGTCAGCGATCGCCCTGTCGTGATCCTGCATGCCAGCCTGCATGTGATGACCGTCAACAGCGTCATGCTCGAACAGGCAGGCATTCAGGCCGGGCCCAAGGTCGAAGGGGTGATGTGCGATGCGCAGGGCCTGGCCAATGGCGAATTGCAGGAAATGGCGGCGATGTTCGTGGTCTTCGATGCGCTGGACGACAACCTGTTTGAGGCGGTTGCTTCACCACAGGTATTGCAGCGCTACGCAAACATTGCGGCAGCGGCAGGGGTGACCACGATCACCGACCTGTACAACCCCATGACCGATGCCGCCATCGAGGCCATGATCGAGGTCACGCGGTCGCGGGATTATCCAGTACGCCTGGTGCCAGCCATGGGCGTGCTTGGCTGGTCCGCCGATGAAGGCATCTCGCGCTTGCAGGCTGCCATGGCGCATAACCATGAACGCCTGTATTTCGGCCCGGCCAAGCTGATGACCGACGGCTCGATCCAAGGCTATACCGCGCGCTTGAAGTGGCCGCACTACCACGATGGTCACGCCAATGGCCTATGGAATGCTGCGCCGGAAACCCTCATGGAACTGGTCCATGCCTACCATCAGGCCGGGTTGCAACTGCATATCCATACCAATGGCGACGAAGCGGTGGCATTGATGCTGGAAGCCATCGAGCAGGCGCTGACCCTGTGGCCCCGAGCGGATCACCGGCATACCTTGCAGCATTGCCAGGTCATCGACCACGCGCAGATGAAGAAGGCGCAGCGGCTTGGCCTGTGTCTCAACATGTTTGCCAACCACATTTATTACTGGGGCGATATCCACTATCAGCGCACCTTGGGTCCATCGCGCTGCCAGCGACTGGAACCCTTGGCATCGGCACGTCGCCTGGGCATTCCCGTGGCCATTCATTGTGACGCCCCGGTCACTCCGTTGGGCCCCTTGTTCACAGCCTGGTGTGCCGTTAATCGTCAGACTGCCAGCGGTCGTCAGTTGGGCCAGCATGAGGCCGTCAGCGTGGCCGAAGCATTGGAGATGATCACCCTGGGGGCAGCCTTCACGCTGGGGCTGGATGATCGCGTCGGCAGCCTTGAAGTGGGCAAGTTCGCCGATCTGGCGATTCTCGATGAGGATCCGTTGGCTGTCGATCCGATGCATCTCGGCCAGATCAAGGTACATGCCACCATGCTGGGAGGCCGGGTGCATGAGGTCTCATGAGCAACAGATACCGCTCACCGTGATCGCCGGGTTTCTGGGCGCGGGCAAGACCAGCTGGCTCAATGCACGTATCGCTGCTGGTGATGTCGGAGACGCGCTCATTCTGGTCAATGATGTGGGCGCCGTGAATGTCGATGTGGCATCGATCGAGTATCGGGACGACCGCGTGGTGGCGTTGAGCAACGGTTGCCTGTGTTGCTCGCTCGGCGGGACGCTGGCCGAGCAGCTGTCCCAGGCACTGCGCATCAAGGAGCGCCCGGCCGAGATCATTATCGAGGCCAGCGGAGTGGCGGATCCCGCTCGTATCGCCGACATTGCTCGCCTGGCACCAGGCCTGCGGCTTGAAGAGGTCGTGGTGCTGGTGGATGCCAGTCAGGCAACACGCTTTGCTGCGGATTCTCTGGTCGGGAGCTTGTGGCAGGTCCAGTTGGCCGCGGCGCAGCGCTTGCTGGTCAATCGTCTGCCGCCAGAGGGTCGGTCACGGGAGGATCTACTGTGCTGGCTAGGCGAACGAGCCCCTGACGCCAGACTGGAGATCCTGCCTTTATCGGTTCATGCAGGGGAGATGGAGAGCTGTGGGGAGATGGAGAGCCGTGCGTCAGAGCTGAAGAATAGTGTCATGGCCGATGCCCCCGCTTTTACGCCACGGCGGCCAGGGAGCGGTACTGATGCGGTCTCTACTATCTCTGCCGGTCCTCATGGACTGGCCCATGAATCGGTGAGCTTCACCCAGGCCATTGATACTTCGGTTGTCGAGTCGCTATTGCATGAACACCGTGACGTGCTGTTGCGTGCCAAGGGGTTTATTCGCTGCCGCGATGATGGCCAGAAGGGAATGGAATGCTGGCGTAGCCTGCAACTGAGCGGAGGGCGCCTGGTCTGGCGCCCTCAGGTAACACCGGCATCGCGTTCGGCACTGGTCTGCATCGGTCGCGGCGGAGAGCGCTTCGCGGGGCTGGTTCGCTGTCTGGAAGCGCTGGGCGGGCACGCGCTGGGGCGCTGATCGCCTGATCAGTTCGCGACCATGGCTTGGAGCAGTAAGGTTGCCAGACGCTCTATGCCCGGCTCGATACGGGCATCGTCGATGGCGGAAAAGCCCATGCGCAGTACATTGCGGTGCTGCCCGTGCAGGTAGTGCAAATCGCCGCATTCGATCAGGATGTCGTGCTCCCGGGCCAGCTGGCACAGGCGTGCAGCGTCCAGTTGCGGCGGGCCTTCCAGCCAGAAACTAGAGCCACCGAAGGTGGAGCGGGTGCTCAGCTCGGGCAGGTGCTTGTCGAGGGCTTCACGCATGAGCATCCAACGCCGCTGGTAGGTCTGGCGTAGCTGGCGCAGCAGGGCATCGTGATAGCCGCGATCAAGGAACAGGGCAATGGAACGCTGGTTGTTGGTGGCGGGATGGCGCAGCATCAACCGGCGCAGAGCCCTGGCTTCCTGAATGAATGCCGGCGGCGCCACCATGTAACCCAACCGGAGACCCGGAGCCAGGGTCTTGGACAGGCTGCCGACATAGATGACTCTGCCTTCTTCGTCGAGGCTCTTCAGCGCTGGCGTCGGGTTGTCGACGAAGTTGGTTTCACTCTCGTAGTCATCTTCGATGACCAGCAGGTTGTGGCGCTTGGCACTTTCCAGCAGCAGGCGCCGACGCTCCATGGGCATGGTGACGCCGGTAGGCGACTGGTGACTGGGTGTGACGTAGGCCAGGTGACACCCACTCAGGCGTTCGTCTGGCACCATTCCCTGATCATCGACGTCCATGGCCACCACCTGATCAGTAAAGGTGCGGGCGATATTGGCCATGTCCACATAGCCGGGATTTTCCATGGCGAAGCGGCGTCCGGGGCCGAGAACCAGCATGGCGGTGATCCACAGGGCCTGCTGGGCACCCACGGTAATCAGAATTTCCTCTGGACGTGCCCATACGCCGCGCCTGGGCAGCAGGCGTTGGTGAATCTGCTCGATCAGCAGAGGATCGTCCTCACTGAGATGATCCGCCGACCAGTGGCGAATGGCGGGTACGCTCACCGAGTCGCGGCTGCATTCGCGCCAATGCTGGGTCGGGAACAGAGCGGGATCGATCTGGCCATAGAGAAAGGGGTAGTCGTACTGCAGCCAGTCGCGTGGCTTGGTAATGCTGCGCTGCCGTGAAGGGGCCATGGTCAGCAGCGTGTTCCAGGGCAACTGGTCCTCGACAGGGGCGGGCTGGGCCACCGCCTCGACTCTACCGCCAAGAATGTCCGGATTGACGAAATAGCCGCTGCGCTCTCGAGCGATGAGGTAACCGTCATCAAGCAACTGCTCATAGGCCAGCATCACGGTATTGCGGGCGACGCCCAGCTCCTTGGCCAGCTTGCGGCTGGAGGGCAGGGCTTCATCTACCGGCAGGTGCCCTTCGAGAATCGCATGGGCAATCTGCTCACGCAGTTGGCTCTGCAGGCTTTGAGGTAGTGAAGCGTCGAGATGAAACAGAAGGGCGCTCATACGATGTTGTAATTTCCATTGTTCATGGGGAAAAGCCGAATAAATCAGCACTTTCCTTATTGAGCTGTTTCGGAAAACCCCACCTTGTTACAGCTTGGTCCTATTGTCGAGTCTGACATGCATTCTGGCCCAATCGTTGGTAAGCCACTGGCTCTATCAGGAGGCCTATCCACGGAGGAAAGTGGATGATGTCCCAATACAAGACCGTCGCCGTCTGGCGGCTCAACAACGATGGGAGGTCACTATGCATTCCAAGGTCCAGGCGCACTCCAAGGTCCAGGTGCAAACCAAGGTTCCGATACAGACCAAGGTCTCGGTCCAGGTCGATGCCGATCCAAACGGATCGGATGCCACATTGACGCTTAGTCGCAGCAAGCGGTTTCCACGAACCACCATGGGCGGTGCCATTGCTCTGGCATTGTTTGCCTTGAGTACCCAGGCGAGTGCAGCCACCTGGAAGATGGCGCTGGGCGATGCTGCTGGTGGCACCCAATATGAATTGGGCACGACCTTCGCCAAGTTGATCGAGGAGAAGACCGACGGCGAGATCAAGGTGGACCTGTTCCCCAATGGTCAACTGGGTAGTGAACAGGACACCGTGAACAATGCCAGCATGGGATTGCTCGACCTATCCGTGTTGGCCATCAACAACATTACGCCGTTTTCTCCCACGGTCGGTGTCATGACTCTGCCGTATGTCATTCGCAGCCCAGAGGATGCCAAGACTCTGACGCACGGAAAGGTTGGCCAGGAAATGGTCGATAACACCCTTCGCGATGCCGGGGTCCGGATTCTGGGCTGGGCCTACTCAGGTTGTCGCCGTCTGACCAACTCTGAACGTCCGGTGGCAAATCCCGAGGATCTGAAAGGGATGAGCATCCGGGTACCGAAGAACGAAATCATGATTGCGGCCTACCAGGCCTGGGGAGTCAATCCCAATCCGCTGGCCTGGTCGGAAACCTTCACGGCCCTGCAGCAGGGCGTCGTCGATGGTCAAGACAATCCATATATCACCATCAACGCGATGAAGTTCTATGAGGTACAGAAATACGTCACCGACAGCTGCTACGTGTTCTCCATGGAACCGCTGATCATCGGTGAAGGAATGTTCCAGAGCCTTGATGAATCGCAGCAGCAGGCAGTACTGGAGGCCGGTAAGGAGGCCACTGAACACAGCTATGAATACCTGCTTGCCCAGGAAGACGCGATCAAGAAGAGCCTTGTCGACGAACATGGCATGGAAATCACCGAGCCAGCCGATGATGAGAAAGCCTGGGTCGATCAGGCAACCAGCATCTGGCCACAGTTCTACGACAGCATCGGGGGCAAGGAAAAGCTTGATGAAGCCCTGACGGCGCTGGGGCGTGAGCCCGCACCCTGAATACAGCAATGGGCACCACCGCTCGAAAGAGCGGTGGTGAGCGATGTTTCTCAGGGGGAATCTCCATCATGAAGCTTGTCTGGAAGCTGCTCGACAATCTCGAGAATATATTGTGCCAGCTGCTGCTGGTGACTTTCGTACTGCTGCTGTTCGCACAGATCATGCTGCGCAACCTGTTCCATTACTCACTGCCCTGGGGCGATGAACTGGCTACCTATGCCTTCATATGGTTCGCCTACCTGGGGGCGGTCTATGCGGCCAAGAAATCGGCCCATAACCGGGTGACCTTCCAATTCCGCTTTTTCCCCCGCTGGGTGGAAACGGCCTGTGGCCTGCTGACGGACCTGATCTGGATCGGGTTCAACCTGGTGTTCATCTGGATGAGCTACGACTTCGTCTTCAACAAGATGAATGCCTTCTGGAAATCCCAGACCCTGGGGCTGCCGATGAAAGTCTTCTACGTCATCCTGCCTATCGCCTTCGTGGCCATGACCCTTCGTATCCTGCAGAACAATTATCTGCGCTTCATAAAGCATCGTGAACTTGAAAACCCCGATGCCGAAGCCATCGAGGAAGCCAAGGCAGCCGCCGTCGGCGGGAAGGAGGGAGACTGACCATGGATGCCAGTATCATCTATATCCTGTTCGGCGTATTTTTCCTGCTTCTGGTGCTGGGGGCTCCGATTACGGTGTCGTTGGGCGTGGCGGCATTGGCGACCTATCTGGCCCTGGATGCCAATCCCATGTCCTTTGTCCAGATCGCGTTCACTTCAGTCGGTTCTTTCCCATTGATGGCACTGCCAGCATTTATCCTGGCTGGAGCTCTGATGGAAGCGGCCGGGATATCCAAGCGCCTGGTGGACATTGCCGAGGCTTTCGCCGGCCCGGTCACGGGGGGATTGGCGGCGGCGACCGTCTTTGCCTGCATGTTCTTCGGCGCCATTTCCGGATCGGGGCCGGCCACGACAGCTGCCGTCGGCATGCTGATGATTCCTGCCATGGCCAATCGAGGCTACGAGAAGAGCTACGGTTCAGCCATTACGGCGTCTTCCGGTGGCTTGGGGGTCGTCATTCCGCCATCCATCCCCATGGTCATCTTCGGCATTTCCGGCATGGGATTGCAGCCACCTGCCGAAGCGATTGCCGAGCATGGGGCCTTCCAGACCTTGTCGATTCCCAAACTGTTCATCGCTGGAATAGTCCCGGGCATTGTCATTGCTGCCTGTCTGTTGACCGTCAATTACGTCATCTCCAAACGGCGTGGTTATAGCGGACTCAGTGATCATTGGTCAGCCGAGACCATTTTCGGCAGCCTGAAGCGTGGCATATGGTCGATCCTGGCCCCGGTGATCATCCTCGGTGGCATTTACAGCGGCCTGTTTACCCCGACGGAATCTGCCATTGTTGCCATTGCCTATACATTGATCGTCGGTATCTTCCTGCACCGTGAACTCAAGTGGAAACCTGCCTTGAAGACACTGGAGACCACGACCTGGATTACCGGCAGGGTGCTGCTGATTCTTTTCACGGCCACGGTATTCGGGCGGTTGCTGGTGGAGCACCGAGTGCCTGCCATCATTGCCGAAAGCATGCTCAACATGACGGATAACGTCTATCTGATCTGGGCCATGGTCATTGCCTTCCTGTTGTTCGTTGGCATGTTCATGGAGACCCTGGCCGCGATCATGATCCTGACACCAGTGCTGTTGCCGATCATGTACATGCTGGGCATGGATCCGGTGCACGTGGGCATTGTCGTGGTATGTGCCTTGGCTATCGGTTTCCAGACACCACCGCTGGGTGAAAATCTGTTCGTGGCTTCAGGGATTGGTGGTTCCTCCATTGAGGAGATCTCGTTGAAGGCATTGCCCTTTGCGGCAGGCTCAGTATTCGCCTTGTTCCTGATTGCATATTTCCCGGAAATCTCGCTGTGGTTGCCGCGCCTGATGGGGTATTGAGCAGCCTGGAAAGGGATCAACACTGGGAAGGGACCAATAATAGAGAGGAGCCACGCCATGCCTACCTCCATTCGTCGATTGCTGTGTTGCCTCGGCCTGCGGGATGACTGTCATCAGGTGCTGGCGCATTCCCTGTGCCTGGCTCAGGCCACCGGCGCCGAGCTGCATGTCCTGCATGCCGTGAAGGCACTGTCGGACGATGTGATGAATACGCTCAAGGCCAACATTCGTCAGCGCAAGACACTGGAAGCATTGATGGAGCAACGCCTGGATCAGGCCCATGATCGCCTGGAGGCCTTTCTTGATGACTTCTGGGAGAGTCCTCTGGGCAAGACGCCCTCGCGAGAGATCATCAAGTCCAAGGTGGTCGTCGAAGGCTATCCCGCTGCGGAGATCATCCGCTATGCCACACGTCATGACTGCGACATGATTGTCATGGCCACCAACAAGCGCGGCTTCACTGCTTCCTATGCAGGCAAGGTCACCAAAGGAGTGATCAAGCGTGCCAGTGTTCCGGTCGTGGTGGTGCCTCCGGTGTAGCAACGAATGGGGATTTAGCGCATGGAAGATTGGAATATGACGGATATCGGAGAGGGTGAGGCTGATAAAGTATCGTAAGCAGGTGGAAGGTAAAAATGTTGAAACTATCAGGCTGCTTTCGGGCAGCCTGATAGCAAGAAGATAGATGCTTTACTTGGCATCGTCTTCCATTGATTCCTGAATCAACATCTTGAGTTCTGCAATTTGATCTTCCAAGGAAGTGAGCCGATCTTCCATGCTCATTTCTGCCACATCATGATTCTTGCTCAGTGTTTCCTGGGATTGCTTGAGTGCCGTCGACTCCATGGCAGAGGCGCCACCAGCTGCCAGAAGGGAAATGAGAGCCGTTGCAATAAGATATTTCTTCATTATCTGCATCCTTTTGTCAAATTAATACCTGGTTATCCAGGTTATTCATACCAGATGTTTCATGTGCCAGAGCACGGTTATACGAGTTTTAGCCAGCCAATGTGGTGTGGCATAGCGCTTTGTTTACGTACCTGGGCATTCCTTACAGGTGAAACTCAAAATCTGCTGAATTTTTTTCAATGATCTGTATCGCACTGTCGGCGACTACGCACAGAGCTGCGCCGAGCAACACGATGTCCTTGAACAGGAAGCCGCCAAACAGGGATGGGAAAGGCAATGTATTGCCACTGCTGCTGGTGTGCAGGACCCCTGGTGCGCTCAGCAGAAAGGTAATGGTCGTCAGAAAGATGATAGAGGCAATAATGCCGCCAGCCAGAGAGGCTTTGCTTGAAATTGGGTACAAGGCCAGCAGAATGCCGGCGACTATCTCGACGCTGCCAATCAGGATGGATGCTTGATGGATATCAAGGAAACCGTACAGCCAGGAAATCAGAGGAGAAGAGCTTATGATGCCTCTGATAGCATGTGCTTCATCCGGGTGAAACTTGAAGACTCCAATCCATAATAGAGTTATTGCGACACCATACAGTGCGATGTAAAACCCTATTTTGTGTATTGAAATAGATGAGTGGATTTCTGTATCGCTTGTTATATCGCTCATGGTTCTATCGTCCTGAATGCGCTCTCATGGTGATCCGTTGTTGTTGAAAGACGCTGAAAAAAGAATCCACATTTCTTGGCGCCATGCTGGTTGGACGCTTGGTGATGGTCATTCCTTACAGCGCAACTCATAGAAATACCGCATTAATTTTCGCTGGCATCGGAGCATTGCATATCATCAGTCACCATACTTAAAGGGCCCGACACATACGTTTGTCGTAATGTGTCAGGCACAGAAAGCGGGTTATTGGTGAGGATGTACGGTCGACAAGAATGAATCGGCCAGTATTACTGAGCCCGGGGCGGGTTCAGAACCTGCCAACAACTCATGTCGGCACCTTGGTTCTGGCAGTTCTGGCTTCAGCGAATATCAGTTATCAAGCTGAATTGTCATGGCAGATGGACGAAACAATCAGTTTTCGCTCCATAGCGTGTCCTGCAGGTTACCTGCAATGCGCCGCATCAGCGGTACCCATTCCTTGAGGCTGTCGATGCTGTGGCGCAGGCGTGGGGCATGAATGGCCAGTGCCGCCTGGATGCGTCCTGCCTGGTCGTAGACCGGGACCGCCACGGCGACCATGCCCTGGATGAATTCCTCATCGTCGATGCTGAGTTCATCTGTCGCAATGCGCTCCAGGCGCAGCTCAAGTTCCTGGATGTCGGTGGCGGTATAGGGCGTATAGTCCTCCAGCGTCAGATGCTTGAGCAGGCTTCTGCGCTGCGCTGGCGGCATCAGGGCCAGGAACAGCTTGCCGCTGGCGGTGCAGTGCAAGGGCAGCAGTGACCCGGGGGGGAGCTGGATACGCACTGGCCAGTTAGTCTCGACCCTTTCGTAGTACAACACTTCATGGCCGTGCAACAGTGTCAGGTTGCAGGTTTCCCCGACTTCATCGGCGAGGCGCTTGAGCTGCATGCGACAGGGTGCCTTGAGGCTTTCATTGGCCAGTACTCCCATGGCCATTCTGTGCAGGCGCTCACCAGGCAGCAGGTGACGACCTTCCACGTCCTTTACCACCAGCGCCTGTTCTTCAAGTTGCTTGAGCAGGCGATGCAGGGTCGGCTTGGGAATATCGAAACGACGTTCCAGGTCCGCTGCACTGAGACCATGGGGAGTGGTGGCGATGGCTTCCAGCAGCATCAGTCCGCGTTGCAGGGTGGAATTGGTGGTGTTGCGGCTGGGACTGTCGGTGGGCATGGGCGGTCCTTGTCTCGTTCTTGGCAACAAATTCATTCAGATTGGCACAGGCCCTATGATACTGCGGGAAATGAGACAGCGCGGTAAATGGCATGCCGGATGGCAACTCCCGTCAGGGAGATGCCACCAGGAACAAGGACAGGTTCGGCCATAGTGAAATGGCGATCCAGCATGCCATCAGTGCCAGGAAGTAAGGAATGACGAACTTGACCAGTCGCAGATAAGGAATGCCGGTAATGCTGCTGGCCACATACAGGTTGAGGCCGAACGGCGGCGTGATGAAACCGATGGCTGCACCGACCAGGAAGATCACGGCGAAGTGGATCGGGTCGATACCGACATTCTGGGCGATGGGAGCCAGGATCGGCGCCAGGATAATGGTGACAGGCAAGCTTTCCAGAATCATGCCGGCAAGCAGGATGATCAGCATGCAGGCGGCAAGGATCAAGTAGCGGTTGCCCAGGCCAGTGAGCAGATCCTCCAGCATCTGGCCGGCACCCAGCACGGACAGCAACTGCTGCATGACCACGGAGATGGCGATCAAGGGAGCCAGCATGCCGGCAATCTGACCGGAGCGCAGCATGATGCTGGGCAGGGCCGTAAGACGGATCTCACGGGTAATGGCCAAACCGGCGATCAGGGTGAAGCCCACGGTGATGGCGGCAGCTTCGGTAGGAGAGAACATTCCCGAGTAGATGCCATACAGCACCACGCCGATGGTCGCAAAGCCCAGGTAGGCCCGAAGGGCAAAGCGGGCACTGGTACCGGCCCGAAAAGATATCAGGGTTCCCCAGCCATGTCGCCGGGCCACCAGGTGGCAAGCCAGCATCATGCCCAGCACCATCATTGCACCAGGGACCATGCCGGCAATGAACAGGTCGCTGATCGACAGGTTCATCATGAACCCATAGACAATGAAGATGATGCTGGGAGGGATGATGATACCGACGGTGCCACCAGAAGCGGCGGTGGCCGCAGCGAAGCGCTCATCGTAGCCATTCTTGATCATTTCAGGTTGCATGATCGAGCCGATGGTCGCTGTCGTCCCCGCATTGGAGCCAGAGATGGCGGCGAACAGACCACAGGCACCGAGCGAGGCCATGCCCATGCCTCCACGTAGCCAGCCGGTAATCGAGTAGGCAAAGTCCGACAAGCGCTTGGCAATCCCGGCGGCGTTGATCAGGTCTCCGGTGAGAATGAAGAGTGGCAGGGCCAGCAGGCCGAAGAAGCTCAAGCCCTGGAACAGGGTGACGCCGATATTGGCCAGGGTGAAGTCAATGATCAGGCTGGTGCCGACCACCCACAGGCCAATGACCAGGAAAATGGGGACTCCCAACAGGAAGAACAGGGTACAGCCGGCCGTCGTCAGGCCGATCAGCATGCCGTCAGTCATCTCTTGGCCTCCTAATCCATGATCGAAGGTTGCAGATTGAAGGGTTCTCGGCGCCGGTAGCGTCGAATGTCGATGATCAGGTTCTGCATGACCCGAATAAGGATCAATATCCAGGCCATTGGCGTAGCGAGGTAGAACCACCACTGCATGACATTGTCGGTGCCGGGAACAATGGCAAAGTTCATGCGTGCCAGTGCGACTTGATCGAGGGTGAAGTGAATGACCATGGCGCCGAAGCCGATCCACAGCACTGCATCGAGCCATTGACACAGAAATTGACCGGTGTAGGGCAGGCGCATGCGTATTTCGTTGAGCGACAGGTGGCTACGCTGCTTGACGTTCAGGGAGGCACCGAACCAGGTCAGCCACAGGAACAGCAGGATCGGGATGCTGGTGCTCCATGAGGCCTGCTGGCTGAAAACAAAGCGCCGAATGACCTCGACAAAGATGATGCCGGCCATGCCGCTGTACGACACCAGGATGACGCACTTTTCCAGATTGGCATCGAGCCATCTGAGTGGTAACAGCCAGCGTGATGCGGCTGATCCGGGAGTGCTCTGGGATGTTTCATCGCTGCCCATTGGTCTGCTCTGGTCCTGGCCTGCATGATGGCGGCTGCTGGGAGAGTGGCTGGGAGAGTGGCTGGACGGGGGACTGGAAGGAAATGAGTGCATCAGGCCCTCCACCAGCGTTGCGGCGCTACATTGACGGCCGCCAGTTCCTTGGGAACCTCTCTGGCCAGGGCGTAGATTTCTTCATAGACATCAATGTCCCCTGCCCAACTGTTGAGCCGCTCGCGCCACTGTTCCCAAGGCTCCGGGTTGAACTTCGGCGCGCAGCGCTGCTCGGCTTCGGCCCGGACTTCATCCGACAGCGGCGCGACGCGAACATTGTGCTTGGCAAATACGGTGTCGGCAGCGGGGTGCTCGGTAGCGCCCACGATTTCGAAGCGTCCGCCTTCATTCATGCCCTGGGTGTAGATCTGCGCGGTATAGGCCGATTCCATGACCTGGTCTTGCAGTTCGGAGCCGAGGCTATCGAATTTGGGCAGGCTCATGGCGGTGTGTTCTGTGCCAGCAAAGAAGCGCAGGTCGACGGCCTGAGAGATGACGGGGGCCATGCCTGCATAAGCGACGGCGCTCATCCATGTCTCGGCACCATCCAGCAAGCCTTGACGCAGCCCATCCAGGGTTTCTTCCCATGCTACGGGTACTGGATTCAGGCCGAGCTGTTCCATGGCAATGCGACCCAACTGGGTGCCGGTGACTCGGTTCTTGGTGCCTTGCAGGTCATCCAGACTGGTGACCAGCGGCTTGTCCTTCCACTTCAGCCCCATCATCAGGCCACGCAGGTCGCAGTGGGTGAACAGGAACTGCAACTGGTGACGCTGGCGCAAGGGTTCGCGCAGCAACTTCTCGCTGCGTGGGTCGTAGAAGAAATGGAACATCGAGGCCACGCTGGGGAACAGATAGGCGAAATCCAGCACGTTGAGGTAAGGCGCGCCGCCTGCGGAGTTCTGCGTCGAGGCCGAGAAGATATCGACGATTCCCTGTTGAGTCTTGCTGACACAGTCGAGCTGATTACACACCTCATTGCTGCCCATGAACTCCACCCGGATGGCTCCGTTGGTGCGTTCTTCCAGGTCGCGGGCAAAGAACAGCTGGCCCGATTTCTGTATCTGCAGATTGCGCTCATTGAAGCCTGAAGCACCGAACCGGAGCTGAAACTTGGGCTCGGTCTGGTAGCGACGTTGCTGCTCTTTCTCGGCCGCTCGGGCCAGGCCGGATGCACCAAGGCCTGCACCAAGCCCTGTGACGGCCAAGAGAGTGGAGGTAAGGCCGAAGCGGCTGGATATATCGAGGAAATCGCGACGCGATAGCGTCGAATGCTGGCGTGAAGTCATGGTGCGCCTCTCGGATGTTGTCGTTGTGATCTCAGTCAGCGAGTGCTGCCGGATCTCGGAGGGACCGCTTTTACACCTTCAACATAGAAGCCGATTTTTTATCCATCAAGAAAAAATGAGAAGATTTGTCTCAATATTGATGTTTTTATTCTTTGTGACCATATTATTTGGAACAATGTGTATCGCTAAAATGGTTGTGTGCCCATGACATCATCGCAACGCGTGACCTTTGATCGACACAAGGACAGGGCTGGACACATGGAAAGCGCTCGTCATATGGAGAACTCTCAAGACGTGAACAGAACGCTGGAACGCTTTGACTACGTGATCATCGGGGCTGGTTCGGCTGGCTGTGTGCTGGCCAATCGGCTCAGCGAAGATCCACAGGTTTCGGTGCTGCTGCTGGAAGCGGGGGGCTCAGACTGGAATCCCTGGATTCATGTGCCGGTAGGCTATTTCAAGACCATGCATAACCCTGCTACCGACTGGTGCTATTTGACCGATCCGGACGACGGCATCAACGGGCGGCGCCTGCAATGGCCAAGAGGCAAGGTGCTGGGCGGCTCAAGTTCGCTGAATGGACTGCTGTACATTCGCGGCCAGCGCCAGGACTACGATGACTGGGCCGCGGCAGGCAACCACGGTTGGGACTACGCCTCGGTACTGCCGTATTTCAAGAAGTCGGAATGCCAGGAGCGCGGCGCAGATGAGTTCCATGGGGTCGATGGGCCCCTGAAAGTCTCCGACCTGCGCCTGCGAAGAGAAATTGCCGAGCGCTTCATCCTGGCGGCCAAGGCAGCCGGTATTCCGGAAAACCCGGATGTAAATGGCGCTACCCAGGAAGGTGTGGGGTACTTCCAGCAGACTTCCTACAAAGGTTTTCGTTGTTCCACTGCCAAGGCGTTCCTGCGCCCGGCGCTGTCACGCCCCAACCTGACATTGATCAAGCGCGCCCACTGCCAGAAATTGCTGTTTGCGGATGATCTGTTTGCCGCTGAACGGCGCTCAGATGAAGGAGCCCGTGAGGTGAATGGCCCGGAGGATGCCTCATCCATCAAGCGCATCGCAGGGGTGGAGTTCATGGTGGATGGCGCCAGGCGGCGAGTGCAGGCACGGCGTGAGGTGCTGCTGTCTAGCGGGGCGATTGGTTCGCCGCAGATTCTGCAATGCTCGGGTATTGGTGACCCGCAGCATCTGAACAGTGTCGGCGTGACTTGCCGGCATGCCTTGCCCGGCGTCGGGGAGAACCTTCAGGATCATCTGCAGGTTCGCCTGGTGTTCAAGACCCGTTGTCGAACGCTCAACGATGAAGTGCGCCACCCCCTGAAACGACTGGTCGCAGGCGCACAATACCTGCTTTCCCGTACCGGTCCGCTGACCCTTGCGGCCAGCCAGGTGTGTGTATTCACCCATTCACGGGAAGGGCTGTCACGGCCGGATATCCAGTTCCACATGCAGCCGCTGTCTGCCGACAAGCCTGCCGAAGGGGTGCATCCGTTTTCTGCCTTTACTTCGTCGGTATGCCAGTTGCGTCCTGCCAGCCGTGGTTCGATACGTATCACCAGTGCCGATGCTTCAGTCTATCCGTCGATTCAGCCGCGCTACCTGAGTAGCGCAGAAGATCAGCGTGTGGTCGTTGATGCCATCAAGGTGGCACGACGCATTGCCATGCAGGCGCCATTGGCCGAGGTAATCAGCGAAGAGTACGTCCCGGGCAGTGGCTACCAGAGTGATGAGCAACTGCTGGACGCGGCCCGCCAGTATAGCCAGACGATCTATCACCCCGCCGGTACCTGCAAGATGGGCCAGGATGCCATGGCTGTGGTCGATGAGCGGCTACGAGTTCATGGGCTTGAAGGGTTGCGGGTAGTGGATGCCTCGATCATGCCGGTGATCGTGTCCGGCAACACCAATGCACCGACCATCATGATTGCCGAAAAAGCAGCCGACATGATCAAGCAGGACTGCCTGGCCCGATCATGAACCTGGTTCTGGTCCTAACGTGCAGGATCGAGCTCCACCATGATCGATGTCACTTCGATTCTGTCCGAGGATGCCGTCATGCCACATTCCCCGACGTCGACTGCCACCAATACGCCGAGTTCCGCCTGGCAGCGTCGCCTGGATCCGCTGCGCCAGAAGCTTCCCGGGGTGATGATCTGTATCACCATCGCCCTGGCCACGACCTTCATTGCTGATCACTACGGTGGTCCAACGCTGTTGTATGCGTTGTTGTTCGGCATGACACTGCACTTTCTCACCGAACAAGGTCCATGTCTTGCTGGGGTTGAGTTTGCCGCGCGTACCATCCTGCGTATCGGTGTGGCGCTGTTGGGGGTGCGAATTACCCTGGAGCAGGTGGCACAACTTGGTATCGGGCCGGTGGTGACGGTAGTGGCAGGCGTCATGCTGACGATAGTGGCGGGTGCGGTGCTGGCTCGACTCATGGGGCTATCGCGTGACCTGGGCCTGCTGACCGGTGGCGCTGTCGCCATCTGTGGAGCTTCGGCCGCGCTGGCTTTATCTGCGGCCATGCCGCGTGATGAACATAGCGAGCGCAACACCATTCTCACCGTTGTCGGGGTCACGACGCTGTCCACGGTTGCCATGGTGCTGTATCCACTGCTTGTCGGGGCGTTGAAGCTGTCTCATGTCGATGCCGGCATCTTTCTTGGCGGCACGATTCATGATGTGGCACAGGTGGTCGGGGCAGGCTATATCATCTCGGATCAGACTGGCGATGTGTCCACCTTTGTCAAACTGCTGAGAGTGGCCATGCTGGTGCCGGCAGTGATGGTGTTCATGCTGCTGTTCCGCCGGGCACGGGGCAGTGAAGAGAACAGTGAAGGGCGCGGCAAGGTGCCCATGTTCCCGCTGTTTCTGATGGCCTTCGTGGTGCTGGTGCTGATCAACAGCCTCGGGGTGATTCCCCAGGCCATGGTCGATGGCATGACCGACCTGTCGCGCTGGTGTCTGGTCACGGCCATTGCGGCCCTGGGGATCAAGACATCGTTCCAGAAGCTTGCCGTGGTCGGCTGGAAGCCCGTCATCCTGATGGTCGCCGAGACGTTGTTCCTGCTGGCTGTTGTGCTCGTGTGTCTCTACACCGGTATCGCTGACTGGTAGCTCTTATATGGCCTCGACCCAATCCGGACTGCCGCCAAGCTCAAGCCGAGCGAGTGGCTCAAGCCGGCCAGTGTCCACCTGGTACAACGTAACATGGTGCGATGCCTGGCCAGCAGCCAGAAGATAGTGGCCGCAAGGGGAGAGGCCGAAGCCGCGGGGCTGGGCTTCTGTCGTGCATTCATCGTGATAGGTCAGCTCACCATGCTCCTCTGCCACGCTGAAGGAGGTCAGCAGCGAACTGTTGCGTTCCGATGCGTAGAGAAACTTGCCATCGGCACTTAGCTTGAGTTCGGCTGCCCAGTAGTTTTCGTGCTCCCCCTTGCTGATCAGGACCTTCTGACGAAAGGTCATCCGCGCAGAAGCGCTGTCATAATCGAGCAGGGTAATCGAGCCATCCAGCTCGCCCAGCACATAGATTCTATTGCCTTCCGCGTTGAAGACGACATGGCGTGGCCCTGTGCCATCGGGAAAACGGTAGTGATCGACGGTCTGGAAGCCGTGCACCCGGTCGAAATCCAGGCAGTAGAGCAGGTCGCCTCCCAGGCTGGTGGCCACGACGTGTCTACCGTGGGTGTCATGCATCACCGCATGGGCGTGGGGTTGAGTGGCGAACTGGAAAGAAGAGAAGGAGGCTGTGCCGGTAGACGGGAGACTGTCCGCCGCGATCAGGTGTGCTCCGTAAGAGGCGCCGAAGAGATAGTCACCCGTTGCACTGAGGGCGATATACGCCATGCTGGCGGACAACGGCCGGCTGTCCATGAAGGTCAATTCCCGGGTGGTCGCATCAATGGCATAGCGTGCTGCCAGCAGCGGAGTACCACGCGATGCTGCGTAGAGATAGTGCTGGTCGGCACTGATGCAGAGCGGAAGACTGCCGCCAGCCTGGGTCACGTCCGGTAGATGAGTGCGCTGGCGCAATGCCAGTGTCTGTGTGTCGGGGTCGTAGACCACCAGGCAGATGTCACTGGCTGCTCCACAACCCACATAGAACGTCACCGGATCATGCGATGCCTGCGGCTGGCTCATGCTTGTCTCCTGTTTGGTTTTTTCACGGCCAATAATTGGTAATACATACTATTATAGAAAAAGTATTTCATCTATCTGGCCATTGCTTCATCTACCTGGAGCTAGCGTCATTGGCTAGCAGGTGAGTTCCCCATTCAAGATGCATCTATAAAGAGGTATATCATCTTTGCTAAACGAGGGGTGCCTTGAACGCGAGAAGTAGCATGTCTTACTGCTTGGCAGGGAGGTCTACTCGCTACCAGTCTGATGCATTTTGTGCGCTTTTCTTCACAGTCCAGATTAATCATGGGGTTATTCACCAAATGGAAATTTTGCGTATTTTCCACGTGTCCATTTGCGCTTCAATAAAGGTGCCAAAATTCACCTGAGAGCCTGTATCCATATCGGGTGATTCCCCTAAATGCTCAAGCAGAAAAATAGGCAAACTAGATGAGCGACTCACGCTTGTTCGCATAAATCATAGGTGCCTAATGAAGAATGTTGCTTCCTTTTCACAGGCCACTATCATGGTGGTTGGGACTCTGCTGGCTCTCCCTGCATTGGCTGAAAATGATCACGCAGGAACAGCAGCACAGGCCAATAACCCTCTGGCAAACATGACGGCTTTCAGCCTGCAGAACTATTACATCGGTGATATCAACGATTCCGATGAAACGGCCAATCAGTTTTGGCTACGCTTTGCTACACCTTTTTCATTGGGTGACTCGCGTTGGCTGCTACGTACCTCCTTGCCGATCAATAGTTATCCCACTGCGCCAGGAGGACATAGCGAAACCGGTCTTGGCGATCTGAATACTTTTGCTTCCTATCTGTTTGATACTGGCAGTTCCAAGATCAGTTTCGGTATTGGTCCTCAGGTCACAGCACCCACGGCAAGTGAAGATACGCTGGGTAGCGAGCAGTGGTCTGCTGGCCTGGTCAACGTTCTGTTCAATGCTGAGTCAGCGAAATTCCAGTATGGATATCTTGCAGGCTGGCAGCATAGTTTTGCTGGCGATGATGACCGTGAAAACGTCAATTCTGCGACCTTGCAGCCCTTTGCCTACTATCAGTTAGGCAATGGTAACTATCTACGTGGTGCACCTATCTGGAGCTACAATTTCGAGAATGACAACTATAGCGTGCCTCTTGGTTTGGGGATCGGTCATATCGTCAGACAGGGCAAGACCCTCTACAACTTCACTTTCGAACCTCAGTTCTCTGTAGTCGAAGAAGGTCCTGCTCCTGATTGGCAGGTTGTTGTTGGTCTCAGCATGCAGTTTCTACAGTAATGCACATCGCTTGCCATGTCGGGATGTCCAGTGTTCTTAGAACGCCCAGATATGGCTAGTTGTATTGTCATTGACTGCTGGTTGGTCGGTATATGAAGCAGGATAATTTACAGCGCTCCAGCCGTAGGCGACGGCTAGGGCGAGCAGCGCTGGCCCGAAAAGACGTCGCTGTTGGTCATCGGCTGATACCAACGTCAGCAGAGATCTGGGCAATGGAGGCTACCTGGTCGGTCACGAACTTACTGAATTCTTCACCCGACAAGTGGAAGGGCATCAGGCCGTTATCGACCATGACCTGCTTCCACTCATCACTGTCGTAGACCGTATTCAGGGCATCCGCCCAATAGGCCTTGGCATCATCCGGAATATCCGACGGGATGTAGAAGCCGCGCCAGTTGGCTCCGACGACGTCGATGCCTTGCTCCTTGGCGGTCGGGATATCAGCATAATCTTCCAATGGCAGGCGTTCTTCCGAGAGCACGGCGAGTACCCGCAAGTCGCCGGACTTGATGAATCCGCGGGCTTCACTGATATCTCCAGTAAAGCCATCGACATGGCCACCGACCACCTGGGTCAGGGCTTCGCCGCCACCGTCGTATGGCAGGTATTTGATGCTGCGTAGCTCTGGAACACCGGCCTTCTGGGCAACCATCAGCAACTTGAGATGGTCCCAGCTACCTTTCGAATCGCCACCGGAAAAGGTGACCGAATTGGGGGCTTCTTTCAGCGCATCCAGCAGCTCATTGAGATTCTGATAGGGCGAGGAAGCGCCCACGGCGATGATTCCGTAGTCGGCACCCAGAGAACCCACCCAGTCCACCATATCCGCCGACATGCCTGGAAACAGGCCCTGGGCCAATCCGGCAGCAGTGGTGGTGGAAGCCGCGACCAGCAACTGATCATCGTCGTTGCGTTTGCTGACGACATGACCGAAGGCAACGCCGCCAGTCGCCCCTGCCATGTTGACGGTTTGCACGCTGGCAGGAACGAGGTCCAGGTCTTGAAGGGTTCGACCGACGGAGCGGCAAGTGAAGTCCCAGCCGCCACCTGGGTTTGAAGGGGCAATACAATCGACCTTGCCGGACGGCTCAAAGCTCCAGGCAGAGGGGGCAACAAGGGCTGAGGATAGAAGCGTGCAGGCAATTGCTGCCGCGCGGGCAGGTTTCGTCAGGGTTGTCATGATATTTCTCTCGTTGGCGTGGCTGTTTGTTATTAGGGCTGTTTGTTATTAGGGCTTTTTTATTAGAGCATTATTTTATTAGAGCATGCTGTTATGAATACATGATGCATTGGTGATGTGCCTTCATAGGAAAAGGCATCACGACCATAGGAGGCCAATCAACGAAAGAACATCACTAAATCACAAAGCAAGCTTTCGCGATGAACGAAGCCGGAGAGTATTTACTTTAAAATCAACTGGTTGAGTTGTTGTGTCGAGGTCAAGTGCATGAACATGTGCTTGCTGATGGACGATAAGGTGTCCACATCCTTTACCCCTACCACCAGTTCTCGGTGGGCCCAGTCATCCTTCAATGGCACTGTGCAGATATTCAGGCTGGCTAAATGACTACGTACGGACTTCTCCGGAAGCACGCCAATTCCCATGCCCCTGTCGATCATGTGCAGAATGCCTTCGAAACTTCTTACCTGAATGCGTGTATGCAGGTTCTTTTGCTGCTGCCTGACCTGGCTGCTCACCAGTTGATGCAACGATGAGCCCTGTTCCAGGCCAATGAAGTCATAGTCCGTGGCAGCGGCCAGAAAAATGGCCTCGTTAGCGGCGAGTGGATGATCCTGAGGCGTGACCAGTACCAGTTGATCGGTACGGTAAGGAAAGGTTTGCAGACCATCGGCGGGAATATGGCGGGAGAAGATGCCGATGTCGGTCAGGTTGTCCTTCACTGCACTGATGACTTCTGTGCTCAACTTTTCTTCGAGATCAATCTTGATACCAGGGTACTCGGCAGAGAACTGTGCCAGATCATCAGGAAGAAACTGAATGACAGCCGAGGTATTGGCATGCAGGCGTACATGTCCTCTGACCCCTTCGCTGTACTCGCTGAGGTCCGCACTCAGGCGCTGTAATTGATCGAAAACATTGCGCGCGTGATGCAGCATGGCATGTCCCGCAGGGGTGAGTTCCACCCCTCGTGGGCGGCGGTAGAGCAGAGGAGTACCCACCATGCTTTCCAGGTCGCTGATGCGCTTGCTTACTGCGGCCAATGCCATGTTTTCGCGGTTGGCTGCTGCTGTCAGACTGCGCTCATCGGCAATGGCGATGAATAGCCGTAAAGTGATGAAGTCGAAGCGCATCATGGGGAAATCTCCTGAAGCCAAGGCAAGTAGATACTCTGCGTACCAACCCTAGCCTTCGCAACAGGTGAAGGCCGCCTTGGTCAATGCCTGATTGTGCCAAGGTCATGTCAAACACACACTTTCAGCATGAATGACGGGAGAGGTGGAATAACAGTGGAAAATACACAAGTTCTGCAAGGCCTGAAAGTCCTTGAACTTGGGCAGCTTATTGCGGGTCCTTTCGCCACCAAGCTGTTGGGTGAGTTCGGGGCTGACGTGATCAAGGTCGAGCCGGTCGGCAAGGGAGATCCCCTTCGGAAATGGCGAAAGCTCAAGGATGGCACTTCTCTCTGGTGGCATGTGCAAGCAAGAAACAAGCGTTCACTGGAACTTGATCTGCAGTCGGCCGAGGGCCAGGAAGTGGTGCGCCGACTGGTTCAGGATGCCGATGTGGTGGTCGAGAATTTCCGCCCGGGCACTCTGGAAAAGTGGGGACTGGGCTGGGAAGCCTTATCGGAGATCAATCCCAGGCTGATCATGGTGCGAGTCTCTGGCTACGGCCAGACAGGCCCATATCGTGACAAGCCAGGCTTTGGTGTCATCGGCGAGGCCATGGGAGGGCTGCGCTATCTATGTGGTTTCCCCGATCAGCCCTCGGTGCGGGTGGGTATCAGCATCGGTGATTCGCTTTCTGCGCTTTACGCGGTGATCGGTACGCTTCTGGCATTGCATGAGAGACAGCGCAGCGGACAAGGGCAATACATCGATATCGCGCTTTACGAGGCGGTGTTCTCCATGATGGAAAGTCTGATTCCCGAGTACGACGCCGATGGTCACATTCGCGAACCCAGCGGCAGTGCCTTGCCCGGTATTGCGCCCTCGGATGCCTATCCTTGCGAGGATGGTTCCTATGTCATTGTCGCCGGCAATGGCGACAGTATCTTCAAGCGCCTGATGGAGACCATCGGTCGCCCCGACCTGGCCGCGGATTCTCGCCTGGCCCACAACGATGGTCGTGTCCAGCATGTTGACCTGATCGATGACGCCATCACCGAGTGGACTCAACGACATTCCCGCGACTTCATCATCCAGTCTCTCGATGCAGCCAATGTACCGGCGGGTTATCCCTATACCGCCGCGGATATCGTCAAGGACCCTCATTTCGCCAGCCGTGACATGTTGCAGAAGATTCAGCTACCCGGCGGTGACTCGCTCAAGGTGCCTGGTGTCATGCCGAAGCTGAGCCGCACGCCAGGACGCATTGGTGGCGGAGGTCCGGAACTCGGAGAACATACTCGTCAGATCCTCGATGAACTGGGCATCGATGCCGAGACGCAGAGGAAGATGAAAGAGAAAGGCGTCATTTAACGGGAAAGGGGAATTACCAGGCCACATATCAGATAGAGGAGAGCAACATCATGAAAGGCGATGGCAAGCAGATATACATCCAGGAAGTGGTCACCCGTGACGGCTTTCAGAATGAGTGCGAATTCGTGGATACGGCCAAGAAGATCCGTTTGGTCGATCAGCTCAGCGACTGCGGTTTTGCCAAGATCGAGGTGAGCTCCTTCACCTCGCCCAAGGCCATTCCTGCGCTGCGCGATGCCGAAGAGGTCATGCAAGGCATCAAGCGCAATCCGGCCGTTGAGTATACCGCTCTGGTACCTAATGTCCGTGGTGCTGAGCGCGCATTGGCTTGTGCCGTGGATGAAGCCAATCTGGTGATGTCGACCAGTGAAAGCCACAACCTCTCGAACCTGCGCATGACTCGGGAACAGTCGTTCAGTGGTCTCAAGCAAGTGATCGAGGAACTGGCATCGACGGATATTGCGATCAATGTCTCGCTGTCCACGGTATTTGGCTGTCCCATGGAAGGTGACGTTGAACTGGATACAGTGATGTCCTGGGCTGAGCGTTTTGCTGAGCTGGGGGTAAGGGGAATCACGCTGTGCGATACCACCGGGATGGCCTATCCCACCCAGGTGGGAGACGTCATCCGTGCTTTCAAGCAGCGCTTCAGTGACCTGCAAATGACCGTCCACCTGCACAACACCCGTGGCATGGCACTGAGCAATGCCCTGGCGGCCATTGATGCCGGGGCAGATCGCTTCGATGGCGCGTTAGGAGGGCTGGGGGGATGTCCCTACGCACCAGGTGCCACTGGCAATGTGTGTACGGAGGATCTTGTCCACATGCTGGAGTTGATGGGCTTTCACACAGGCGTCGATCTCGACAGAGCATTGTCGGCCGCATCGCTGTTGCCGGGCCTGGTGTTGCGTGAAGTCCCCAGCCAGGTGCTCAAGGCCGGTAAACGGCTCGACCTGCACCCGGTATCGGAGTTTGTGCGCGAGCGTCTGGATTCAGCTTCCGTGTCCTGATCCCGAGTCTTGATCCTGATAGGTGGCGTTCAACTCAACACGCTCCACCAGGCCATGCCTACCAGGGCCATCGCCATGGACAGGTTGAACAGTTTCATGCGGCGTGGCGTCGTCAGCCACTTGCGGCTGCCGGTGCCCATCAGTGCCCAGGTGGATGTTCCCAGAAGGGCGAATGCCAGGAATACCAGTGCCATGCTGACAATGGTGGCCGGGGTGGCATCGGATCCTGCGAAAACGGTCACTGCTGTCAGGGCCATCATCCAGCCCTTGGGGTTGATCAGTTGCAGGCCGGCCGCCCTGGGACCATTCAATGTGACAGCTCGTTCAGTATTGGAGGCAGACATCGCGGGATCTGCGGTGGCCAGGCACCAGGCCATGTAGGTCAACCAGATGACGCCGATCCAGGATAGCACTGCAGGTACCAAGGGGGCCTTGATCAACAGGCTGGCGGCACCCAATCCTGCCAGCACGATGGTGAGAGCCGCGGTGATGCAGGCGGCGAAGACGGCGGGCAGAGTGGCACGCCAACCGGCCTGCCCGGCCATGGCCATTACCAGCAGGTTGATAGGGCCAGGGCTGAAGGTGATGGCGAGCGTGAACAGCGTATAGGGAATCCATTGTTGCATGGCATGAACCTCGTCGTGTTGATATGACGAGTGTCGCCGGGAGCAGCCCGCAAGTCTGGAAGATTTGAGCAGCGCTCAAAAACCAATGCGCTGGCTAGTGAGAAAGACAGCGACGCCGGTATTGTGCCGGTGTTATGCCATAGGCGCGACGGAACCAGCGTCCCAGATGGCTCTGATCGGCAAAGCCTAATTGGTGCGCAATATCGATGGGGAGCTGGCCTGCAGCCAGCTTTCTACGAGCCTGATTGAGGCGCAGTTGCACCAGATAGGCATGGGGAGCCATGCCGTATTCGGCCTTGAAGGCACGTGTCAGTCGAAAGCGGTCGACATCGCAGGCGCTGGCAAGGTCATGAAGGCTGATGTCCTGTTCGATATGGGCATGCAGGTAGTCACGGGCACGCATGGCAACATTAGGGTGATGGGGCTGCAGGATCTGGCGGGCTTTCCAACCGATATGAGGCAGCATGTCCTGAACCAGGGCATCAAGGGCTGTGTCACGCATGATACGCCATGGCTGGCGGCGCAGTGCTTCGAAAGCCTGATAGATGCTCTTTACCAATTTCGGATCGTCGGCCAGGGTGCTGTTGAATCCAGGGTACAGTGTGCTGGAACCATCATGGCTTTGTTGACGCAACTCGTTATCCAGCCAGGAGGCAGACAGGTAGAGCATGGAATAGGTAAAACCGGCATCAGTGGCTGCCTGCCCATCGTGGACTTCACCCGGCTCGACCAGAACCAGACGTCCGGGAGTGCTGTCGTGGCGAGACTTGCGGCAGTGGAATTGTTGCACGCCCTGTTCAGTGACACCTACCAGATAAGTGTCGTGCCAATGCGGGTCGTAGGCGTGACCGTCGAAGTGCGCGCGGATGGTTTCGATACCCGTATCACTGTCTTGCTGCAGATCGACCCAATCGGACGCGGCCATGGTAATGAGGCGCTCCTTGTCTGGCCCGGGGAAAACCAATGCCGTCACGGTGAACGGGGCATGGGTGGCTCATCTGGGTAGCATGGCATGACGAGCGAGCGACAAACTAGAACATTTGTGATGAACGGCAGAGGGAAGGTGTGAGGCGAATAGCGCAATGTGAGCGCAGTGCCGTAAAGCTTTCTACAGCACTGCGCGAAGGGATGGTTACTGCTGCAGTTCCTGTTCGCCGAAGCGACCTTCGAACAGGGCGGAAGACAGGTAGCGTTCTGCACTATCCGGCAGCACGACCACGATGTTCTTGCCCTGGAACTCTGGCTCCTGGCTGACCCGCACCGCGGCGACGACAGCGGCTCCAGAGGAAATACCGCACAGAATGCCTTCCTCCAGCATCAAGCGATGGGCCATGTCGATGGCATCTTCATTGCTGACCTGTTCAATGCGATCGACCAGGGACATATCGAGGTTGCCTGGGACGAAACCAGCGCCGATCCCTTGAATCTTGTGTGGCGCGGGTGTCGGTGTTTCCCCTGCTCGGGTTTGCGTCAGGATAGGGGAGGCCGAAGGTTCCACTGCCACGGCGGTGATGTCCTTGCCGCGGCTCTGCTTGATATGGCGTGCCACACCGGTAAGGGTGCCACCAGTTCCGATACCAGAGACAAACACGTCGACCTCTCCATCGGTATCGTCCCAGATTTCGGGGCCTGTGGTGTTTTCATGAATGCGCGGGTTAGCCGGGTTGTCGAACTGCTGCGGCATGAAATACTTGTCCGGCTCGGATGTGGCCACTTCTTCGGCTGCTGCAATGGCACCGGGCATGCCCTTGGCGGGTTCGGTGAGGATAATTTCTGCACCCAGCGCCTTGAGCACCTTGCGTCGTTCAAGGCTCATTGAAGCAGGCATGGTCAGCACCAGCGGGTAGCCACGGGCAGCGGCCACATAGGCCAGAGCGATGCCGGTGTTGCCGCTGGTTGGCTCGATGATGGTCATGCCGGGCTTGAGGGCGCCTTTTTCCTCGGCATCCCAGATCATCGCGGCACCGATTCGGCATTTGACGGAATAGGACGGATTGCGTCCCTCGATCTTGGCCCAGATGGTGGCACCCTCGTTGACCCGGTTGAGCTTCACCAGGGGAGTGTGGCCGATGGAACGGGAGTTATCATCGTAGATGCGTGCCATTTGTCCTGTCCGTTGTCAGCGAATGAATATCGAGAGCTTATGTCTCTCCAGCACCATGAATACTGCGGACTAAGCATATAGAGTTCTATGAATATCGGGTGCTATGTATATAAGAAAAATGCTGAAGACCAGGCCAGTGAGAGAAGGTCCAGTCGAGAACGCACCCAGGCAAGAACACCTATCGTCACTATGCCCAGTTTAGGCGACGAAACCAGACATTGGCCAAGCCCTGGCCCGGATCCTGGCAGTGGTCGAGTTTCGGTTGGCGAGACGCCATGACCTGCCCATGTGGGCAGGTCATGATGGGTTCAGGCTGTCTGAGCGATTCGCCTTTGGCGATGATGGTGGCGAATGGCCAGCAGAATGGAAATGACTGCCAGCACCAGTAGCGCCAGAGAGATCGGGCGGGTGAGGAACAGCATCCAGTTGTCATCGGTCATCAGGGCCCGGCGTAGATTGGTTTCCGCGATCGGACCGAGAATCACACCCAAGACCAAAGGTGCCAGGGGATAGTCCAGCTTGCTCAGGATATATCCCAGCACACCGACACCCAGCAGCAGGTAGACATCCGTGACGCGGTTATTGAGGGCGAAGGCGCCGATGACACAGCACACCAGCACGACAGGGACAATCACGAACTTGGGAATCTCCGTTACGCGCAGGAACAGGCGCATGCTGCACATGCATACCAGCAGGACCATGCCCGCTGCCAGCAACATGGCCATGAACATGCCATAGACCAGGTCTCCATGATCGAGGATCAGGCGCGGCCCGACACCGATGCCGTGGACCATCAGCGATGCCATCAATACCGCATCGACGGCGCTGCCGGGTATGCCCAGGGCAATCATGGGGATCAGGCCGCCGCCGGATGTGGCCGAGTTGCCGGATTCCGAGGCAATGACTCCTTCTGGTGTTCCGGTGCCGAAGGCTTCTGGATGTTTGGAAGCTCGCTTGGCCTGATCGTAGGCCAGCAGATTGGCAATGCTGCCCCCGGCACCGGGAACTGCTCCAATGAACACGCCGACCATGGAAGAGCGGATCAGGTTGACCGGGTAGGACAGGGTTTCGCGCAAGGCAGCCATGGGGTGAAATGTCACCCGACCAGGCATGCAGGCCTGGTTGCCCCTGGTGCCATCTGCAGAGCTCTCCACCTCGGACAGCAGTTGGCTGACCGCGAACATGCCAATCAGGACCACCAGAAATGGCAGGCCATTGGCCAAAAGCTCGGAATCGAAGGTAAAGCGCGGGACGCCCATCAGTGGGTCCGACCCTACCGTGGCAATGAGTAGCCCAAGTAACCCCGTCATCAGCCCCTTGAGCATGGACTTGCCCACCAGGCTGGCGACGACGGTCATGGCGAAGATGATCAACGAAAAGTATTCCCAGGCGCCCAGCTTGACGGCGATCAGGGCCAGCGGTGGAGCCGCGATGATCAGTACAACGGCGCTGATCAGGGCGCCGAAGAAGGAAGCCCATACCCCCAGAGCCAAGGCTCTGCCGGGTTCGCCATTGCGTGACATGGGGAAGGCATCGAAGGTGGTGGCCACGGATGATGGTGTGCCCGGAATACCGAGCAGCGCCGCAGAAATAAGCCCCCCGGAATAGCCACCGACATAGACCGCCAGCATGGTCGCGACGCCTTGCAAGGGTGGCATGGAGAAGGTCAGCGGCAGGGTAAGGACAATGGCCATGGTAATGGTGAAGCCAGGTATGGCCGACGCAATGACACCAGCAATGACGCCAAGCAGCATGGTGATCATGGTCATGAGAGTGAACAGCTGTGCCATGCCGTCCAGTAGTGCAGTCATCATATCCAGGTTCCTCGTGGAATCATGATCGGTCAGCCCAGCAGGCCGCGTGGCAAGCTGATCACGAAGACATCGCGGAACAGGGCGTCAGCTCCGAATGAAAAGACCACAGCAATGACCACGGCGATACATATCTGCCTCAAGGATCTGGCGCCGAGCAACCACTGCCCGAGCATGATGAACAGAAAGGACGCCACGGCGAATCCAAGCCAGGGCAGTGCCAGAATGAAAACAGCCAGTAGTCCCAGGACTGCGAAGGCGAGGCGATGACGCCATATCCAGGCCGCTGTCTGGCCTTTGGCACCGGGCGAGCGTCCTTTCAGGTTGCGCAGTTCCTTGGCGATGATGGCGAGGTTGATCAGCATCAGCAGGCCAAGCACGAGACGCGGGAAACTCCCGGAACCCAGGGGTTCCCACATGGAGGAGGGCAGCTCTCTCGCCTGCAGGAAAAAATAGCCGAACAGCACCACGAGGATACCGTTCAACATGATATGGGCCAGAGGGTTGGCCCTCCCCGCAGGAACCAACGGCTCCCCCGAGGGGGAGCGTGTATCACGGGAATGTGTTGTATCGAAGGAATGTGCGGGTTGCGTTTTCATCGTGCCAGCTTCCCTGCCAGGCGTTTGAAGGTGGCGTCAGTCTGTTGCAGGTAGTCCGAAAACTCCTCGGGTCCCTGGTACACGACACTGGCGCCGGCACTGTTCACACCCTTGATGAAATCCTCATCCTCGCTCATGGCCTTGAAGGCATCGGCCAGGACTGCGACACGATCCTCGGCAATTCCCTTGGGGGCGATGATGCCGCGAATGATGTTCAGCTTGAGTTCGGGATGGCCTAGCTCAGCAAAGGTAGGAACGTCAGGCATTTCTTCCTGGCGCTCCTCACTACCGACGGCAAGAAAGCGCAGATCGCCGTTCTTGACGAATTCCCCACTGGAGGAAATGTCCCCGATAGCGGCATCGATATGTCCTCCCACCAGGGCGCGAATGCGATCGCCGGTGCCTTCAAAGCCGACATAGCGGAACTGAAGTCCCTCGGCATCCTCCATCATCGCTGCGTGTACATGCGGGACGCCGCCGAGAGTGACGCCAAAGCGAACCTCACCGGGGTGTTCCTTGGCATAGTCGACGAATTCCTGATAGGTGGAGTAAGGGGCATCCCCCTTGACGGTCAGGTATTGAGGTGACTGGGTGACCGCGGCAATCGGAGTGAAGTCATCCCAATTGTTGGGTGTCAGTCCGGTATGGTGGGCCACCATGAGCCCTTCGTGAACTTGCCCGACAGTGTAGCCATCGGCATCGCGTTTGGTGAGTTCCTTCAGGCCAGTGGTACCACTGACGCCGGGCATGTTGATGACGGGCATCGGTTGGCCGAGGTAGGTTTCGGCGTAGTTGGCCACCAGGCGCATCAAGGTATCGCTGCCGCCTCCCGGTGACCAGGGAACGATGAATTCCACCGCTTTGTCGGGATAGGCCTCATCTGCGGCCATGGCTGCCGTCGAGGCACCCAGACTCAGGCTGGTGAGGAACATGGCCAGGGTCGTTTTATAGTGACGCTTCATCTTGATTATCCTTGTTTTACAGAGGATTTAATGGATGGAGTGACGGAGTTTCACCATCAACCGGCAATCAGGGCAGCAATTGCCGGCACGGTGCTGGCTGGCGAGTCATTCCTGTAGTGATCATCTCCACCGTGATCATCCCCACCGTGATCAGCCCAACAGCAGGGCGCCATAGGTGAGGCCGAAGCCAACGACCAGGGCGGGGTGCACTTTTGTTTTCATGAGAAGCAGGGCCGCAACGGCGGCAATGATCAGGGTGTGGATGAATCCCGAAGTGGCCAGGCTTTCCTCCAGGAAGTTCCAGGTCAGGTAGGCCATCAGAATCATGACGACCGGCCGCACCCATTGGCTCATGGACTTGACCTTCACCGAGTCGCGATAGCGATAAAGAACGCCGAGGGCGACGATCATGAGAATCAACGATGGTGCCACTGTCGCGAAGATGGCAATGGCAGCGCCACCGATGCCGGCGACGTCATAACCGATATATCCCGCGATCTTGGTGGCAATAGGACTGGGCAGGGCGTTGCCCAAGGCCAGGGTTTCAGCGAACTGCGGATGCGTCATCCACCCATAGGTGGCAACGACTTCGTTCTCGATCAGCGGAATGATGGCAGGACCGCCACCATAACCGATGATATTGGGAATGAAGAAAGCCAGAAATAGCTGCCAGTAGATCATTGCGCCCGCTCCTTGGCTTTCGCTTCACTTCCGCTGCCTGATTTCACCTTGCCTTCCCATGGCAGCTTTTCTGGTCTCAACAGCGCCGCGATGAGCAGAATCCCGATGACCAATCCAGGGTGCAGGCCCAGGCCATAGATCAGGCCTCCGGCTACCAGGCCAATGATGAGTGTCATCATCCAGCCAAGACTGACCCGTGACTTGTTGAAGAAGTCCAGAGTGAGCTGGACCATCATTATCATCACCACTGGAATCACCCCTTGGCCCATACCGCGGACCCAGGACTGATCACCATAGCGGCGATACAGCCCCAGCAGGGCGATCATGGTCAGTGCCAGGGGGACCGTGACGGCCACAACGGCGTTGATGGCACCCAATGTGCCGCCGACGCGATAACCGATGTAGCCGGCCATCTTGGTCGCGATGGGCCCAGGCAGGGTGTTACCGATGGCCAGAACGTCGGCGAAGTCGCCGTCATCCATCCATTGGTAGCGTTTCACCGCCTCCTGATGGACCAGCGGGATCATCGAGGGCCCTCCACCGAAACCAAAGATGCCGATGCGGAAAAAGGCCAGGAACAACTGGATTTGTACGCTCATGCTCAATCCCGCAACTAGAGAACGGCAATGGCGGCATCGGTGCGAGGCTCTGTTCCACCGCAATAAATACCGGTTTCAGGATCTCGCAGAATGACCTGGCCGCGCCCATAGCTGCGACTGTCGTGCGCTACCTGCATGTTGTGACCGCGTGCTGACATGGCGCGCACCAGTGCAGTCGGATAGCCGTGCTCAATGCCGATGGTCTTGTCGCCCATCCATTGCCAGCGGGGAGCATCCAAGGCCGCCTGGGGGTTGAGGCCGAAGTCGACCAGGTTCATGACGACCTGGACATGGCCCTGAGGCTGCATGAAGCCACCCATCACGCCAAAGGGCCCCAGAGCCTTGCCGCCACGCGTGAGGAAACCAGGAATGATGGTGTGGAAGGTTTTCTTGCCCGGCTGCAGTACGTTGTCGTGAGCTTCATCGAGGCTGAAGTCATGACCGCGGTTCTGCAGCGCAATACCGGTACCGGGGACCACGATGCCGGAGCCGAAGCCGTGGTAGTTGCTCTGGATGAAGGACACCATGTTGCCGTCACTATCGGCAGTGGCCAGATACACGGTACCTCCAGCCGCGGGTTTGCCGGGTTCGGGCGTGATGGCGGTTTCACCGATCAGCGCACGCCGCTCTTCCGTGTAACGCTCAGAGAGCAGCTGCTCGACGGAATACGTCATGTGGTCCGCTTGCGTGATATGGGCCTTGCCATCGGTATAGGCCAGCTTCATGGCTTCGAGCTGATGATGCAGCAATTCAGGATCATCACGATGGGACGGAGGGAAGCCATCCAGCAGGCGCAGGGCCATCAGTGCTACCAGCCCCTGGCCGTTGGGGGGAATTTCCCACACATCGACATCGCGGTAACGAGCGTTGATCGGGGTCACCCATTCAGGCTGATAGGCAGCCAGGTCTTCCTTGCGCAGGTAGCCTCCGGTCTGGCGCGAGAATGCATCGATCTTCTCGGCCAGCTCACCACGATAGAAGCTTTCTGCCTGGGTAGCGGCGATTGCTTCCAGTGTCTTGGCCTGATCCTCGCACCGGAACCATTCTCCTGCCTGGGGCGCTGTGCCTTCGATGGTGAAGGTATCGAACCATGGGGCGGTGGCAGGGCCCTGTTCCAGTTGGCGCTTGAAGGTTTCGGTGTCTCGCTGCCAGAGGCTGGCAATGACGGGCGAGACGGGAAAGCCCTCCCGGGCGAGACGAATGGCAGGCTTGAGCAGGCTGGCAAAATCGAGCTTGCCGAAGCGGCGTGAAAGCTCCGCCCAGGCGGATGGTGTTCCAGGTACGGTGACGGGTGTCCAACCATGCAGTGGCATCTGTTCATGGCCGGCTGCGCGTACAGCATCCCGGGTCAATGCCTGAGGGGCAACGCCACTGGCATTGAGCCCATGCAATTCCCCATTGCCCTGATTGTCGGAAGCGATCCACACCAGGGCGAAAGCATCGCCGCCAATGCCACAGCCCGTAGGTTCGACGATGGTAAGTGCTGCCGCCGTGGCGATGGCAGCATCCACTGCATTGCCGCCCTGGGCCAGAATATCCCGTCCGATCTGGGCCGCCTGTGGCTGGGAAGCCGCTACCATGCCGTGCCGCGAATAGGTCGGGCTGCGCCGGGAGGGGTAGGGAGTGGCGTCAGGATAGGGATGTCGAGATGGTGATGTCATGGTGACTCCTTGTCATGAGGGAATCGGTTGAATTTGAAAATATCGATTTTATCTGCCGGGATCGGGCCGTTGTTCTAGCGTTCGCTCTAGCGTTCGTTCCGGAGCTCGTTCCGAAGTTCGTTGCGGATGCGATGGCTTGCGTTCATGGCCGAGGCCCAGGCCGGTGATGACAAACAACAGGGAAAAGATGATCGCGCCATAACAGAGAATGGCATATGGCAAGAACTCGGCAGTGGCCACGCCCAGAGTGGCGGCGGTGAAGGCGCCGGTGACACCCCATGGCACCAGAGGCGAAAGGGTGGTGCCGGTATCTTCCAGAATGCGTGACAGGTTCTTGGCAGGTGTGCCGGTGTTTTCCACCAGGGGACGCAGCAGCGGCCCCAGCAGCGAAAAGGTCACGTAGTAGCTGCCGGTCAGCAGGAACGCCAGGCTGTGCAGACCCATGGCGCTACCCAGAACCTGGCGCCGACTCGCGTGCTTGCGGTTGAGCATGGCGATAGCGGCATCCAGCGTGCCAGCACTCTTGAAGGGAGCCCCCAGCAATGCCGCGGCAATCAGCACGGCAACGGTAGACATCATCGCCTGCAGGCCGCCCCGTGAGAGCATTTCATCCACCATGGCAACGCCTGTTTTGGCGTTATAGCCACTGTCCATGGCCTGGCCGATATCTGCCAAGGTGGCGCCTTGCAGCACGACAGCGATAACGGCGGCACTGAGAATGCCGATGACGAAGGCTGGCAGTACCGGCTTCTTCAGCAGAATGCAGCCGAATACTACCAATGGAGGCAGAAATGTCAGCGGGTTGGCGCTGAAGTGTTCCCCCAGGGTCGCAATGATGATCTGGGTCTGTTCCGGTGTGCCTGTGGCCGATACCGAAACGCCATGCCCCAACCAGGCGTATACCGCAAGGGCGATCAAGTAGGCCGGCAGGGTGGAATACAGCATGTGGCGGATATGCGAAGCGATATTGACGCCACATACAGCGGAGGCCATCACCGTGGTATCGGACAGTGGCGAGAGCTTGTCGCCGAAGAAGGTACCGGTGATGATGGCACCAGCGGCATAGGCAGGGGGAATGCCGATTCCCTGGGCGACGCCCATCAGGGCGATGCCGATGGTGCTCAGCGTTCCCCAGGAGGTACCCGCCATGACTGACATCAGTGAGCAGGACAGGCAAGCGGCGACCAGGAACCATGCCGGGGAGAGGGACTCCAGGCCCAATGTGACCATGGCGGGGATGGTGCCTGACAGAATCCATACGCCAACCATCATGCCCACGCACATCAGAATCAGGATGGGGATCAGCATGGCCTGGATGCCGCTGAGCAGGTCCTTTTCCAGGCGCGACCAGGGAATGCCCCAGAGCAGACTCAAGGCCATGGCCATGCAGCCCGAGAGTATCAGAGCGATCGCGGTAGGAATGTCAAACAAGAGAATCAACAGCAGCAGGCTGCCAACCGTGACCGTCAGCAGCGCGAAGTGTTGCAGGCTGGAAAACCCCGGTGCGGACCTGGATGAGGAAACATCACTGTCCTTGTTCATGAACACCCTCGTCTCATTATTGTTGGGTAGTAACTGTCGTTGGATCGTAGCGATTGTCAGGTAGTCACTATTGCCGAGCAGTAACTAATGCTGGGTAGCAACTAACGTCTTGGCGTGTAAAATCGTTAGTTCTAATTAAAATCGATTTAATGGGCTTCAATATGAACTAGCCCTTGGCGTGCGTCAATTGGCGACGTACTGTCAATTGGCGACGTACTGTCAATTGGCGACGTACACTGCAGATGGATTCATGAGAATGGTGATATGACGAAGCCCAAACCTGTTGAGCGGGCCTTGGCTCCCGGCGTGAGTGAGACAGCGGCGAGCCAGGTGTTCGATGAACTCAAGCGAGACCTGATTCGTGGCCGCTTTGCGGCAGGCGAGAAATTGGCCATCAGCGCATTGAAGGCGCAATACGCAGTAGGGCTCAGTCCCTTGCGCGAGGCTCTCAACCGGCTGGCAGCATATGGCCTGCTTGAACAGCACAATCAACGCGGGTTTCGTGTCCCTCCGCTGTCTGCGGGGGAACTGGAAGATATTGCGCGCTTGCGCGTACAACTCGAGTGCATGGCCCTGACCCAGGCCTTCCAGGAGGGAGACGCCGAGTGGGAGTCTCAATTGCTCGCTGCTCAACACCGGCTGTTGCGTGCCGACAAGTCCCCCGAGCAACTGGAAAAATGGGAACAGGCCCATCTGCAGTTTCATCGTACCCTGCTGGCCCCTTGTGGCTCGCACTGGCTGCTGCGCTTCATCGAACAACTGCATGATCAGTTTGATCGCTACCGTCGCCTGGCGCCGGGGAATCCGGCTATCCGTGCACGGCTCGATGCCCAGCATGGAGAGCTGGTGCAGCTTGCTCTCGAGCGGCGAATACAGGATGCCCGCTGGTTGCTGGAAGAGCACATTCGCTTGTCATGGGACGTGGCGCGTGGGGCATGCTGATGCGTTGCGCGTCGGGGAGCCCTGCAAGCATCCGTTGAAGGTATGCCGATACAGACTCAGGTATCGATGCTTCGATAGCCGCACAATCTGTTCTATTCTGGTTCAATGAGTCATACCTGAAATGTTGGCAAGTCTACAGTGTAGTCTTGCCGGGCAGCTATCCACGGTATGAGGCCACGGCGTAGCTTCAGCCACTGCTCTTGTCCTGTTCCAGGGAATCTTCATGAACCGGCTCGTACGTTCTACGCTGCTTGGTAGTCTGCTGCTGATCTCGCTGGCACCTCATCCGAGCCTTGCCCAGGACTCGCGGTCTGATGCAGTGGCAACCCCGCCTGCCAGCAAATCAACCAACCCTTCCCCTGGCTCGACACCACCACAACAGGTGGGCTGGCGCAGTAACTTCTTCGACGAGGTGGATGGGCAGTTGGATATGTCCAACCTGCTCGCCAAAGGGGGATTTATCCCCATGCCGATCGTCATTACCGAGCCCGCTGTGGATGATGGCCTGGGCATGGCGGCGTATTTCGTGCAGAACCCGTCGCCAGGCTCTGATCTGCCGCCGACCCGTACCATTCTTGGGGGAGCGGTGACCGGTAACGGCTCCTGGGGTGGTGGCATCATGCGGTCCGGCTCATTTGCCGGTGGACGCTGGCTCTATGATGTCGCGGCTGCCACGGGGTTGGCTGTGCTCGACTTCCACCCCGGCAACCGGGATCTGGCGCTGCGTTACAACAACGATATCGATTACATTGGTGTAAAGACTCGCTACCGCTTTGGTGATAGTGGTTTCTCGCTGGGGCCCTCGCTGCGCTGGCGACGCAATGACATCAATCTGGATACCGAAGATCAGTTTCCGCGTATCGAGGAACTGGCCGAACGCAAGATTGAACTCGTCTCTCTGGGGGTGGCAGGGCACTTCGACAATCGTGACAATCCTCTCACGCCTACTCGTGGGCTCAATGTGGTCGCTGAGTTCCAGCGTTTCGATGAGGCCATCGGCAGCGATGCTGATTTCAATACCGCCTCGTTGTTCGGTGCCTGGTTCCATTCATGGGACAACTGGACATTCGCTGCCATGGCGGATGCTCAATCAGCCTCCGAGGATGCGCCATTCTTCATGCAGCCGGATATCAATATCCGTGGCCTGGCACGCAATCGCTACACCGGCGACGAGGTATTGTCCTCGGAAATCGAAATCAGACGGCAACTCACGCCTCGCTGGGCGGCAGTCGGCTTTACAGGTTATGGCCGTACCTTCGGCGATGATGGCGCGGATGCCACCACCTGGGGTGGGGGAGTGCGTTACCGTATTGCCCGCAAGCTGGGGCTCGATATCGGGCTTGATTACGCTGTGGGTCCTGAGGAGGAGGTGGCCTACATCCAGTTCGGTCATGCCTGGGGCATGCAGATGGACTAGTTACGCTTGATGTGCAACACCGCATGGCATGCTGATGCACCACCTGTGGTCGTCGTCAGTAATGGTCGACTCAATTGAAGGTCGACTCAATTGAAGGTGCGCCGATACAGGTCCAGATAGCGATTCTTTGATGGTAACAGGTGCTCTCGGCAGAGCTGGCGGAGCTGGGCGCGGTCCTCAGCGCGAATCGCCTCCAGCATGGCCTGATGTTCACGGCGCGCCTGAGCCAGGCTTTCCGTATCGGCAATGGCAATGAAGCGAATGCCATGGGCGCGCTGGGCAAATTCGTTGATGGTCTGGTAAAGGTAAGGATTGCCGGTCGCGGCGAACAGGGTTCGGTGAAAGGCAATGTTGAGATGAAAGACCTGCCGCAGGTCTTGAGCATCCACTGCCGCACTGTACTCGTGGTGAATCGCTTCCAGTTCCTTCAGCCATGCTTCCGCAGCGGGCAGGGGCAGGGCATCGATACCGGCCAGTTCCAGGATCTCGCGCATGGCATAGAGGTTTTCGACTTCTTCGGGCGTCCATGTCTTGACGAAAGCGCCACGGTTCTTGATGCGCTCCACCAGGCCGATATTCTCGAGCTGGAAAAGCGCCTGACGCACCACATGGCGCTTGCCGTTGAAACGTTCGATCAAGTCTTCTTCCACAAGCCTTTCGCGGGGGTGCAGGCGTCCCAGAACGATGTCTTCCTCGACCGCTGCAACGATGTCCTCCACGCCGCAGGCGTTTTCCTCCATCGATGTCGAACGGGCAGTTGCAGATGGATTTCCCATGTTCGCTTCCCCTGCGATGAAATATGTCGTGATGTAATGACGCCAGTCTACCAAGAGCGGTAGCTCATGAGCGAGGGACCCGGCAGCTTGGTTCGGGCCGGCAGGCCCGGAAATCGCAGCCTTCCTCCGCCTGCAGAATCTGCTCCATGAACAGCCTGCGATAGCCGAGCAGGGTGGCATCTTCCTGCAGAGGAGTCTGTTGCTGGCGCCTGGCCTGGAGTTCGTCTTCCGCGACTTCCAGCACCAACTCGCGCGATTCCACATCAAGGCGAATGGTATCGCCGTTGCGCACCAGGCCCAGCGGGCCTCCTTGTGCCGATTCCGGCGATACGTGCAACACGATGGTGCCGGCTGCGGTGCCGCTCATGCGGCCATCGGAAATGCGCACCATGTCCTTGACGCCCTGGGCCGCGAGCTTTTTCGGTATCGGGATATAGCCCGCCTCGGGCATGCCGGGGGCGCCCCTGGGGCCGATATTCTGCAATACCAGGATGTCATTGGCCTGGACGTCGAGGTTCGGGTCGTCGATGCGTTGGGCGAGATCCTCCAGTGAAGTAAACACCACAGCACGTCCGCGGTGACGCATCAACTCGGGACTGGCAGCGGATTGTTTGATGATGGCCCCGGCCGGGGCCAGGTTGCCACGCAGTACGGCGATCCCACCGCGGGCATAGATGGGGTTGTGGCGTGATCGCACCACGGGTTGGTCGACCAGGTGTACCGCTGCATCGATATTCTCGCCCAGAGTGCGACCATTGATGGTCATGGCGTCGAGGTGCAGCAACGGCTTGAGCTCACGCAGCAGAGTGGGCAGACCACCGGCGCGGTGCAGGTCTTCCATGTAGTGCTCGCCGGAGGGTTTCAGGTCGACCAGTACGGGAGTTTCATGGCTCATGCGGTCGAAGGCATCAAGGTCGATATCGATGCCCAGCCGGCCGGCAATGGCGGTCAGGTGGATCAAGCCATTGGTCGAACCGCCCAGTGCCAGTAGTACTCTCAAAGCATTCTCGAAAGCGTCTGGCGTCAGGATCTGGTCTGGGGTTACGCCGGCACGTGCCAGAGCCACGGCGAGACTCCCGGAGTCCTCCGCGACTCGCAGGCGGTCGGCAAACACGGCTGGAGCCGTGGCGCTTCCCGGCAGCATGATACCGAGGGTCTCGGCAAGACAGGCCATGGTGCTGGCGGTTCCCATCACCGAGCAGGTGCCGACAGTCGGTACCAGCTTGTCATTGACCTCGGCGATCTCGGCTTCGTCGATATCCTCGCCACGGTACATGGCCCAGTAGCGACGACAGTCGGTACAGGCGCCCACGCGAGTGCCTCGATGCGAACCGGTCAGCATCGGGCCGGTCACTACCTGAACGGTGGGAATACCGGCACTGGCAGCGGCCATCAACTGGGCGGGTACGGTCTTGTCGCAGCCTCCGATCAACACCACTGCATCCATGGGTTGGGCACGAATCATCTCTTCGGTATCCATCGCCATCAGATTGCGCAGGTACATGCTGGTGGGGTGGGCGAAGGACTCATGCAGAGTAATGGTCGGGAAATCCACCGGCAGGCCGCCCGCCAGCATGACGCCGCGCTTGATGCTCTCCACCAGCCCAGGAACGTTGCCGTGGCAGGCATTGTATCCACTGTAGGTGTTGGCAATGCCGATGACAGGGCGTGACAGCGCATCATCGGTGTAGCCCATGCCCTTGATGAAAGCCTTGCGCAGAAACAACGAGAAGGCCGCATCGCCGTAATTGGTCAAGCGGTTGGACATGCCATGACCTTGATGGCCTGTGCTGTCTCCCTTGCGCTGTTGCTGGTCATCGCTCATCGCAGATTCCTCGCTGGTCACATGGTTTGTTGTATTTGGCAGGGCCTGTCTTCAGCAGTGCTTGTTGCTGGCCAATTCGATTGCCTCTGCACTGGATGCTAGGTGTCGATTATATGTTTGACAAGATTATTGACAATTTTATTGTCGATCTACTAGCTTGATTCCGGCAAGTGCGATCCCTGCCTGCAGCCATGCTGTAGCGCAGCACAACGACAACAGCACTGGAGATCAACTCTCATGATCAAGCGTGGAGCAAGCGCCGCCGTTCTCGTATCCGGCCTGCTGGTGGCCGGTCTGGCCCAGGCCGAGTATTCGGCTGGCGATGAAATCAAGGTACTGCAGGGTTTCAAGGCTGGTGGTGGCAGTGATGCCCTGGCGCAGTTGACACAGCCGTTCCTCAGCGAAGTGCTGGACGCGGACTTCGTCAACGAGTACCTGCCCGGGGCCACCGGAGCCATTGCCTGGACCAGGCTGGCCAAGCAGTCTCAGGCCGATGGCACCGTGATCAGCATCACCAATACCCCGATGCTGATGACCAACTACATCATGAATGACGCCATCACCTACTCGGTGGACGAGATGACGCCCATTGCCAATGTGGTGACGGATCCGGGCATCATCGTGGTACCCGCCGACAGCCCCTACCAGACGGTGGAAGACTTCCTTGCCGCTGCCAAGGCCAGCCCTGGCACTATCACGGTGGGCAATTCCGGCGTCGGTGGTGATGATTTCTTCTCCACCATCCAGATAGAACAAGCCACAGGACTGTCCTTCCAGAAGGTGCCTTTCCAGGGGGATGGACCTTCGGCTACTGCCGCCATGGGCGGGCAGGTCGATGCCAGCTTCAACAATCTCGGCAATGTCTACAGCCATATCGAGGCGGGGAGCCTGCGTGCTCTGGCGGTGTTCTCCGAAGAGCGGCTGGAAATGCTGCCCGATGTACCGACCATGACCGAGAAGGGGGTGGATGTCGTGGCCGGCTCGTCTCGGGGTTACAGCGCTCCGGCGGATATCCCGGAAGAGGCCCGCGAGCAGCTGATAGCCGCCTTCGAGTCGCTGAAGGACAACGAGAAGTTCCAGCAGACTGCACGTGACCGGGCCCTCAACCTGGATATTCGCACCGGGGATGACTACCGGCAGATGATCAAGGACATGGAAACCCAATACGAGCAGATCTGGGACGAAGTGAAGGATCAGGTCAATGGGTGACGCCCAGTGACGGATCACGGATTGGAAGGGGGGCTGCAATGAATATCAGTCGTGTGGCTCTGGCGCTGGCCAGTATCGGCATTGCCGGGGGCTTCCATGTCGATGCCCTGGGGTACCCATCACGCGCAGCAAGCATGCCATTGATCTATTCGGTAGTCGTTGCCCTGCTGGGTGTCGCGATGCTTGTTCAGGAAGTGATCGGGGCACGGCGTCGAAGGATAGCGTCTACGCCATCCTCCGACACACCCGGTACAGCATCAGCTGAAAGTGACAGCGACGCGGGTGGGCAGCGCTGGAAGGCCCTGCTGGTACTGGTGCTGGCCGCGATCTACGTCAACAGCATCATGTGGTTGGGCTATGTACTGGCGACGGTGGTGTTCATGTTGATTGCGTTGGCCATTGTTCGCCATGTGGCACTGCGCTTCAGCCTGATCGGCATCTCGGTGCTGGTGGCCATGGTGTGTCTGGTGTTCATCGGCTTTCTCGGTTTGCCCGTGCCAATTCTGCCTCCTGTCCTGGCCGCTTTCTGATCTTCCGGGCTGTCGTCATCTGATCGCAGATGGCGGTAGCCGGGGATGGAGTCTCGTGTAATGGATAATTCCCTGATCATGACCGGACTGGTCAATGTGCTGAGCTTCACCAACGTGGCACTGGTGATAGGCGGCACCCTGCTGGGCTTGTTCGTGGGTGCCATGCCAGGGTTGTCGGCGACCATGGCCTTGGCACTGTTGCTGCCGCTGACCTTCTCGATGGATCCGGCCAGTGGCTTGAGCATGCTGGCATCTCTGTATGTCGGTGCTTGCTACGGGGGCTCGATCGCGGCCATTCTGTTGCGCACGCCAGGGACACCATCGGCGGCCGCGACGGTGCTGGATGGTTTTCCACTCTCGCAACAGGGCAAGGCAGGTCAGGCACTGGGTGTGTCGCTGTTTGCCTCCTTCTTTGGCGGGCTGCTCAGCGGTGTGGCCTTGCTGACGGCCGCCCCGCTGTTGGGGGTGATGGTGCTCAAGTTCGGCCCGGTAGAACTGTTCGCCATTGCCGTGCTGGGTATCACCATCATCGGCTCGTTGTCGCAGGGCTCGGTGATCAGCGGCCTGTTGTCCGGGGCTCTGGGTTTGTTGCTGAGTACCGTGGGCATGGACCTGATTACCGGCACGCCGCGCATGACCTTCGGCAATATCAACCTGTTTTCCGGGATCGAGTTCACCGTGGCGTTGATCGGGTTGTTCTCGATCCCCCAGGCACTGTTGTTGATCGAGAAGGCGCACGGTAGCCAGAAGGTCGCCAGCCGCATCACTGATCGGCTGATTCCGCGTCTATCCGAGTTGCGCTGCCTGATGCCCAATATTCTGCGCTCCAGTGGTATCGGCATTGTCACTGGCCTGATCCCCGGTACCGGTGGCGATACCGCCAGCTGGTTCGCCTATAACGAAGCCAAACGCTTTGCCCGTGACAAGAGCCGTTTCGGCAAGGGGGATCTGGCAGGTGTTGCTGCCCCCGAGGCGGCCAACAACGCCGTGGTGGGTGGTGCGTTGATTCCCACCATTGCGCTGGGGATTCCCGGCAGCTCATCGACGGCGATTCTGCTGGGTGCCTTGATGGTACAGGGCATTCTGCCGGGCCCCAATCTGCTCACCGACTATGGCGATGTCACCTACACCCTGATCTGGGCGGTCATCATGGCCAACATTGGCCTGCTGGTCGTAGGGCTGATGTTCACTCGCATGTGTGTGGCAGTGACCCGAATTCCGGACAGTTTCGTCGCCTGCGCGATCATCACCCTCTGTGTCATCGGCGCTTTCGCCATCAACAACAGTCTGTTCGAGGTCGGTCTGATGCTGGGCTTCGGGCTGTTCGGTTACTGGATGCAGAAGGCCGGTGTCTCACCGGCACCGATGGTGATTGGCCTGATCCTGGGGCCGGTCATGGAAACCAGCTTCCAGCAGTCCATGCTGATCGGCCAGGGACGCATGAGCATTTTCCTCGATAGCCCCATTGCGGTGGTGCTGCTGAGCATCGCGGCGCTGTCGATTCTACAGGCGACACCACTGTTCCGCTGGCTGCGTACGGCAGTTGGTAGGCGGCACCAGACGCAACGATGAAAGTAGAGACAACCCCGACGACAAGCTCAGTAAAATTCCCAGCGAGGACCCTTCATGACAACGATAAGATCGGTACGTGCCCGCACCATCAGTGTGCCTCTGGACCATCCCACCAGTTTCTCCAACCGCCAGGTGTTCAAGCGCGACTATGCCGTCGTAGAAGTCGAGGGTGAGGATGGCCACAAGGGTATTGGCTTCTGCTACGGCGGCAGCAATGCCGGTGCGCTGGTCACCCATGCGGTACGTGAGCTGTTTGCGCCGATGTTGGTTGGCACTGACTGCCATGCCACCGAGGCGCTGTGGCAGGCCATGTATCAGGAAGCACTATTGCATGGCCGCTGCGGCTCGGTGATGCGCGCCATCAGCATCCTCGATACCGCGCTGTGGGATCGCAATGCTCGAGCGGCGGGGTTGCCACTGTACAAGTACCTTGGGGCCAGCGATCTTGCGTCTGTCCCGGCTTATGCCAGTGGCGGATATTACCTTGAGGGCAAGACGCCGGATCATCTTGCCCAGGAAATGGCCAACCATGTGGAGCAGGGCTTCACGGCGGTGAAGATCAAGGTGGGACGCGGAGATCTGGCCAGTGAAGAAGCGCGTCTGGCGGCAGTGCGAGAGGCCATCGGGCCGCATGTGCAACTGATGATGGATGCCAACAATGTCTGGCATGACCTGCCCAGTGCGTTGGCCTTCATGCGCATGGCCGAGCCTTATTCACCGTTCTGGATCGAGGAACCCTTCAGCCCGGACGACATCGACAATCACCGTCGTCTGGCCGAGCGTACACCTGTACCGGTGGCGACCGGCGAGATCGAGGCCGGGCGCTGGCGCTTCCGCGAGCTGCTCGAAAAGGAAGCGGCGATGATCCTGCAGACCGATGCTGCCGTGTGCGGCGGGATTACTGAATTCCGTCGTATTGCGGCCACCGCTGCCAGCTTCGGTGTGGAGGTCTACCCTCACTGGTTCCATGATCTGCATGTGCATTTGGTGGCGTCGGCACCCAACGTGCGCATGGTGGAGTTCTTCGCCGATGACCAGGTGCTCAACTTTCGCCGTCTGGTCGACACTCAGCTGGCATTCGACAACGGACGTTTATTGTTGCCGAAGACACCGGGCCTTGGCTTCGACTTCGATGCCGAGGCGCTGAAACGTTATGCCAGTGAGCCATGGCAGTGATCGCGAACGGCGCGCAAGGAGGTGAACATGAACCATGCAGCAGGAAAGGTCTGGGCCCCCGTCATCACCCCATTTGATGCCGACCTGGCGGTTGATGCAGGACGCCTGGTGGCGCATGCCCAGTGGTTGACTGAGCAGGGTGTTGGGCTGGCCGTATTTGGTACCAATTCCGAAGCCAATTCGATGAGCGTGGCCGAGAAGCAGGCGTTACTGACAGCGTTGGTGGAAGCCAGCATCCATGGCAATCAGCTCATGCCAGGAACGGGGCTCTGCGCCATCCCGGATACGGTCACATTGACGCGTCATGCCCTCTCCTGCGGTTGTGCAGGAGTGCTGATGTTGCCACCGTTCTACTACAAGGGCGTCAGCGACGAGGGGTTGTTCCGCTATTACGCGGAAGTCATCGAACGGGTCGCGGATGAACGACTGCGCATCTATCTCTATCACATTCCCCAGGTGACCAAGGTACCACTGTCGCTGGATCTGATCGCTCGCCTGCGAGCCTCCTTCCCTGGTGTCATCGCAGGGATCAAGGACAGCGGCGGCGACTGGTCGCACACGCAAGCGTTGATCCAGCGATTTTCATCCGAGGAGTTCGCTGTCTATGCCGGTAGCGAGCGTTTTTTGCTCGATACTCTGAGAGCAGGTGGTGCGGGTTGCATCAGTGCTACCGCCAATGTCAATCCTGCCGCCATCGTGGCCTTGGCCGGCAACTGGCAAGCTGATGATGCTGATCTCCAGCAACAGCGCTTGAACGCGCTACGCGATTGTTTCGAAGGCTATCCCGTCATTCCGGCGATGAAGGCGGCGACGGCGTACTACTCGTCCTCCGATGCCTGGAGAAGGGTGCGCCCTCCCTTGCTGGAGCTGAATGATGAAGCACGCGACGAGTTGGTGGAGCAGCTCAAGACGCTGGGGTTCAGCATGCAAGGAGTGGAGGTGGTCAATGGTTGAATCAGGACGACGCATTGTTGCCCTTCGACGCCTGAATCATGAACAGCTCGAACGTCTTCGGCAGGTTGCTGAAGTAGAAGTCTTCGATGATCTGAACGAAGACAATCGAGAAGCTTTCAGAGCGGCTGTTTCTCGCGCCCATGGATTGATTGGCGGCAAGCTGGAGCTTGATGAGGACATGCTTGCCGAGGCTCCGTTGCTGGAAGTGGTGTCAACCATTTCGGTAGGTTATGACCATCTTCCGCTGGCGGAGATGAACGATCGTGGCATCCTGCTGTGCAATACCCCTGATGTGCTCACCGAGACCACTGCCGATACTGCCTTTGCCCTGATCATGGCCACCCAGCGCAGGCTGGTCGAGCTGTCGATGATGGTACGAGAAGGGCGTTGGACAGCGCACGTTGATCGAGAACACTTCGGCAGCGATGTACACGGCAAGACCTTGGGCATCGTCGGAGCCGGGCGCATAGGAGCGGCTATTGCCCGGCGAGGGGCGTTGGGCTTCGGCATGCCGATCCTGTATACCGCCAACTCGGCCAAGCCGGAGCTCGAGGCTGAACTGGGGGCGCAGCACTGTCATCTCGACGAGTTGTTGAGCCGTGCGGATATCGTCTGTCTGGTGGTGCCCTACAACGTGGACACTCACCACCTGATCGATGCCGAGGCGCTGGCCCGCATGAAGTCGAATGCGGCGCTGATCAATGTGGCACGGGGCAAAGTGGTGGATGAGCAGGCTTTGATAGAGGCATTGCACCATGGTGTGATTCGCGCGGCGGGGCTGGACGTCTTCTCGCAGGAGCCTTTGTCTGTAGACTCGCCTCTGCTGGCGCTGGATAACGTGCTGCTGCTGCCACATATCGGCTCGGCGACCCATGAAACGCGAGATGCCATGGCATGGCGTGCCGTCGACAACATGATTGGCGCCTTGACGGGGAAAGGCGCCGTGGATGCGGTCAATGCGCAGCAGTGGCGCCGCGCTCATGGACACAACGAGGACCCTGCATGACGCGACGCCTGGAACGGATTCTGAACCTGGATGATTTTGAGCATGCCGCCCGTCGGCATTTGCCTCGTCCGCTGCTGGGGTATGTCGCCAGTGTGGCGGAAGATGGCCACACGGCGCAGGCCAGCCGTGATGCGTTCGAGGACCATCAATTTCTGCCGCGTGCGCTGGTCAATGTGTCTTCCATCGAGCTCGAGAGGGAGTTGCTGGGCCGCCGTTATGCACTGCCGTTTGGCATTGCGCCGATGGGCATCAGTGCGTTGAGTGCGTTTCGTGGTGATCGGGTGCTGGCGCAGGCCGCCGCGACAGCCGGGATTCCGATGATCGTCAGTGGCTCATCGTTGACGCCTATGGAGGACCTGGCGGGAGCGCAGGGAACGGACTGGTTCCAGGCTTATCTCCCTGGGACGCCTGAGCAAGTCGAGGCGTTGCTGGCCAGGGTGACGCGAGCGGGCTTTCGCAATCTGGTGATCACCGTGGACTTTGCGGTACCGCCGAATCCGGAAACGCATCGCCGCCATGGGTTTTCCAGTCCCTTGAGACCCAGTCTGCGTCTGGCCTGGGATGGGCTGGTGCGCCCGCGTTGGCTATTCGGTACTTTCCTGCGCACCATCATCCAGGACGGCATGCCACATTTCGAGAACAATGCCGCGACACGTGGTGTGGCGGTGCTGTCGCGTAACGTCAATCGTGATTTCTCCGGTCGCCGACATCTCGACTGGTCGACGCTGGCCCACGTGCGCAGGCACTGGCCGGGTAATCTGGTGGTCAAGGGGATTCTGCATCCCGACGATGCACGCCGAGCCGTGGCAACCGGGGCCGATGGCCTGATCGTTTCCAACCATGGCGGTCGGCAACTGGACTCCACCGTGGCGCCTTTGCGTATGCTGCCGGAAGTGCTGGATGCCGTGGAGGGGAATGTGCCGGTAATGATCGACGGAGGGTTCCGGCGCGGTAGTCACGTGCTCAAGGCGCTGGCATTGGGCGCGGACTTCGTATTTCTGGGGCGGCCGTTCAATTATGCCGCCAGCGTTGGTGGACAGGCTGGCGTCGCCCGTGCCGTTCAACTGCTGGCGGAGGAAATCGAGCGCAACATGGCATTGCTGGGAGTCACCCGCCTTGCCGAGCTGGGGCGGGAGCAGCTACGCCCGGCAAGGTCTGTAGCCGCAGAGAATCAGGCGCCGTGATAGCCGTCTTCCTCCGGTGTCTCGTGTTGACCATTGGGTAGCTCACCGACCCACGCCATGGCAGCTTCGCGCTCCTTGCTGGGGAAGGTGCGTATTTCCAGGTTTTTTATCAGCTTGTCTTCCAGGTGAGTGACGTGCTTGATCCAATCCTTGTCGCTAATGACTGCGGCACGATGATAGTGCTTGAGCTCTCCAAACTGGGTCAGGCCATAGCCGATGTCCTTCAATACGGCGGTCACTGTCATCCAGTGCAGTTGATCGAGCTCCGCCAGCATGCTGACGCGAGGGTGAGCCTTCTTGGCGGCCTCGATGGCATCGATGGCCTGTTGTAGGTCCTTGGCAGTCACGGTGCCTCCGACACGCATGGCGACGACGTGGGCTGCCGGGTGAGGGATGAGTTCCAACATGGTGAGTCTCCTTGGCGTCAGGCCGATACCTTGATGACTGTCGTAATGACAGTCGCCTGGATAGGGGCTGCCTTCAGCATAGCGCTTGGTGGCATGGCTAACAGCACTGGAAGCGAATGGTAGGGAAGAGGTAGTGATCTCTGGCAGCAAGAGGCCAGGCGTGGATTGTCTGGGGACGAATTCACGCCTGGCTTGGATGGAAAGGCAGACTGGGTCAGTGGGCGTCCGGTGAATTCTCCATTTCTTTTTCCAGCTTGCGTGCCACATCTCCGGGGGACCCCGTATGGCGGGCGAGGAGATCGTAGGCCACCGGCACCACGAACAGGGTGAAGAAGGTGGCGGCGGCCACACCGGTGAAGATCACCGTACCAATGACCATGCGGGTCTCGGCACCAGCGCCGCTGGAGAGTATCAATGGAATACTGCCGGCGATGGTGGTCACCGAGGTCATCACGATCGGACGCAGGCGGGTGAGGGCGCTGCGGATCAATGCATCGCGAAACGCCACGCCTTCATCACGCAACTGGTTGGCGAACTCGACGATCAGGATGCCATTCTTGGCCGCCAGCCCTACCAGCATGACCAGCCCCACTTGGCTGTAGATGTTCAATGTCTGCCCCGTTGCCCAGAGGCCGAGCAGGGCGCCACCTATTGCCAGGGGAACCGTGAGCATGATCACCAAAGGATGTACGAAGCTCTCGAACTGCGCGGCCAGCACCAGGAACACCACGATGGCGCCGAGTATCAGCAGAAAGGTAGTGGCACCGGTGGACTCGCGGTAATCCCGTGCCGCGCCCTTGACATCGGTCTGCACGCCGGTTGGTAGAACATCCTCGACTGCCTGGTCGAGGTAGTCGAGCGCCTCGCCCATCGAATAGCCATCGGCCAGGTCAGCCTGGAGGGTGATGGCGCGCAGGCGGTTGTAGCGATTCAAGGTACTGGGACCGGCATAGGACTCGATATCGACCAGGCTCGACAACGGCACTAACTCACCGGTACGCGCCGAGCGCACCCGCAAGCTGTCCAGCGCAGCGGGCGTAGGGTTGGACCCACGCTCGGCCTCGAGGATCACGTCGTACTCTTCGCCGTCGTCGGTAAACTGGGTGACGGTGCGACCACCCAGCAGTGTTTCCAGGGTGCGTCCGATCTCGGTCACTGTCACGCCAAGATCCGCTGCGCGAGTGTAGTCGATGTTGACGCTCAGTTGTGGCTGGCTTTCCTCATAATCGCTCTCGAGGTTGATCAGCTTCGGGTTGGTCTGGCGGATATAGTCCATCAGTGCATCGCGCCAGATCACCAGTTGTTCGTAGCTGCCGCCACCGAGCACGAATTGCAGCCCCTGTTCGCTGCCACCGCCGAAGCCCTGGGCCATGACCGGGAAGGCACGGATGCCAGGCAGTTGACCCAGCGACTCACGGACTTCATTCATGATCGGCCAGGCAGAACGGCGCTCGGACCAGTCAGACAGTCCAACGATGGCGAAACCAGAGTTGAAGGATTCGACATTGCCGCGCCCCATGGGCGAGATGACCAGCACACGCTCGATTTCAGCCTTCCCTTCCCCTTCCCCAGGTTTGGTCAAGGGCATGATGCGTGCCTCGATCTCGTCCATGTAGTCTTCCATCCACGAGAAGGTGGCACCGGGCGGGCCATTGACGATGACGAAGAAGGTCCCGCGATCCTCGCGTGGGGTGTACTCTGCTGGCAGCTGTGGGTACAGCCAGGCGATGCCGCCGAGCATGGCGACAAAGGCCGCGACCACCAGCCAGCGCAGCTTGAGGACCTTTTTCAGCAGGCCTTGATAGACCCCTTGGGCGTGCTTGAGTCCTGAGTCGACCCAGTGGGCAATGCGCCCCTCGTGCATGCTGGGCGAGAGGATCCGTGAGGCCATCATCGGTGTCAGGGTCAGGGCGAGCAGGGTGGAAATGGCCACTGCTGTCGATAGTGTCAGAGCAAACTCAGTGAACAGCTTGCCGACATCGCCCTGCACAAAGCTCAGGGGCACGAACACCGCGATCAGCACCAGACTGGTGGCCAGTACGGCAAAGGCCAGTTGGCGGGCGCCACGGAAGGCAGCAACCAGCGGTGTCTCGCCATATAGCTGCATGCGCCGGTGGATGTTCTCCAGCATGATGATGGCATCATCCACCACCAGGCCGATGGCCAGCACTAGTGCCAGAAGTGTCAACAGGTTGATCGAAAAGCCCAGTGCCGCCAGGCCGGCAAAAGTACCGACCAGGGTGATGGGCACGGTAATGGCGGGGATCAATGTGGTGCGGATATTGCCGAGGAAAATGAAGATCGACACGACCACCAGGCCAATGGCGATGATCAGCGTCGATACCACCTCCTGGATCGACTTGGCCACAAAAGTCGAGGAATCGTGGCTGAGAGTCAGTGTCATGCCTTCCGCGAGCTGTGGCGACAACCGTTCCATCTCGTCGCGTACGGCCTTGGACAGTGCCATGACGTTGGCATTGGACTGCTTGATGATGCCTAGGCCGACGACGGATTTGCCATTGCCTCGGAACAGCGAACGTTCCTCGACGGTGCCGAGCTCGACATGTGCGACATCGGCAAGTCGCACCAGGTAGTCATTGTCGCCTCGGTTGAGAACCAGCTCGCGGAAGTCTTCCGGTGTGCTGAAACTACGTGGTAGACGCACCACGAACTGCCGATCCACAGATTCCACCGCGCCCCCTGGCAGCTCGACATTCTCGGCGCGCAGCACATCCTCCACATCACCCACCGTGAGACCGCGAGCGGCCAGGGCATCACTGTCCAGCCATACCCGCATGGCATACTCTCGCGAGCCCCCTATACGCACGCTGGATACGCCTTCCTGTACCGAGAAGCTGTCGACCAGGTAGCGCTCGGCATAATCGGTCAGCTCCGCCGTGGTATAGCCCTCACCGGCGAGCATCAACCACATGACGGTTTCTGAGCTGGTGTCTTCCTTGCGCACTTCGGGCGGGTCAGCCTCATCGGGCAGGTTGTCGGCGGCACCGGAGATACGGTCCCGCACATCGTTGGCGGCGGCATCGATGTCGGTGGAGAGGCTGAACTCGATATTGATGCTGGAACTGCCGTCCTCGCTAGTCGAGGAAATGACCTCGATGCCGGCAATCCCGGCGATACGATCCTCAAGTACCTGGGTGATGCGCGTTTCGACGATATCTGCCGAGGCGCCCGGGTAGCTGGTACGGATGCTGACCACTGGAGGATCGATGGTGGGATATTCCTGCAGTGGCAGACGGGTGAGGGCGAGCAGACCAAAGGCTACAATCAACGCCGCGATGACCATGGCCAGTACAGGGCGCTGAACGGAGACATCCGATAGACGCATCAGTCGTCTTCCCCACTGCGTTGGCTCTGCAGAATATCGCTGACGCTGGTGGTGGCGTCTTCGATGCCCAGCAACTGGATGGCTGCCGCCGAGTGCAGGCGGTCAGCACCGTGAGTGACGACCAGCTCACTTTCATTTAGCCCAGCGGTTACCTCGACTTCGCCCTCGCGACGTGAGCCGACCTCGATATCACGTTGCTCAATGCTGCCGCTGTCGCGATCAGTGATGACCCACACTCGCTTGCGCTGTCCCTGGGGCACCACGGCAGACTCGGGAATGACCAGTGTCTGGCGTGGTGAGCGAGCGATGGTCACGCGCATCAGCATGCCGGGTTTGAGTACCCCATCGCTGTTGTCGAGCACTGCCCGGACCTGGATGCTGCGACTTACCGGATCGATACGCGAGTCGATGGTGGCAATCTCACCGTCGAATACCCTGTCCGGGTAGGCAGCGGTAGTGGCCGTCAGTGATAGTCCTTGGGACAGGGAGCCGAGACGCACCTCAGGGACCTGGAAATCGAGCTTCATGTTCGAGGTATCATCCAGTGTGGCCAGCTCTGTGCCAGGGGTGACCAGGGTACCGACGCTGATCTGACGCACCCCCACTACACCATCGAAGGGCGCTCGGATGGTGTAATTGCCCAGATGGGCCTGCAATGCCTGGATATCAGCCTCGACCTGTTGCAGTTGGGCGCGACTGTCCTCGACATCGGCACGCGGTACCATATTGCGAGACCCCAATTGGGCAAAGCGGTTCACGGCATTCTGGCGCTCCTGACGCAAGGCCTGAGCCGAACGCAGATCTGCCTGTTCCTCGCTGTCATCCAGCTTGATCAACACATCGCCGCGCTCGACATGCTCGCCGCCGTCGAAGTTGATTGCGTTGATGATCTCGGTCACCGTCGCTGAAAGCGTCACGCTCTCGTTGGCCTTCAGCGTACCCAGTGACTCCAATGGATCAGACCACGCCTTTTTCTCCGCCTCGGCACCGATGATTGGTATGGGGGGGAGTTCCGTGGGCATCTCCTGGGCCAAGGCCGTTTGAACGGCGAACAGCGAGGTCGCCAGAGAGGTGAGCAGCATCGCTGCGATACACCATCCATGGCAACGCTCAAGGAACTTGCGGCTGAATGGCAGGCGCGAAGCAGGAACTACGGTCATGTTATTGGTTTCCGATGGATTCACCATGTCCAACGATACCCCGTGAGCGTGACTTACAGTTTTTCATTCGATATATCAAACAAGTCCATGGCGCAATGAACTCTGCGGCTTGGGAGGAACTGGGCCATGTGGGCGACGGAAGGCGACAGGGCTATGACATTGCTCGCCAGTTTGGTCTTGAGGTTACCGCAACCCGGGCAGCACTGGTCCCCTTTACGTTGACGTCTCAGTGGAAGGAGCGGGCCGAAGCTCTGGCGGGTGTCAGTACCGAGGTGCAGGTGCGTTGCCGGGATGGCCAGTATCGCGAGCCGATGCTGTTCACGCATCGTGGCGTGTCGGGCCCGGCCATGCTGCAGATTTCCAGCTACTGGCTACCTGGCGATGAGCTGGATATCAACCTGTTGCCCGGGGAGGATGCCCTGGCGGCCTTGACCCACGCGCGCCAGGCAACACCCAAGCGGCGTCTTTCCACCTGGTTGGGGGAGCGCTTTCCGAAGCGCCTGGCGCAGTCGCTGGTGGAATGGCAGGGGCACGATGGTGTGCTGGCCGAGTGCTCCAACGCGGCGTTGTGCGAATGGGCAGAGGCGCTCAACCAATGGCGACTCAAGCCCGCCGGAACCGAAGGCTGGCGTACCGCAGAGGTGACCATGGGCGGTGTCTGTACCAACGCCATCTCGTCGAAGACCTTTGAAGTACAGGGCCTGCCGCAACTGCGTTTTATTGGTGAGGTGCTGGATGTCACTGGTGAACTGGGCGGTTACAATTTCCAATGGGCCTGGGCGTCGGGCGTTGCCTGCGGTCAAGCCCTGTAAGGAACCCAGGCTCTGTAAGGAATCAGCGCAGATACTTTTTCAGGCCAAGCCTAACGGCGGCGGCCGCCCAGCAATGACCCCAGAATGCCTCGGACCAGTTGGCGACCAGCGGCGCTGCCGATGGAGCGAGTGATTGTCTTGGCCGCGACCTGGACCAGGCCATCATGCTTTCCTCCCCTGGGGCCCGTGGAACCAAACAGCAGCTCATTGACGGTATCCGCGGTACTACGTGCCTGTTGTTTGGAAATAGAAGGCTTGGAAATGGAAGGTTTGGAGGCCGAGCCGGTAGTGCCTTTTTCTTCGTCGGAGGATGTTGCCTCGGTATTCATCGTCTGGGCACGCAGCCTTTCATAGGCGGATTCGCGATCGATGGCTTTTTCGTAATGACCATGTATCGGTGATGCTTCAATCAGTGCTTTGCGTTCGCCCTCATCCGCAGGCCCCAGGCGCGAGTTGGGTGCAATGACATTGGCGCGCTCGGTAATGCGTGGACTGCCTTTCTCGTCAAGAAAGGACACCAGGGCTTCGCCTACGCCCAGTTCTGTGATGGCTTGTGCCGAATCGAAATCCGGATTGGGGCGCATTGTCTCGGCAGCGACCTTGACGGCCTTCTGGTCACGGGGAGTGAAGGCGCGCAGGGCGTGTTGTACCCGGTTGCCCAACTGGCCCAGTACGTCATCGGGAATATCGGATGGGCTCTGGGTGACGAAATAGACACCCACGCCCTTGGAACGAATCAGGCGAACCACTTGTTCAACCTTGTCCAGCAGTGCCTTGGGAGCATCATCGAACAGCAAGTGAGCTTCGTCGAAGAAAAACACCAGCTTGGGCTTTTCAGCATCGCCGACTTCCGGCAATTGCTCGAACAATTCTGCCAGCAGCCATAACAGGAAGGTGGAGTAGAGCTTGGGCGATTGGTAGAGCTTATCGGCAGCCAGCACATTGATCAGGCCATGGCCGGCATTATCAAGATGCATGAGGTCTTGAATGTCCAGCATGGGCTCGCCGAAGAATGTCTCGCCTCCCTGCTCTTCCAGCACCAGCAGATTACGCTGGATGGCGCCAATGGAGGAAGAGGATACGCGGCCATATTCACCACTATACTGACTGGCATTCTCACCAACGTGCTGGACCATGGCGCGCAGATCCTTGAGGTCCAGCAACAATAGGCCATTGTCATCGGCTACTTTGAATACCAGCTGAAGCACACCCGTCTGGGTGGGATTGAGGTCCAGCAAACGGGCCAGCAGCAGGGGACCCATGTCGGAGATGGTGGCGCGTATCGGATGACCGCGTTCTCCGTACACATCCCAGAACAGGACGCTATTGGCTCGCGGTGTGTAATCAGTGATGCCGATGCTGGAGAGATGCGACAGCAGTTTTTCGGAGGCTTTGCCTTCCATTGCTATCCCCGACAGGTCACCCTTGATGTCGGAGACGAATACTGGAACCCCGATTTCTGCAAAGCTCTCTGCCATCTTCTGCAGGGTGACCGTCTTTCCGGTACCCGTGGCCCCGGTAATCAGGCCATGCCGATTGGCCAGTTTCGGAATGATGGCAATGTCCTGATCAGGGGTCTTGGCAATGGGACTAGCAGTGATCATCGGGTTCCCTCCGTGGGGAAGCTATAGGTAACAGTTATTTAGAATAGCGCCAGAACGCGGTCATGAAGTGAAGGCAATAGAAAGGTGCCTTGATAGAACGGTACTTTGCATAGAACGGTACTTTGCATAGAACGGTACTTTGCATAGAACGGTACTTTGCATAGAAAGGTGCTTTGGATAGAACGGTACCTTGGATAGAAAGGTACTTTGATAGAACGGTTTTTTGAATAGCATAATGCAACCGCGTGTCGCCAGTGCACATCAGGAGAGTTTCATGGCCAAACCTCTTGTCAGACGCCGACTGGGAACGGTATTCGAAGCAACGACGATCGAGTTGCTTGATGAAGCATGTCGTGCCTTTCCCAGAATCCAGGATCCACAGGACAGCGAAGGATTGCATGACTTTCGTGTTGCCCTGCGTCGGTTGCGCTCGTTGTTCAAGGACTATATCGGGTACTTTCCTGCGCGAGCGCCGAGAAAGTTGGTAACCGACCTGCGTGATCTAGCCCGTTCCACCAATACTGCGCGCGATGCGGAAGTGATGCTGGCCTGGCTTGAGTCTCAGGCCGAAGGAGCGCCTGCAGCAGAACGGGGAGCCATTGCCTGGTGGAAAGAACGCCTGAGTGCTCAGGTGGGCGAAGAGTATGCTGTTCTGGAAGGACGTGTCGCGAGTTTTCCGTTGCTGGATAACCGATTGCGTTCGGCCGTCAAGTCTCTACGCAAGGAATCCAGCAAGACGCCTCGTTTCGGTGCTGTCAGTGCGGAAGTGCTGGAGCACCTGACTGAGCAGCTAGGGGAAGAGCTGTCGGCCATGCGGGGTCGTGAAGACGAGAATGCCTTGCACCGGCCACGTATTACCGGCAAGCGAATCCGTTATCTGCTGCGGCCATGGCGCAAGGAAAGCGAGCTGTTCGAGAGGACGGAAGCATCAATGAAGGCGTTCCAGGATGCCTTTGGCGATCTGCATGATGATCTGGTTCGAGCCGAAGTGCTGCGTACCACGGTCCATCAGCATGTGTGGGAGGAAACCGAATTGCGCCTGGAGGCAGCTGTCTCGACATCAGGGGCGCGAGCCATGGCACCGCGCCATTTGCGAGGTTTCATGGGCTTGGTGGCCCAGCACGAGCAGCACACAGAGAACAACCTCCAGCGCGTCATGGCTCTGGTCAAAGGGCCGAACCGCCAGCAGTTGGACACCTGTCTGGCGGAGGCTGTTGCTTATATGCGTGGCTGAACCAGGTAACCTGTCACGCGATTCCCAGGCGCTGGTGGAGTTCTTTCCAGAGTGCCTGGTAAGCCCTGTTGGCTGGGCTGTGCGGTGCAAAAGAGCATAACGGCGCACGCTCCACACCCATGCGTTCTACAGCGCTGGCGGCGGGAATGACTGTCGACATGCGCAGTGGCCATTGCGCTCCCAGAGTATCCATGATGTCCCGGTGCATAGTGCGCCGGCGGTCGGCCAAGGTGACGAATGGCCATACCGGGCAGGCCAGGTCCTCGTCATCGAGAAAACTCTGCAACTGGTCCAGGGTGCGCAGGGAAAGGGTGGTTGGCACGAGCGGGACGAGCAGGGCATCGGCGCTGGTGAACATGTTTTCCGACAGATGGGAGAGTGTCGGAGGGCAGTCCAGCACGATCAGATCGTAATCGTTGCGGACTTCGTGGAGCATCTGGCGCAAATGGCTAGTGCCACGCTTTTCCAACAACTGGTCCAGGCTTCGGGATTCCAGTGATGCGGGCAGCACATCGAGGTTTGGCATCGCGGTAGAGCGGATGACCTTGTCGAAAGAGGACTTACCCTTGACCAGCTTGTTCACCCCACCACGTATACGTGGCTTGATCTTCAGGTAGAAGGTCGTGGCAGCCTGAGGATCAAGATCCCACAACAGCACTCGGAGGCCATGATTTGCGGCTTCCGCCGCAAGGTTGACGGCAGAAGCGGTCTTGCCCACCCCACCCTTGATGCTGTAGAGCGAAAGCATTCGCATGCTGGAGCTTCCCATTGTGCTAATACAAGGTGTCTTAATGCATGGCATAAGCTCATTTCGTGCATCGATCGTACCATGAAGTTATGACATTTCAGTAAGCGATTTAGCTGAGCAATAGCTCTCGTGCTCCTTCGCCTCTGGGCCACCCGTTTGACCTTCTACCGCCCCAGGGGCGCGCTGTAAGGCCTGTCTTGCTTGAAGAATCCTCAGCAACCTGCCTGCTACTGGCAAGAACCATTGGGCAGGCTGGGGCGTGGGCGTTTCTCGGGCTATAGTGGACTTGAGTGATATTCGCCATAAAGGTTTTTCATGAGTGAAGAAACGTTTGATCTGGTCAAGTTTTCCTCTGAAGTCAAAGAGCTCCTTCTAAGCGAACTGGATGTATCTGTAGGAAATATGGAGGTTATTGAATTTAGTGAAAAACTCTATGGAATGATTAGGGCAAGAGCATTTAATGAGGGATTGCTGGCTGCGAAAGATGTGTTGGAAAAGAAAATGGAAGATATTTCCGAACAATTGGATTTCTTGGTGAAAGATGAAAACTGATTTTCCACTTGAATAGTACGGGAGAGGGTGGGTGGATGCTTACCTCGAGAGGATGCGGACTGGCTTTCCTGTATCGAGTTGTCATTCTTTTTCGTCAAGAGAGGAGGTGTACGGGTATCAAGGGATGAGTAGATTTCATTCATAGAAAGGAATAGTGAAAAATTGAATGTTAAATCGTGGTGATGTTGAGCTCAGTGAGCCCATAGAGGAGTTGCGTGAATATTCAAAGTGGGCAACGGTGTATGGTTTTTCTTCCATCTCAAGAGATAGAGAAATAGAAAATCATGATAGGTTTTTGAGCTGTAATGGGGCGTGAATGAACGCTGAAAGTTGCTTCGTTTTGCTACGGCGTCATTGAGCTGGATGAATAGAAACGGAAAGAAGATATGCCCGCTCAACGAATTTTCAAAAGCCGCAGAGCGCGGTTCGCGATAAAGGCGGTAGTGGCTGCTTTGCGGGCGATCCGCACGATATGGCCAGGGCGACGCAGCAGTGGCAACAATGCTACCCCGCCAGCTATCAGAAGCGGGGTGCGCAAGGGGATTAGCCGGGTGAAGCCTCGGTCGATTTTCTGGCCTGCCTGATGCCATTCCCGAGTCGCCTCAAGCAGCATCAGGCGTTGTTGCTCGATGGTTGCCTCAAGCTCTGCCTTTCGCTGTTTGATAGTGACCCGAGAGCGAGGCTTTTTCCCTGGCGAATCAGCGGCCATTGTCGCTCTCCTGCCTTTCCTCTTCAGCGATTTCCCTGTCCAGGGCCAGTTGCTTGAGGGTGCTGACAAAAAGCGTGCGACGCTTGGCCAGGTGCAGGCAATACCAGGCCAGGCATAAGCCGCCTCCCAGAAGTACAGCGGTACAAATGGCCAGAGCCTGAAGCCGATAGGTCTCCCAGAAGACCACCACCACTAACGCCGTCAGGGCGGTGATGCCCAGCATCAGCAGGATCAGGCTGATGCCGACCAGCATCAGCAAGGTAATGAGACGCGCACGCTCTTCCTCGAGCTCAAGCACGATCAGCCGCAGGCGCGTCTCACCCGTGGCCAGCAATGTCATCAGGACATTCTTGCCGGCCTGCCATAGCCGTTGTACCGGTCCCTGGGACTGTGGCATCAGCGCCGTCCGATCAACAGGCCAACAATGACGCCTACCGCTGCGCCGACACCGACGGCCTTCCATGGATTTTCATGGACATAATGGTCACAGGCATCGACCTGGTGGGCAACACTATCACGGGTCTGGCGATAGGCGCGTTCCCCACGCTCCTTGATATGTCCCTCCATATCATTCAAGCGAGCTTTGGCATGCTTGAGGCTGTCTTCGGCTTTGCTCCGCCAGGCCTTGACGTTTTCACTGACACCACTGCCCACTTCGTCGGAGGTCGCGCTGAGCAGTTCTTCCAGAGTCTGGGAGAGGTGCTGCAGATCTTCCTTGAGCTGGTTCGCCGATGCACTGGCATTGTGTTGCTGCGAATCGTCCTTCTTGCTTGCTCTTTGATTTGCCATGGGATCGTCCTCTGACATAAGGGCTGCTTCGTGGATGATGGGATATACGCAGGTTACTGGCTATAGGTACCGGTTGAAAACAGTGGATTGAGACTGAAGCCCAAGCTGATTCGGTTGGAGCGATCATCGTAGTCGATCAAGCTCTCACCGTAACCATAGTAGTACTGCAGGTGGCCACGCACTTTTCCGAACAAGGGAATGGAATAATCAAGCTGTGAGCCGTAGTTGCCCTTTCCTGGATTGCCACGCACCATCAGACTGGCTTCGTGGTTGTTGAACATTTCGTGAGCGATGGTGATGTCACCATAGCCAACGTAATCCTCGATGTCAGGGTTATCGTCTTCGTTCTCATTTTCGGGAACCCGCCAATGGGGGGCAAGGGAAACAGCCCAATCATCGTTGACCCATGTCGATGTCAGGATCAGGCGGTTCCAGCTACGCGAAAGAGGCTCGGAGCGACCATTGGACTGGTGCGTGAACGAGACACGGTTGGTGGTGTTGGTCCAGCCCCACAGGTGGTAATCGTTGTTGAATTCCAGATAGGCTTCTGGCTCGTAGTTGGTCTCGCGAAAGGGCGCCGAGTTATCGCTGTTGTAAGCCTGCCACCAGCTGCGCTGGGTGTAGGCGAAGTACAGGTCAGCGTTGTCGAACAGCACATTATCGGCGACCTTCACCTTGGCACTGAACTGGAACTTGATTTCGGTGTTCTCGATATCCGGGACGCTGCCATCCCCGTCTTGGAAGGGCTCCGAATTGGGGTTCTTGTTGTAGCTGATGGGGAGGAAGTAATTACGCTTGTAGGCGGTAATCGCAAAAGGATTGCTATTGGACTCCCGCTCTAGCTCACGCCGCCTGCTCACCGTGGTTTCAATGGTAGGTTCTGGTTGAATTGTGTCGGCGGCAGCCACAGCGACAGGGCTGACATATGCCGTCGTCTCGGTAACGGCGGCTTCCTGCGTCTCAGCAGAAGCAGGTGCCTGTGTCGCCGTGGTTCGCGCTGCCACATCTGGCTCGGGCGTGCTGGGAGCAGGCTCAGCAAAAGGGCTCTGGTCTGCTTCCAGTCGTGTCTCCAGCTGTGCGAGTTCGGCCTTCAGCGCCTTGACACGGGCCTCCATTGCAGCACGTTCGGCATCGCTCAGGGTCGACTGAGCCGAGGCCGAGGAGGTGATACCGAGGATCAACATCGGCGTCGCCAACACAGTGAGACGTTTCATCATGGGCCTACCCATAGTGAGTGGAAGTTGGTGAATGGTTCTACCATGGCAGAATGGCAAGTCAACTTTGTGCAAGTAAATTGCGAAAGATTGCCATATTGACACACTGCGTTGAAAATCTCGTGTTTCTTCTGTGCCAGGGTAGGAAACGACCAACCATCAGCAGATCCTATCGTACCAGGAAGCTATTTCGTGTCAGGAAACAATACCATGCCAGGAAATTATGCCGTGCCAGGAAACGCAACTACATGATGCGCCATATTCGTATTCCCGTTCGTACCAGAGTGGTCTGGCTATTACTGGCAGTGTTATTGGCACTGTTCAGCACCTGTTCCCTGGCACAGCAGGCTGATGCCGAGGCTTTACCGAGCAAGGAACAGTTGCAGAAGCAGCTTGATGAACGCATTGCTGGTGCCAGTGATCCGCCCAGCGAGTCGGCTCAGCAGGACATTGACGCCCTTACAGAGACGATAGACTCACTGGATAAACTGGCCGATATCCGCCGCCAGTTCGATGAGTTGGACAAGCACCTTGAGGAGGCGCCTCAGGAGATCGAACAGCTGGAAGAAAAGTTACGCCAACGCCAGGAGTCGCCCGGCTTTGATGCAGGGGCCTTGGAAGGCATGACATTCGCGGAGCTGGAAGCACAACTGCGTCAGGCCAACCACAAATTGCAGCAGGAACAGGATGCCCTGACGGAAGTGCAAAGCGAGTTGCTGGGCGCGCGCACCCTTCCCGAACGTGCCCAGCAGACCATCTCGGATACCATACAGCGTCTCGATGAAACGCGCCTGGCAATGGAAGATTTCGATCGAGGCGATGTGCCTGACGATGACCCCCAGCGTCTTGCATACCTGTCTCGCCAGTTGCTGGACGAAGAACAGTTGCGCCTGAGCCAGCACCAGCTCAACACCAATACTCGCTTTCGAGAACTGTTACAGCAGCGCTCTGAATTGCTTGAGGTGGAAGTGGCCAGCGTCGAGGCCTGGGTATCGGCCTTGCAGGGCAGGGTCGACATGCTGCGACGGGAGAGATCCGAGCAGGCCATTGCCGAGGCAGTGAAGGATGAACCCGAGGCGGTAGCCGCTCATCCGGTGATTCGTCAGGCTCAGCAGGACAATCGTCAGTTGTCATTGGATCTGTTGGATGCCACTTCCAAGTCCAATGAACTAGTCCGCGATAGCCTCGATGTGCGTCGCCAACTGGACCGTGTCCGCCGTATGCAACAGGGGCTGAGTCAGAATATTGAAGCGGTGCGCGGCAGTGTGCTGCTGTCACGTATTCTGCGTGAACAGCGCGAGGCCTTGCCGAATGTCGAGCCGCGCAGGGAGCTGCGTGACAATATTGCTGACCTGCGTCTGGAACAGTTCGAGTTGGACGAACAGCGTGAACAACTGCGTTTTCCTGAGCGTCTGGCACGCCAGGCCCTGGAAGATGCGGGTGTCAAGGATGATGACATGGAATCCTTGGTCCCCCCGCTTGAACAACTCTATCGCTCCCGGCGCGATCTGATCGGCCAGTTGGAGCCGATCTATGGCGATATGCTGACATCGGCCATTGAGCTGCAACTCAATCAGCAGCAACTGCTGTCCATCAGCGAGTCTTTGCGCAAGAGCATCGACGAGCAACTGTTCTGGGTGGCCAATGCCCGGCCAATCGATCTGGCCTGGTTGAAGCGCTTGCCGGAGCACTTTGTCAGCGAATGGACCCAGGGAGAGTGGCGCAGGGTGCTGCCCAACAACTGGCGCTGGCCTGATTCTGGTGCCTGGTCGGCCTTGCCTGTGTTGCTGCTTGCTCTCGTGCTGCTATTGCTGCGCCGAAAGATCAAGCGACACCTGTTGGTGATACATGAACAGATCGGTCGCCTGCGTTTTGATACTCAGTTGCATACACCGAAGGCGGTTATTCTCAATGCCTTGCTTGCAGCGCCTGCACCATTGGCTCTGCTGGCCTTTGGCCTGGTTCTGGAATTGGGTGGAGCGGGAGTCGCGGTCAGCATAGGGCAGTCTGTGGTCCAGCTGTCCCTGGCATGGGGCGTGGTGGCCTGGGCCAGACGTCTGCTGGTGAATGATGGTGTCGCCCGGCGCCATTTCCACTGGCCACTGGGTTATGTGCAGAAGCTGCGCTGGTGGATGTTATGGCTTGGCGTCAGCCTCATACCGGTGTTGCTGATTGCGCCGTTGGCGCGGGATGCGGCGGTAACATTCAATCAGCGTCCGTTAGGGCTGGGATTGTTGCTGATCGGCCTGACTGGCATGAGCATTTCTATGGCCAAGTTGATCATGGCCCATACACCGTTCTTCGGTATCAAACTGTTCCGCCTGATCCTGGGGCTGCTCATGGCCATGATACCGTTGGTGATTGGTGGGGCCGTGCTGTATGGCTATGTCTATTCGGCACTCAGCCTGGTCAGCCGCTTCGGCTTTACGCTGTATCTGCTCGGTGTCTGGATTCTGGTTGAAGCCGCAGTGGTGCGAGGACTGGCCGTGGCGGCCCGACGCCTTGCCTATCGCCGAGCCCTGGCCCGGCGCCGGGCGATGACCCAGGACGAGAGCGAGCGTGGCCTGGATATCGTTGAAGAGCCACCGCTGGATATGGAGCAGGTCAATCAGCAGTCTCTGCGCTTCTCCAAGCTGATTCTGACACTTGGCTTTGCCGCGCTGCTGTATTTGGTATGGGCAGACTTTCTCGCCGTGCTTGGCTATCTCGATAACGTGACCCTGGTGGAAGGGGCCGCAGGAGAAGGCGCCGAGGCGCTTCAGGATCGCCTCAGTGTGGCGGATGTGGTAATAGCGCTGTTCATCGCAGGACTGACGATGATGCTGGCGCGTAACCTGCCTGGCTTGCTCGAAGTATTGGTATTGTCCCGCCTGGAGCTGAAGCAAGGGAGTTCCTACGCCATTACTTCGCTGCTTTCCTACACCATTGTCGGCACCGGCACGGTGATGGCCCTGGCAACCCTTGGGGTTTCCTGGACCAAGCTGCAATGGTTGGTAGCAGCGCTGGGTGTGGGTCTTGGTTTTGGTTTGCAGGAGATCTTTGCCAACTTCATTTCCGGCTTGATTATCCTGTTTGAACGGCCGGTGCGTATCGGGGACACCATTACACTGGGTAATCTCACCGGTACGGTCAGCCGTATCCGTATTCGTGCCACGACGGTGACGGACTTTGATCGCAAGGAAATCATCATTCCCAACAAGACCTTCGTCACCGATCAGTTGATCAACTGGTCACTGTCGGACAGTGTGACCCGGGTAACGCTGCACTATCGGGTCAGCCATGATGCGGACAGGCATGTGGTCCACCGTTTGCTGGTGCAGGCGGCCCATGACAACTCCCGTGTACTGTCGGATCCGCCCCCAGAAATCTTCTTCATGGCATACACGTCCAGTGCCATGGAGTATGAACTGCGCATTTATGTCAACGCCTTGGGTGACCGGCTGCCTGCCACCGATGAGGTCAATGGTGCCGTTGGTGACCTGTTTGCTGAACATGGCATTCGCATTGCCTTCGAGAAGATGGATGTACATATCCAGCATGCCAGCCATGAAAGCTGGGGCAGTCGCCCCGCCCGACCCGGTGACTCGGAGCAGCCGCCGATGGGCCGCACGGGCGATCCTGGTGATGTCGGCATTGGCGATGGTGACGGCGGGGGAGATGGCGGCGGGCGTTGATGCGCTGTCTGCTCCAGGCCGCGCCGGATCAGCGCCGCATGGCCTGGAGCAGAAACTCGCGGTTGCCGTCGCCTCCCAGGATCGGACTATCCTGCCAGTGAAGAATATTGAAGCCGCATTCTGTGCAAACGGCACGAATGCGCGCTTCGACTTCGGCATAGCGGCGAGGATCAGCCACCACTCCACGGGCGTCGACAGCACCTGGGCCGACTTCGAACTGGGGCTTGACCAGGGATACCAGGCTGCTGCCTGACGGCAGCAGGGCCGCAATTTCCGGCAGTATCAATGTCTGAGAAATGAAGGACACATCCATCACTGCCAAGGCGACAGGACCATGTTGAGCGATGGCTTCTACCAAGCGGGCATCATTGGCCATGGCGCGTGCATTGAGCCCTTCCAGGCAGGTAATGCGAGGATCTGAGCGTAGGCTTGGGTCGAGCTGGTCATGGCCAACTTCGACACCAATCACATGTGCCGCGCCAAAGCTCAGGGCGCAATCGCTGAATCCCCCGGTGGATTGACCCACGTCGAGTACGCAAAGCTCCTGGAGCTCCAGCCCAAGTGTCGTGATCACGGCCTCCAGCTTGAGCCCGGCACGGGATACATAACGCTCTTCCGGGTCTTCTTCCACCACCAGTTGCAGATCGTCCGGGCACTTTTCTCCAGGACGGGTCAGTACTTTTCCGTCATCGGCCCTGCGTACCCGTCCGTGGCGAATCAATCGTTGAGCACGAGTTCGAGAGCGGGCAAGGCCCTGGCCGACAAGCAACTGATCGAGGCGTGGCATGGAAATTCCTGTGGCTGACTCAAGGTGCCGAAGAAGTTGGCGGCACAAGTATGCCATACTGGATTGATTAGTCAGTTAACTATGGCAACACGGCATGGAGGCTTGCAGGTTCGGCACTTCCATCGTGTTTCCTTCGATAGGCATGACAACAGGGGGATAAATGGATCGCTCTCGCTGGCTGGCCCTGGGGCGTTCCCTTGTCGGGGGAGCTGTTGGAGGTAGTGTATTTTCCCTGACTGGCTTGCCGCTGGCATGGATGCTTGGCCCTCTTGTGGCCAACCTGCTGCTGGCCAGCCGTGGCGTGGATGTGGCAGTGCCAGAGCGCTTGCGCGGTGTCTTTCTTGGGGTCATGGGGCTGGTGCTGGGGGCCAGAGTAACACCGGAACTGACTCACCAGGTGCAGGAGTGGTGGTTGTCGGCGCTGTTGCTGGTGGTGGCGATAACATGCTCCACGCTGGTTGCCGCGTGGTGGTATCGACGTCGAGGCTTTGATGGTATCAGCGCGTTGTTTTCCTCTGCTCCCGGTGCCATGACTGCGATGATCATCATGGGGGAGCAGAGCGGCGGTGAACCCACCCGTATCGCAATTGCTCAATCGCTGCGCATCGTTCTGGTGATCCTGCTGTTGCCGCCTCTGTTCTGGATGCTGGAGGACCCTGCCACGGGCATGACTCGGCCAGTTCTGGAACTGGAAGATGCCTGGCTGCTGCTGGGCATACTGCCGGCAATCTGGCTGGGCAAGAGGCTGTGTCTGCCGACACCGGAATTGCTGGCACCGTTGATCCTTGCTGCGCTGGTTTCAGTTGCTGATGTCGCTCATTTCAGCCTGCCTCCTGTCGGCATGAACATCGTGCTGTGGGTGACCGGCAGTGCCATCGGGGCTCGTTTTCGCGGTCTATCCGGTGCGATTTTTTCTCGCTCGTTGCTCGATTCGACAGTAGCCACTGCATTGGCATTGATGGTGCTGGCAGTCTTTGCTGAGCTGATTCATCGTCTCGTTGGTGTGCCTCGGGATGTGGCTCTGTTGGCGTTGGCGCCAGGGGGCATTGGCGAGATGACGATTCTCGCCGTGGCGTTGAACCTGGATCCGGTATTCGTGGCCTTTCACCATCTGCTCAGAATGATCCTGCTGATGTTCGCAGCTCCCATGCTGGCCCGCTGGATACAGCACAAGGCCCAGCGCGATGTCGCCAAGGAGTGAAACGGCAGCCAATGCGTACACTTTCCCCACTTCAGGGTTGTGGTCGCGGTGCGGCGTTGGTATAGTGCCTGCCGTCTTGGAGAGATAGCACAACGTGCTGATTTTCCAAGCGCCTTCAATCAGGCACCTTCATTCATGGAAGTTGAAATTCATGAATGTCGAGACTGCCTTGCTGTGGTGGCCCCGTCGGTCCTCCCGCAACGCGAAACTGCGAACCCCGCCAGGCCCGGAAGGGAGCAACGGTAGTGGTGGATGCGTGTGCCGGGATGTGGCTGTCGGGGCTGCCTCCTTTTGTGGTCGATGATGACTCCCGTAGTGATGAACTAGCGATGAACTAGTGACGAACTGTCGCTATAGGCCATGATCATAGGTCGTGGTTGCCAGTCATCTTGTGGCGATCCATTGCTCTCCAACGTTCCAGCGCTTGCGGTGTGTCGATATCACGACATACGCCAGGATCGGCAACGTGGATTTGCCGACAGGCATCCCGGTGGCGTTGGATGATTTCCTTTCCCCCCTCGTCTCCATCCAGTCGTTCCAGTTCGTTGAAGAAATCCCGACCGAAAAGGACAGGGTGTCCCGGTAGCATGCTGTGGCTGGACAGGAAGACTGGGCGAATGATGTAGTCTGGTGCTGACTGACGGCACAGTGCCTTCAAGGTACTGCTGGCAATATCCGGCATATCGCCGAGCAGGATGGCGGCAGCATTCACCTTGGCCATGGACGGATCACACCGGATAGCCGCGATGGCATCACCCAGGCTGGCCCCCAGTCCAAGCAGGGCTCGAGGAGCACGCAGGACGGCAACGCTCTCAGGTATTCCCAGGACAGCCGGGTTGTCTTCTTCGCGCAGAACCACGAACACCTGCTCGAAGGCTTCGCAAGCCCTGGCCACTGAAGCAGCGAGCAACGCCTGTCCATTGGCCAATTGGCTGATACGCTTGTCCTCTGGACCAAAACGCCGCGAGAAGCCTGCTGCGAGAACAATGGCGATCGCTGTGTCGGGGAGTATTCGCTCACAGTTGGTCACGGGGCTTGTCTCGTTGAACTCGTACAATATCCGCCATCACGGACAGGGCGATTTCGGCAGGGGTCTTGCTGCCCAGGTCCAGACCAATGGGCATGTGCAGGCGCGCAATATCGTCTTCGCTCAGCCCCCCTGAGCGTAGCAAGCGCTCCCTGCGGGATTGAGAAGTCTTCAGGGAGCCCATCACGCCGATATAGAAAGCCGGAGTACGTACGGCTTCGATCATGGCCAGGTCATCGATGCGAGGGTCATGGCTGAGTGCGACCACCGCGGTTGACGCGTGACAGCCACCGGAACTGATGAACAGGGAAGGCAATACGGCCTGTACCTCGACCTCGGAGACATGAAAGCTATCCCGAGCTTCATCTCGTGGATCGCAGACGATGACCTCGAAACCGAGTGTCTTGGCGAACTCCGCGCAGACCACCGAAACCGGAGAAATGCCCGCGATGATCAGCCTGGCAGAAGGGCCTATGCGCATCTGAATCAGATGGCGTGTGGTGTCGTGCTCCACGCGTGGTCCCATGCCATTGTCCGACAGGAAGCGAAAGCTGCCGTTGGTGCTGTCGACACAGCGTGTCAGGCAGCGTTGGCCGAGCAGAGTGGCGTGAAGAACTTCCAGGTGCACCAGAGTGGGGGTATCCGGGATCAGGCGCTCAACCAGCACCTCGAGGATACCGCCACAGGGCAGGGTGATGCTGGGGTGCTGGGTTTGTATGGCCTGGTTTTCTCCGTAACGCACCAGCGTGACCGGCTGGTCGAACTCTCCCTGCTGGACCCTGGCCAGGAAATCCTCTTCCACACAGCCGCCGGAAAGCGATCCGACATGCTTTCCGTCGCTTCTTGCCACCAACCAGGAACCGGGCTCGCGCGGCGACGAGCCGAAGGTGGAAAGCACTGTGCATAGCCACAGAGTCTCTCCTTCGCGAGCCCAGGCCAATGCCTGCTCAATGACCTGCAAATCCAGGTGCTTCATTGTCAGGCCTTCAATTGATTTCCGATAGGCAAGCGGCGAATACGTTTGCCGCAGGCGGCATGGATGGCGTTGCACAGTGCAGGAGCCACCGGTGGCAAGCCGGGTTCGCCAACCCCACCTAGCGGGGTATCCGGCACATCACCAATCAAATGCACACGCGTGATCTTGGGTGTGTGATTCATGCGTGGAATCAGATACTGGTGGAAGTTGGTCTGCTCTATGGCGCCATTCTTGGCGGTAATCTCGCTGTGCAACGCGATACCAATGCCCATGACGCAGGCGCCTTCCATCTGCGAACGGATACGTTCAGGGTTGATCTGCGGGCCGCAGTCAAAGGCGATGTCAGCACTGTGAATCGTCAGTTCGCCTGCATCATCCACCTCGACATCGAATACCACGGCGGCATAGGACACGAAGCTATGATGCACCGCCAGCCCCAGCCCGCGTCCTTCCGGGCGCTCACGTTCCCATTCGGCAGCTTCCGTGGCTTTTTCGACCACAGCACGCAGGCGCGCAACATCGATGGGATAGCGGTTAGGGTCTTCGCCATAGTTCCAACTATCGTCCACGTCACGCGGATTGATCTGGCGATCGGGGCCGAGCAGTTCAAGCAGGTAGTCACGATGGTCGCGATTAGCCGCTTGTGCCATTTCGGCAACGAAGCTCTGGATGGCAAAAGCATGGGGCAGGTTGTATACCGACCGGAACCAGCCAATACGCAAGTGGGCGGGGGCCGCCGGATTTTCCAGGCGTACATTGGGGATATCGAAAGGCATCGTGTTGAAACCCATGCCCAGTTCGGAAGCACTCAAGTGCTTGGGATCTTGCTCGAACAGTGAACTGATCGTCGGTGCCGCGGTGCGGTGCCGCCATCCTAGCGCGTTACCATCGGCGTCAAGACCCGCTTCCAGCCGATCCGCGGACACTGCGTGGTAAAAGGAATGCTGGACATCGTCTTCCCGCGACCATTGCACACGAACAGGTCGACCATCCAGTTGCTTGGCCAGTGTGGCAGCCTCAAACACATAATCCGGCTTTGATTTGCGGCCGAAGCCCCCGCCAAGCAGCGTGACGTTGATGGTGACATCCTGGGCATCGATACCCAGCAACTCTGCCACGCCATCGCGAGTGGCTTGTGGGGCCTGAACGGGAGCCCAGGCTTCGGCCTTGCCGTCCTTGAATACCACCTGGGCGACGGGAGGCTCCATGGGCGCCTGGGTCAGGTGAGGCATGTAATAGGTGGCGTCCAGCAGCGTCTCGGCATCATTCAGAGCCGCGTCAATGTCCCCGCTATTGCGGATCACTTCGCCAGGGGACTGTATGGCTTTCTCAAGTTGTTCACGAAAGTCATCGGAGTTGTAATTGGCATTGTCGCCAGCGGAGTCATTATCCCATTCGATCTTCAGTGCACGGCGGCCTTCCATTGCCGCCCAGGTATTTTCGGCCACTACTGCCACGCCCCCCAGTGGGTGGAAGGCGGAAGGCTGAGGTGTCCCTTCGATCTTCACCACCTTGACCACGCCAGGGACTTCCAGGGCGGCACTGTCGTCGACGCTGGCAAGCTTGGCACCGTACACCGGCGGATGTGCCACCACCGCGTAGAGCATGTCATCCAGCAACACGTCTGCCCCATAGGTGGCTTTGCCGGCGACGATATCTGCCCCGTCGATGGCAAAGGGGCGTTTCGAGACATCCGGGCCCGTTTCGTTGTCCCGGCCGATATAGCGCCACTGATCTCGCGGTTTGAGCACCAGGCTGTCGCGTTCGGGGACCGGCAACTGGCTGGCGGCTTCGGCAAGTTCGCCAAAGCCCAGCTCACGACCGCTGGGAGAATGCTTGACTGAGTGAACTCCCGCCTGGCACTCCTTGGCATCGACTTTCCACTGAGCTGCAGCGGCCTGTTCCAGCATGGTCCTGGCCGCGGCAGCGGCACGCCGCATAGGATCGAACCAGTGGCGCATGCTACGCGAGCCATCGGTGTCCTGGTTGCCGTAGCGTTCTTCATTGCCTGGGGCCTGCTCGACATGCACTTTTTGCCAATCTGCCCCCAGTTCATCGGCAACCACCATCACCAGGCTGGTGCGAATGCCCTGACCCATTTCAGAGCGATGGTTGACGACCGTGACATTGCCATCGGTGTCGATATGGATGAACACATTGGGATCATCGACCCAACCATGCGGCATGCCATCCGCGCCATACTTCGGGGATTCCTGATCTTCGGCCCAGGCCAGGTTCCAGCGTGCGGCAATGACCAGAGCCCCGCTTGCTGCCATGCCCTTGAGAATCTGGCGGCGGCTGACATTGGCCAGCAGCAGGGAATCGCGTGGCTTGTTTACGGCTTGGTTCATGGTGACATCCCTGCTCATGACTGCTCCTCCTTGGTGGCTTCAGGTGCATTTCCCGCAACCTGCTGAATGGCCTGGTGGATGCGCTGATAGGTACCGCAGCGACACAGGTTGCCGTTCATGGCCGAGATGATTTCCTCATCGCTTGGGGCAGGGGTTTCCTTGAGCAGGGCCGTGGCGCTCATGATCTGCCCTCCTTGGCAATAGCCGCACTGGGCAACGCCAAGATCCAACCAGGCTTGCTGGACACGGCTGCCGGTTTCATCGTCGGCAATGGCTTCAATCGTGGTGATCTCGTGTTTGGCGGCGGTGGAGATCGGAGTGATGCAGGAGCGTGTTGGCTTTCCATCCAGGTGCACCGTGCAGGCGCCACATTGTGCTATGCCACAGCCAAATTTGGTTCCGGTGAGCTTGACGACATCCCGCAGTGCCCACAGCAGCGGCATTTGCTCAGGTACATCGAGCTCATGCTTCTGCCCGTTGATGGTTAGGGTGATCATCTGCAATTCTCCTCATTGACATGCATGTCAGGAGACACCGATCTTTGCCGGCTCTGTCCCCCTGGAAAGATTTCCTTGATGCAGGTGCACAGAAAAACAGTGTAGGTAAAAGTTAGGTGGATAAGCGTAAAGCGCCAGTAGATTGATTATCGTAGAGGATTAGCTTGATATGCGAGGGCTGTCTATAAGCGAGAGACTCTGGGGAGTGGAAGAGCTTAGTTGAGCATATTCAGGCAGTTGGCTCTTGTCATATTTATTATGCTCTTTCGGTTGTTGGGCGGCTCCGTGTATCTAGTAGGGTGTATCTAGGCGTTCGTTGGACGGGTAGGATCTATACTTTCTCACTCTTTCTATAACGAGGCTGCAACTATGAATGCCAAGTTCCTGTTGGATCAGTTGCTGAATCAGGCCAAGGGAGGCGGCAAAACGTCGTCCCGCTCTGGTGGATCTTCAGGTGGTTTTGATGTCGGGGGGCTGATCGGTAGCGTGGCGTCCTCACTGGGTGGTGCCAAACGTGGTGGCAGTAGTCGCGGAGCAGGCATGGGCAGTGGGATGGACATGAAGAGCCTGCTGGGAGGCGGTGCGCTTGGCATGTTGCTGGGCAAGGGCGGCGGCAAGACGGTGAAGTACGCTGCCTTGGCTGGCCTTGGCATGATGGCCTTCAAGGCATGGCAGCGTTCTCAGGGGGCTGCTGCAACTTCCCAGCCTCCGTCCAGCGAAGGGCAGCCACTCGAAAATCTGGAAGGGTCGGCCCAGGAGCAGCGCAGTCTCAGTGTATTGCAGGCTGTGATCATGGCGGCCCGCGCCGATGGCCATATCGATGCCCAGGAGCGGCAACTGATCACGGAGCAAATGGGGCAACTGGGGGCTGATGACGAGCTGAATGCCTGGGTGCAGCGTCAGCTCGAGGCACCGCTGGATGCCCAGGCGCTGGCCAGTCAGGCGGACTCTCCTCAGGCCGCTCGTGAAATGTACCTGATCAGCTACGCCGTGGTCAGCGATGAAAACGCCATGGAGCGAGCCTGGCTGAATGAGCTGGGTCAAGCGTTGGGGTTGGATGAGAGCGTGCGCAAGGAGCTGGAAAATCAGCTGCAAGCCGGCTGATATGCAGGCAAGGGTCCATGGGCTCCACCGATCAAGGCCATGAGGTGCCTTTGGTAACGCCAGCAGAGTGACATCAAACCTGACAGCAGCGCCGGAATAAGTCTCCATCTGGAGCCTCGTTCCGGCGCTGCAGCTTCATTCTGGTGCTGTAACTTCATTCCAGTGCTGCAACCTTGTTACGTGCTCGTTGCCATTGCAGCGCAATGGCTCGGGCGCGTTTTCCACTTCTGGCATAGCTTAGCCGACCTGCTGTCTTGCGAATGCCCGCACGGCGCAGCTTGACGATCATTCTGGACGGCAGACCGGTAAGGATGAGCCCGACGCCAGCATGATGCATTTCATCGATCAGCGACTTGAAGGCAACGATGGCGGTGCCATCGATGCTCGGCACGTCGTGCATGTCGACGATGACAGTGCTTATCTTGGGGTCGACCACGCGTAGCGATACCAATGCTTTTTCGGCCACGGCAAAGAACAATGGGCCATTGATGTCATAAACAGCGATGCTGTCGGGTAATGGCGCGATGCTGGGGTCGTCGTCAGTTTCCACGCGGATCGATTGTGTCACCAGAGCCATGCGGTGGATGAACAGGGCGGCAGCCAGGCCAATGCCAACGGCTACGGCCAACACCATGTCAAACAATACGGTCAGTCCGAAGCAGGTCACCAGTATGGCGACATCCCCCGGAGGCGCTGAGCGCAAGGTGTGCATGAAGTGGCGCACCTCGCTCATGTTCCAGGCGATGATGAACAACAGGGCTGCCAGAGACGCCATGGGTACCATGCCGAGTACTTTGGCAAGGGCGATGACCGCGAGTAATACCACCAGTGAGTGAATCGTGGCGGCAACCGGTGAGTGGGCTCCACTGCGGATGTTGGTCGCTGTACGTGCAAGGGCGGCCGTGGCGGTAATGCCACCGAACAGTGGTGCGATGAGATTGCCCAACCCCTGGCCGATCAGTTCAGCATTGGGGTCGTGCCTGGTCTTGGTCAGGCCGTCGGCAACAACAGCGCAGAGCAATGACTCAATAGCCCCCAGCATCGCGATGGCCACGGCAGGACCGAGCAGTTGGTGAACCAGCTCGAAGTTCACTGTCAGTAGGGAGTTGTCTGCGCCTGGCAGTTGCCAAGGAAGTTCGAAGCTCGGGGCAATGGGAGGAATGCCATGCCCAGTGGTGCCATCCTCTGCTGTCCAGGTGAACCGTGATGCGATGGTTTCCACCATGGGGTTCGATCCACCCAGCCAGTGGTTGACCATCCAGGCTGCGACGCTGCCGATGAAGAGGCCAATCAGCGGAGCCGGAATGGGAATCCTCAATTTTGGCCAGACCAGCATGGCTGCCAAGGAGAGGATACCGATGCTTGATTCATAGGGATTGAGACTGGGCAACGCGTGAAGAGTGTCTGCAAGGTTGGCAATGAAGTTCTCGCCCTGAGCGACATGGATTCCAAAGAAGTCGGGAATCTGCATGGTGGCGATGACCACTGCGATGCCAGAAGTGAATCCCAGGATGACGGGATAGGGAACAAATTCGATCAGACGCCCCATACGCGCGAACCCCAGAGCAACAAGGATCAACCCTGCCATCATGCTGGCGATCAAGAGCCCACCCAGACCGTGGTTGGCCACGATCGGAAACAGGATGACGACGAAGGCAGCGGTGGGGCCGGAGACGTTGAAACGGGCTCCGCCAGTCAGCGCGATGATGGCACCGGCCACAATGGCCGTATAAAGGCCATGCTGGGGGGGGACGCCGGTAGCAATCGCCAGAGCCATGGACAGTGGTACGGCGACGGTGCCAACGGTCAGCCCTGCCATGACATCCCTGCGCAGATCCTTCGCACCATATCCATCTTGCAGAGTTGTCCGCAGGGCGGTGCCGATGCCGGGGATACTTCGGAGCAAGCGATGTGATGATCTGCGTTGCTGTGACGACATGATCGAAATCCCCAGTGAAGGTGGTGGGGTAGTGACCAAACTGCTCGCAGTCGCAACGTATGGCGCTGGCCCGGTTAGATCACAAGCATGTTAATAACATTAACATGTGGTTCTCATTGTCTACAAACAAATGCCTATGCAATAGGTGGTGTAGGGGTTCTCAAGGACAGCCATGAGGCTATTGGTGGGCATTGGCATTGCGGGAGGAAGGCCTTGCAATTAACATTTAATGTTAATGTTTTCTGGAGCTTTGCCATGGAAAAGAAGACCGCACGCTTGACGCTGCTGATCGATCCGCACAAGAAACGGGCTTTCGAGCAGTTATGTGCGGAACAGGACCTGACGCCATCCCAGGTGGTTCGCCAGATGATTCGTGACTACCTGCGTGAGCATGGCGTGGAGTATGAAACTCAGCCCGGTGCGGATGTCGGTCGGCATCGAAATGGCAAGGCATGAGCGAGAGGTACATGTGAGTCCTCTCGCCATGACTGCGCCACCATCTGATGGAGTCCAATCCTGTCAACTGGCTGGCAGTCAACTGATTGATAGTCGTTCAGGGGGCTGATCCTGAGGCAACAGCGGTATCGGGCGAACAGCGAAGAGTACCCGGAACAGCTTGATGGTCAGCCACAGAATGCCCAGCGGAAAGATCAGGGTCTGAAACACGAAGAGTGCCATCAGGTGCAGGACGGCGCTGGTACCTGACTCTATCCGTGCCTGGATGGCCTCGGTGTCGATGGTACTGGACAGTGTCGACAGCTTGTCACCTAGGCGGTCAATAAAGCCTTGATCCTCACCTGCAAGGTGGCGTCGAACACTTTCGCGTTGCTTGTCGAGGCGGGCCAGTTCCGCCAGCTGTGCCTGGTGCTCTTCCGTTGCTGTCTCCAGGTCTTCGCTTTGCCGGGCGAGGCGTGCCTCGAGCTCTTCCAGCCGGGGTTCCGTATGGAACGGATTAAGAAGGTCTGAAAGGCTCATGTCGGCCTTGATCATGGCAATGCGAGCGCGACTCTGAGTCACCAGGTTTCTGGCCACGGTGAGACGCTGGTTGACTTCTACCAGGTCATCGCGTACTTCCCGGCGCTGGGTTGTCAATTGGGTTATCTCGTCCTCCAGGCGTTCTCGCTCCTTGGCAGTGAGGTGATCGGCGGAGGGCGCTGCTGCACTCGTCTGGACTTCTTCGGCCAGGATATTGACCTGGGCCATGTTGCGTTCGGTGGGCTCATCCAGAAAGGCCTGTGACACTAGAGTGTTGAGCAGCAGGGTAATCAGCACCAGAAAGCGAGGCAGGCAGACCAGCACAAAAAGTTTCCAGCACCAGCGTGCGCTGCGAGGATGCAGCCATACGCTGGCGAGCAGCAGCAAGGCAGTGATGCTCAAGGTGGCCTTGAAGAAGGGCGTTGCGGAAATCTCGAGGAGCAGGTTCTGACCGACGAGGGAACCGATGGCCAGCATCATGATGTCGGCATATTGCTCCACCAGATCATTGAACGGATCGAGTATCTCGAAAGGTCTTGTCGAGACGCCGGCGCCGAGGGAGAGGCCAACCTCGGATGACTGCAGTACGGAAATTCCCGCGTTTAGCCCTCGAGCAGCGGCATAGGCGACCAGAGCCTGAGTGGTGGCACTTTCTACATGGCGTTGAGCCGTATGGTCGACAGCGTCCCACCAGGAGATAGCGACGAGCATCAGCAGCACGAGAGAAAACAGGGCCTTGAGCAGGATTCTGCGATGATGCTGGCCATGATGAGAGGGTGCGGGAGAAGAGGGTGCAGGCATAGAAGAACATCCAATCAAGCGTATTCGGTGATAAAAGATGGAAGCTTGGCAAAAGCGCCGATTGATGCTCTGGCGACTTGGCTTTGCGCTATTGGCGCTGCCCGGTAGAATGTTACCCCAAGACTCCAGCACCGATCATCGCTAAGCACCGGCGCATTGTGCCGTAGTGCTAAGTAGTGTTAAGGCCGCGCTAATGTCGCAGTATGCCTGTGTAGTGTTAATGTGTGGCGTTATTGTGGCGAACGGGATTCATTCGATGAGACGGTGCTGACAGGTCAACCGTCCCCACTCCAGCAGTAAGGAAAATTCGTTCCATGAGTTATCAGGTCCTGGCCCGCAAGTGGCGGCCGCGCACCTTCCATGAGCTGGTTGGGCAAGAGCATGTTCAACGTGCCCTGGTCAATGCTCTGGACCAGGGACGTCTGCACCATGCTTACCTGTTCACTGGAACCCGGGGAGTAGGCAAGACCACGCTGGCGCGGATTCTGGCCAAGTGCCTGAACTGCACTGCGGGAGGCCATGGGGATGAGGGCATTACCTCGAACCCTTGTGGTACCTGTGATGCTTGCGTATCCATTGATCAGGGCCGCTTCGTCGACCTGATCGAAGTCGATGCGGCATCTCGTACCAAGGTCGAAGATACCCGTGAACTGCTCGACAATGTCCAGTACGCGCCGACCCAGGGTCGCTACAAGGTGTACCTCATCGATGAGGTGCACATGCTCTCCACCAGTAGTTTCAACGCTCTGTTGAAGACATTGGAAGAGCCGCCTCCTCATGTAAAGTTCCTGCTGGCAACCACCGATCCTCAGAAGCTGCCGGCAACGGTGCTGTCGCGTTGTCTGCAGTTTACACTCAAGCATATGCCACCCGAGCGCATCGTTGGACACTTGTCCAAGGTGCTGGAGGCGGAGAATGTGCCGTTCGAGGAATCGGCCTTGTGGTTGCTGGGCAAGGCAGCAGCAGGTTCCATGCGCGATGCAATGAGCTTGACTGACCAGGCCATCGCCTTTGGTCAGGGTGAAGTGCGTCATGCGGATGTGGCGGCCATGCTGGGCACCCTGGATCATCGGCATGTACTGGCGCTGGTGGAGGCTCTGTCCGATGTGGATGCCGCCCGAGTGTTGCAGGAAGTCGCCAAGCTGGCGGAACAGGGCCCGGACTTCGCTGCCGTCCTGGATGACCTCACAGCGATACTGCATCGCCTGGCGATTGGCCAGATGGTACCCCAGGCCCTGGATAACGGTCATGGTGACAGGGAAACATTGCTTGCCTTGTCCGCTCGTTTCACTGCCGAAGACATTCAGCTGTATTACCAGATTGGTGTCCAGGGACGAGCAGACATGGCGCATGCTCCAGATCTGCGCACCGCATTGGAAATGACCTTGTTGCGGATGTTGGCGTTTCGCCCACAGGGTGTTCCCAAGCCTGCACGAACACCTCTGCCACTGCGCGCAGCACCTGAGCAGCAGGGTAGTGTCGAACAGTCTTCTGCCGGAACAGCAGTTGAAGGCGCTACCGGAACAGCAGTTGAAGGCGCTACCGGAACAGCCGTTGAAGGTTCTACCGGAACAGCCGTTGAAGACTCTGCGCCCGAACCGCAGCCAGAAGCCGCAACGCGTAGCGAACCTCCGCCCTGGGAGGGCGGCGCTGCGGAGGACCCTAGTCCAGGCGCTGAGATGTGCGAGACCGAGGCATCCAGCGCAGAAAATACCGTTGCAGCTACATCCCAGACACTGCCGCATGAGCCATCGCCCATGTCGCAGTCGTCACCAGGGCTCGCGGAACCTGTCTCCGGTGAACCAGGCCCGGATGAGCCAGCCCCTGCAGAGCCTCCTCCCTGGGAAGAAGCGGCGCTGGACAACGCGCAGGAGCCTGAGGGTGTGGCGGCGGTTGGTTCGGCAAATGTTGCTTCGCCAGACGTCCCGAATACACCGGACTTGAATCCCGCTGCGTCGAGTGACGTCACTGCCGCGCCGGCCGCTGCTGACGTTGAGCCTGTTGTTGAGTCTGTTACCGAATCCAGTGCCCCCGTGGACACGGTTAGCGATACCTCCACGGTGGCGGATACCACTCCAGTCATAGATGACAGAAGCGCTTCCGAAGCAAGGGCTGGCGTGGAGAATGGGATCGAAGGCCGCTTGAACCATGCCGTATGGCTGGCTTCCTTTGACACATTAGGGCTTTCCGGGCTGACGCGTAACCTGGCGGCTCACTGTGTGGTAGGCGAAGATGATGGCCAAAGCGTACAAATGTTGCTGGATCCATCGCAGGCGGCGATGAATGCAGAAGTCCACATCACGCGAATTCGCGATGCACTGGAAGCAGCAGGTTATCCGCGGCGTCTGGACATAGAAGTTTGTGAGCTTCCCGGCGACGTGGAAACGCCGCGCCAGATGGCCGAACGTCTTGCTGCAGAACGTCATGCACAGGCGGTTGAGTCCTTGAAGCGAGACCCCCATATCCAGCAAATGCAGCAGACCTTTGGTGCCCGTCTGGTGGAATCCACGGTAAAGCCCCTGGAACCGGAAAACGGGCGCTGAGATAGCATTATTTCACAACAGCATTGTCTGAAATGAATACACAACGGCTGGCATGGGCCGGTCGTTAGACCCCATCGGAAAGAGGACAGCACCATGTTCAAGGGTGGAATGGGCAACCTGATGAAGCAGGCCCAGGAAATGCAGACCAAGATGCAGCACATCCAGGAAGAGATTGCCAAGTCTGAAGTACTGGGCGAGGCCGGTGCCGGCATGGTCAAGGTGACCATGAACGGTCGCCATGATGTCAGCCGCGTCGAAATCGACCCCAGCATCATGGAAGAAGACAAGGAATTGCTCGAAGACTTGCTGGCTGCAGCGGTCAATGACGCTGTGCGCAAGGTAGAGCAAAACTCTCGCGAGAAGATGGAAGAAGCGACGGCCGGCCTGAACCTGCCGCCGGGTTTCAAGATGCCTTTCTGAGGCAAAATATTTTCCCGGACCTGTATCCTGGTCACCTGCACCCTAAGTCGCCCAGGGCCCTGTAATCGGACACTGAGAATCGGATGAGCTTTTCTCCTCTTGTCGAGCAATTGATGGAAGCACTGCGTGTGCTTCCTGGAGTGGGCCCCAAGACCGCTCAGCGCATGGCCATGCACTTGCTGGAGCGTAACCGGGAAGGTGGCGAGCGCCTGGCCGCAGTGATGCGAGAAGCGGTTGAACGGGTGGGCTACTGTCAGCGTTGTCGAACTTTGACTGAAGAGCCGTTATGCGGCCTATGTGAAAGTCCCCGTCGTGATGACAGCCTGCTGTGTGTCGTCGAGTCACCGGCAGACATGCTGGCGATCGAAGACGCCGGTGGTTATCAGGGCCGTTACTTTGTCCTGCATGGTCACCTTTCGCCGCTTGATGGTATCGGCCCCGAGGATATCGGTCTGGATCAACTGGATACCTTGATGGAAGAGGGGCAGGTGCAGGAGGTAGTGCTGGCCACCAATCCTACCGTGGAAGGTGAAGCCACTGCCCACTACATAGCCGCCCAGATCCAGCGTCATGGCGCGCGCCTGTCGCGATTGGCCTATGGTGTTCCCATGGGCGGTGAACTTGAGTACGTCGATGGCGGCACCCTGAGTCGCGCCTTCTCCGGTCGCTTGCCGTTTCTCGGTGAGTGATGTTCTTCATCCAGCTGGACACCTGAATGCCTGTTTCCCCTGATATTCGATGGATCGATACTCCTGACGCACTGGACGCTGTCTGTCAGGCGCTTGACGATGCTTCCGTACTGGCTCTGGATACCGAGTTCTTCCGTGAGAAGAGCTTTTTTCCAGTGCCTGCCCTCATCCAGGTCTGTGGTGGTGGTTCTGCCTACTTGATTGATCCGTTGGCGGTGGATTGCACGGATGCCTTTCGTCGTCTCCTGACGGGAAGTGCGATCAAGCTGCTTCATGCCAGCAGTGAAGACTTGGAAGTCTTCGAGCATTGGGCAGGGGTGTTGCCAACCCCTCTGGTGGATACCCAGGTTGCGCAGAGTCTGCTGGGCGAAGATGCGGCCATCGGTTATCAGCGCCTGGTCGAGCACTGGGTTGGCCAGACCTTGCCCAAGGATGAAACGCGCTCCAACTGGCTGGAGAGACCGCTGAGTGATGCTCAACTGAGCTACGCTGCCATGGACGTGGTGTTCTTGCTCGAGGTATGGCAACACCAGCAGGAAGCCTTGTCGCGTCTTGGGCGCCTCGAGTGGGTGATGGCCGACTGCGCTGAGCTGGTGGCCCAATCTCAGCGCACAGAGGAGGGCGACGGCCAGTGGTATCTGCGCCAACGACAACTCTGGCGTCTTAAACCTCAGCAAGTCGAGGCCTATCGTCTGATGACAATCTGGCGGGAAGGCGAAGCGCGTGAGAGGAACCTGCCCCGGGGCTGGGTGGTTCACGATCGGGTATTGTATGCAATCGCTGAACGGATGCCGGAAAATCGCTTTGAGCTGGCAGATGTGGAAGGAGTGAAGCCGACGCTGATCAAGCGCGAAGGGGATGTGTTGCTGGCCATGGTCAAGCAGGCTCGCCACACTGAACTGGCAGACCTGCCGACCGCTTCCCTGTCACCAAGCCTGCCACCGTTCAAGAAGCGCATGAAAGCCCTCAAGCAGGTGGTCAATGCAGAGTCCGAGAGCCTGGGTGTCGCCGCAGAGGTGTTGCTTCGCCGCCGCGAGATGGAGGCGCTGGTCACTGCCAACATGCGTGCTGAGCCACTGCCGTTGCTGAAGGGCTGGCGTGGCGAATTGCTCAATCAGAAACTGGATGCAGCGCTTAACGGCTTCAAGTGATGTAGTAGGCGGGAAAGACGGGATGGACGTTGTTGTCAGGTTCGCCTGTACAGCATGTTCTCTTGTACAAATGGCTCGCTTGTACAAATGGTTTGCTTGTACAGCATGAATCAATGGTTCTTTAAACGGCACAATGGTGCAAGTGGGCTTTGAATGGCCAAGGTAACGATGAAAGACAAGCTGCTGTGTGAGATCTACAAGAGCTCACGCAAGGAAGAGATGTATCTCTACGTGGACAAGCGCCGAGGCCTCCAGGATGTTCCCGCTGCACTGCTGGAACATTTTGGCAAGGCCATTCCTGCGATGACCATGATTCTGACGGCTGACAAGACGCTGGCGCGAACCAGTGGAGCTGCAGTGATGGAGGCCATTGCCGAACAGGGCTTCTACCTGCAGATGCCTCCCGCCAGGGAAGACTACATGCTCGACCTGTATCGCACACCGACAGAAGCAAGATACTGAAACGAGCTACGAGCTACGAGCTACGAGCTACGAGCTACGAGCTACGAGCGACACAGTTGCACCGCAGAACTCGGTGCTCGTCGCTCGAGACTCGTCGCCACAGGAAGCACCGTGCCAATGAGAGATGACCGCGTGAGACGGTCTTGAGAGATGACCTTGAGAGATAGATTCTGGGAGCGCTATGCGCTCGATGAGTTGACCCAGGAGGAGTGGGAGGCGCTGTGCGATGGCTGCGGCCAATGCTGCCTGCTGAAGTTTCAGGATGAGGATAGTGGCGACCTGGCCATTCTCAATCTGGCTTGTACATTGCTCGACATCGGCAGTTGCCGTTGCAGCGACTATCCCAACCGTTTCAGCAAGGTGCCGGATTGTACCCAGTTGACTCCAGCGCTTGTCGGGCAGTTCAAGTGGCTGCCTCATTCCTGTGCCTATCGCCGTTTGGCGGAAGGGCGCAAGCTGGCGGGTTGGCACCATCTGATCAGCGGTGACCGTGAGCGCGTGCATCGCAAGGGCATCAGTGTGCGTTCCTTCGCCGTCCCCCAGGATGGTGTGCGGGAAGAGCACTACGAAGACCATATCATCGCCATCATTCCCATTGATGATTAACGAGCTTCGAGCTTCGAGCTTCGAGCTTCGAGCTTCGAGCTTCGAGCAGCTCGTGGCTCGACTATCCTGCCATCATCTCGATCAGTGCATCATGAAACGCCTGCGCCGTGGGCGTTAGACCTCGTCCAGCATCCCAGGCCAGGCCCACGTCCATGGTCGGAATCGGGTCGCTGAGATCGATGTGCTCGATGCGCCGCCCTTCCAGTGACCATGGGCGGTAGACCATAGTCCGAATGAGTGATGATGCTGGTGGCCTGGGCCTGTGATTCGAAGTTTGTATCGACAGAGGCGTCATGCCGACATGAAGTCGTTCCAGCGCCGTACCAGATAATTGTGTTCGTCCATGACAGTATTCCAGACCGCGATCTTGCTCATGCGAGAAAAGTAGTCGCCACCGTCGCGTACCTCGCCACGTTGTATCATGACATCGTTACTCATTGGGCCGCAGAGGTCTTCGATGGCAGGTTTGCCGGCGTACCAGTAGTCCCATTCGGCAGTGGACAGGTGTGGTCGGGTCAGTGATGACGTGGAGATGTAATACCCTTGTCTGGCCATGACGGCCCCGGGCCAGCCTGATAGCCACCAGTTCATGTATTCGTATGCGGCATCCAGAGTGCGGCCTCTGACCTCGCGAGAGATAGACATACCGCCATACCAGGCACGATAGCCTTCCTGAGGTGAGGCGAGACGAACCTCGATATGGCGCTGCTTGAGATCGTTTATGGCAGGTGACCAAAGGCTTTCAATGCCAACCTTGCCGCGTGCCATGTCGGTGGCAGATTGGCCTTGATTGCTCCAGAACGTACGAAAATGACGGCGTTGCTTGAAGTTGATCAGACAGTCAATCAGGGCATCAATCTCTTTCACACTTAGGTTACCGATGTCTTCGAACTGGATGAGCCCGGAGGCCTGAGCGGCAAGAGCCGCATCAATGGCGCCTATAGCGCTGTCATTCTGCAGGCTAACCAGCCCTTGCCAGCGTTCATCGAGTAGCCAGCTCCAACTCTCCTGATCAGCACTGAGCCCTTCGGGCAACATATCGAGACGATAACCAAAACTGTCCACATTGTGACTAACTGGCAGCATGGTAATTTGCTCGCTAGGGCGTGAACCACAGCTGCCACCGGGTTGTACATAAAGCCGATCCACAGGGTTGCTGCCTGCGCCTAGTGGAGAGTGTGGCGTCAGGCGCCCTGTCTTGGGCAGTTCATTGATCGCATCCCAGTAATGGATACGCTCCAGCTGAATCGGCTGGATGGCGTTGGCCGGCCATACGAAGTCGACATTGTGAAACCACTGGTCATAGATATCGAAGCTGTGTGGTGCCAGAACGCCGAGCCGCTGCGCGGCGACGCCATCCTGGACTTCAAAGGTGATATCAATACCGAGATCGCTGCGGGCTTGTTGGCGAATGTTCTCCAGTAGAGTGACCGAGGTACCGAGGACACGCAGCGTGACCTTGCTACGCTGGACGTAGGGCCCGCTGGTTGCGGTATTGGAAGACGCATCAGGCATGAAGGATCCTGGGGGCGGAGTGGTCGCTCAATTGTTCCATGAAGATTTTCAGCGAGTTTGCCACGGCCTCTCCCGTGATACCACGAGTGATGAAGACCAGCTCCGAGCGCCGATCACCGGGAGGCCAGGTAGTCAGGTGTTCAGGAGGATGGATCGTGTGTTGCACACCGTGCAGCACAACCGGGTAAGGGGAACCCTGAACGTGGAGTAAGCCTTTGACACGTAATAGATGGGTACCATGACGATTGAGCAGCATCGACAGCCATAGGCCAAAGCAGGTCCAGTCCACATCTCCCTCCAGGCGGAGGCGGAAGGTCTTGATGTCGGCAAGCTGCTGCAGATGGCGCTGGCTGGTACCAAGTTGCCATGGCCCCAGCCACTGGCGTGCCTGGCTGGGGCTGAAATGGGATGGGGGGATATTGTCGTTGAACAGGGAATCGGTGTTTGCCCCCAGGCTATCGGCATCCAGGCACTGGGCAGAAGGGTTGATAGCAGCCAGGCGTTGTCGCAGTTCGTCGAGATCTATCGCTGAGCTCAAAGAGGTCTTGCTGATGATCAGTCGATCTGCGGCAGCGACCTGGCTGGCCCAGACAGGATGGTGCTGGTAGCTGGCTCGGGCGTTGATGGCATCGACGACAGTCACCGCGATTCCGGTACTGAGATGGTGGCGCAATACTGGGTCTGCTGTGATGGTCGAGGTAATAGGACCGGGATCAGCGAGGCCGGTGGTTTCCAGCACGATGCGTTTGAATGGCGGGACCTGCTGTTCCTCACGTTGAGTGAGCAGGCGCTGCAAGGCATCGGAAAGCTCGCCGCGAATGCTGCAGCACACACAGCCGCTCTTCAGCAGTACCGCATCCTCTGCAACTTCTCTCACTAGGCGGTCATCAAGGCCAACTTCGCCGAATTCATTGATCAGTACCGCACTGTCGCCAAAGTCTTCGTTGGAGAGGATCGATTTCAGTAGCGTGGTCTTGCCGCTGCCGAGGAAACCCGAAATGACATGCACTGGCAGCCGTTGGTGGAGGTCAGCCATCGTTGTCACGTTTCCCATGGTAATGCTCCAGCTCATCGAGGAACTGGGCTGATAATGGATCCAGCGCATGGCCACTCATCGCTTCCGCCTGACGCCATATGCCGCCCAGGTCCTGAACAATTTCCTGTTTGCCGGTGGCGCTACCCAGTACGAAACTGGTGGACTGGAAATCAGTGACGGACAGCCGTCGTGGAGCGAGTACGGCATTGATCAGTCTTGCCCGATAGGCACGAGCATGTCGCCGAGCGTAATGGGCCTGTTCGGGATCTTCGATGCCCGTAATCCAGTGGCTGTCTTCTCCAAGTGTGCCGCAGAGTCCGCACATGATGGATAACCTCCCGCGGTTTGGTGTTAGCTCGTTGTGGGTGTCGGAAATGCGGTCAGGCATTGATCCACGGCCAGAGCGGTGCGCAGCAGCGCTTCATCCTGGCCGCGGGAAGCACTCAGTTGCATGCTGGTGTGCTGCTGGTTGTGGCGCCCGCAGGGCAGAGCCACTGCCGGACAGTCCAGCAGGCTGGCCACCATGCTCAGGCGCAGGGTGGCCAGGTTAACTTCGGCAAAGAGTTCTGCATCCTGCTCCAGGGGTGCCAGTTCAGGAGCAATATGTGCCACTGTAGGTGTCAACAGAACCGCGCCGCCGAGCTCTTTGCTCAGTTGTTCGATCAATTCCTGACGTCGCCGGTACAGGGTGACTACGGCATCGGGGGGCATCTGGCACGTATTCAACAAGCGCTGGCGAACACGCGGATCCATCTCATGAGCGGCGTTGCTTTCCAGTAGCGCGCGATACTCGGTGTACGCTTCGGCGGCACCCAGCCATCCGATACGATGAATATCGTCGAGAGTATCGGCAATGCTCTGCAATGGACGCTCGACAACCATGAACCCTGCCTCTCGGAGTTGCTTGGCACGGTGTAGCAAGTGGTCGCGTACACTGGGCTCAAGTCTTTGATCCTCGAGGATGGCGGTGTCTACTATCAGCAGGCTGGTATTCGGCTGTGAAGGCGTTCGCTGGCGGGTGGCATGACCGCGCATGGCATCGTCAATCGCTACGCAATCATCGAGGGTGCGGGCAATGACGCCGATAGTATCGAGGCTACGCGCCAGAGGTGTAGTGCCTATACGGTCGTGGCGCTGCTGGCTGGGTCGGTAGGCGCACAGTCCATTGAAGGCTGCAGGAACACGCAGTGATCCGGCGGTATCGGTGCCGATGGCCGCAGGTACGATGCGTTGGGCCACCGCGATGGCGGAACCCGAACTGGAACCTCCAGGTGCTCGCGTCGGCCCATCGCCGGGGGTGCAGTGTGGCGTACCATAGTGGGGGTTGAGACCCAGGCCAGAATAAGCCAGTTCGGTCAGGTTGGTCTTGCCGATACATACCATGCCCGCGCCACTCAAATGGCGCACGGCGTTGGCATCCTGCTGGGCCGGGCTGGCACTCAGTACACGGCTTCCAGCCGTCGTGCAGGTTCCCGTGATATCGAACAGGTCTTTCCACGCAATCGGAACCCCATCAAGAGGGCCATGTCGGGCTCCCGACTGCTGGCGGGCAGCGGATGCCCGTGCTTCTCTCAGGGCCCGCTCTTCGGTCAGTGAAATAAAGACACTGTCGCTATGCTGGGCCAGGCCAAGACAATGCTCGGTGATGTCGACTGGGTTCAACTCGCCTTGTGCGATGGCTTGGCCTAGTTCCAGCGCAGTGTCAGGAAAGATGGTCATTGAGCGCATTCTCCGGGGGTTAGCGATCTTCTCGTTTGAGTGCGGAAGCTGGTATCTGATCGTTAGTCAGGCGGTCAAAACGACCGTTCTTGGTGTAGACCCAGCTAAGGCCGACGCTGGTCGCCAGGTAGCTGTCTCCGTCACGGGTATCGATCTCGGCTTGAGGATACCGAGGCATAATCCAGGTTTTCATCAGTATCAGGTAGACGATCAGAGCAGTTATGAAACCGACAGCATAAGCGTATTCAAGGAAGATGAGCGCCATTGCACCCCCTGCCAACCAAGCGATGAGTCCGGCTGGGTTGTAGCCGTTGGCGAAGCGAAACTGCCCTTCGCTATCGAACAGGGCGGGTACATTGAGACGGCGTTTTCTCAGTAGATAGTAGTCTGCAACCATGATGCCCCCCACCGCCGACAGTACTGCACCGTAATAACTCAGAAAGGTGAATAGATTGTCGAGAATCAGCCATGGCATAACTGCCGTGCCAATAATGCCGGCCAGCACCAGAGCCAGTGGATAAGACAGTCGAGGAGCACCTGCATTGACGAAAGTAAGGGCCGCGGGAATCAGGTTGGCAGCGTTGTTGGTGGACCACTGAGCAAGAATCACCATCAACAGCAACACGATCAGAGTGAAACCGCCTCCTTGGGCCTGAATCACTGTTACTGGGTTCCAGTCACCAGCGGCAATGAACGAGACGCCACCAATCAGGGCAATCCATGCCTGGGTCACCGGCAGGGCGAGAAACTGTGCCACGAACACGTTGCGGTTGCGGGCAAAGAAACTGCGCTCATCGCCCGAAGTACTGAGGAATCGTGTCAGGTTGGGAATGTCGACTGCCAATGCCGACCAGAAAGCCATATTGGCAAAGAACAGTCCGATGATGGAAATGTCCTGGTCGCCGGCAAAAGTCCAGATGTTGACACCTTTGGCCTTTGCCATGACATCCAGTGTGAAGTACATCCAGACCGAAATGGCCACAATGCAGGGTGCCGCAATCGACGCGAGTAGCTCAACGGCACGAATGCCTAAAGCCGTGTTGACGATCTGTACAGTAGCGAACAGCAGATACCACAGTATCCAGTTATCGAACCCCCACAGGTATTCGACGATACCGTTGAGCGCCAGTGCTCCCAGGTAAGTCTGTATGCCGAACCAGATAGCGGCAACGATACCGCGTGATACTGCGGGTAAATGAGTTCCTTTGATACCGAATGGAGCGCGTAGATAGACTGCAAAGGACAGCCCGTGCTCTGTACCGATGTCAGCAGTCAGAGTCATGACGATACCCAGCACCAAGTTAGCGGCGAAGATGACCGCGACCACTTGCATCAGTGACAGTCCCGCGACGCCTCCTGCGCCGAGCTGGAAGGTCGCAATGATCACGGCCATGCCGATCCATAGCCAGATGAAGCCCCAGAAGCCGATGGTACGTTGACTGAGCCAGACCGGAACAATCGAGGGTTCCAGTAGATGCTGGTTGTTATTGGGGGAGGCATCCAAGTGTGGCGCGGTGTTATCAAGAGGCTGCGAATGTGGCACGGAATGGTCCCTTCTGGAGTTGTTGTATGAGGAAGGCATTTTGTTGTCTTTGGGATGACTTAGCCTTGCTTAAATGAAGTATGAGTACAAAGTTCGTTTTTGTGCAATAGTTGTATCCTGGCCTCTCCAGCGGACATTTTTATCGTGTTGATTTGGCAAAAATTTCTTGCCGAAGGCTTTTTGTCTTGATTACTGTCGAGGTGGGGTGATATCTCAAATCATCATCGTGGTTGTGCTCGAAAGGAGTACTTAAAGGTGCCAGAATGTGTGCCGGTTGCGGCTCGATGGAGCGTGCTGTGATTTCGGGTGATCGCAGAAGTGGCATCTGTCTCGTGACAGTATGAGCCTGGGATAGGGAGGAGAGGTTCTGACCAAAGTCGACAGACCCGTGGGGCGGGATCCTAAGCCGCCGCGTTATACGGTGATTCGGAATGTTTTGCGCGAGAGTATTCTTGATCAGCGCATTGCTCCCAATCTTGTTCTCCTCGAGGGCGCCATTGCGCGCTTGTTCGGTACCAGCCGAGGACCCGTGCGCAAGGCGTTGGAGCTGCTTCATGAAGAAGGTGTGATCAGCCGTTTTGAAGGTCGTGGTTTTCTGGCGACGTCTGACCCGGATTCCGTGGTGCCGGCGCGTGACCCACTAACGCCGAGTGCGCTGAGGCTCAATCACAAGGAAGGCTCCGTGGTTGACCAGCGTTCAGTGGCCGAGAGGATCTATGATGACGTTGAGGACGCAGTAGCGACCTGTATTGCTTTCGGCCATTTTCGTATTATTGAAACCACCCTCAGCGATTACTACGGCGTCAGCCGCACGGTGGCACGTGAAGTGTTGGGGCGTTTGCGTAGCCAGCGGTTGGTCGAGAAAGGGCCGCGTTCCCACTGGCTGGCCGGCCCCTTGACCTCTCAGGCGGTGCTGGAGGATTACGAGATTCGCGTATTGCTGGAGCCTGCAGCGTTGCGCGCTTCGGCACCTCTGCTGGCACGTAGTGAGTTACTGGAAATGCAGCAGCGCCTGCAGCGTCTGCTGGATGATCCTGCCCTGCTGAACGCGGCCGAGATCTCTCGCCTTGAAAATGATCTGCATCGCCAGTGCCTGCGCCACTACCGCAACCGTAAAGCGGCAGAAATGATTGCTCAGAGTCAGTTGCCGATTCTCGTCAACCGACTGTTCTTTCAGTCATTGGGTGTGCCGCTATGTGAGCCGATGGTGGTTGAGCATAAGTTGGTGATCGATCATCTGTTGTACGGTGCTTTCGATGCTGCCGCCTCCAGTCTCGAATCCCATCTACTGGCGTCTTCAGAACGGACCAGAAGTCGCCTCAAGGTGTTATCTGTTTTTCCCGAACCAGATCTTCCTCCCTATTTGACGAGAATCAGCTGAGGAAGGGCTGTATCCGCTTAACGATCCCTGATGGGTAACGACTTGAGCGCAACACTCAGGTTGAAGCGTTATTCGTTTATTGCCCACCTCTGCCATTTTCTCTGCATATCCCTTTTCACCTTGAACGCTCCCGCCCCACCGAATCTGTTCGGCAGACGGTGCTTTGAACTCCCGTCATTGATCCGAATCAATAAAATGATCTTTGTATCCTATAGTCGAATTCAAATGGTTTCAGTATTCGCTTCACGACCTGTTGCTGTCATGGAGGGACATGTCATTGCAATTTTTCAATTAGCTGTTTTTGTTAGAAATTATTGAGGTATTCATCGGGTTTTTTTGCTGGAGGGCTGATCGTGCTGAGCACAAAATCATCAAAAATTAGGTCGCTTTTGGTGATTTGACAAAAATGACGTTTGTATCCAATATCCAAAAAATCCAGTCATGGATAACCATCATCTACGCAGCGCTTGATGGTTACGCCTGCGAAGGCAGTGCCAACTGAAGTCAACGAATTCACAACAAGAGGTGTTGATAATGGCAAAGAAGGAGATTCTCTGTGCGTTTGGCGTCGATGTGGACGCTGTGGCTGGCTGGTTGGGTTCATATGGAGGTGAAGACTCACCAGACGACATCTCTCGCGGCCTGTTCGCGGGAGAGGTAGGAGCGCCTCGGCTGCTCAAGCTGTTCGAGCGCTATAACCTCAAGACCACCTGGTTCATTCCTGGTCATAGCATCGAAACCTTTCCTGAGCAGATGAAGGCGGTGGTAGAGGCGGGACATGAAGTGGGGATTCATGGCTATAGCCACGAAAACCCGATTGCCATGACTCGGGAGCAAGAGCGTGATGTGCTCGATTACAACATTGATCTGGTGACCCAACTGACGGGCAAGCGTCCGACCGGTTATGTAGCGCCCTGGTGGGAATTCAGCCCTGTCACTAATGAGTTGTTGCTGGAACGTGGCATCAAGTATGACCACAGTCTTATGCACAATGATTTCCATCCATACTACGTTCGGGTCGGTGACTCCTGGACAAAGATCGATTACTCCAAGCCTGCCCGCGAGTGGATGAAACCGCTTGAGCGTGGCAAGGAAACGGATCTGATCGAGATTCCTGCCAATTGGTATCTCGATGACCTGCCGCCGATGATGTTCATCAAGAAATCCCCCAACAGCCATGGCTTTGTCAGCCCGCGCCAGCTTGGCGAGATGTGGCAGGATCAATTCGACTGGGTTTATCGCGAGAATGATTATGCGGTCTTCACCATGACGATCCACCCCGATGTGTCTGGGCGCCCACAGGTGCTGTTGATGTTGGAGCGGATGATCGAGCACATGCTGGCCCACGAAGGCGTACGTTTCTGCACTTTCGATGAAATTGCAGATGACTTCGCCGCCAGACAGCCGCGCAAATAGCAGGGAAATTCGAACGTCGAGATAGGGGCTGGCCCGTGTTCCATCCAGCGGCTGGAATGGCTCATTTGCCCCCTGTCTTGTCGCTCAACGTTAAATACCAATAACGATAAAGGGTGGCGTGGATGTCTATGGATTCAAAACTTGGGCGGCCTGAAGGTCGTCCTGATAGCGACCAACCGTGGAACGCTGTCATTACAAGAAAGCAGATCGGCTACGCTTCCTTGGTCTGTTTCATTGCCTGGGCGGCATCGGTATATGACTACACCTTGTTCGGTACCTTGTTACCGGTCATTGCCGAGGACTTTGGCTGGACCACGGCCAAGGCGACCGCTGTCAATACCTGGGCCACTATCGGTGTGTTTCTGGTGTCACTGGTGGTGGGGTCCATGCTGGACCGCTTCGGACGCAAGAAGACTCTGATCCTGCTGGTCATCGGTGGTGCGATCAGCTCCGGGTTTTCCGGTCTGGCAATCGGTGCTGCTTCGATGGTCATCATTCGTGCTTTCTCGGGTTTTGCTGTGTCGGAAGAAGTGGTGAATGCAGTTTACCTGAACGAAATCTATCGCAAGGCCAAAGGCCGGGGCTTCATGTACAGCCTGGTGCAGAGTGGCTGGCCGGTGGGCGCGTTGCTGGCAGCCGGCATGACATCCCTGTTGCTGCCGGTGATCGGTTGGCGCGGTAGCTTCTTCGTTGCGGCTCTGGCATCCGTCATTGTCATTGTGATGGCAGTCAAACTGCCGGAGTCCCCGGTGTTTGCGGCGATCAAGGAGGTTGAGCGGCGGCGCAAAGCAGGCCAGAACGCCGAAGCAGACCAGTTGGCCCTTGAGCATGAGCTTGAGATGTCCAGTGATAGTCACAAGGGCATCAAAGGTGTGCTGACTCCAGAGCTGCGCCGTCACACGATTTCGCTGTCGTTGGTATGGTTGTTCAGTTGGATGGCCATCCAGGTCTTCGCGGTATTGGGCACCACAGTATTGGTCGAGGCCAAGAGTGTCAGCTTTGAAAGCTCATTGCTGGTATTGATTCTGGCCAATGCCGTGGGCTTCATCGGCTACCTGACTCACGGCTGGATCGGTGATCGGATCGGACGTCGCAATACTGTGCTGGGCGGTTTTGTGCTGGGTGGTATAGCGAGCCTGGCAATGTTGCTGGGTCCAGCCACCGAGGCTTTCGTCTATGTGATGTATGCCGTGACTCTGTTCTTTCTGCTTGGTCCCTTCGCCGCCATTCTGTTCTACATGGGAGAATCCTTCCCACCACACGTGCGCGGAACGGGAGCCAATGTGGCCCACGTCATGGCACCCGTAGGAGCGATTGTCGGTTCAGGCCTGATCTCGATACTGCTGACCGCAGGGGTATCCATGACCATGGCAGCGATCATTGCCGGCTCTCTGCCGTTGCTGCTTAGTGGTCTGCTGATGCTGGGGTGTCGTAGGGTCGAGCACCATGTTTCTGATGTGATGGAAGGGGCTACTGCATGAGCAATTTAATTCGCGACGATGGATTGAACGGCAAGGTAGCAATGATTTCAGGGGCTGCCAGCGGCATCGGTCAGGCCCTGGCCGTCTGTTATGCCCGTGCGGGAGCGCGAGTGGTAGCTGGCTACTACCCGGGAGACCCTCATGATGTGCAAGATACGGTTGCCGCGGTCAACGAGGCAGGTGGAGAATGCTTGCCCTTTGCAGTAGATGTGCGCAGTACTGAACAATGTGATGCCTTTGCCCGAAGTGCAGTGGATACCTTTGGTTCGCTAGACATTGCGGTGGCTGGTGCCGGTATTCTCCGTCAGTCGACACTGGCGCAGCTTAGTGATGAGCGCTGGAATGACATGCTGTCCGTGGATCTCGGTGGGGTGATGCGCATCTTCCGCAGTGCTGCTGATGCCATGACCGGCCCTGGTGCCATGGTGGCAATCTCATCCATCGCCGGTGGTGTCTATGGCTGGGATGACCATGCCCACTATGCGGCTGCCAAGAGTGGCTTATTGGGATTGGTGAAATCTCTGGCTGTCGAACTGGCCCCGCGAGGCATCCGCGTCAATACCATCATTCCCGGTTTGATCGAGACGCCGCAGTCACTGGATTCGGTGAATTCGCTGGGACCCGATGGCCTCAAGGAGGCGGGGCGCTATATTCCTGCCGGTCGGGTAGGCCGGGCCGAGGAAGTCGCAACGACAGTACGTTTCCTTACCAGCGATGACTCAGCGTATATCACCGGTCAGCAGTTGATCGTCGATGGCGGACTGACGGTGCGCTGGCCGGGCTGATTCATGCATGGTGTCGTGCTGGCTATCCAAGATCATGCCGGGGGAGGCACAGGCTGCTCCCGGCTGTCTTCTTGTCGGGAGGTGGTGGTATGTCCCATAAGTTGAGTGGAAAGGTAGCTCTGGTGGTGGGGGGAGCGAGTGGCATTGGCCGTGCCATTGCTGAGTTGTTTCATGCCGAAGACGCGTACCTGGCTGTCGCTGACTATAATGACGAGGGCTGCGCTGAGCTTTCACGCCAATTGGTGGATCGCGTGACAGCACATAGCGTGGATGTTGCCTCGGATAGTAGCGTTCAAGCTCTGATCCAGGATGTGATTGCAGCTCACGGTCATATTGATGTGCTGGTCAACAGCGCAGGGATTCTTGATGAGACTGCGTTTCTGGATATGTCGACCGACACCTTTGATCGCATGATCGGTATCAATCTGCGCGGTATTTTCGTTGTCAGCCGCCTTGTGGCGGCACATATGGTCGAGAGGCGTGAAGGGCGTATTATCAATATTGCATCTCAACTGGCGTTGAAGGGTGGAACAGGACTGGCACATTACTGTGCTGCCAAGGCCGGAGTGCTGGGGTTGACGAAATCCATGGCACGTGAGCTGGCACCCTTTAATGTACTGACCAATGCCATAGCACCGGGTCCCATCTTGACACCGATGCTCGGAGGACTGAGTGACGAGTGGATTGCTGCCAAGGAAGCTGAGCTTCCGCTCGGCCGCTTCGGACGTGCGGAGGAGGTGGCACCCACGGCACTGATGCTGGCAGCATCACCGGACGGTGATTTGTATCTTGGACAGACACTGGGCCCCAATAGTGGGGATGTGATGTAACTCCATGTCGAATCTGGTTGCCTAAAGTGCTGCAGTTATTCTATGGATCCAGGCTAAGCGCTTAGCCTCGACATGGGGCATCTGGAGGAGGACAGGCTGTTGCTTGTTTCTTGAATTCAACCAATAAGTGCATCATCCCACCGCCATGGCCTCGATCAGTGCATCATGAAACGCCTGCGCCGTGGGTGTTAGACCTCGTCCGGCATCCCAGGCCAGGCCCACGTCCATGGTCGGAATCGGGTCGCTGAGATCGATGTGCTCGATACGCCGCCCTTCCAGTGACCAGGGACGGTAGACCATATCCGAAAGAATGCTGATACCAGCGCCATTGGCCACCAGGCTTCGTACCGCTTCCACGGAAGACGTACTGAACAGTGTGCGTGGCGCCAGGCCGCTGGGTGCCCAGTATTTGAGCGCTGTCTGCTCGGCTTCGTCGACATTGAGCATGATGTATGGCTCCTGGGCGACATCTTCCAGGCCTACCTGTCGACGTTCCAATAGCGGATGGTGACTTCCGACCCATAGCCGCCTCGGCGAGCGAATCAACAGGTGTGTTTCCAGCGGCGTGTCGGGTTCCAGGTTGGAGACAAGCATGATGGCCAGATCGAATGTGGCGTTTTTCAGGCCGGCCTGGATGACGGGTCTGGGGGCTTCATGCAAGCGTACTTCGACCCCCGGATAGCGGCGTTGGAATTGAGCCAGCAAGGGCGGCAGGAAGTAACCGGCCACGGTGTAGCTCATGGCCAGCTCCAGTCGGCCAGTGAGTGTGGGGGAATGCACCCTTGTGCTATCGAAGGCCTCATCCACGGCCTGGAAAACATGCCGAACCTGTTGCAGAAAACGGGTACCTTCGCGGGTCAGCAGCATGCCCTGGGCCTGACGATCGAATAATTTTACGCCCAGTTCTTCCTCGATTTCCCGGACGCCAGTGGTGATGGAAGACTGTGAGACATTCAGGTCGACCGCGGCCTGGGTGACTTTGCCGCTTTCAGCAACGGCCACAAAATAACGTAGCTTTCGCAGTGATGGAGTTCTTGCCATGGCCTGATGTCCACTGAGTTTACGCTAGGTGTTCGGATTTTTTGATAATGCCAAACAAGAATGAATAATTCCAAAGATAAAAGGGCTGAGATACACCTGTGGGTACCGAAAGACGGGAGACTCACAATGACAACGGTTCTGGACATCAATGCGGACATGGGAGAGGGGTTTGGCCCATGGCTGATTGGCGAAGGTGTCGATGATGACATCATGGCATTGATCAGTTCTGCCAATATCGCGACCGGCTTCCATGCTGGCGATCCTTCCACCATGACCCACAGCCTGCGTGAAGCTCGGAAACATGGTGTGGCCGTCGGTGCCCACCCCGGATTTCGTGACCTGGTCGGTTTCGGGCGCCGACATATCAATGCCAGCCCGGAAGAGCTGGTCAATGACGTGCTCTATCAGTTGGGCGCGCTGCGTGAACTGGCCCGGCGAGAGGGACAGACGCTGCACCACCTCAAGCTGCATGGTGCGTTGTTCATGCATGCGGCACGAGACGAGGCGTTTGCGACTCAGCTGTGTGAAGCCCTGGTGGCGTCAGGCACTGATCTGCCGATCTATTGCTTGGTGGATTCAGTGCTCGACCGAGTGGCTCGGCAGGCCGGCTTGCGTTCCGTTCACGAATTCTATGCCGATCGTGACTACGACGATAACGGTTCGATTGTCTTCGTCCGTCAGGTGGCGCGACGTGACCCGGATCAGGTTGCCGCCAAGGTGCTGCTGGCTGTCACCGAGGGTGTCGTCGAGAGCATCAATGGCAAGCGAGTGGCGGTGAGCTGCGATTCGGTGTGCCTGCACAGCGACTCGCCGGGAGCACTGGATATGCTCAAGACCATTCGTCGTCGCCTGGGTGAAGCCGGTATCGCAGTGCGGACGGTGTGATCTTTCCTACCAATTGCCCATCAATAACAACATTTTTGAATGAAGGACCCATGCCATGTCACAACTTACTCAACAAGCCCCGTTTCCCGGCGTCTTCTACTGTCGGCCCTCGCCGGACTCTGACCCCTTTGTCGAGCCTGGCAGCTCGGTGGATGCGAACACAACTATCGGCTTGCTGGAAGTCATGAAGCAATTCGTCGAGGTCAAGGCCGAGGCTGCTGGCAAGGTACTGGAGGTTCTGGCCGGCGATGAACAGCTGCTGGAGGCCGGTGATGACATTCTGGTGATCGACACCAGTGGGGAGGGCGCATGAACGGTCGACTGCTGATTGCCAACCGGGGCGAGATCGCCGTTCGTATCGTACGTGCCGCACAGGAGCTGGGGCTGACCAGCATTGTGGTACACAGCGAGGCGGATGCTGAAAGCCTTGCCGTGCAACTGGCGGATGAAGCGGTGTGTATCGGCCCGGCCCAGGCAGCGAAGAGCTATCTGAATATCGACGCTATCCTTGCCGCTGCCCGCGATTGTCGTGCCGATGCGGTACATCCCGGTTATGGCTTCCTGTCAGAGAATGCGGAGTTTGCCCGGCGTGTCGAGGCTGCGGGCATTGTCTTCGTGGGACCGGATGCTGGCTTGATCGAGCGCATGGGCAACAAGTCAGAGGCGCGGGCCACGGCGATGGCGGCGGGTGTTCCGGTAGTGCCGGGCTCTCCCGGGCCGGTGGTTGGCATTGACGAGGCAACAAGTGTTGCCGGTGATGTTGGCTATCCACTACTTATCAAGGCTGCAGCGGGGGGCGGTGGACGTGGCATTCGCACCGCGCGCAACGAGAGTGAGTTGCGTGAACAGTTGCCGCTGGCTCAGGCAGAAGCGCGTGCAGCATTCGGTGACGATAGTGTCTATCTGGAGCGTTACATCGAGCGGGCGAGGCATATCGAGGTGCAGATTCTCGCCGATGGTGAGCGTGCTGTGCACCTGTTCGAGCGCGAGTGTTCCCTGCAGCGTCGTCGCCAGAAGGTGTTTGAGGAGGCGCCGTCTCCAGCACTTTCCGAAAAGGCACGTCAGCAGCTCTGTGAGTCTGCCGTGGCACTGGCCGAGCACGTCGGCTACCGCGCTGCGGGCACGCTTGAATACCTGTATGACGACGATAGCGGCGAATTCTTCTTTATCGAGATGAATACCCGCATTCAGGTAGAGCATCCGGTCACGGAGATGATTACCGGTATCGACCTGGTTCGAGAGATGATCCGTATCGCCCTGGGGCAGGGCCTGTCACTGCAGCAGGGCGATATCCAGCGTCGCGGTTGGGCGGTGGAAATGCGCCTTAATGCCGAGGATCCCGACAAGGGGTTCTTCCCGTCACCAGGGCGCGTGGAGAAGCTGACCTGGCCCACGGGCCCCGGTATTCGCATCGATTCGTTGCTCTATGAAGGCTATCGCATGCCTCCCTATTACGATTCGATGGTGGCCAAGCTGATTGTCTGGGATGAAACCCGTGAGGCGGCGCTGAAGCGGGCAGCTCGGGCATTGGATGAGTTCTGCCTGGAAGGATTCACCACCACGGCGGGCCTGCACCGCCGTCTGTTGGATGAACCTGCCATCCAGAACGGTGATTTCCACACCGGCAGTCTGGAAGTCTGGCTGGAGGATCAATCTCAAGCGCTCTCTCAATCCGAGTCTCAACTCCGGTCTCAAGCCCAGTCTCAACTCCGGTCTCAACCCCAGTCCACATCAGTGGAGGAGGCATCATGAACGCTGAATCCGTTACGGAAACTGCTGCGGCACGCTATAGCGTTGCGGGCGATGAATTCCTGTTCGTCGAGCTCAGCGAATCGATGACACTGGAGGCTTTCTTTCGCTCGATCTCGATCACTGGTCGTCTGCGGGAGAGGGCGTTACCTGGGGTGCTGGAAATCTGTCCGGCCAATGCCTCCTATCAGGTACGCATTGATCCGCAGCAGATATCGGTGAGCCAGTTGCAGGCCGAGCTGGAAGATATCGATGCCGAAGTATCCAGCCAGTCCGTTCAGAGGCTGACCACGCGGGTGGTTGAGGTACCGGTGCTGTACAACGATCCCTGGACCCATGAAACGCTGATGCGTTTTCGGGATCGCCATCAGGATCCAAGTGGTACGGATCTCGAGTATGCCGCACGCATCAATGGCTATGCCGATGTCGAGGCCTTTATCGATGCTCACAGTGGCAGCCCTTGGTTTGTGTCGATGGTGGGCTTTGTTGCCGGTTTGCCGTTCATGTACCAGATGGTGCCTCGCGAACGCCAGATCCAGGTGCCCAAGTATCTGCGGCCGCGTACCGATACTCCGAAGCAGACCGTCGGTTACGGTGGCTGTTTCAGCTGCATCTATTCAGTGCGTGGGGCGGGGGGCTACCAGATGTTCGGTGTCACGCCGATGCCGATCTACGACCCCACTGGCAACATGCCGCATATCGACGACTCGATGATCTACTTCCGGCCCGGCGATATCGTCAAGCACCGTCCGATCACCCGTGAGGAGTATGACACCTTGCAGGCCGCCGCCGAGGCTGGTGAGTTCAAGCCACGAACAGCCGAGTTCGTGTTTGATCTGGATGATTTCACTGCCGATCCCGATAGTGTCGCCAATCGTGTCAAGGAGGTGCTCAATGAGCATTGAAGTGATCAAGCCGGGACTTGCGACCACCATTCAGGATGCTGGGCGTAGTGGTCATTATCATCTAGGGATCCCGCCATCGGGAGCCATGGATCAGGTCTCGATGCGCTCCGCCAATCTACTGCTTGGCAATCCGGAAGCTGCTGCAGTGCTTGAATGCGCTTTGATGGGCCCGGAGCTGCGCTTTCATGACACCCTGCGTATTGCCACCGGTGGCGCGCAAATGGTGCCGAAGATTGATGGCGTCGCCTGTCCCAATCATGAAGTCATCGAGGTGCCGGCGGGGAGTGTACTGAGCTTTGACTTCGTACGAGCGGGGGCGCGCCTGTATCTGGCGGTGGAAGGGGGCTTCGATGTACCCGAACGCCTCGGCAGTCGCAGCACCTATGCATTGGGTAGTCTCGGAGGCCTGGAAGGTCGGCCGCTGCAAGCGGGGGATCGGTTGAAGGTACTGTCGGCAGAGTATTGTGCGGATGTTGGCCGATCCTTGCCGGAGTCCTTGAGGCCCGTATATCACAAGCAATACGAGCTGCGCGTGGTACCCGGTATCTATGATCACCGTTTGACACCGGAAGCTCGTGAACGCTTTTACGACGAACTGTGGTCAGTGGGTTCCGAAGCAGACCGTATCGGTTATCGCTTCAAGGGGGGAACGCCACTGGAGTTCATCGAGCGGGAGCCACCTTTTGGTGCCGGTGATGACCCTTCGAATATTGTCGATGCCTGCTATCCCATTGGCTCCATCCAGGTGCCGAGTGGTAGCGAACCCATCGTGCTGCATCGTGATGCAGTATCAGGCGGTGGGTACGCGATGATCGGTACTGTGATCAGTGCCGACATGGATCTGATTGGTCAGATTCAGCCCCACCAAAAGGTGCGTTTCGTGCCGGTTTCCCTGCAACAGGCCTTGACGGCCAGGGCCGAGTACCAGCAGCGCCTGCAAGGGCTTCGTCAGGCATTGGTTTGATGTTCCCCAGAGGCTGAACGCCTCTGACGTATCTTCTCCTCACTGTTGCTCGGGGCCTTGTGGCCCCGTAGGAGAGCTTTGTCATTTTGATGGAGTTCAGCAAAGGTACTGCTAGTCCTCGAACTTGGAATAACAACATTAAATCAAGAGGATATTTCCATGAGCAATATATCCCGTTGTTCAGAGACGTCTGTCGATAGCGACTATACGGATCGCCCGGTGCCCAGCGACCAGCGCATGCCGAGGCTCAATCTGATGATGGCCTGGTGGGCGGTATGCAGCGCAGTTTTCTACATGGTGGTGGCAGCGTCCATGGCGCGCAATTATGGGACAGCCAATGCCTTGATAGGCATCGTCCTGAGCGTGCTGTGTTACGGCATCATCAATGCGGTCATCAGTCGCTTTGCCATGCGTACAGGCGTGACGGTGGCCTTGTTCTCCAAGGTGATGTTCGGACATGTCGGAGCCGTGATCGCTACCTTGATCTTTTTTGCCACCGCCCTGTATTACGCTGTCTTCGAGGGTTATGTGATGGCACTGGTATTGTCCGAATGGTCGCCGTCTCTGGGCATGCCCATGGCCACGCTGATCGTCGTGGTATTGGGAGTCTCGCTGATTTTCGGCAGCATTCAACACTGGCTCGACAAGTTCAATGGCATTCTGCTGCCGGTCTATGTGATTGGCATGCTTGTCGCCGTGGCTGTGGCGATTGCTGTGCATGGATACCCGTCGGGATGGTTGAGCCAGGTACCTGAAGGCGGTGCAAGCCCCTGGGGATGGTGGCATGCCTTCAGCTACTACATGGGTGTCTGGGTGCTGATGATGTTCACCTTTGACTATGCACGTTTTGGCCGTCAGGAAGATGCCGGCTTCCATGGGCGGGTGACCTTTGGCGTGCCGTTCTATCTCATGACGTTTCTCTTCAGTGGCCTAGTAGGCATCCTGCTGGATGCGTGTCTACCCAGCGAAGGACTTTCTGAGGCCTCTATTGTGCTGGGGCTGCTGAAACTGCTGGGAGTGGGGGGGCTATTGTTGGTGTGGGTGACCCAGAGCCGTATCAATACGGCGAACTTCTACTTGGCGACAGTGAACCTGGAAGCCTTCATCGGCAAGGCCATGGGAATCAGGCTGAACAAGTTCGTGGCAGGCTGCCTGGTTGGTGTATTGGCCTGGGGGTTGATGTCGGCAGATGTCTTCTCTTACTTGCTCAAGGCACTGGCCTATCAGGGCGTGTTCGTGGTTGCCTGGGTGGGCGTGGCATTGGCTCATATCCTGTCGCGTACCTATCAGCGTCGCTTCAATGGCCACCTGGAGCTTGTGGATGCAAGAATTCCTGCGCTCAATCCATGTGGTCTCGTGGCATGGGGCGGCGCTACCCTGTGTGGCATTGGTGTGATGCATCTGCCCGGCTGGTCTGGCGCTTCAGCGCCTTTGACCTTCATCGCCGCCTATCTGGTCTATGCCGTGGGGCTGCATTTTGCGAGGCCGCAGTGGTATAGCGTAGAGCCCTCAGCATCTTGAAACTGGAGCCCTCAGCATCTTGAAACTGGAGCCATCAGCGTCTTGAAACTGGAGCCCCTCAGTTTCTTGAAGCCAATAGCTCTCAACCATTCGAAGAACTGTTGGTGCAGGACTCTGGCCTGATACCTAAAAACCCAGGGGCCATGATGGCCCCTGGGTTTTTACTGCCCCACAAGATTACCTGCGAGCTTCTGGCTGAAAAGCCCAGAGGCCCAGACTGTCGGTTACTGCTGTGGGCTGCTGTCATCCTGCTGCTGTTCGGCTTCCTCTTCGACAGCATCGCCAGCGGCTTCAGGGTCGCTGTCTTCTTGAATGGAGCTGTCTTTCTCTTTCTGCTTGTCATCCTTATCAGATGAACTGCTTGCCTCGGCCGAAGGTTCACTCATCTCGTATGAGCCGCTGATTTCGCCTTCAAACAGTGGGTGGGCGTCATCCAGGCTGTCAAACGGTTCGATCAGGGTCTTGCCTCCAGTGGCGTCGTCACCCTTTCCGTCGGCCTCCACATAGCTATCCCCATCGAAGCGCAAGCGTACTGTCTCGGAGGGCTGGTCGGCGGCGACATGACGTTGCATCAACAGGTCCTGCCAGCCGTCATGGTTGTCCGCGCCCAGTGCGATAGGCGGCTCGGTCGTTGGCTGGGCGCTGAGTACCTGGTAGGTATCGCCTTGGGCCTGGAGAATCAGAGTATCGCAGCCACCGGTACCACAGACCATAGGGCCGACGACATGCACGATCGCTTCATCTTGTCCGTCATCATTGAGATCGGCCCAGCCCACCAGATAACGGATCTCGCCCAGTTGCGGGTCGAAGTTGCCACGCAAGGAGTCTTCCAGAACCTGCTGGCGCTCGGCGGGGTCGATGGCTGAGGTAGGCTCCTCGGCCTTGGATTCAGCATCTTCGGCTTCCGCGTCAGAAGTCGAAGTATCCTGGGTATCAGCCGCGTCGGCGTTCTGAGTCTGCTCGCTTCCCCCATTGGTGCCTTCTGCATCTTCATCGTTATCCGAGCAGCCGGATAGGCCGATACCAAGCCAGAGGGCGGCGGTGAGAGCCAGCATGGGTTTTGCGTTCATTGAATGTCCTTTTCCGTCGATTGCCGCAGGTTCGTGATTCGCGGCTTTCAGCATAATGGATGTCTTACGCGTGTGTTAATGGGCTGGCGAAATCAATGTGCTTCCCGTCATCGGCGAGACCCAGGGCCCAGAGGATGAAGGCATCCTGACGGGCTCCATCGCGCCAGGCCTTGAAACGACCGGAAGCACCGCCATGACCAGCTTCCATGTCAGTGCGCAGGAGTACTGGTCGATTGGACAACTCAGGGTTGTCGATGTTCGCCATGGCCAAGCGAGCGTAGAGTTTGGCGGGCTCCCAGTAGGGGACACGAGTATCGTGCCAGCTGCCCTGAAGGAATACTGCCGGCCAGTCTGCTGCAGCCAGGTTGTCCAATGGTGAATAGCTGCGGATACGCCGGGCAGCGGCAGGTTCCTGCGGATCGCCCCATTCGGTATATTCCGCTGTGGTCAAGGGGAGGTCCGGATTGTTCATGGTACGCAGGACATCGACGAAAGGTACGTCGAGAACCGCGGCACAGAAGGATCCTGGAGCAGCATTGAGGCTGGCGCCGACCAACAGGCCGCCAGCACTGGCGCCGTAGGCGACAATACGTTCAGCATCGGCCAGGCCGTGCTCGACAAGGGCATCCCGGGCAGCGAGGAAGTCCTCGAAACTGTTGGTCTTGTGCTCCAGCTTGCCCGCCAGATACCAGGGCTCGCCTCTTTCTCCCCCTCCACGAACATGGGCGACAGCAAAAGCGATGCCTCGCTGCAACAGCTCCAGGCGTGAAATCGAGAACCAGGGGTCCAGAGCTTCGCCGTAGGCTCCATAGCCATACAGCAAGGTGGGCATGGCCTGGTTGGCGAGATCGGCCCGGCGGACGATCGATACCGGGACACGCTCTCCGTCATGGGAGGTGGCCCAGATGCGATCGCAGACCAGGTCCTGCGGAGTAAGATCGCCGTGAACAGTCTGGCGCTTGAGCAGGGTACGGGTAGCGCCATCCAGGTCCACTTCCCACCAACTTGGCGGTGTCGTGAAGGATTCCTCGCGCAGGCGCAGGGTGCGGGTATCGAAATGGGGCGAGTCCGCCATACCGATGCTCAGTAGCCCGGTAGAGCAGGGCAGGGGTTCATCGAGGCAGATGTTGCCTTTGGCATCCAGCTCGATGCGGTGCAGGTGAAGTTGTGCCTGCTCATGGTCACGTTCCGTGACCACGAGCCCCCAGGAGTAGGCGTCGATACCTTCCAGAGTGACATCCTGACGATGGGGCAGCAGCACACGTGTCATGGTGGCGATGTCGGGGGAAGATGAAATGGCCAAGTCTTCATCGATGACATCGAGCTGAAAGTGCACGGCATTGCGGTTATGCAGCAGGTAAAACGCTCCAGGCCGGTGATCCAGGGCATATTCAACGCCTGACTGGCGCGGCAGTATACATAACGCGGGGGTTGCTGGGTGCGCTGCGGGAACCAAGTGGGTCTCGCTGGTGTCCTTTGAGGCACTCTCGATGATCAGCCAGGTGCGAGAACGAGTCTTGCCAAGGCCAACCCAGAATTGTGGATCGTCCTCGCGCAGGATCAGCTGCGGTGTCGGGAAGTGGATATTGCCTACTGGACCGCTGAGTTCCAGAGTGAGTCGCCAAACACTGTCAGGTCGTTGGGTGGCATCATAGCGAGTGAACAGGAGGGTACTGTTGTCTTCGGCCCAGCACAGTTCGGGGCCAATCTGTTCCAGTAGCAGTTGCGGCTCGCCATCAGGCAGGCGCTTGAGGTAGAGCTGGTAGGTTTCATCGCCCTGAGTGTCTTCGCTCCAGGCCAGCCACTCTTCATCCGGTGACAATGTCATGTCACCCAGTTCGAAAAAAGTGTGCTGATGAGCGCGGGTTTCGAGGTCGAAGAAACATTCCTTCGCTGTGCTGTTACCGTTAGGGTGGCGCCACCACAGTGGATAATCGGCATCGGCAGCCGTCTCGCTCCACACCGTATAGTGATCGAGAGGCGTGGGCAGGCCTTTTACGGCGAGTTCCCTACGTGCCAGGTGGCCTTGATAAAGCTGCTCGGCAAGAGGCATCAGGGGGGTGAACCAGGCGTCGGATTCCGTATTGGCTGCCGCAAGAAAGGCCTTTACGTTATCGTCATCGCGTTGCTCGAGCCAGTCCCAGTTCGGGTCATCCGGGTGCAGGAAGTCTTTGGCTGGGCAAGTGGCGGAAGAGGTGCCTGGTGCATTTGGCGGCTGTGCTTTCATGGTGCGGGATGTACCATACTCAAGAGAAATTTCATTATGCGCGCCTAAGGCGCGTTCTGGAGTGAGAAACAGATGCTTATCGGAAATTCCATGTCATCGCTTTGGATGATCTATATCGCATTGTCGCTGGTGGTGCTGCTGACTGGCTACCTTGGCTTGGCTTTTCTTCCTCGTCTGCCGCGCTTGGTGATTACCTGGGCAGTGGCAGGGGTGATGTGGATGCCGGCGGCCTTCGAACTGCCCTTGACCGATGATGGTGAAGTATACCGGGGCGAAGCGCCAGGCGTGATGGTCGCTGCCGTGGCATTCGTTGAGCACAATGCGGTGGTCTTGGCTGGCTCGGGCATGAAAGTTGTCTTCGCTGCGGTGCTTGGTGCCTTGTTTGGCATCGTGCTGTGGTGGTTCGGCCACAAGCGTCGTGTACGCAAGGCAGAAGAAGCTCGAGCACAAGCTCGCCGCGAGCAGGCTGGTGGCGAAGATGAACCTTCCGTCTCCCGTGCAGAAGGTGGTCGCAGAGAACCTGTGCTTGGCCAATGATCTTGCCTGGAATGCTGGGCCAATGGGTTCCAGTTAAGGGGCTGTCGTGGGACATTGCAACATTATGCTGAAACTTCTGCTGAGATACGGCCGTAGTGTCGCCAACCGGGCACCGGTCATAGGGCTGGCGGTGGTACTGTCCTTGGCAGCCCTAGGTAGTGCAAGCGCTCAGAACACGGGTGATCAAGCTGACATTCGCGTGCTGGTCGATGTGTCCGGCAGCATGAAGACAAATGATCCCAACCGTCTTGCAGTCAGTGCCATGGACATGCTGGTGGCTTTGCTGCCGAGTGGTGTTCATGCAGGCATTTGGACCTTTGGCGAGCATGTCGATAATCCCTTGCCTCTTGCCCCGGTGGAGGAAAGTTGGAAGAAACAGGCTCTGTCGCTGCCCCCGGCACTGCAGGATTATCAGCAGTACACTGATATCGAGGCCGCCTTGCGTGTCGCGGCGGCTTCTGATGGTCAGGGGCCACGCCATCTGGTTCTGATGACGGATGGTGTGGTCGATCTTCCACCATCCCGTGGTGCCAAGCCTGCCATCGATGTGGCATCACGTCAGCGTATTCTTGACGCTATCTCCCCGGATCTGGTCAACCAGGATACGGCAGTGCATGCCATTGCCTTTTCTGCTGGAGCAGACGCTGCCCTGGTCGAACGCCTGGCCCAGCAGTCCGGTGGCCTGGCGGCCGTTGTCGATTCACCTGAGGAACTGTTGGGGGCCTTCCTCGATATCATCGGTCGTATACTGCCGACAGATCAGTTGCCACTGGACGGCAATCACTTCACGGTGAATGGCTCTGCTGATGAAATCGTGCCATTGATATTCCATGGGCCTGATGATGGCGGCAAGGTGACGCTGATCGCACCGGACGGTACTCGCTATAGCGCAGAATCCCCTCCGCCAGGTGGGAGTTGGCAGCAGGATCCACGTTTCGACCTGATTCGCGTGCCGAATCCACAGCAGGGTGAGTGGCGGATTGAAGGGCCTGTCGGCGAGGGGAGTCGGATCATGGTATCAGGTGGCTTGCGCCTGGCCACACAGTCGCTGCCGACCACACTGTACTCCAGCTTTGCTCTCCCTTTGCAGGCCTGGGTGGAAGGGGACTCTGACGCAGAGTTGCCTGAGAACCTGTCAATCACTGCTCGGTTGGTGGGGGACAATGAGGAAGCCCCGCAGAGCATCACTCTGAAACGTTCCTCCGATGGCCGTTTCAACGGTGTGCTGCCAGCGCCCCAGGGTACGGGCAATGCACGTCTGGTCATTGATGCCAAGGGCGATGATTTTCGTCGTCAGCGGATACAGGCGGTAAACATCCTGCCTGCCGTGGGGGCCGTGCAAAGCGAGGATGGGCAGCGGGTGATTCTGGTGGCTGAGCACCCTGAGCTGGATCGCGACAACACGACATTCAGCAGTGATCTGCGGGGTGAAAACCTTGATGTCGACGCCACGGGCCGGAAGCGTTGGCAGATCGCGCTGCCGGAGATCGAGGAACATTTGCGTCAGCCGCTGGAAATCGAAGCCACGGCACAGCTCGAGGATGGCGAGCATCGCTGGAAGCTGGCGACAGTCTGGCTCAATGCCGATGAAGTGGTTGGCATCGATCGCGCAACGGCTGGGCCGACCCTGGCAGGCGAGCGTTTTGCGGAGGCTGATCAGTCAGCCCCGCCGGCAGAGGACTCCTTGGCTGATCGATTCGTTGCCCTGGTCAATGAAGGGCCTCGGCGTCTGATGGACTGGTGGCAGGCAGGGCACCCGGGCCTCGAGGAGACGATTGAACGCGCCGTGAATGACATACGTGTATGGATTGGCGTCGCTGTCGTGTTGCTGTTGATGGTGTGGAGCCGCTGGCGGCGGAGGCGTGTGATGTCCCGGAAACGGCAGGAGCCGCATGTGTGATCAACAGGGCCCGCTTTGGTATCGCAGTGTCTCTTTACTGTCGAAGAGACCTGCCAGACAAGATATGCCCTGGCCAATGCCAGGGCATATGATGGAGCAGGGGCGAGGAATCATGTCTTCTGACTTGAGAACAGATATTTGACCAGGGCTGCAATGCCTAGCCCGAGCAGTGCCAGAAAGGCTATCCCCACGACCGGCATCAGCCATCCCATTGAACCCATCATCATGGAACAGTCTTGTACTGCACCATTCATGGCCGCACCCCCAAGTGCTGATTGAGTCACTACATGGTGCAACCTGGGGGCAGGGCATAGGTCAATAGTCGTTACGAAATAGCCACCACTACATACAAGTCGCCAATGGTGATGAGGCCAGCCGGGTTAGGCACTCAAGTCCTCATTCATGGTCCCCGGGCGCTTAATTGGTGCCTTGAGCCAATTCCTTCACGCGATTGGCCAGTTCAGGGTCTGACTGGACCGCGTTGCCGATGGCGCCATAGGTATTGGCATCGAGTCCTTTGCTCTCTACCACTCCGACCATCTTGTTATTGGCTTCCTGCATCAGCGATTGTTTTTCAGCATCGCTGGGAGCCTGTTGAATGCGTGGATTGTACTCCTCGATTAACCCGCGCAGTTCACGGGAAGCATCGACAAACTGCTGCAACTGCTCATCCGTGAAGTTTGCGGCCGGGGCCTGGGCCTGCGTGAGGGCACTGCCAGCTTCCTGCGCATGAGCTGTCGCACTCATCAGTCCAATGCTCAGTACTGCTGCGGTCAACAGCGTAGTGATACCTTGCCGCATGAAATACTCCTAACATTTGTATGAACCCACCACCCTATCAATCACACTATCGCGTCACCACCGCATCTCAATGACATCTACAGTAAAATTATGAAAATTTGCGACAGGTCATGTCGGATAAAGCGTCAACCGCTATTAGATGCCTGCATACTCGCTGGAAACGCAAGTGATGCAGGTTTGTGAGACACTAGAAATATCATGTGGCAGCAGGTTGTTTAATCTGCTGAATGGAAAGGCGGATTTCGAGGATAAGCGTTCATGTGCGAGTTGCTGGGTATGAGTGCGAACGTGCCCACAGATATCTGCTTCAGCTTTACCGGCTTCCTGCGCCGTGGCGGGGATACTGGGCCCCATCGTGATGGCTGGGGGATCGCATTCTATGAGCAAGGTGGCTATCGCGAATTTCGTGATCCTTTTCCCTCCGTCGATTCGGCCATCGCGCGGCTGATCTGTGACTACCCAATCAAGTCGAACATTGTCATCAGCCATATTCGTCAGGCCAACGTTGGCCAGGTGCGCCTGGCCAATACTCATCCCTTTACTCGCGAGATGTGGGGCCAGCCCTGGTGTTATGCCCACAACGGCCAATTGGAAGAGTGGCAGGCCTTGCCGTTGAGTTTCTATCGCCCGGTGGGATCGACGGATAGCGAACATGCCTTCTGCTGGCTAATGGGCGAGCTGCGCAAGTGCTACCCGGACCCTCCTGAAGATCGCTCTGGATTGTGGCAGAGACTGCATGAGCTATGCGAGGAACTGCGTCGTCTTGGTGTGTTCAACCTGATGCTGGCGGATGGCGAATATCTCTACACTTTCTGTTCGACCAAGCTGGCGCATATCACGCGTCGCGCACCTTTTGGAGAGGCGAATCTGGCGGATGCGGAGATGGTGGTGAACTTTGCTGAACACACGACGCCGAATGACGTAGTGTCGGTCCTGGCGACGGAGCCCCTGACCGACAATGAAGAATGGGTCCGGATGCTTCCCGGTGAGCTGCTGGTCTGGCGTGATGGTGTCATAGTGGCGCGTTTTGTTGCTGGGCAGGATGAGAGTGTCGTTTAAGTTGACCCATTATTTACGTGAGTTTAAAACGAAAGTTTAAATCATCTGTATTACGGATGGGTAGCGAGTACGCTATCGTAACGACTCTTTGAGTGATGGCTACGTCATAGCCACTACGCTATAACAACAATCACGCCACAGTATCAGGCCCATCTTGAGCCTGGATAATGGAGAATGCCCATGAGCGAGAATGCCAGCGAAGCGCTTATCAAGGGAGCGGCCCTGGAGGGCCTCGACGAATATCATTCCGTGATGGATATCTTCCATCGTTCGGCCAAGCGCTTTGCCGATCACACGGCCTTCTCCTGCATGGGCAAGTCGCTGAGTTATGCGGACCTTGATCGATTGTCCGGGGATTTTGCTGCCTGGTTGCAGCAGGAAACAGACCTTGAGCCTGGCGATCGCATCGTTATCCAGTTACCGAACCTGCTGCAATATCCCGTCGCTGTCTTTGGCGCCATCCGTGCGGGCCTGGTGGTGGTCAACACCAACCCGCTCTACACCGAACGTGAGATGGAGCATCAATTCAAGGACTCTGGTGCCAAGGCCATTCTGATTCTGGCCAACATGGCCGACAAGCTCGAAAAGGTCCTGCCTGCGACAGATATCAAGCATGTGCTGATCACCGAGATTGGAGATCTGCATGATTTTCCCAAGCGACAGCTGATCAATGCGGTGGTCAAGTACGTCAAGAAGATGGTGCCGGGCTATTCGTTACCTAAGGCAGTATCGTTTCGCCAGGCGCTGGCGCGAGGAGCAAAGCATCGTCATGAAGAAGTCCAGCGCGAGCTGGATGACATTGCGGTATTGCAATATACCGGCGGAACGACAGGAGTGGCCAAGGGCACGATGCTGACCCATCGTAATCTCGTGGCCAACATGCTCCAGGCCAAGCAGGCCATTGGTGTCGGGTTGAAGGAAGGTCATGAACTGATTGTGGCACCGTTACCGGTCTACCACATCTATACCTTTACGGTGAATTGCCTGTTCCTGCTGGAGGGTGGCCACCACTCATTGTTGATTACCAACCCCCGGGACCTGCCCAATTTCATCAAGGAGTTGAAGAAGACTCCTTTCACGGGCTTTGTTGGCCTTAATACGCTGTTCAATGCACTGTGCAATCGTGAAGATTTCCGCAGTCTGGATTTCTCACGTCTACACCTGACCATTTCCGGTGGCATGGCACTGACCTTGGCTGCCGCTGAGCGTTGGAAGGAGGTGACAGGCTGTCCCATCGCCGAAGGTTATGGGTTGACCGAGACCTCGCCCATCGTCAGTTTCAACCCCATTGAGGCTATTCAACTGGGCACCATCGGTGTACCGATGGCGGGTACTGAGCTGAAGATTGTCGGCCCTGAAGGTGGGACGTTGTCCCTGGACGAACCCGGTGAGCTATGCGTGCGCGGCCCCCAGGTGATGAAAGGCTACTGGCAGCGGGACGACGAAACGACCAAGGTCATTGACCAGGATGGCTTCCTGCGCACGGGAGATATCGCATTGATTCAGCCGGATGGCTATGTGCGTATCGTCGATCGCAAGAAAGACATGATTCTGGTATCCGGCTTCAATGTCTATCCCAACGAGATCGAGGATGTCGTTGCCACGCATCCCGGTGTGGTGGAATCCTGCGCGGTGGGAGTCCCTGACGATGATAGCGGTGAAGTGATCAAGCTGTTTGTCGTGTCCAGGGATCCTGATCTTGATGCGGCATCGTTGCGTGCCTGGTGCAAGGGAAAGCTGACCGGCTACAAGGTGCCGAAGCTGGTCGTGTTCCGCGATGAACTGCCCAAGACCAATGTGGGTAAAGTGCTGCGTCGGCAACTGCGCGATGAACCCGATCCGGAAACCCGCAATGGCTGAAAGCTCATGACAGCTTGGAACGCTGCCCAAGGGCTCTGACAGATTGGGAGCTGCCGACACATAAAGACGCTGCGCAGCGGGATTGTTGGCTGAGAAGCCCATGTCAGCGTTACAATGATCTTCTTTTACTCGACGATTCACGTCAGGTTTCCCGATCAAGATGAAGGGAGCGGACGTGAATCGCTCGTCTGAGGGTACTGGTAAACAGTGGTATTCGCCCCGTTCGTCGGCACCCTTGTCTTTTAGCATGTCACCCTGACAGGCCGCGTGGCTTGTGTGGCATGTCTTGATGATTTCCATTTGGAGCCCTCGATTTCGACGTGAGCACCGATACTTCCTCTACTTCTGTACACTCCGACCAGTTGACCCTGCTCAAGCAGCTTTCCGCCAGCCTGGAGGATGTGATGCTGCGTGACCGGCCCACCCTGGCCAAGCGTCTGGCAGGGTTGCAGCGTCGGGTCCGTGAGGGCAAGCCCGTGGACCGCGGACTCAAGGAAGTGCGTGACCAGTTGGCGCGTTCCCGACAACGCCTGGAGGAGCGCCGTACACGCTCGGTACATCTGGAATATCCGGAGTCGCTGCCAGTAGCCGCTCGGCGTGAGGATATCCTCAAGGCGCTGGCATCCCATCAAGTGGTGGTGGTGGCAGGTGAAACGGGTTCGGGCAAGACGACTCAGCTACCCAAGCTGTGTCTCGAGCTGGGACTCGGGCGCAAGGGGTTGATCGGACATACCCAACCCAGGCGCTTGGCAGCACGTTCCGTGGCGAATCGCCTGGCTGAGGAAATGCAGGTCAATCTGGGCGAGCAGGTCGGTTATCAGGTGCGTTTCACTGATCAGACTGATGAAGGCACCCTGGTCAAATTGATGACCGACGGTATCCTGCTGGCCGAAACCCGCCACGATCCAGATCTTCGTCGCTATGACACGCTGATCATCGATGAGGCCCACGAGCGCAGTCTCAACATCGACTTTCTGCTTGGCTACCTCAAGCGTCTGTTGCAACGGCGTGATGATCTCAAGGTGATCATCACCTCAGCGACCATCGATGTGCAGCGTTTCAGCGAGCACTTTGCTCAAGTGGGGGCGGATGGTGTCAAGCGCCCAGCGCCAGTCGTCGAGGTCTCGGGGCGTACCTATCCGGTAGAGGTGCGTTATCGGCCCTTGATGCGTGATGCCGAGGACGAGGAAGACCTCACTCTGAGCGAAGGCATCCTTCACGCGGTGGAGGAAATCGATGGCATTGAGCGGGAAAAACGCTGGTTCCATGGTCCCAGGGACATTCTGGTGTTTCTGCCCGGGGAACGGGAAATTCGTGAAGTAGCGGATGTATTGCGTCGCGCGGATCTCAAAAGCACAGAAGTGCTGCCGCTTTATGCACGCCTTTCCAATGCCGAGCAGAATCGGGTGTTTGCACCCCACAGTGGGCGGCGGATTGTACTGGCTACCAACGTTGCTGAAACATCTCTGACAGTCCCAGGCATCCGCTATGTGGTCGATCCGGGGCTGGTTCGTATCAGCCGCTACAGCTATCGTGCCAAGATTCAGCGCCTGCCGGTCGAGCCGGTAAGCCAGGCCAGTGCCAATCAACGCAAGGGGCGCTGTGGACGAGTCGCGGAAGGGGTCTGCATTCGCCTCTATGATGAAGAGGATTACCTGTCGCGCCCGGAGTTCACGGACCCGGAGATTCGTCGCACGAACCTGGCCTCGGTGATCTTGTCGATGTTGTCGCTCAAGCTTGGCGACATCGAAGACTTTCCCTTCATCGACCCTCCGGATTCTCGTTTTATCACCGATGGCCTGCGTCTGCTGTATGAGCTGGGTGCGGTGGATGAGCGCAATCGGCTTTCGCCTGTTGGTCGTAGTCTGGCACGCCTGCCTATCGATCCACGCCTGGCGCGCATGGTGCTGGCCGCCGAGAAAGAGGGCGCTCTGCGCGACGTGCTGGTGGTGGTCTCTGCATTGGCCGTACAGGATCCTCGCGATCGACCGGCAGAAAAACGCGAGGCGGCCGATCAGGCCCATCGCCGCTGGCAGGATCCCGACTCCGACTTTCTCGCACTGTTGAACCTGTGGAATGGCTTCGAACAGGCCCGTGAAGAGCTGTCCGGCAACCGTCTGCGACGTTGGTGCAAGCAGCACTACTTGAGCTATCTGCGCCTGCGTGAATGGCATGATACCTTCCGCCAGCTACGTCAGTTGCTACGCGATATGGATATCCAGGTGCCTCCACCTGAACCGAGGAAGGCTGACACTGGCGATGGCGACGAGAGCATTGCCGAGGCCAGTCGTGAGCAGGTTCGTCGCAACAGTGCGGCGATGCATCGTGCCTTGCTGACGGGCTTGCTGTCTCACCTTGGCACGGTGACCGAGAATCGAGAGTATCTCGGTGCGCGCAATCGAAAATTCGTGATCCATCCGTCTTCGGGGCTGGCCAAGAAATCACCCAAGTGGGTGATGGCGGTCGAGCTGGTGGAAACATCCCGGCTGTTTGCCAGGATGGTCGCGCGCATAGAGCCGCAGTGGATCGAGCCACTTGCTGGGCATCTGGTCAAGCGCAGCTACAGCGAGCCGCACTGGGAAATGAAGCGGGCCCAGGTGGTGGCTTTTGAGCAGGTGACCTTGTTCGGCCTGCCCGTCGTTACTCGGCGCAAGGTGCATTATGGGCCCATTGCGCAGAAGGAATCTCGCGAGATCTTCATTCGCCGTGCGTTGGTGGAAGGTGAGTTCCGCACCAAAGGGACGTTCTTTGCTTACAACAGAGCATTGATCGAGGAAGTCGTTGATCTGGAGGATCGTGCACGGCGTCGTGACATTCTTGTCGACGAAGACACGCTCTATGATTTCTACGCCGAGCGATTGCCTGACGGTATCGTCAACGGCAAAGGGTTCGAGGCGTGGCGCAAGCAGGCTGAACACGATGATCCGGGGCTGCTCAAGTTTGACCGTCAAGCACTGTTGGCTCGGGGAGCCGAAGAGGTCACGCAAGAGCAGTATCCCGATGCGCTCGACATCGATGGTGTGCGTTTCCCCCTGGCCTATCACTTTGCGCCTGGCGCAGAGGACGATGGTGTGACCATGACAGTACCGGCTGCCATGCTGTCGCAGTTGGATCCTGCCCGTCTGGAGTGGCTGGTGCCAGGACTGCTGCGGGACAAGTGCATCGCGTTGCTCAAGTCTCTGCCCAAGTCGATTCGACGTCAGGTCGTGCCAATCCCCGACTGGGTCGATGCCGCACTGGAAGCCATGGTGCCAGGCAATAATAGCTTGTGTGAGGCCTTGGGAGAGTTCCTGCGGGTCAAGACCGGCGTACGCTTGCACATGGACGACTGGCGTCTGGACCAGTTGGAGTCGCATCTGGTCATGAATATCCGAGTGGTCGATCACAAGGGCAAGGTGCTTGGCCAAGGGCGTGATCTACGGGCGCTGGAACAGCGCTTCGAAGCCGCTGCTGGCGAAGGAGCGCGAGCCCTGGCCAAGGCGGTGGAGCAACATGACAGGATGGAAGCGTTTCCCAGTGAGCCGCTGGCCGAGTCACGGGTCACGACTCAGGCAGGCATTCGTGTCGAAGCTTTCCCGGCATTGGTCCCGGACGGAGAGCAGCTCAAGCTCGAATTGTTTGATCATCCAGGCAAGGCCAGGGTTGCGCAGCGTTCCGGCGTGGTAGCGGCGGCCATGAAGCGTTTGCCTGATCAGGTGCGGGCCATCGAGCGGTTACCGGGCATACCGGCTTGTGCGTTGCTGTTCACCAAGGTAGGAAGCAAGCAACAACTGGTCGATGATGTGGTCAAGGCGGTGTTTTCCCAGGTAGTGGCAGTGGAACCTCTGCCGCGCAGCCATGCCGAACTGGAGCAGCGTCTCGAGGACGTGCGTGCAGAACTGGTGCCATTCGCTGAAACTCTCATTGCTACGCTCAAGCAAGCACTGGAAGGGCATCTGACGGTCACCAAGGCGCTGAAGGGTAATCTCAGCCTGGCGCTGGCCCTGGTATACAGTGATCTCAAGGCCCAGATGCAACGCTTGGTATATCCCGGCTTCGTTACTCGAGCAGGGGCCTGGCTGGAGGCGTATCCGCGCTACATGGAAGCAGCTATCTTGCGCCTGGAAAAAGCGCCCAGAGAGCGGATGCGCGACCAGATGCACATGCAAGTGGTGCAGGAGTTCGAATCGAAGCTGGTGGCGCGTCGGGAAGCCCAGCGCCGCGGTCAGTTTGAGGACCCGGAATTGGTCGAGTTTGGCTGGTGGATCGAGGAACTGAGGGTATCGTTGTTTGCTCAGCAACTGGGAACCGCCATGCCAGTATCGGAGAAGCGCTTGCAGAAACGCTGGGCAGAGTTGACCGGGTGAATGGCAACCCGCTGATGGGGAAATATTGTGCAATGTCAGGAAAGTCGGGAAATAAACGACTAAGCATGTATCTATGCTGATGAAGGTTTATGCATAGAGAAGGATAGTGCGCAGAGACGGTTGGTGTGCTGCGAAGGATGGTTGCGTTGCTGCAGCCCATAGGAGATAGGCATGACCCAAGTGGTAATTACTGGCAGTGGTCTTTTTACCCCTGCCAATTCCATTGACAACGATGCTCTGGTGGCCTCATTCAATGCCTGGGTGGATGCCGAGAATGCACGCAACAGCAAGGCTATCGATGCTGGAGAAATGGAGCCCCTGGCTCATTCCAGCACCGAGTTCATCGTCAAGGCTTCTGGAATTCATAGCCGTTATGTGCTGGATGCAGAAGGTATCCTCGACATAGAGCGCATGCGGCCGAGACTCGATCAGCGTTCCAACGATGAGCCTGGCATTCAATGCGAGATGGGGATGGCAGCAGCCCAGCAAGCGCTGGAGAGTGCTGGTGTCGCGGCGGCAGAGATTGATCTGGTCATCGTAGCCTGCTCCAACCTGGAACGTGCCTATCCTGCCGTGTCGGTGGAGCTGCAGGCGCAGCTTGGGACTGGGGGATATGCTTTCGACATGAACGTGGCCTGCAGTTCAGCGACCTTTGCCATCGAGATGGCGGCAAACGCCATCCGTGCAGGTAATGCAAAACGTGCCTTGGTCGTGAATCCTGAGATCTGTTCGGCACACCTCAATTTTCGTGATCGTGACAGCCATTTCATCTTCGGTGATGCCTGTACGGCATTGGTGCTGGAGGATGCCTCTGTTGCGACAAGCGATACGCGTTTCGAGATTCTGGGTACGCGCCTGATAACACAGTTCTCCAATGCCATTCGCAACAATGCAGGGTTCCTGAATCGTGTTACCGATAGTGACCCGATGGCTCTGGACAAGCTATTCGTGCAGGAAGGGCGCCGCGTGTTCAAGGAAGTGTGTCCGATGGTGGCCAGTCTGATCGGTGACCATCTTAACTCGCTCAGCATTGATCCTGCTCAAGTAACTCGACTATGGCTGCACCAGGCGAATCGGCACATGAATGATATGATTGCGCGTCGTGTGCTCGGTCAGGATCCAACACCGGAACAGGCGCCTATCATTCTTGATCGGTACGCCAATACCAGTTCGGCAGGCTCGATCATTGCCTTCCATCTTCATCATCAAGATATGTCAGCTGGTGCAATCGGGGTGGCGTGTTCTTTCGGTGCGGGATACAGTGCCGGCAGTGTAGTAGTGCGTCGCAGCTGAACAGTGACATGCTGTGGCGTCCTTCCGCAGAGCAATAGCAATGCAGCGAGGCAGGCAATCGATGGAACTGAGAGCAGGCGCTAGCCTGGGAAAAGGTAGTCGCCGAGTGGCCATGATGGTGGCAATCCCACTGACAGTAATGTCGTTGGCCATGACTGGGTGTGCAACTACCGGTGGCGCCAATGGTGTCAGCGAAGCCAATCCAGATGACCCCTGGGAAGGATTCAACCGACGTGTGTTCGCCTTCAATGATGTGCTGGATCGCTATGCGCTAAAGCCCGCGGCCCAAGGTTATCGCTACATCACCCCGGATCCACTGCAAAAGGGCATCAGCAACTTCTTCGACAACCTGGGAGAGGTACGGACAGCGTTCAACAGCCTGCTTCAGGGCAAGCCGAAGAATGCGGGCCTCGCTTCGACCCGTTTCCTGATGAATACGACTTTTGGTCTGGGTGGTTTGCTGGATCCGGCAACGCATGCGGGTTTCATTGCCGATAAAGAGGATTTCGGTCAGACACTGGCCGTATGGGGCGTCGGGGAAGGGCCTTACCTGGTCCTGCCATTCTATGGTCCTGCGACTGTACGCAGCACAGCAGGCCTGCCGGTAGACTGGGCGACCTATCCGCTGACCTACGTCGAGGATGATACGGTACGTTATTCATTGCGTGGTCTCGAAATTCTCGATGCCCGGGCCAGCCTGCTGGATCAGGAAGACCTGATTCGTGGTGACCGCTACAGCTTTATTCGCGATGCCTGGTTGCAGCGTCGTCGCTTCGAGGTGAATGATGGTGACACGGGTGAAGATACCTTTATCAATGACGACTTCGACTATGACGAAGACGCCTTCTCCGAATAAGACGATGAAGAGCATGTCATGTCTGCCGCCAGCACTCTGATCGGAGTGATCGACCTCCCGGGCAACGAGCGTGATGCTCTGGTCGATGCCATTGCCCGGGATGGTGTTGCAGTGTGTGCTGTCGATCGAGCAGCCGACCTGCCTGACGACATCAGTCTGGTCGTGGTGCATGCCCGGGCAGTTCCCAGTTGCGAATGGCATATGCTGTCCAATCGCTGGCCGACCCTGGTGGTCAGCGCAAAGCGTGACGACGATGATCTGCTCAAGGCGGTGGATGCCGGGCTGGTCGATTACGTGATTGACCCATTACGCCATGCCTATCTGCTGCGTCGCATGATTCGTCGTGTACTCGATGTGCATCGTCTGGCCCAGCAGCGAGAGGCTGACAGGCGCCGGCTTGAAGAGCTCAACGAGAATCTTGAGACTCACCTGGTCATGCTGCGCCTTGACCAGCAGGCGGGTGGACAGATTCAGCGTCGGCTATTGCCTGCCCGCTCCCAGCAATTCCGTGACATATGCTGTGACTACTGGATGGCGCCGTCGTTATACCTCTCCGGGGACTTTCTCGATATTCAGGCATTCAATGAACGCTATACGCTGTTCTACTTTGCTGATGTATCAGGACATGGTGCCTCGTCTGCCTTTGTCACGGTATTGCTCAAATACCTGTTCAATCAGCTGCAGAGCCAATGGGATGGCTTGTATCCAGAGCAATTGCCTCCGCGCTGGTTGAAGGCGCTCAATGGTGAACTGCTTGATACGGGGATCGGCAAGCATGCCACGTTGTTTGTCGGAGTGATTGACCAGCAGCGCCACTATCTGCACTATTCGCTCGGTGCACAATTACCCATGCCGCTATTGAAGAGTGGCTCCGAGACCACCATCTTGGAAGGAGAGGGAATGCCTGTTGGCTTGTTCCCTCAGGCAGAATATCCGCAGCTGGGATGTGATCTGCCTGATGATTTCTCGTTATGGTTGTGTTCGGATGGGGTGCTTGAATGCCTGCCAGGCGACAGCCTGGAGGTTCGTCTGGAAGAGCTCCGGAGCCGAGTGATGGAGAGTGAAAATCTGGAGTCCATGCGTCGTAGTCTAGCCTTGGGAACTCGGGGCGAAGACGATGACACTGATGATCCAGCGGCGGATCGTGAAGAATTACCTGATGACTTGACGATCATGCTGGTGAGTGGATTTCGCCATGAATGCTAAAGAAGGTTGTATAGGGGCAGGCCGCGTCATTCACGAAGGCCGTGTAAAGGCGGCATTCGAGTCTGGCGTCTTCGTTCTTAATCTGAGCGGAGACGTGCGCTTGCCGTTGTGCGCAACACTGGACTACCAGGCCCAGCAGCTTGCTCGAACTCCCGGCCTCAAGGCTGTGATGATCGACCTGCGTGATGCGACCAATGTGGATTCCACTGCTCTGGGGTTCCTGGCCAAGGTGGCCATGGCGCTGAAAGGCAAGCTGGAGCAGCCACCAACGATTGTGGCTGATAATCCAGATGTGAAGCGCATGCTCGAAGTGATGGGGTTCGCGACTTACTTCACCATGGTTGAGCAGCCGATTGCCGAGGTGGCCGAACTGGAAGATCTGATGCAGCTACCTGCGGATGAAGAAGGCCTGCGTCAGCGTATCCTCGAAGCCCACCGCATTCTGATGGATATCAATGAGCACAATCGCCAGCAGTTTCAGCCACTGGTGGAGATGCTGGAGCAGCAGGCACAAGCACCTGAATCAGCACCCGTGCAGGAACAAGAGAAGACCGGGAAGGAAAAGACCTCCCACCATTGACGGTGTGATCAGCGCATGTGTGCACTGCTGAGGCGTGAGCAGCCACCGAAAGAGCTGCCTCCGAGTAAAAGCGTGCCTGATTCCCAAACAGCAAGTCCCGATGTCACCCATGCATCGGGACTTGCTGTTTGGGGTATTGCAGGCCTGTGCTGGCAGCTTACTTGCGTAGTTCACCAAGCAGAGTTTCCAGCTTGCGCTGATCGGCCATGAACTTGCGGATACCTTCGGCAAGCTTTTCTGTGGCCATGGCATCTTCATTCATGGACCAGCGAAACTCGGGCTCGTCCTGGGGTTCCGGAGCCTGTGTCTCGGCATCGCAGGAGCGTAAGCGTCGCTCAAGTGAGCCTGTTTCCTGTGCCAACTCTTCGAGCAGGGCCGGGGAGATGGTCAGGCGGTCACAGCCGGCCAATGCCTTGATCTCTCCGGTATTCCGGAAACTGGCTCCCATGACGATAGTGGAGTAGCCATGGCCTTTGTAATGGTCATAGATCTGTTTGACGGACTGCACTCCGGGGTCATTGTCGCCGGAGAAGTCCGCGCTGGGATCCTGGGCCTTGTGCCAGTCAAGAATACGGCCAACAAAAGGTGAAATCAGTGTCACACCGGAGTCTGCACAGGCCTGGGCCTGGGCAAAGTTGAACAGAAGCGTCAGGTTGGTACGAATGCCTTCACGCTCCAGCACCTTGGCGGCACGGATACCTTCCCAGGTGGAAGCAATCTTGATCAGGATACGTTCGGCACCGACACCATGTTGCGCATAACGCTCGATGAGCGAATGAGCGCGGGCCAAGGTCGCCTCGCTATTGAAAGAAAGGCGCGCACTGACCTCGGTGGATACATAACCAGGCACCAGTGAGCTGATTTCACTGCCGATTTCCACTGCCACGGCATCCAGGGCATCGTCGATGTCATTGGCACTCTTGGCGATGGCTGCCAGACGGGCACGCCTCTCGTCCTGTTGAGCAGCCTGCAGGATCAGGGACGGATTGGTCGTCGCATCAGTGGGGGAGAAGCGGCGAATGGCATCCAGGTCGCCAGTATCTGCGACAACGGTGGTCATCGCTTTCAATTGTGTCAGCAGGTCTTCTGCCATGGTGACTTTTCCTCCTTGGGTAGCCGGCTTGTTACTCTAGCAAGGTCGCGCTACCGGTGACAGTTGGTTGAGATAGATAAGTCAATGCTGTGTGAACGTTTGTCTGGGGCTTTGTGCATGCTATCGGGAAGCTGTTGCATTTGTGCGAGCAGCTGAAATGGTGCATGGATGAAAATGGCGGATAGATGACGCTGCGGCGGAGGTCGTATCCAGCTGATGGCAGAGAATGATGTTGGTCGGTGATATGGATAAGATGGTGATTGCGCTATTATTTAGCTCTCTACTCATTCCTGCGGAGAACCAGTGACGATCAATGCTCGGCGAGTCGCCCTTCTCGTGGCGGCCAATACTGCCTTGGCTCCTTTTGCCATCGATGCCTATCTTCCCGCCATGTCCGCACTGGCAGAAACGGTTGGCGCCAGTGTCCACCATACAGAACTATCGATCAGTATTTTCCTGTTTGGTTTCGCTATCGGCCAACTGGTATGTGGCCCTCTGTCAGATCGGGTTGGGCGCAAGCCGGTTCTACTCAGTGGATTGGTGGTGTTCGGACTGGCCAGCCTGGCGATCATCAGCGTGGATTCGCTGACGGAGTTGCTTGCCTTGCGTTTCGTACAGGCATTGGGGGGTGGTGCCTGCGTCGTCAATTCGGCTGCCATCGTGCGCGACTGCTTCAGCGGCAGGGAGGCGGCCAAGGTCATGTCGACCATGGCCATGATTCTGATGCTGGCACCGTTGGCGGCCCCTGCCGTCGGCAGTGGCTTGCTGTATCTTGCGGACTGGTGGCTGATCTTCGTGTTTCTGGCCGTCTATGCTGCCTTTCTGCTATGGCTGCTGGGCACCAATCTTCCCGAGACTCGTGCCCCAGACCTGCCCGTGGCCTCGTTGGGGCAGGTGCTGAGGAACTATGCCAGTGTTCTCAGTAGCCGTAGTGCAATGGGGTATATCATGGCAGCGTCCATGTCCTTTGCCGGCATGTTTGCCTTCGTTACCTCATCACCCTTCCTGTACATGGAATACTATGGGCTGACGCCTGCCATCTACCCGGTGGTATTCGGGGCCAATGTCGTATTGATGGCGTCTTCGAATCGTCTGAACATTCATCTGCTGCACCGATACTCGCCCCATCAGATTCTTCATCTTGGTCTTGGAATTCAGTTGTTTGCTGCCATGGCCCTGGTACTGCTGGTTGCCCTGGGGCTAGATACCATCTATACCGTGGTCCCTCTGGTGATGATGTTTCTGGGCGTGATAGGGCTGATCTCTCCGAATGCCATTTCATTATTGCTTGAGCGTTTCCGCCATATGAGCGCTACAGTGGCCGCGGCGCAGGGCTGCATTCAGTTCAGCTGTGGTGCGCTGACAGGGGTGCTTGTCACTGTCTTTGAGGTCGATTCCGCCTGGCCCATGGTCACTGCGATGCTGCTGGCCGCATTGGCTGGCAATCTGGCGCTGCGCGTTCTGGCGGGGCATGCCAATGGGGAGCATGATCAGACAAAGGAATACGGTCAGGTGAAAAGTACTGATGGTTGAAGGTTTACATGTCGTCTGGCATGACTGGTGGCAGTGGACTGGCCTGTCACCTGCTACCTGGCTGTGTGTCGGGCTTGTGCTGGCACTGGGGGCTTGTGTTCAGCGCATTACCGGGTTTGGGTCGGCGGTCGTTGGTGCTCCTCTGATCCTGATGCTGGCACCATCTCTGGTGCCTGTAGTGCTGGTCATCTATGGCTTTCTGCAATCCTGCATCGTGATACGGCGTTACTACCGAGAGGTGGCCGTGACAGATATCAGCGTTGCCCTGATTGGCAAGGTGCCTGGCACGTTGGTTGGGGTGTGGTTGCTGCTGCTGGTGCCCATGGCAACGCTGGAGCTGTTGATTGCAAGCATCGTGCTGTTTGCCGTATTCGTGACGCTGTTTCAGTTCAGGTTGCCGGTCAATCGTGGCTCGATGTTTGCTGGTGGTTTTCTTTCCGGGGTTTTCGGCGCGGTTGCTGCCATTGGTGGGCCGCCCATCGTACTGCTGATGCATGGCATGCCCATGGAGCGCCTGCGCGGCAACCTTGCTGCTTTCTTTCTGATCTCGTCGTTGATGACGTTGACCGCGCTGGCCTTCGCAGGGAAGGTCACCCTATGGCTGGTGCTGATGAGCCTGAGTTTTTTCGCTTTCGTGGTGATGGGGAATGCGCTGGGGGCCGTGCTGGCACCTCGCTTGCCGAGGCGGCTGTTGCAAGGAGTGTCCCTGGGGCTCTGCACCGCTGCCGCCATTGGTCTGCTGCTCAAGTGACGAGAACCAAGCCGCGCCCTTCATATCTATAACGTTGCTCACATCACGTTAACAGTACGGACACAGAAACCGGGAGGACGAAACAGGAACGGGGTTGTCATGAAGTTGTCATCTTTGTGGGGCAATGTGTCCATCGCGAAGGTTGACCACATCCTGAACGAGGAGCCCCCTCCATGAATCGCATTCTCAAGACCACTGCTGTAGCTGCGGCCGTTATGGGCGTAGTTGGCATTGCTGAAGCTCGCGACCAGCTTCGCATCGTCGGTTCCAGTACTGTCTACCCGTTCGCCAGCTATGTTGCCGAGGAGTTCGGGGCTACTACCGACTTCCCGACTCCTGTCATTGAGTCTACCGGTTCCGGCGGCGGTCTGAAGCTGTTCTGTTCCGGTGCAGGTGATGACACTCCCGATATCACCAACGCCTCCCGCCGCATGAAGCCGTCTGAGTTCGAAATCTGTGAGGCCAACGGGGTCACTGATATCACTGAAGCCTTCATTGGCTACGACGGCATCTCCTTTGCTCAGTCCGCCGACAATGAGCCCATGGATGTGACGCGTGAGCAGCTGTTCCTGGCCCTGGCTGCCAAGGTGCCGGTGGATGGCGAGCTGGTCGATAACCCCTACACCAAGTGGAGCGATGTTGACGCCTCTCTGCCGGATCGCAAGATTGCGGTGTATGGTCCGCCCACGACTTCCGGTACTCGCGATGCTTTCGAGGAACTGGTCATGGAGGCCGTTTCCGAAGAAATGTCCGAGTACGGTGGTGAAGGTTACACCGATATCCGTGCTGATGGTGCTTACATCGATGCCGGCGAGAATGACAATCTGATTGTTCAGCGTCTTGCCGAGAACAAGGATGCCTTCGGTATCTTTGGCTACTCCTTCCTGGAAGAGAACAGCGACTCCATCGTTGGCTCCCATGTCGATGGTGTAGAGCCGACTCCGGAAAACATTGGCTCCGGCGAATATCCGGTATCTCGCTCTCTGTACTTCTACATCAAGGACCAGCATGCCGAAGATGTACCGGCCATGTATGAGTACGCCAACATGTTCATGAGCGAGATGATGATCGGTTCTGAAGGTTACCTCCGGGACATCGGTCTGATTCCGGCTCCGGAAGACGTTCAGGCTGAAGCTCGTGCAGCAGTGGAAGGCAAGACGGCTCTGCAGTTGAGCGATCTCAACTAAACATCGGGCCCTCGATGACGCTGGCCGACGTCCTCTGTTGAGGCGTCGGCCGCTCAGGATTCCGGCGAATCGGGCTCGCTCCCCGGCACGATTCGCCGGAATGAAGGAACCCATGCATTCATGTGGATGTGTGCAGAGGTTCTTACAAAATCCGAGAGACATCCATGCAGACTAACCAACTCTTGGCAATGTTCAGCGGCTCGCTGCTGCTGCTGGGTCTCATTGCCTATCTGCTGGGGCGCTCCAAGGCCGCACGAGTGCGTGCCAGTGGAGCTTCCATGTATTCCCAGCCCGACCAATATGCCTGGTTCACTGTCCTGTCGACTGCAGGGCCAGCGCTGGCGGTTGGCGCTGTTGCCTCCATTCTCATGTTGTCATTGGGTGCTGAGGTTTCGCCGCTTTATCTCTTGATCGGCTGCCTGTTGGTGGCCTGTATCGGTCTGGTCGTCGGTATCCAGATGGTGCGCCCCAATTTTCATGCCCGCCAGGCCATCGAAAGTGTCATCCGTTTCATCCTGGCTGGCGCGGCGCTGATTTCCATCTTCACGACTCTGGGTATTCTGGTTTCGATCATCTTTGAGGCGATACGCTTCTTCCAGATGCAAAACTTCTGGGACTTCATCACGGGCACTACCTGGAATCCTGGTGCCAGCTTCCTGGAAGCCGCTGGACGAGCCAAAGAAGGCGCCAGTGCTGCGCAATTCGGATCTGTACCATTGTTTGCCGGCACCTTCATGATCACGTTCATCGCCATGCTTGTGGCGATTCCGGTGGGTCTGTTGGCGGCGATCTACATGGCAGAATTTGCTCCGGCCAGAATTCGCACCATCGCCAAGCCCGTGCTCGAGGTCTTGGCGGGTATTCCTACCGTGGTATATGGCTTTTTCGCCGCTATCACGGTGGCACCTATCATTGTGGGCATTGCCGGTTTCTTTGGTCTTGAAGCCTCGTTCAACAATGCACTGGCTCCTGGCATCGTCATGGGCATCATGATCATTCCGTTCATTTCCTCGCTGTCGGATGACGTCATCAACTCGGTACCGGACAGCATGCGCCAGGGAGCCTTGGCCCTGGGGCTGACCAAGGGCGAAATGATTCGTGACATCGTGGTACCCGCTGCGTTGCCCGGCATCATCTCCGCTTCCCTGCTGGCAGTATCCCGGGCCCTGGGAGAAACCATGATTGTGGTGATGGCGGCAGGCATGCGACCAAACCTCACCGCCAACCCCCTGGAAGACATGACCACCGTCACTGTGCGTATCGTGGCCGCACTGACGGGAGATCAGGAGTTCGCCAGTGCCGAGACCCTGTCGGCATTTGCCCTGGGACTGGTGCTGTTCGTCGTGACGCTGGCACTCAACCTGGTGTCGGTGATGATGATCCGCCGCTTCCGCGAGAAATATCGCGTCAACAACCTTTAAGCGTGGAGCATGCCAATGCCTCAATCTTTCGATGACATCAGTGCTCAGCTCCGCGCCCGCCACCGCAAGTCCGCTCGGCTGAAGTGGATCTCCATGGGGGCGCTGGGCTTGGCTGCGTTATTCCTGGTGCTGTTCTTTGCCGACATGCTGGTCAAGGGCCTGCCGGCCTTTCAACAGGCCCAGATCCAGGTCGAGGTCGATTATTCCGAAGAGACCAGCAAGATGCCGCTGAAAGCCGTGGACAGAGACATGAGTCGTCTCGTCAGCCGTGGCTTTCTGCGCCTGATTCCCGGTCGCATGAAGAACGATCCGGAGCTGCTGGGTACCAGGCAAATGGAGTGGGTGACCGCCACTGCCGAGGTCGATCAATATCTCAAGGGCCATTACTCCCGACTCAAGGATGACCAGAAGGCGATCGTCGATCAGTTGGTGGATGAAGGGCGGGCGGAGTTGCGCTTCAACTCGACTTTCTTCACCAGCGGTGACTCCAAGATGGCGGAACTTTCCGGTATCGCCTCTGCTGCCATGGGTACCGTGTTGACCCTGCTGGTGACGCTGGCTGTGTCATTTCCCATTGGGGTCATGACAGCGGTGTATCTGGAGGAGTTCGCTCCAGACAATCGCTTCACTCAACTGATCGAAATCAACATCAACAACCTGGCGGCGATTCCGTCGATTCTGTTTGGTCTGCTGGGTCTGGCGGTATTCATCGGCTTCTTTGGCATGCCTCGATCTTCACCATTGGTGGGGGGCATGACGTTGGCACTGATGACGCTGCCCGTGATCATTATTTCGACACGTACTGCGCTGCGCAGCGTGCCGGACTCCATTCGCCATGCCGCCTTTGGTGTCGGCTGCTCGCGCTGGCAGATGGTTCGCGATCATGTGTTGCCCATTGCGCTGCCAGGGATCATGACCGGCTCCATCATTGGCCTGGCACAGGCCATGGGAGAAACGGCGCCATTGATCATCGTGGGGATGGTGGCCTTTATTCCTGATGTGTCCGCGTCTCTGAGCGATGCAGCGACGGTGCTGCCAGCGCAGATATTCACCTGGGCTGGTGAACCGGAGAGAGCTTTCATCGAGAAGACTTCCGGCGGCATTCTGGTCCTGCTTGCGGTTCTCATCACGTTGAATGCGACGGCCGTGGTGCTGCGCAAGAAATTCGAGCGTCGTTGGTAACGCTGCCACCAGACAGGATATGTTGTTATGAATATGAAAGTTACTCCGCGTGGAGAGCATGCCATGAAGCAGGATCAACCTGGCCAGCCGGTCACCCGCAACGATGATGCCAACCATGATCTCAGCATTCGCGTGCGTGACCTGGACTTGTGGTATGGAGACTTCCACGCTCTGAAATCCATCAACATGGATCTCTACTCGAAGAATGTCACTGCCTTGATTGGCCCTTCTGGCTGCGGCAAGTCGACTTTCCTGCGCTGCCTGAACCGCATGAACGACCTGATTCCCAGTGTGCGCATCGATGGCCTGGTAGAGATGGATGGGCGCGATGTCAACGAGCCGAAGATGGATGAGGTGGCCCTGCGTCGCCGGGTTGGCATGGTATTTCAGAAGCCCAATCCATTCCCCAAGTCGATCTATGAAAACATCATCTATGCTCCCAAGATGCATGACCTGGTCAGCCGCAAGGCCGATCAGGATGAACTGGTGGAGCGAGCATTGCGCGATGCTGGCTTGTGGGAAGAGGTGAAGGACAAGCTGCACCAGCCCGGGACTTCGTTGTCGGGTGGTCAACAGCAGCGTCTGTGTATTGCGCGGGCCATTGCCGTGCAACCGGATGTCATTCTGATGGATGAGCCGACATCGGCCCTGGACCCGATTTCCACAGCGACCATTGAAGACTTGATGGACAAGCTCAAGAAGCAGTACACCATCATCACCGTGACGCACAACATGCAGCAGGCCGCTCGTGTCGCTGACTACACGGCTTTTTTCCACCTGGGCGAGGTCATCGAGTACAACGATACCAAGACCATGTTCTCGACACCTGCGACCAAGAAAGCGGAAGACTATATCACCGGCCGTTATGGCTGAGGCATTGTCTTCGGGCTGACTCTGCTCATTGGGATAACGCTGATGATGGTGGCATCAGCGTTATCCGGAAGGAACTGAAGAAAAAGGGGTCAGTCAATCAGCTCGACGGCGACAGCGGTCGCTTCACCGCCTCCGATACACAGACTGGCGATACCACGCTTACCGCCTGTCGTGCGTAGCGCGTGGATCAGGGTGGCGATGATGCGAGATCCCGTGGAGCCAATCGGGTGGCCTTGAGCACAGGCCCCGCCAAAGATATTGACCTTGGTGTGCGGGATGGAAAGATCATCCATGGCCATCAGGGTGACCACGGCAAAGGCTTCGTTGATCTCGAACAGGTCTACATCGTCCACTGTCCAACCCAGTGTTTTCATCAACCCATCGATGGCGCCTACCGGGGCAATGGTGAATTCACTGGGATGGCGCGAGTGGGTGTTGTGACCAAGCATGCGAGCCAGGGGGTTGATTCCCAGGCGATCCGCAGCCGCTGCTGAAGCCAGGATCAGTGCCGAGGCGCCATCGGAAATGGAGCTGGCATTGGCGGCCGTGATGGTACCTTCCTTGGCAAAGGCAGGGCGCAGAGAACGGATCTTGTCGAGCTTGGCCTGGAAGGGTTGCTCGTCGTGTTCGACCAGTGTTTCTCCCGCACGACTGCTAACGGTCACAGGAGCCATCTCGGCATTGAGCTGACCAGATTCTGTGGCGGCCATGGCACGTTCCAGAGAGGCGATCGCGAAATCGTCCATGCGCTCCCGGGTGTAGCGACGATCGTCGGCGATGCCCTGGGCGAAACTTCCCATCAACTTGCCGGTTTCAGCATCTTCCAGGCCATCCAGAAACATGTGGTCCTTGAGTTCACCGTGTCCCAGGCGATAGCCACTACGAGCGCGGGTCAATACATGCGGGGCATTGGACATGGATTCCATGCCGCCGGCCAGCATCACTTCACCACTGCCGGCCTTGATCAGGTCATGGGCCAGCATGGCTGCCTTCATGCCGGAGCCACAAAGCTTGTTGATGGTGGTGGCGCCGACGCTATCGGGAATGCCGGCCTGGCGCATGGCCTGTCGGGCTGGCCCCTGCTTGACGCCAGCGGGCAGAACGCAGCCCATGAAACCTTCATTGATGGCTTCTGCAGGAATGCCGGCCCGTTCGATGGCTGCACGAATGGCCACGGCAGCGAGTTCTGGGGCTGGCATGCTGGATAATGAGCCCAGCATGCCGCCCATGGGGGTGCGAGCTGCAGAAAGGAAGACGATATCGGACTGAGTCATGGCGTTTCTCCCGGCATCGGTGAGTTTGTCTTGCTATATATTTGCCTTGCTATATATCAGCAGCAGAATGCTCCCGGATGCCTGTTGTGCTTATGTGTCGTGGTCGTGATTTGTTTGCCGGTAGTGATGTGTCGTGGCGATGTGGCCGAGAAAGCAACCTCTGCTCTTTCAGTCTGGTCCAGCTCGCCGGAATATGCCGCTTGTGCGTCGCAGTTGGCGTTGACCCCAGGGCGTGGCTGTGCTTTTCTCAGTTCAACCAAGCAAGCGCTAGTGTGACTGCAGATGACTGTAATGAATGACTCGCCCCGCCGCAAGGAGCTGACTCGGCTTGCCGGCCAGCTTTTTGTCCAGGAAGGATTTGATCGTACTACGGTGCGTATGTTGGCCCAGGAGATGGGTATCAAGTCAGGCAGCCTGTTCCATCATTTTCGAGACAAGCAAGAGATTCTTGCTGCCGTCATCGAGGAGGGGACCCAAAATGCGCTGACCCAGGCCCGACAGGCACTGGCCAAGTGTTCACCAGAGCCTCAGGCGCGTCTGCATGCGTTGGCCAAGGCGCACCTGGATACTCTGCTCACTGATCGCAACTCCCATGTGGTGGCGCTCTATGAGTGGCGCCGCCTGGATGATGAGGCTCGGGACCACCTGATCCATCTGCGTGATGCCTACGAAACGCTATGGAATGAAGTGATTGCGGATGCCATTGATGCGGGCCTGGTCAAGGGAGAGCTGGCTCTGGTATCTCGCTTTGTTCTTGGTGCATTGAACTGGACCGTGCGCTGGTATGACCCGGATGGTCCACGTGATTCAGGTGAACTGGCCGAGGAACTGGTGGCCATGATTACTCAGGAAAATCCAGCCTGACGCCATTTTCTGCGGCTTTCTCCTTTCTTCTCGTGATACGCGCCTAGACCATAGTCTAGGCGTTTGTGTCTTGTGCCTGTGCTGTTCTGACTCTAGTTTGTACCGAGCGCTTGGTAGGTTTTGTCTTGAGTGTTTGCCTCAAGCATTGTTTGTCCAATAACTTCATACAAGAGTCAGACAGAGGACCAATCATGAGTACATCAGTAAAGCCCATCGACTATGCCGACTATCTTGCTGACTTTCGCATAGAGGATGTTTTTCGGCGCCTTGATGATCATGACGATGGCCTGTTCAATGCTTATGAATCCTGCTGTGGGCGACATCTCCGGGCGGGGCGTGGGGATGTCGAAGCTCTGGTGCATGAGGCTGTGGATGGCAGTGTGAACCGCCTGACGTTTGCTGATCTGGATACGCGTAGTGCACGATTGGCTGGCTGGATGGCCGAGCAAGGGCTGGGCACTGGCGATCGTATTGCCTGTATGCTGCCGCGCTCGCCAGATCTGCTGGTGGCTGTGCTGGCAACCTGGCGTCTGGGGGCAGTGTATCAACCGCTATTCACGGCTTTTGGTCCTGATGCAGTGGCGTATCGCCTGGAACGGGCTAGTACTCGCCTGGTCATCACTGATACGAGCAATCGCCACAAGTTTGCTGATCTCGATAATCTGCCTTCGGTGCTATGTGTTCGAAGTGCGGATGCTGAAGATGACCACCCTGAGGACCTGGATTGGCTGAGTGCCTTGCAGTCTGCCGCCATGGATACTCCGCCGCCACGCTTGTCAGCCGATGCCCCTTTTCTGCAGATGTTTACCTCCGGCACGGTCGGCAAGCCAAAGGGAGTGGCGGTGCCCCTGTCCGCCATGGCGGCATTTGCGCTGTACATGGATCTGGCCGTTGATCTGCGCGAGAACGACCGTTTCTGGAACATGGCGGACCCGGGTTGGGCCTACGGACTTTATTACGCGATTACCGGACCCTTGCTGCTGGGACGGACGACACACTTTTGTGAGGCAGGCTTCAGCGCCGAGGGCGCCAAGGCCTTCATGCAGCGCCACGGCATCACCAATTTTGCTGCGGCCCCCACGGCCTATCGACTGATGAAGGCCTCTGGCCTGTTCGAGGATGCTCATCGTGTTCTATCGCTACGTGCGGCGAGTTCCGCTGGAGAGCCTCTGAATACGGAAGTGGTGAGTTGGGTCGAGTCATCACTGGGCTGCCCGGTGATGGATCATTATGGCCAGACGGAAACTGGCATGACGTGCAACAATCACCATGCACTCGAGCACCCTAAGCACGTCGGCGGCATGGGGGTGCCTATGCCGGGTTACCGGCTGGCGATCCTGGATGCGGAATATAACGAGCTACCGGTGGGGGAGCCCGGAGTGCTGGCAGTGGATATGGCCCGTTCTCCCGCATTCTTCTTTCCGGGCTATACCTGGCAGGAAAAGCATCCATTTGCCGAAGGCTATTACCTGACTGGCGATGTGGTGGTACGCCTGGAAGATGGCACCTTCCAGTTTGCCGGGCGTGATGACGACATCATCACCACGGCGGGGTATCGAGTCGGACCCACGGATGTGGAGAATTCGGTGCTCACGCATCCTGCCGTGGCAGAGTCTGCGGCTGTCGGTCTGCCTGATGATATCCGCGGGGAAATCATCAAGTCCTACGTCGTGCTGCGTGAAGGCTTCGAGCCCAGTGATGAGTTGGCCGAAGAAATACAGCAACGTGTTCGTCAGCGGCTTTCAGCGCATGCCTTCCCTCGGGTCGTTGAATTCGTCGATGCATTGCCGAAGACACCAAGCGGCAAGATCCAGCGTTTCAAGTTACGTGCCGATGCGGCCACTAAATCTCGAGGCAGTGCTGCATAGAGATAGTGCCGCATAGATATCTATCGACAGGAATATGGAGAAGCAACAATGCAAATTCAGGGCTCGACTTTCCTGATCACCGGGGCGGCTTCTGGGCTTGGGGCTGCTACGGCGGAACGTTTGGCCCAGGGTGGGGCCCGAGTGGTGTTGTGTGACCTTAGTGACAAGGTCGAGCAACAGGCGGCAGGCTTGAATGAGAAATACGGTGAGGTAGCCATCGCCGTACACGCAGATGTGACCTCGGCAGAGCAGATGCAGCAGGCCTTCGATAGCGCTGTGGCTCACGGTGGTGAGCGGGGGCTGGGCGGAGTCATTCATTGTGCTGGTGTGGTCAGCGTCGCCAAGCTTCTGGACCGTCAGGGCAATCCGGCGGACCTGGACGCGTATGCCCGTACTGTACAGATCAACCTGGTGGGAACCTTCAATGTCATGCGCCTGGCTGCAGCCGCCATGGCCGGTAACGCTCCAGGGAAGGATAGTGAGCGTGGAGTGATCATCAACACCGCCTCGATTGCGGCCTTCGATGGCCAGGTTGGACAGTGTGCCTATAGTGCTTCTAAGGCAGGGGTGGTGGGGATGAGCCTGCCAGCAGCTCGGGAACTGTCGCGCCATGGGATTCGGGTCATGGCGATTGCGCCCGGTGTATTCGAGACCCCGATGATGAGTGATATTCCCGATGATGCGGTGGCTGCTCTGTCCCAGGCCGTGCCATTTCCCAAACGTCTGGGCAAGGCTGAAGAGTTTGCCAGCCTGGCGGAACAGATCATCACGAACACCATGCTCAATGGTGAAGTGATTCGCCTGGATGGCAGCATTCGCATGCAGTGATCGCCTGCGCGATCGATAGTCAGCCAGGGGCAGGGCGGCGCCTGGCTGATTCCATTCGTATAGGGCGCTCAAGTGGCTTTGTCTTTACACCTTGGTCGAATTCAGTGGTTAAATTTAAAACGAACGCTTGACCTTGGTCATGCTTGAGAGCTACTTTCAAACAATCGTTTGAAAGCGCTTCGTCCCAGTCACTGACTCTGGCGAACCCCGTTATCCAGGAGTATCCCATGCCCGACTATCAGGCTCCGCTGCGTGATCTTCGTTTCGTGATGGACGAGATGTTCGACTACCCGGCCCACTATGCGCGTCTGCCGAATGGAGAAGATGCCGATCCTGATACGGTAGCGGCCATCCTCGAAGAGGGCGCCCGTTTTTCCCGGGAAATTCTCCTGCCATTGAACCAGAGTGGCGACCAGGAAGGCTGCACCTGGGAGGGTGGTGAAGTGAAGGCTCCCAAGGGATTTCGTGAAGCCTACCAGCAGTACGTCGAAGGTGGCTGGCCCGGGTTGTCTGCAGATCCTGAATATGGCGGACAGGGGCTGCCGCCCTCCCTGGCGATGATACTGTCCGAGATGATCTGTGCCTCCAACCTGGCCTGGGGAATGTATCCGGGGCTTTCTCATGGTGCAGCGGATGCTCTGCGGCACCATGGTACCGAGGAGCAGAAGCGCACCTACCTGACCAGACTGATCGAGGGCACCTGGACCGGTACCATGTGCTTGACTGAACCTCATTGCGGGACGGATCTTGGCCTGATCAAGACGCGTGCCGTGCCACAGGATGATGGCAGCTTTGAGATCAGTGGCACCAAGATCTTCATTTCCGCGGGTGAGCATGACCTGGCGGAAAATATCGTGCATCTGGTACTGGCCAAGCTGCCCGATGCACCGCAGGGATCAAAGGGCATTTCCTTGTTTGTGGTGCCCAAGTTCCTGCCGGGCGCCGATGGTGAGGTTGGTGAGCGCAATGGCGTGGTATGCGGTTCCCTGGAACACAAGATGGGCATACATGGCAATGCGACATGCGTGATGAACTTTGATGCAGCCAAGGGGTTCCTGGTCGGTGCTCCGAACAAGGGGTTGGCGTGCATGTTCACCATGATGAACGATGCCCGCATCGGGGTCGGTATCCAGGGACTTGGCCTGATGGAGGCCAGCTTCCAGAATTCCCTGGCCTATGCTCGTGATCGCCTGCAGATGCGTGCACTTTCTGGCCCCAAGGCTTCCGACAAACCGGCTGACCCCATCATCGTGCATCCTGATGTGCGCCGCATGTTGCTAACGCAGAAGGCCTTTGCTGAAGGTGGGCGCATGCTGGTGCTGTATGCGGCACAACTGGTTGATGTTGTTGCCAGTGGAGAGGAAGGGCATGAGCGTGCTGATGAACTGCTTGGTTTCCTGACTCCCATCGTCAAGGCTTTCCTGACGGAGGTCGGCTTTGAGTCCACCAATGAAGGTGTACAGGTATTTGGTGGGCATGGCTTCATCCAGGAGTGGGGAATGGAGCAGCGAGTCAGGGATTCCCGTATCACTCGTCTGTACGAAGGCACAACGGGTATTCAAGCCCTGGATCTATTGGGGCGTAAGGTGCTGATGAGCCAGGGGGAAAGCCTCAAGCTGTTTACCAAGGAAGTTCATAAGTTCTGTCAGGCCGAGGCTGACAACGAAGCGCTCAAGGGCTTCATCGAACCATTGGCCAAGCTCAATGCCGAGTGGGGCGAACTGACCATGAGCATTGGCATGAAGGCCATGGAGGACCGCGAAGAGGTCGGTGCAGCGAGTGTCGATTACCTGATGTATTCCGGGTATGTCACCTTGGCTTACCTGTTCGCCCGGGCTGTGAAGTGCGCTCGACATGCATTATCGGCATCCCCCAGTGACGCTGCTTTCTATCATGCCAAGATCCAGACGGCACAGTTCTATTTCGCGCGTATACTGCCGCGCACTCGGGCTCACGCCATGATGATCCAGGCAGGGGCTGAATCACTGATGGCAGTCAGTGAAGGAGATTTCGGCCTGGGTTTTGAGATCTAGGCTTTTGATCTAAACCAACCTCTCTCGATCCCCGGAAGCTTTTCTCTCAATGCTGGGCTTCCATTTCGCCGACCGTCATGGTCGGCTTTTTTGTGAGGTGGAGGTTGGGGCGGCAGGAGTGCGCATGGAGGAGGCTTGCATGGATGGGGCTTGCATGAGATAGAAAGAAGTCATCCTGATAGCATTGGGCCAGGACACGTCAGTCTGACAGGAGGTTGGGCATGGTATGGCAGGTCAGAGAATCCATCACGTTGCGTCCGTTGTCTCCAGCACACCAGCAGGAGCTGTGGCTCGCCGTGGATGCCAGTCGCGAGCATCTGCGCCCGTGGCTGCCGTGGGTGGATGCAACGCGAGCGCCAGAGGATATTGGTAGCTTCATCCAGGGAGCACAAGGGGAGCATCAGCGAGGAGCTGCCTGGCATTTTGCGATTATCGATGACGGCGAAAAAGAGGGCAATGAAGTGATTGGTGCCTGTGGCTTCAATCGTATTTCTTTACCGCATCGTTGGGCGTCGATTGGCTACTGGCTGCGGCGAGATCGTTGGGGTCAAGGCATCATGTTGGCATGTGTCCGTACGCTGCTGCAGGTGGGCATCAGTGAGCTGAATGTGCATCGCTTGGAAATCCGCTGTGCCGAGGGCAACAAGCGCAGCCGAGCCATTCCTGAGCGTCTAGGGTTTCGCCAGGAAGGCGTGCTGAGGGATTGCGAGTGGGTCAATGACCAGGCCTTGAGTCACGTTGTCTATGGACTGCTGGTTTCCGAGACATCATTTTCTGCGCATCACCATCGTCAGAGGATGGGTAATGGCGTTCAGTAATGTGGAAAGAGAGCAGTTGTTGGCGTTAAAAGGTGTTGGCCCTTTGGTGGTGGCGCGCCTGGAACAGATTGGCATTGACTGCTTTGCTGTCCTGGCGGGATCCGATGTCGAGAAGGTTCTTGCAGACATTTCTGCCATGCTGGGTGTTACGTGCTGGCGCAACAGTCCGCAGGCTCGCGGAGCCATCGAGAGCGCTGTTGCGCTCGCTCGTCAGTCTCGAACACTGGGATAACCCAGTGTCTTGCGCAGGTGCTCGGCGTTGGCCGACACCCATTCCGGGGTGATAGGGCCCCAGTCCTCCACAGTGTAGTGGCCCACGTTATGCCGTTGCCCGGGTTCGGGAATGAAGCGGCAGCAAATGTCCAGTTCTTCCAGTGCCGTCAGGGTGTCCTGGGCGGTGCGCCTTGGCATGCCGGTAGCCGCCATCAGCGTGGGTACGGTATCGATGCCTTGTTCGATCAAGTGGGCAACGTACAAACGACGATAAAAGCTGGTGCGTGTCTTGCTGGGAGATGACATGAATGCTCCATCGAGATGAGGTAATCACATTCCATGACAGATATTGATGCCATGACAGGTATTGATGCAATGACAGGTATTGATGTCATGATATGTGATTGCCTCAGGATCAGCGATTGTGCCGCAGTGTGGTCAGCGGTTGCCAGGGGAATTCAGGAAAGAGGCTTTCATGGCATCGGTGATGCGGCGCATGTCGTCATCGCTGGTGATGTAAGCCGGCATGGTATAGAGCCAGCGTCCGAAGGAGCGTAACCAGACGCCGCGCTCTCTGGCCTGCTCGGCGACACCCTTGAGGTCTGCACTATCCTTGACCTCAATGACCCCTGTGGCGCCGAGAGTGCGTACATCGGCGATCCGAGGATGGCTGCGTAGATCATCATCCTCTTCAAGCTCTGCCTTCAGCACAGCATTGAGTCTGGCGATGCGGTCAAGGTAATGGTCTTCTTCGAAGACCCTGATGCTTTCCAGTGCGACACGACAGGCCAGGGGGTTGCCCATGAAGGTGGGGCCATGCATGAAGGCATGGTATTCGCTGTCGCCAATGAATGTGTCATGCACCTGGTCGGTGGCCAGTGTGGCTGCATGGCCGAGGTAGCCACCGGTCAGCCCCTTGGACAGCACCATGATGTCGGGGCAGATGTCGGCATGATTGGCAGCAAAGAGACGTCCGGTGCGGCCGAACCCGGTGGCCACTTCGTCGAAGATCAGCAGCACATCGAATTCATCACAGAGCTCCCTGGCCCCCTTCAGGTAAAGCGGAGAAGTCATGTTCAACCCGCCTGCGGCCTGTAGCAAAGGCTCCATAAGCAGAGCTGCGATTTCCTTATGATGGGCTTCAAGCACCTTGCGCAAGGCGGCCAGGTCAGCATCGACACTTGCCTGGTCGGCGTCAAAGGGAGAAGTCGGCGCTGGGGCAAAATAATGCTGAGGCAAGAAGCCTGAAAACAGGCTGTGCATTCCTTCTTCGGGATCGCATACCGCCATGCAGCCAGCAGTGTCGCCATGATAGGCCTTCATCAATGACAGCATGCGGTGCTTTTGTGGACGCCCGCGGAGGAAGTGGTATTGCACTGCCATCTTCATCGCCACTTCCATGCCCACGGAGCCACTGTCCGAGTAGAACACATGGTTGAGCCCCTGCGGGGTGATACGCACCAGCTCGCGCGCGAGAAGGTCGGCGGGTTCATGGGTCAGGCCGCCCAGCATTACATGGCAAAGTGTTGCTGCCTGTTCCTGAATGGCCTTGACCAGGCGTGGATGACCATATCCATGGATCATGCACCACCAGGAACATGTGGCATCGAGAAGATGCTCGCCAGACTCCAGAGTGAAATGTGTCCCCTGGCCTCCAACGACCTTGAGAGCTGGGGCCTGGTGCTTGAGATGGGCGTAGGGGTGCCAGACAGGTGAAGACATGGATGATTCTCGCTAATGGTAAACCTGTGTACGAATATAAAGTTTACCAATATGAGCGAAAAAGTGGAGTCATCCTGTTGTTGGGCGATCATCCGTTAGGCGATACCCCGAACCTGTATCAGGAGGCAGGAGCCTCTATGGCTTGCAGGAAGCGTTGGAACAGAAAGGCTTCTTCACCTTTCAGGGAGCGGCTGAGACAGTCGATGAACTCTTGGTGGGGATAGGTAAAAATTCTCGGCGCCTTGTAGGCATCCAGATCAATGGCGATGATCTCGCCATTCTTGACCAGGAAGTTGTCGGTGTGCAGGCCTCGGCAGTGAATACGATCACGATACAGGGCTACCAGAATGTCCACATAACGTTGCTGCAGGACAGGATCATCCTGAATGAGCTGCTTGAGAGGCACGCCATTCACATTGGCAGTGACCAGGCGATAACGCTTGGACTCGATAATCTCGGGAGCCTGGATGCCAAGCAGAGACAGACGCTTGGCCACATAGCGAAAGTTATATCCGGGATAACGACGAATGCCGAGCCGGTAACGCCAGCGATCGGTGATGTTGGGAGAGAACGTCTTGATAAAAGTGTCGTGCTCGGGATCGTAATGGACGCTACTGTATTTTCCGGTCTGGATTAACTGCATGGTGGGAAATCGATATTCTCCGCACGCTCGAGCAGGATGCTCGGCGATCATCTAATGTACGCACAGTATAATCGACTGGCGCTAAGGAAAAACTGCATAAATGCCTGCGCGACTCAATCACTGCGTTACGCGGTGCGCGGAATCCTCACCTATATCCCATAGGCTCCGGTTCCTGTGCTCCGGGCGCCTTGTGCTTGAGCATGCTCGTCGATTTATTCAGCGCTTCCCTAATTCAAGCATATCTCTTGTACATCGAGTTCGTATGCATGGAAAGGATGCTGATGCTAGAGATCAGTCTTCTTCGTCGAAGCGGGCGGTGAATAGCGCTTCAATGGCGTCAAGTGCTGATTCGGCATCGTCACCTTCGGCTTCAATGATCAACTCGGTGCCGCAGGGCGCAGCCAACATCAATAGCGACATGATGTTGGCGCCATCTCCCTGCATATGGTCACGGCGAACAATGATCTGAGACTGGAAGGTCTGACAGCACTGTACCAGGCGGGTGGCAGCTCTAGCGTGAAGGCCGCGCTTGTTGATAAGAGTGAGCTGTCGCTGTGGCACGGTATGTCAGTCTCCCTTTGATACCAGGCGTCGCTGCTGAACAAGCTCGCGATGGCGCAGGCGAATGCGGTCGTGCTTGGAGGCAAGAGATTGAGCGATACGCTCGGCCAGATAGACCGAGCGATGTTGACCACCGGTGCAACCGATGGCCACGGTAAGATAGCTGCGGTGGCTGGCCTTGTATTGCGGTAACCACTTGTCCAGCCAGTGGAGAATGTCATCGTACATCTCGTCCACGACAGGAAATCCCTCGAGAAAGTCGATGACAGCCTGGTCCTGGCCTGTCGCGTCACGCAGGCAGGGGTCCCAGTAAGGGTTGGGCAGGCAACGGGCATCGAAGACGATGTCGGCATCAGGAGGAACGCCGCGCTTGAAGCCGAAGGACTCTATGGTCAGGCTGAGCTGTTCTGCATCTTGCCCGGCGACCTGGTCGGCAATCTGGGCACGCAAGTCATGCACGGACAAGCGGGTGGTATCGATGACCAGGTCCGTCAGATCTCGCATGCCACTGAGTGCTTTTTCTTCAGATTCAATAGCTTCAGCCAGGGTCATGTCGCTGTAGCGGGTTAGCGGATGACGCCGACGAGTGTGGGAAAAGCGTTCCAGCAGTACCTGCGGGTTGCTGGTCAGGTAAACCACCTGGCACTCGATATTGCCATCCTTGAGCTCGCTGAGCAGTTCAGGGAATCGTTCGAGTGCTCCTGGCAGATTGCGTGCATCGATGCTGACAGCGACGCGGCGCAGGTCACTATTGGCCAGTTCTGCCACCAACGATCCCAGCAACATGGCAGGGAGATTGTCGATGGCATAGAAACCGAGATCTTCGAGGGCCTGCAGAGCAACGGACTTGCCCGAGCCAGAGCGGCCGCTGATGATCACGAGTTGCATGTCCTGTCTCCTGGTCAGGGGAGAGCCGCAGTACTCGAAGGAGAGTGCGGCTGAGGCATGTAATGGATGGACGGTATTGTTGATGGGACGGAAGCTCTCAGCCACTGGGAGGTGAAGGTTCGTCGGATTGACGAATCGCTTCCTGGAGGCATTCGTAAAGCTCTCGCTGTGAAGTGGCATTGCGCAGGCGTTGCCGGGTTTCGGCATCGCTCATGACCCCTGCGACCTGTCCCAACAGAGCCAGGTGGGTATCGTCAGCTTCCTCAGGCACCAACAACACAAAGATTAGATCGACGGGCTCACCATCGATCGCATCAAAGTCGATAGGCTCAGAAAGCTTGAGAAAGCCCGAGATTGGCGTTTTGCAGTGAGGGTTACGGGCATGAGGAATGGCCACACCATTACCGATACCCGTACTGCCTAGCCGCTCGCGGCCAATCAGTCGGCTAAAGACTTCCTGGCTGTCCAGGCTCGGAGTATTTTGCGCAATAAAGGTGCTGAAAAATTCCAGCACCCTTTTTTTGCTTCCTCCCGGCACATCAAAGAGAGTGCGCTCGGGAGGGAGAATGGCTTCCAATGTCATAATGATGGGGGATCAACGGAGTCCGGTGCCCTGAGCTCGGGCTTGAGATTTTTCCTTATGCTTGACCAACTGACGATCAAGCTTGTCGGCAAGCGCGTCGATGGCGGCATACATATCGCCATCTTGTGCATCAGCATGGAGATCAGCACCGGCGGCGTGAAGCGTGCAGGCGGCGTGCTGGCGTTCCTTCTCCACTGACAATGTCACCTGAACGTTGGTGATATTGTCGTAGTGGCGCTCCACTCGAGTGAGCTTCTCTTGTACGTAGTCACGCAGGGGGTCGGTCAGTTCAACGTGATGGCCGGTGATGTTTACTTGCATGACAAGCTCCTTGCTCTTGCATGTGGTAGCTCGATTGTAACCCTTTTTCTGATCCTGCAAACCCCCTCATCGAAGTTGCTTGAAATCTGGCAGGAGAGCCCGTGATTCAGCAACTTGTATGGTTTATCAGCTTGTCCAGCAGGCGGATTCAACGGCAGCGGGTGTTTGCGGGCAGTCCTTGCGACTTTAAGACGCGCCTCAGCGTAGACGTTTTCTCTCGCTGGATGAGGGAATATGCATCGACTCACGGTACTTGGCTACTGTACGTCGGGCCACGTTGACGCCAGTCGCATTAAGCAGCTCGACCAGCTTGCTGTCGGATAGCGGCTTGCGAGGAGGCTCGTCCTGGATGAGTTTCTTGATCATGGCGCGAATTGCTGTGCTGGAATGAGCGTCGCCATCGTTGCCTACCTGGCTGGAGAAAAAGTATTTGAGTTCGAAGACGCCACGGGGGGTATAGATGAACTTCTGTGTCGTGACTCGAGAGATGGTGGACTCATGCATCTCGACCTTGTCTGCAATGTCGGCCAGGATCAGGGGTTTCATTGCTTCTTCGCCATGATCTAGAAAGTCGATCTGGCGTGCCATGATTTCACGGCCCACCTTGAGCAGGGTGTCATTGCGGCTGGATAGACTCTTGAGAAGCCAGCGGGCTTCCTGCAGATGATCCTTGAGAAACTGGTTGTCCTGGCTTTTATCGGCACGGCGAATCAAGGCTGCGTAGTCGGGTTGAATACGCAGTCGCGGCATGGCATCAGGGTTGAGCTCTACCTGCCAGCCAGCGGCGCTGTGGCGTACGATGAGGTCAGGTATCACGTAGTCTGAGCTGTTGTCACCGAATTGACTGCCGGGGCGCGGATCGAGGCTGCGTATGAGGCGGATGACGCTGTCGAGCTGGTCGTCATCCAGGCTGAGACGGCGCTTGAGCATGCGACGATCATCAGCAGCCAGAGCCTCGAGAAACTGGCGGACCAGACGCCCTGCCTGGGCCAGCAGAGGCGTTTCCCTGGGCAATGCATCGAGTTGCAGGGATAGGCACTCGCGCAGGTCGCGAGCGAAGACGCCGGTGGGTTCGAACTGTTGCAGGCGCTTGAGAATGGCCTCGACATCGCTCAGGGTCAATGGCTCCAGACCTTGGCCGAGAAGGCCTTCATGGATGTCTTCCAATGGCTGATCGAGATAACCGTCGCTGGTGACAGCATCAATCAGGCTTTCGGCGATGCGGTTTTCTGCTGGAGAAATGTCGAGCATGGCCAACTGCCAACTGAGATGGCTCTGGAGTGACTGGCTATCGGCCTGACGCTCGAAGTCGGGCGCTTCACCGCTGCCGGCAGGTGCCATGCCGAGGTCCTGGAAGGTGTCCTCCCATTCGCTGTCGGTCGTCAGGTCTGCAGGAATTTCATCGGCCCAGTCGTCATCTGTGGTTTCCTGGGCCTGTTGCTCGCCAAAATCATCTTCCAGCTCGAGCATGGGGTTGGAATCCAGGGCCTGCTGGATCTCCTGGCGCAGGTCCAGGGTGGATAGCTGCAACAGAGCAATGGCCTGTTGCAGTTGGGGAGTCATGGTGAGCTGGGTGCCAAGACGCAGCTGCAGTGACGCCTTGAGGGCCATTAGCGAATTCCGGTTAAGGAAACACTGATGGATATTACAGTGCTTCTCGGGTGGATGATCGCATCACACTAACGGCGAGTCGGGCGGCATGCAAGTCCCTTGCCAACATTAGTTAAAGGCGGAAGTTTTCGCCTAGATACACTTCCTTGACCCGCTGGTTGGCAAGAATGTCATGGGCATTGCCTTCAGCGATGATCTGTCCATCGCCCACGATGTAGGCATGATCACAGATATCGAGTGTCTCGCGGACGTTGTGGTCGGTAATCAGAACGCCGATATTGCGTGCCTTGAGCTGGCGAATGATGGCCTTGATCTCACCGACGGAAATGGGATCGACGCCGGCAAAGGGCTCATCAAGAAGAATGAAGGCGGGTTCTGTTGCCAGGGCGCGGGCAATCTCCACCCTGCGACGTTCACCGCCGGACAATGCCATGCCGGGATTGTCGCGGATATGGGTGACATGGAAGTCTTCCAGCAGTTGCTCCAGGCGCTGTTGACGGCCGGCCTTGTCAAGGTCCTTGCGAGTTTCGAGAATCGCCATGATGTTATCGGCAACCGTCAGCTTGCGGAATATCGAGGCTTCCTGGGGCAGGTAGCCAATTCCGGCAAGTGCTCGCTCGTGCATGGCGGCACGACTCAGGTCCATTTCGTCAATGGCAACTTCGCCGGAGTCTGCGCGCACCAGTCCCACGATCATGTAGAACGAGGTGGTCTTGCCGGCACCATTGGGGCCGAGCAGACCGACAATGCTGCCCTGGCGAATGGACAAGCTGATGTCATGGACGACGCGGCGTTTCTTGTAGCTCTTGGCCAGGTTGCGGGCGTGAAGCGTCTTCATCAGTTACCTTGCTCCGGCTCGAGAGTCATGCGAATACGCTGATTGCCCTGAACGCCTTCAGCACTGGAGCGGGCCTGCACTACCTTGCGATCGAGGAAGTATTCCACATAGGCGCCATCGAAGGTGTCGCCTCCCTTGTGCAGCTCGGCCTGGTTGATCAGCTCGATGCGGCGCTCAGGGACGTGATAGATGACTCGATGCCCCCACCCCTTGACCACGGGTTCTTCGGGAGAGGGTTTTTGCTCGAGGTAGGCGCGCTGACCGGTGGCCGTGGCCAGCGACAGCTCGCCCTTGTTGTTGCGCCGAATTTCTACCCGGTCGCCGGTGAGGAGCATGCTGCCCTGCTGGATGCGTACATTGCCGGTATAGACAGCCGTGCCAGCCTTGTCATCCAGATCAAGCTGATCGGCTTCGACCTGAATCGGGGCAGTGCGGTCACTTTCCAGGGCCAGGGCAGCGCTGCTGCCGAGGCAGGTGGCAAGGCCCAGGCACAGGGCGAGCAGGTGAGTGGTGCTCGGACGCGTCATTGGGCAGACTCCTTTTGGGGTTCGGGCGGATGAAAGCCAGTCACATTGTCGGTCAGGCGGGCGCGATTGTCATGAATCCAGGCATCGAAACGCTCGCCACGCATTTCCTGGGGCGGTTGGCGTAACAGGGCAGGGGTTTCGCTCCAGGCGTGACCTGTCTTGTTATCGTAGTGGAGTTCTTCGGTATCCAGCTGCCAACGTTCCTGCGGTGCTTCTAGGTGAGCGTTGCCGGTAAGGACGATGGGGTTGCCATCAGGCCCCAGGCGTCCTTCGTCTGCACTGGCAATCCAGTCCCTTCCGTCATCGTCGATCAGTTCGAGATCTGGTGTCTTCAGGCGGGTGACATCATCCTCCGGAGTATGTGCCAGACGTGGAGTGGTAGCACGCTGATACGCTTGGCCCTGGGCATTGAAGCGAGTCAGCTTGGCATCCTCCAGGTAGTAGTCCGGTTCCCCCGCCTCGTTCTTGGGGATCATGTTGGGAATGATGGTATCGCGTGGATCAAGAAAAGCCAGCCATGCTCCCAGCCCTAGTAGTATCACTACCAGCCAGAAGCGGAAGCCGGGCTTTCGCAGGCGCAATTGCATGTTCAGTGACCACTGTGCAAATAGGTATCGAGCACGCTGTCCCAATGACCCTGGGCCATCAGTAGGCGGTCGCAGATTTCACGCACAGCACCATGTCCCCCATGGCGTTCGGTGACCCAGTGAGCATGCTTCTGTATATAGTCGGGGGCACCGGGAACGCTGATGCCTACGCCTACATGATGAATGCAAGGCAGGTCGGGGAGGTCGTCACCGCAGTAAGCGACCTGGTGCAGTTCAAGGCCAAGTGCTGTGCAGAGAGTCTTGAGCTCGACAAGCTTCTTTTCCACACCTTGGCTGACATGGCGGATGCCCAGAGCATCGGCTCGATGCTCGACCATGGTGGAGCGCCTTCCAGTAATGATCGCGACTTCAATGCCTGCGCGCTTGAGCAGTTTCAGTCCGTGTCCATCCAGCGTGTTGAACGCTTTGAGTTCGCTGCCATCGGCCTGGAAGTACAGGCTGCCATCGGTCATTACGCCATCCACATCGAGAGCAAGCAGGCGTATCCGGCGCAGGCGGTCGAGCAGATCCTGGGGGACGGTCGAGAGAGTATCTTTGGGCATGGCACTGTCCTTGTTCATGAGGGCGTCATGGAGGCTCTGTTTAGATGACCCCTGCACTCAGCAGGTCATGCATGTGCAGTGCGCCGATGGGACGTTGCAAATCGTCGATGACGGCTAAAGCAGTGATGCGGTTATCTTCCATGATGCGTACGGCTTCTGCCGCCAGTGTATCAGGAGTCACGTAATGTCCTGGCCGAGTCATGACATCGTCCACCTTGAGGCCAGTGAAATCCTGGTAGCGGTCCAAGGTGCGACGCAGGTCACCATCAGTATAAACGCCAGCCAGCGTGCCATCGGTGGATACTACGCAAGTGAAGCCCAGCCCCTGGCGGGAAATTTCCAGCAAGGCATCACGCAGAGGACTGCCTTGCGGAACCTGGGGCAGACGGTCGCCTTTATGCATCAGGTCAGCAACCGTCAACAGCAGTCGCTTGCCGAGGCTGCCGCCGGGATGGGACATGGCAAAATCTTCGGCGGTGAAGCCGCGTGACTCGAGCAGCGCCACTGCCAGAGCATCGCCCAGGGCGAGAGCCGCGGTAGTCGAGGAAGTCGGAGCCAGATCCAGAGGGCAGGCCTCGCGCTCGACACCTGCATACAGGTGTGCGTTGGAGTGGCGTGCCAGTGTCGAGTTGGGACGGCCGGTCATGCTGACCAGCGGTATGCCCATGCGTTTGAGCAATGGTAGAAGTGCAGTAACCTCGGCGGTTTCACCAGAGTTGGACAGTGCCAGGACCACGTCGCCACGGGTAATCATGCCGAGGTCTCCGTGGCTGGCTTCACCGGGGTGGACGAAGAAAGCCGGAGTGCCGGTGCTGGCCAGGGTGGCGGCGATTTTGCCGCCAATATGGCCGGACTTTCCCATGCCTGTGACGACTACGCGACCGCGGCAGGTGAGAATCAGCTCACAGGCTCGATCAAAGCTTTCGTCGAGATGCGTGAGCAGAGCATCTATTGCATCTCGCTCCAGGCTGAGAGTGCGTCGGGCGCTATCGCGTAAGGACAAGGGGGCCACGTGTGCGGTATCAGGTTGTTCTGTCATGGATATGATTGTTGCCGTTAGAGCGCGTTCTCACAAGAGGCAGGAGGTGGTCGGTCACGACGCCTTTGTCAGGCCAGGTTGCTTCAGCGAAGAGCGTCCTGTACCAAGTTTGCCTGTGCGCATAAGTCGTTGGGGGCATACTAGCATGGTGTGAGAGAGTTAGGATACGATGTTCGATAACTGGCCGAATGGTCGTTATCATTGATGCTTCGACTCTTGGCCGGCGCGAATGTTCAGCGGCCACCTTCACTTTGACTGATTCAATAACGGGGATTGCGATGACTTCATCCGCCTTGGTAGAGGTGGAAAAACTGCGCTTTTCGCGAGGAGATCGAGAGATCTTCCGCGGCGTGGATCTGTCTATTCCGCGTGGCAAGATCACGGCCATCATGGGGCCGAGCGGTACCGGCAAGACGACGTTGCTGAAATTGATCGGAGGCCAGCTGGTCCCCGATGCCGGGCGTGTGCTGATCGCTGGTCATGATGTTCATCGGCTGTCACGCAAGGCGTTGTTCCGAATGCGTCGACGCATGGGCATGCTGTTTCAGAGTGGCGCACTGTTTTCCGACCTGAATGTCTATGAAAATGTGGCTTTTCCGCTGCGTGTTCATACGAACCTGCCTGAGAGCATGGTTCGTGATGTGGTGCTGATGAAGCTGGAGGCGGTTGGCCTGCGCGGTGCTCGCGAGCTGATGCCCTCGGAGCTATCAGGGGGTATGACCCGGCGAGTGGCGCTGGCCCGTGCAGTGGCGCTCGATCCCGAACTGATTCTCTACGACGAGCCTTTCGTTGGACAGGATCCGATTTCCATGGGCGTGCTGGTGCAGTTGATCAAGCGTCTCAATGAAGCTCTTGGGCTGACAGCGGTGGTTGTGTCACACGATATCAAGGAGACCTTGTCCATCGCGGATTATGTCTATGTGATTGCCGATGGCGAGGTGATGGCGCATGGCACACCGGCTTCCCTGGATGTCGAACAGGACCCGCGGGTTTATCAGTTTGTTCATGGTGAGCCCGATGGTCCTGTGCCATTTCACTATCCGGCCAACGATTTCCATGAAGATATCCTAGGGCAAGGAGTCCGGCCATGATGGCGTACATCACCCGCCTTGGGCGGCTTGGCTGTGACCTGCTTGAGGCCATGGGGCGGGCAGGGTTGTTTCTGATTCAGTCGATGTTTGGTCGGCCTACTGCAGAGGGTTTCCGTCTGTGGCTTGTCCAGATGCATATGGTAGGGGTGATGTCTCTGGCCATTATCCTGGTGTCCGGACTGTTCATCGGTATGGTGCTGGCCCTGCAGGGTTATACCATCCTGGTCGATTTCGGTGCCGAGCAGGCTCTGGGCCAGATGGTGTCCCTGTCGCTGCTGAGAGAATTGGCCCCTGTCGTTGCAGCCTTGTTGTTTGCTGGTCGTGCAGGTTCAGCCTTGACCGCTGAAATAGGCCTGATGAAGGCCACTGAGCAACTGACCAGCATGGAGATGATCGGGGTGGATCCTCTGCGCCGTATCGTAGCGCCGCGCCTGTGGGCTGGTTTTGTCTCCCTGCCTCTGTTGACGATTGGCTTTAGTGTCATCGGGATCTGGGGCGGCTATCTGGTGGGGGTGCAGTGGCTGGGTGTCTTCGATGGTTCCTACTGGGGCAACATGCAGGCCAGTGTGGAATTTATCGATGATATCGGCAATGGCCTGGTGAAAAGCCTGGTGTTTGCCCTGGTCGTGACCTGGATTGCCGTGTTCCAGGGCTATGACCTGGTGCCCACGTCAGAGGGTATTTCCCGTGCTACCACACGTACTGTGGTGTACTCGTCCCTGGCCGTACTGGGCTTGGATTTTGTATTGACTGCCGTAATGTTCGGCGGGCTTTCCTGATTCTGCGGAGTATTGTTGATGAAGCGCAGCAAGATGATGGAGTTCGGTGTGGGTCTGTTCATGTTGGCCGGCATCCTGGGGCTCGTATTCCTGGGGTTGAAGGTCAGTGGTCTCGACCCGACAGGACGCCCCAACGACACTTTCGAGTTGACCGCCAACTTTGCCAATATCGGTGGTCTCAAGCCGAGGGCCAGAGTCACCATGGCTGGCGTGACGGTGGGTCGTGTGGAGAGTATCCGCTTGAGCACGGAATGGTATGACGCTCAAGTGGTGATGTCTTTGAACAGCGATCTGCTTGGCAAACTGCCGGAAGACTCCACGGCAGCCATTCTGACAGCAGGCCTGCTTGGTGAGCAGTATGTTGGCCTTTACGTGGGGGGCGCACCGGATACGCTGGGTGAGGGCGACACAATTCGTGACACTCAATCGGCCGTCGTCCTGGAAGAGCTGATACAACAATTTATCTCCAGCGCTGTCAAAGACTAATCAAGTCAACTACGTGGCCGGTAATTGCCGGAAATCACAAGGAGAGCTCCATGAAAATTACCTATTCCCCGATGAGTGTTCGTCATGCTCTGTTTGCACTGGTGTTGTTGCTTGTCAGCTTGCCGGTTTTTGCCCAGCAAACACCGCAACAGGTAGTCCAATCGAGCATTGATGGTCTGATGAGTCAGATCGAAGGGCGCAAGGACTATTTCGCATCGAACCCGGGTGAGCTCAAGCGGGTGGTTGATCAGAGTCTGAGTGGTGCGCTGGACTTTCGCTACATCGGCGCGAGCGTCATGGGGCGTTATTTCAACAATGCCACTCCAGAGCAGCGCACGCGCTTCGTTAATGTGTTCAAGCAAAGCCTGCTCGATACCTATGCGAAAGGCTTGATTACCTATGACTACCGCGAAATCCGAGTGCTCGATGGTGGATCTGGCCGTTACGAAGACCAGGCCAATGTCGAAACACAGGTTATCGGCACTGATGGCACGGTTTATCCGGTCAACTACACCCTGCGCAGCAGCCAAGGGCAGTGGAAAGTGGTCAATGTCATCGTCAACGGCATCAACCTCGGGCTGACCTTCCGTAACCAGTTCGATCAATCCATGCGCGAGCATGACCGTGACTATAATACTGTCATCAACACATGGTCGCCGGATGTAGGTACCGATGAACTCGAGCGTGGTGCATGAGTGTGTTGATGAAGAGCGAAACTGCCCGCCTCGAAGCCGACGACAATACGTTGAAGGTAAGTGGGCGGGTCGCCTTCGAAGCAGCTGCGGAGATGGCTGAAGCGGGGCGTGACTGGCTTGCTTCCCGTCAACAGGGAGAGTCGGTGCGGCTTGACCTCAGTCAGGTAGAAGAAGTTTCCAGTGCCGCGCTCAGCGTCATGCTCGAGTGGCTGCGCTCCATCGGCTCGGCCAACCTGAGTCTCGAAGCTGTTGTTCTATCTCCTGCCTTGGCGCGTCTAACGCAAGTGGCTGGTATCGATACTCTGTTACCCAGCGGAGATTGAGTACAGTACTTCTTTGTCACGCCACCTTACCTGCCATGAAAGGGCCGCATTCGCGGCCCTCGATGTTTTTGTGGCCCTGTTTTGTTGCCACAGGCAGTCACAGGCAATATGTGTCATGACAGCACGGGTTTTGTTTCCGGCATCGCCAAAGACGCTGCTTTTCTTTACCATAAGGCGCCAAACGTCCTTTTTTATTGGCGCCGGGCGAGAATGGTCATTGACCGTCGTGCCGGTGTCTCACGACTTTTTCAGGAGAGTCTGCATGCAACCTAGCGACGTCAAAGCGTTGCTCGAAAGCCGCGTGGACGGTTGTGAGTTCCATATCCAGGGTGAAGGCTGCAATTTCCAGGTCATTGCTGTGGGAGACCGTTTCGCCGGATTAACGCCGGTCAAGCGCCAGCAGCTGATCTATGGTGCTCTGGCCGAGGAAATCGCCTCAGGTGCGTTACACGCTATCAGTATCAAGACCTTCACGCCGGACCAGTGGCAAGTGGCGGCCGAGAACCCGGGAGCCTGACGGTATCGTTGCATGGATAAACTGATCATTACCGGCAATGGCCCGACCCACGGAGAGGTTTGGGTCAGTGGTGCCAAGAACGCCGCACTGCCTATTCTGTGTGCCACTCTGCTTTCTGAAGAGCCGGTGACCATCGGCAACCTGCCGCATTTGCAGGACATCACCACGACGCTTGAACTGCTGGGCCACCTGGGAGTGGAAGCGGTTCTTGGCGAGGATATGAGCGTCCAGCTCAATGGTGCTCAAGTCGAGCATTGTGATGCGCCCTATGAACTGGTCAAGAAAATGCGCGCTTCCATTCTGGTGCTGGGACCCTTGCTTGCCCACTTTGGCAAAGCGGATGTTTCCCTGCCAGGAGGATGTGCCATTGGATCGCGTCCGGTGGACCTACACCTGCGCGGACTCGAGGCCATGGGGGCGGATATTCGTGTCGAAGGTGGTTACATTCGTGCGCGCAGCGATGGTCGTCTCAAGGGAGCGACCATCTTCTTCGATGTAGTGACCGTGACAGGTACCGAGAACCTGCTGATGGCGGCGACGCTGGCTGAAGGCACCACTGTGCTGGAGAATGCAGCGCGCGAGCCCGAGGTAGTGGACCTGGCCGAGTGCCTGATCAAGATGGGCGCAGATATCAGCGGCCATGGCACCGATACCATCACTATCCGGGGGGTCGAGCGCCTGCATGAGGCTGTGCATCATGTCATGCCAGACCGTATCGAGACGGGCACTTTCCTGGTGGCGGCAGCACTCAGTCGTGGCAAGGTCAGAGTGAAGCGGACGCGTGCCGATATTCTCGAGGCGGTGCTGCGCCATATCCTGCCTTTCCGACTGACATGCAGGCCCAGTTCGTCGCCATGAATGCCGTTGCAGAGGGCACTGGGCGTGTAGTCGAGACCATCTTCGAGAATCGCTTCATGCATGTGCAGGAGCTCAATCGAATGGGGGCCAGCATTGCCCTGGAAGGAAATACGGCAGTGATTACCGGGGTTGAAGCATTGTCTGGCGCGCCAGTGATGGCGACCGACCTGCGTGCTTCTGCTTCACTGGTGATCGCGGCGATGATGGCTCAAGGTGAAACCTTGGTGGATCGTATTTACCACATCGACCGCGGCTACGAATGCATTGAAGAGAAGCTGCAACTGCTGGGCGCCAAGATCAAGCGCATTCCTGGTTGACGTGATGCCTGACTACCAGCCTGGCATTCTGGCGGGCTGGTAATGTCTTTCACAATATTTACCTGGCTGGACAATGACTCAACAACTCATTCTGGCCCTTTCCAAAGGGCGCATCCTGGAAGAAACGCTGCCGCTGCTGGCTGACGCAGGTCTTCGCCCTGCAGAGGACCTGGGCAAGAGTCGCAAATTGCTATTCGATACCAACCTGCCAGATGTCAAGCTGGTGGTGATTCGTGCCACTGACGTACCGACCTATGTCCAGCTGGGTGCAGCTGACATGGGGGTGGCCGGCAAGGATGTGCTGCTGGAACATGGTGCTGAGGGATTGTATGAGCCACTTGATCTGGAGATAGCCCGCTGCAAGCTGATGACGGCGGGAATCACTGGCGCGGAGCCGGCCCGTGCTCGTCGCCGGGTGGCGACCAAGTTTGTCAATGTCGCGCGTCGCTATTATGCCGAGCAGGGTATCCAGGCTGAGGTCATCAAGCTTTATGGGGCAATGGAGCTGGCGCCATTGATGAACCTGGCAGATGAAATCGTTGATATCGTCGATACTGGCAATACCTTGCGGGCCAATGGCATGGAGCCTCGTGAGCTGATGGCGCATGTCAGTACGCGTCTGGTGGTCAACCAGGCTTCAATGACCATGAAACATGAGCGCATCAAGCCGCTTATCGACCGTCTGCGCAAGGCGGTGGAGAGTCGCCGGGTTGCTGCCGAGACCTGATCCTGGCGTGAGTTCTGATGCTGAACGACTGGACACAGAAGAATTATTACAGGTAATGCCCGATATGAATGCCCCCGTTTCCAACGATCTTGCAATCACTCGCCTGTCTACCTGGGAAGAAGACTTTGACGCACGCCTGTCAGCATTGCTTGCCTGGGAAAGTGTGTCTGACAAGGCGGTGCAGCAGAGTGTCGACGAGATCGTGACCGCAGTGCGTGAGCAGGGTGATGCTGCGTTGCTGGAGTATACCCGTCGTTTTGACCGGGTCGAAGCGACAGACATGGGCGAACTGACGCTGGGCAAGGAGCGCCTCGAGTCTGCTTTTGCAGGACTACCGGACCAGCAGCGTGATGCACTGGCTCAAGCCGCTGAGCGGATACGTGAGTACCATCAGCGTCAGAAGCCGGAGTCCTGGCAGTACACCGAGGCGGATGGCACGGTGCTGGGGCAGAAGGTAACGCCCATTGACCGCGCAGGCATCTATGTACCTGGCGGCAAGGCTGCATATCCATCATCCGTGTTGATGAATGCCTTGCCGGCTCACGTGGCAGGTGTGCGAGAGATCGTGATGGTGGTGCCTGCGCCGGGTGGAGTCGTCAGTGAACTGGTGTTGGCAGCAGCGCACCTGGCCGGGGTGGAAAGGGTTTATACCGTAGGTGGTGCTCAGGCAGTGGCGGCGATGGCTTATGGTACCGAGACATTGCCGAAAGTCGACAAGATCGTGGGGCCTGGCAATATTTTTGTCGCCACGGCCAAGCGTGCAGTATTTGGCCAGGTGGGCATCGATATGATAGCTGGGCCATCGGAAATCCTGGTGGTTTCTGATGGGCAGACCGATCCCGAATGGCTGGCCATGGATCTGTTCTCCCAGGCCGAGCATGACCAGGATGCCCAGGCCATTCTGGTCAGTTGGGATGAGGCTCACCTTGATGAGGTGCAGAGCGCCATGGAGCGTTTGCTGCCGACCCTGGAGCGTGAGCCTATTGCGCGAGTGTCTCTGGTGGAGCGTGGCGCATTGATCGCCTGTCGTGATCAGAAAGAGGCGATGGAGCTGGTCAACCGTATCGCTCCGGAGCATCTGGAACTCTCTGTCGCGGATCCCGAAGCGCTGCTGCCTGAAGTGCGTCATGCTGGTGCTATCTTCATGGGGCGTTACACGGCTGAAGCGCTGGGTGACTACTGTGCTGGTCCCAACCATGTTCTGCCGACCTCAGGGACGGCGCGCTTCTCATCTCCTCTGGGGGTGTACGATTTCCAGAAGCGCTCCTCGATCATCCAATGCTCTCCTGAGGGCGCCTCTGTTCTGGGCAAGACGGCCTCTGTGCTGGCTCGTGGGGAATCCTTGACGGCGCATGCTCGCTCGGCAGAATATCGAATCAAGTAGTAAGCACGAATCTGGGAGTAGCACAGCCCCTGTCAGTCGTTATAACGCAAGAGGCCCCGGCAATAGCCGGGGCCTCTTGCGTTATTGATGGCTGATCGTTACTCAGGTTGAGTGTTGTTCAGGAGGTCTTCCTGGCTGCTTGGAGTCGGCCGTTCACCGACGACAATCTTGACCTCCAGGGGGGAGCCCTTGCGCGCCACCGTCACTTGGAGCTCTGTTCCTGGGGAAACTGCGGCAATATCGCTCATGGTGCGGCGAGGATCAATGACGGGGCTGTTGTCGACCTTGAGCAGTACGTCTCCTGGTTTTAATCCTGCCTGATCTGCTGGACCATCGGAAACGACACCGGCGATGATCACTCCAGCGGGAACCTTGAGGCCGAAGGAGGCGGCCAGGTCCTGGTTGAGTTCCTGGGCTTCGATGCCGAGCCAGCCACGGATGACGCGTCCATTGGTCACGATCTGTTCAAGAATGCTGCGGGCCAGGTTGGCTGGAATGGCAAAGCCTATGCCCTGAGACCCTCCTGAACGAGAGAAGATAGCAGTATTGATGCCGACCAGGCCTCCTTGGGGGTTGATCAAGGCGCCGCCGGAGTTGCCAGGGTTGATGGCGGCATCGGTCTGGATGAAATCTTCGTAGGCACTGAGCCCCAGGTGACTCCTGCCGGTGGCGCTGATGATTCCCATGGTGACAGTCTGGCCGACGCCAAAGGGGTTGCCGATGGCAAGCACTACATCACCTACCACTGCATCCTCGGAATCACTCAGTTCGATGACAGGCAGATTGTCGAGGTTGATCTTGAGTACCGCCAGATCGCTCTCGGGATCAGTGCCAATCACTTCGGCCAGGGTTTCGCGCCCATCGCGCAGGGCCACTTGGATCTGATCAGCACCGCTGATGACATGGTGGTTGGTCAGGACATAGCCATCCTGGCTGACAATGACGCCGGAGCCGAGGCTCGACAGCATGCGCTGGCGTGCAGGGGCATCGCGGCCGAAGAACTGGCGGAAGAAGGGGTCGGACATCAGCGGATGAGTCTCGCGTTCCACTACACGAGAGGAATAAATATTGACCACGGCGGGTGCTGCACGCTCGACTGCATCAGCATAGCTGACCAGCCCTTTCTGTCGGTTCAGTGGCGGTGCTTGCTGCAGTTCGGGCAGGGGACGCTTTGCACCGTCAGTGGAGGTGGTGCTGCCCTCTGTTGGTGCAACTGGGTCCGGTGCTGGTGCGCCGACGGCCGGTACGCTTTCTGTGCCTGGCGCCGGTGATGCAGCGGGGGGCGGGGTGGACTCGGTACTTAGGTCAGGAGCCATTCGACCGAGACGCTCAGGAAAAGCGTTGAGCAGGACGATAGCAAGCAGAATGCCGATGATGACCGGCCAAAGATAGGGCAGCAGGTTGCGGCGCATGCGGCGGGAGTCCTTATCGCTGGGGCGGTGTCGCGGGCCTGTTTCGGGCCGAGTACAATGAGCGATATTGTAACACTGCCTGGAAGGTTATGGCTGCCTCCCGGAAGGAAACTTGGTTGAGTGGAACCTGGGTTTCCTGCACTTCTTGCTCTTGGATGAAATCATGGTCGACTGTAAAGAACTGGTTGCTGCCTGCGACACACTGCTCGATTCTTCGCGCTTCAGAGACTATACGGAAAACGGTCTGCAGGTCTCTGGTAAATCCCGTATCCAGCGTGTGCTAAGTGGGGTGACGGCATGTCAGGCTTTGCTTGACGAAGCGGTGGCATGGCAGGCGGATCTGGTGCTGGTGCATCACGGATACTTCTGGAAAAACGAGCCGGTTGCCGTCACCGGCATGAAGCGAAAGCGACTGGCAACATTGCTGAATCACAATGTCAATTTACTGGCCTATCACCTGCCCCTGGATGCCCACCCTGAGCTTGGCAACAATGCCATGTTGGCTCAGCAATTGGGGTTCGAGGTGGAAGGTACCCTGGATGCTCCCATGGGGGAGGGGTTGTTGTGGCATGGCCGACCTGAGCATCCTGTTTCTCTGGAAACGTTATCGGAGCAGGTGGCTAAGGTGCTGGGCAGAAGGCCTACCGTGATCGAGGCGCCTGGGTTGAAAGATGTGGAGCGGGTTGCCTGGTGCACGGGTGGGGCCCAGGACATGATCGGTGCGGCGGCAGAGGCGGGGGTAGATGCCTTTATCTCTGGTGAGATTTCTGAGCGAACGACTCATCTGGCTCGAGAAATGGGCATCCACTATCTGGCCGCGGGGCATCACGCGACCGAGCGCTATGGGGTGAAGGCCTTAGGGCAGTGGTTGGCCGAGCGCTTTTCTGTCGAGCATAGATTTGTCGATATCGACAACCCTGCCTGAAACATTCAGGCCACACTCCGCGTCATGGAGTGTGGCCTGATGTTGAGGAGGTGGCGATCGTCTATGCGGAAACGGGCTTGGTTGCGTACGGCTTAATAGCGCGGAGGGCGAGGGGCTGCTTCCTCATCGTCCTCATCCTCTTTACGCAGGCCGTAATTTTCGGAAAGTGTGCCGCTGTTGCCATCTGCATAATCGCGTGGAATCTTGAGATCTTCCTGCGCGGCGTCGTCCGATGGTGTCAAGCTGTTTATCTGCAGGTTGCCTGGGGGCGTCACCTTGTTGGGAGTGCCTTCGCGGCCCAGGCGCTTGGCTGATTCGTCCAGTTGCTGACGAAGATTCTGCCCGCCTTCCAGCAGGCGCTGGATCAGCGTGTCCATCTGGGTAAAGTGTTCGTCGACACCGTCTTTCCATTCGGCGATCTGGCGTTCACGTTCTGTGAGGCGCTGGCGTAGCTTCTGAGCATTGCGAGCACCGCCATTGAGCAGATGATAGCCTAGGGCGCCGATGCCGATGCCGGCGATTAGGCAGGCTGCTGCCAGAATCACATTGATATTGCTTGCTTCCACTATTGTCTCCCTGAGTGCCAGTCGCTAGCCGCAGTGCCGGTCAAGCCGGGGCTCCATTATAGAGGGCGACGCCTACGGAGCGTCAAATGCCACGCTGTCTAATGTGTTTCATGCTGCGGCTGCGCATTTTGCTGCAGCTGCGTATAATGCGGCCTTCTTCATTCAGACTCAGCCAGGATGGTACATGACTGCCACCGCTACCACGCCGAGCACTAGTCGACCTCCGACCCCTATACAACGCTATCGCCGGGATCTGGAGCGCTCGGATTTCAATCATGATGCGGCTCAGGCCAATGCTGTCGAGCATCTGCAACGTCTGTATGACCAATTGGTTGCAGCTCCGGTGCGCAAGCCTGCAATAGCGAGCAGTCGCGGGTGGAAGTCCAAGGTGAAAGGTATCTTTGGGCGCCAGGAGGCCAATCAGGAGCCCAAGTTGCCGGATATTTCCGGGCTGTACTTCTGGGGCGGGGTTGGCCGCGGCAAGACGTATTTGGTGGATACCTTTTATGAAGCACTGCCGTTTCCCCAGAAGATGCGTACCCATTTCCACCGTTTCATGCAGCGCGTGCACAACGAGCTGACCCACTGTAAAGGGGAGAAGAACCCTTTGCAGCTCATTGCTGCCAAGTTTGCTCAAGAGACGCGGGTCATCTGCTTCGACGAGTTCTTCGTCAAGGACATCACTGATGCCATGATCCTGGCTAATCTGCTCGAAGCACTGTTCGAGCGGGGCGTGGTGCTGGTGGCAACTTCCAACATTGTTCCTGATGACCTGTACAAGGATGGGCTGCAGCGAGCCAGGTTCCTGCCTGCCATCGACTTGCTGAAGCGCCATTGTGAGGTCGTTAATGTCGACTCGGGCGTGGACTATCGCCTGCGAGCTCTCGAACGTGCACAGATCTACCACACGCCTCTGGATGATGCGGCGAACAGGGAGCTGGAGCGTAGCTTTAGGGAGATCGCTGGGCATCCGGGAGAGCAGGGAGTCGCTCTGGAGGTCAATCATCGCGTTCTGCACGCGGTGCGTCTTCACGAAAATGTGGTGTGGTTCGATTTCCTGGAGCTATGTGATGGTCCCAGGAGTCAGAATGACTACATTGAGCTGGCACGAGAATTCCATACAGTGGTGATGTCATCGGTGCTGCGCATGAGTGGTGCTGCTGATGATCGGGCTCGTCGTTTCATCAATCTGGTCGATGAGTTCTATGATCGTGGGGTCAAGTTGTTGATGTCGGCCGAGGTGTCAGCGGATGCGCTTTATTCCGGAGGAACGCTGGAGTTTGAATTCCAGCGCACTCTTTCGCGTCTGCAGGAAATGCAGTCAAGAGAATATCTGGCGTTACCACACAAGCCTTGAGCATAAACCCCATGAAGGGGGTGACGTGGCGCTATCCTATCGTGTAGAATGCGCGCTCGCTCGACCGTTGTGCCGCTGTGGTGGTTGTCGCCGCTGGTACAACCAAGAAAAATAGGGATGATCCAATGTCGACCTTCCTTCAGCATGCTGAAGCGGGCCGATGGCAGGATCCAACATATCTAATTGGTGATTCATCCATGAAGACGTTCACTGCTAAGCCGCAGTCCGTCCAGCGCGACTGGTATGTCGTCGATGCTGCGGACAAGACGCTCGGTCGTCTGGCCACTGAAATTGCTCGTCGCCTGCGCGGCAAGCACAAGCCTGAGTACACTCCTCATGTTGATACCGGCGATTACATCGTCGTGATCAACGCTGAGAAGGTGAAGGTGACTGGCAACAAGGCCAGTGACAAGATGTACCACCGTCATACCGGTTATCCGGGTGGCCTGCGTTCCATGAGCTTCGAACAGCTGATTGCTCACGCTCCTGAGCGTGTCATCGAAGGTGCTGTGAAAGGCATGCTGCCGAAGGGTCCGCTGGGTCGTGCCATGCACGCCAAGCTGAAGGTCTATGCCGGCACCGAGCACCCGCACGCTGCACAGCAGCCGCAAGAACTGAACATCTAAGGGGAATCAGGCCATGTCACAGCAGTATTATGGTACCGGTCGCCGCAAGACCTCTACCGCTCGCGTTTTCCTGAAGCCGGGTTCCGGCAAGATCGTCGTCAACGGTCGTGAGCTGAACGAATACTTCGGTCGTGTAACCGGCCGTATGGTGGTTCGTCAGCCTCTCGAGCTGACTGAAACGCTTGAGCAGTTCGATGCCTATGTCACCGTCAAGGGCGGTGGTGGTAGCGCCCAGGCCGGTGCTATCCGTCACGGTATCACTCGTGCCCTGCTCGAATACAACGAAGACTTCCGCAAGCCGCTGCGTGATGCAGGCTACGTCACTCGTGACGCGCGTCAAGTCGAACGTAAGAAGGTCGGTCTGCGCAAGGCACGTCGTCGCCCGCAGTTCTCCAAGCGTTAATCGTTCTTTATCGCTTCGATCTCCAAAGCCCGGACCTAGGTCCGGGCTTTGTCGTTTAGTGCCATCCTTGTGTGTTCGTATGAGGCTTGCCTAAGATACAAGCACTTGGGTCTGTATGTCTGGGCTCACAAGAGCAGTCAGCAATAACAACAACTGGCAATAACGACAAACAGCAATAACGACAAGGACCAGTGGCCACGCTGCACAGCTGCGGTCCAGGAGGAGTGAGGCGATGGGAGGCACCAGGGCATGGCTGAGCATGACGTGAACCAGGGAGTCAACAGGGCTCGACGTCGGTTCCTGGTAAGTGCGACGACGGTTGTCGGGGCCGTGGGTGCCGTTGGCGTAGCGGTACCTTTTCTGTCGTCCTGGCAGCCGAGTGCAAGGGCGCTTGCGGCGGGGGCGCCAGTCAGGGCGGACATTTCCAAACTCGAACCCGGGCAGCGCATCGTGGTGGAGTGGCGCGGGAAGCCGGTATGGGTACTGAGTCGTACTGCGGAGATGATTGAGCGCACCGAGGATCTGGGTGGAGATATTCTTGCAGACCCCGAGTCTGTTGAGCCACAGCAGCCTGATTATGCCTCTGGGCCGATGCGCGCCATTCGCCCCGAGATAGGAGTGCTTGTTGGCCTATGTACTCACCTGGGATGTTCGCCGCTATTCAAGCCTGAACCCAATGCCAGCGATGTCGGGGTCAGCAACTGGCCTGGAGGGTTCTTCTGTCCTTGTCATGGATCGCGCTTCGACCTGGCTGGCCGGGTGTACCGTAATGTGCCGGCGCCAATCAATCTCGAAGTGCCACCATATCACTTCGAAGGTGACTCGGTGATTGTGATCGGTGAAGACGGGGAGGGAGCCTGATGGCTAATCAGCGTAGAGCGAAAGCTGAGCGCGGTATGATGCGCTGGATAGACGACCGATTCCCGGCAACCCAAATGCTGCGCGACCACCTGACGGAATACTACGCGCCGAAAAATTTCAACTTCTGGTATTTCTTTGGTTCTCTAGCGTTACTGGTGCTGGTCAATCAGATCATTACCGGTATCTGGCTGACCATGAGCTTCAACCCCAGTGCCGAAGGGGCCTTCGACTCTGTCGAATACATCATGCGCGATGTGGAATGGGGATGGTTGATCCGCTATATGCATTCCACGGGCGCTTCGGCTTTCTTCATCGTGGTCTATCTGCACATGTTTCGTGGGCTGCTCTATGGGTCGTACAGGGCCCCGCGAGAGTTGGTGTGGATCTTTGGCATGGCCATCTATCTAGCCCTGATGGCAGAGGCTTTTATGGGGTATCTGTTGCCTTGGGGGCAGATGTCCTATTGGGGGGCTCAGGTCATCATTTCGCTGTTTTCAGCGATTCCAGGGATTGGTCCGGATCTGTCTCAGTGGATTCGGGGGGATTACCTGATCTCCGGGATTACCCTGAACCGCTTTTTTGCCTTGCATGTTGTCGCGTTGCCTATCGTGATTCTGGCACTGGTCGTGCTGCATATCATTGCCTTGCACGAAGTTGGCTCCAACAACCCGGATGGCATTGATATCAAGAAAAAGCGTGATGAAGCGGGCAATCCACTGGACGGGATTCCCTTTCATCCCTATTACACGGTCAAGGACCTGTTTGGGGTGGCGGTTTTTCTCTTTGTGTTCTGTGTGGTGATCTTCTATTTCCCTGAGGGTGGCGGCTATTTCCTGGAAACGCCCAACTTCGAGCCGGCCAACCAGTTGAAGACGCCGGATCATATTGCTCCTGTTTGGTATTTCACGCCTTTCTACGCCATCTTGCGTGGTGTCACTTTTAGCATCTTTGGTCTCGATGCCAAGTTCCTCGGCGTGTTGGCAATGGGGGCTGCCATTGCTGTGTTGTTTGTGCTTCCTTGGCTTGATCGGTCGCCTGTGCGTTCGATGCGCTACAAGGGCTGGTTCTCTCGAGTCATGTTGGCGCTGTTTGTCATCAGTTTCATCACGCTTGGGGTGCTTGGTGTTTTGCCGCCAACGGCAATGCGCACAGTGATTTCCCAGGTGTGTACCTTGGTTTATTTCGCCTTCTTCATTCTGATGCCGTTCTACACCAGGTTGGAGAAGACCAAGCCTGTTCCGGAAAGGGTGGCTGGCTGATGAATACACAACGACTCATTCTGACCATCGCCCTGTCCCTTGCGTGTTCTCTCATGTCATTCGCCATGGTGCCATCTGCCATCGCCGCAGGTGGAGGCGCTACCCATAGTATGGCGCCGGACCTGGGTGATGAGGCATCGTTGCAGCGAGGCATGAAGTTGTTCGTCAATTACTGCATGGGTTGTCATTCCCTTGAGTATCAGAGGTTTTCCCGAGCCTCCGAGGATCTGGGTATTCCTGAGGGCATGATGGTGGATAACCTGATGTTCTCGTCTCAATTGAGATTCAATGACCAGATGCACCGAGCGATGCGGGAAGAGGACGCGGAGGTCTGGTTCGGTGTTGCACCTCCTGACCTGACGCTGGAGGCTCGTTTGCGAGGAGCCGACTGGATCTATTCTTATTTGCTGGGTTTCTATCGTGATCCCGAGCGTCCCTTTGGCGTCAATAACGTGGTCTTCCCGGCAGTAGGCATGCCCAATGTGCTGGAGGAGTTGCAAGGAGTTCAGGAGCTGACTTGTCCCGAAGAGGAAAGGGAGCATGCGCAAGGTAGGGAGTGCAGTACCTTGAGCGTGGTTTCGCCCGGTAGCATGTCCACGCAGGACTTCGAGGCTGCGATGTTCGATCTCACCAACTTCCTGGTTTATGTGGGTGAGCCGTCACGCTTGCAGGCCCGTTCGCTAGGGCCAAAGGTGCTGATCTTCCTGTTGGTGTTCATTGTGATCACCTGGCTGCTCAAGCGTGAATATTGGCGTGATGTGCATTAGGATGCAGCTTTTTTGATCAAGGTGCATGGCCTTGGCCATGCACCTTTTGCGTTATCTGGGTATCATATTTTTCCGATTTGTCGCTCTCGAAGGAGTCGTGAGCCCCAAGTCGGTGCTGTCGTGTTATTATCCCGGCTTGAACTGATGCGAGGATTGTTTCATGGGTGTAGTGGCCAAGCGGTCGTCGATGATCTTCTATTCCGGCGGTGACGATCATTACAGTCATCGTGTGCGGATTGTGCTGGCCGAGAAGGGGGTCGCGGTTGATATCGTCGAAGTGACGGAAGAGAAGCATCCCGAGGAGTTGGCTGATCTGAACCCCTACAACAGTGTGCCTACGCTGCTCGATCGTGAGTTGGTGCTGTATGAGTCCAAGGTGATGATGGAGTACCTGGACGAGCGTTTCCCGCACCCGCCGCTGCTGCCTGTTTATCCGGTTGCCCGTGCCCAGAGTCGTCTGTGGATGCACCGCATCGAGCGTGAATGGTGCCCGATGGTGGAGCGCATCCTTTCTGGCAGCAAGAAGGAAGCTGACAAGGCACGCAAGGAGCTGCGCGAGAGTCTGATTGGCATTTCGCCGATCTTCGAGGACATGCCATTCTTCATGAGTGAAGAGTTCACTCTGGTCGATTGCTGCCTGGCTCCGGTGCTCTGGCGTTTGCCGGCTCTTGGCATTGAGCTGCCGGAAAAACAGGTGCGTCCGTTGCTGGATTACATGGAGCGCCTGTTCGATCGTGAAGGCTTCAAGGCATCCTTGTCGGAGAACGAGCGCGAGATGCGTGCTTGACCGACCTTCTGTGACCGACCTTCGGTGAGGTCGGTCCAGCTGAGGTTGTATCGCCTGTCATGAGAGCAAAGGCTTATTCTGAAGGCAGCCTTGGCGTGTCCATGAAGAAAGCCGTTAGCGTGATGTGCAGAAAACCGTTAGCGTGTTGCAAGGAAAGCCATCAGCCCGTTTTGAAAGAGCCATCCAAGAGGGCCAATTCATGAAATCAAGTCGTCCCTATCTGGCCAGGGCGCTCTATGAGTGGCTGCTGGATAACGATCTGACCCCGTATATCGTTGTTGATGCTACTCAGTCTGGCGTCGAGGTGCCGCGCCAGTTTGTGCAGAATGATCAGATTGTGCTCAACCTTGGGCCAAGTGCTGTGCGTGACTTGCATATGGATAATGAGTGGATTCGTTTTTCCGCTCGTTTCAATGGCAAGTCCGAGCAACTGTTCGTACCTGTGCCTGCCTTGATCGCGCTGTATGCACGAGAAAATGGTGTAGGCATGGTTTTCGGCCATGAGCCGGTATTGCCTGAAGAGGCGGAAGAAGATCAGGCGCCAGCACTGGAGAGTGTTGATAGTGCTGATGCTGCTGCGGAGTCTCAAGGGCAGGAAGAGCGTGCCGAAGCGCGCAGTGATGATGATACCGGTCAGCAAACGAAGCCGCCGCGTAAAGGGCGCCCATCTCTGCGTGTCATCAAGTGATGGTGTGATTGCTGATTTGCGTGATCGTTGGACAATGCAAAAACGGCAGGCCTCAGGCCTGCCGTTTTTGCATGACTGGAATGGAAAAGGCTAGTCGAGGTAATCGAATACCTTGACGATGCGTTCCATGCCACCAGCACTGGCTGCTGTATTGACCACTTGGTCGGCTTGGGCATGGGTGACCAGGCCCATCAGATAGACAGTGGCATTTTCAGTGACAACCTTGATGTCCTTGGCGGAGGTGCCGCTGGTCGCCAGGGTGGTGCGAACCTTGGTATCGATCCAGGAATCACTGAGACGCTGGCTGGTGGGCAGGTTGGCTGCCACGCTCAGCTCGTTGTGTATCCGGCGGACGTTGCGGATCTGGGAAACGATCTGCTCCGCACTCTGCTTGAGTTCTTCGCTAGGCACTTGGCCGGTCAGCAGAACAACGCCATTGTAGGAGTCCACGTTGACACGGGCATCTCCGAAGCGGGCGTCGGTTGCTTTCAGGTTGTGTTCTGCCTTGGTTTCGATGCTTTCATCATCGACCTGGGCACCCCAGGTGCGCTCGCCATAGTTGTCCTCGATCGGGCCGGGGTTGGTCACTGAAGTGATGGTGGAGCAGCCGGTCAGCATGAGGGCCAGGGTTAGGGAGACGATAAGAGAGCGTTGGGTCATGGGGTTACTCGCTTGCACCAAAGAGTTGTTCGTCGATCAAGTCGCAGAGACAGTGAATCACCAGCAGATGCACTTCCTGAATGCGTGCGGTAGAGGTGGCCGGGACGCGGATTTCACAATCGTCCTGGCCAAGCAATGACGCCATGTCACCACCGTCGCGCCCGGTCAAGGCGACGACTGTCATGTCACGGTCATGGGCAGCTTGAATGGCCTGGATGACATTGGCCGAGTTGCCGCTGGTGGATATCGCCAGCAGCACGTCGCCAGGTTGGCCCAGTGCCCTGATCTGCTTGGAGAACACATCGTTATAACTGTAATCGTTGGCGATAGAGGTCAAGGTTGATGTGTCGGTAGTCAGGGCTAATGCCGGGAGGCTAGGGCGCTCTCGCTCGAAGCGGTTGAGCAGCTCCGAGGAAAAGTGTTGGCTGTCGCCGGCACTGCCGCCGTTGCCACAGGCAAGAATCTTGCCGTCAGTGACCAGGCATTGAACCATCATTTGACTAGCCACATCGAAGCACTTCGCCGTTGGTATCGATGAAAAATTCGCGCCGCCTTGATCAGGCGGCGCTGTTTGGTGGGCGTGACCGTTTCTGCAGGCGTCCCGAAGCGATTGCTGGAGCGGTGGCGAACCTCGACAAAGACCAATGTGTCGCCGTGGCGCATGATCAGGTCGAGCTCGCCACCTTTGGTGGCTTGATTGCTGGCTACCAGGCGCAAGCCTTGCTGGCTGAGCCAGAGGCATGCGGCATGCTCGATACATGCACCCCTTGCTCTGGCTGACTGTGGCCTGGTATCCGGCATCAGCGTTGCTCGCTGCTGGCAGTGTCGTCAGTATCGCCGCCGGCCAGGATGGGCGCAGGTACGCCATTGACGAATACTGCCCAGGGCAGCTCGCGATAGATGCGGCCATCGCCGTTGCCACCAAGCATGCCGGTTGCTCCTTGCATGCGTGTCTGTGGTATGGCCTCGTACTGGGGCAGGCGTCGAGCCAACTCGTAGGCATCTACCCCCATGGCTTTGAGCCGGAATGTGCCCGGGTTGTCTTCAGAGCGCAGCTGCTGGTAGCTGGCATAGAAGGGCAAGGCCTCGGCACCACCCACCGCGGCATCAGGGATCTGCCATGGTATGTCGAGGAACTGGACGCCATCCAGGTCCCTGTCCAGATTTGGCTGAGGCCGCCCTTCATACAGATGGGACGTGGCGTAGACTGGCAGCTTGAGAGCATTGTAATACTGCAGTGTTGGACGCACTTGGCGGGCATAGTCAGGAAGTGCCAGCAAGAAGAGCATGTCCGGGCGAGGCTCGCTTACTGCGCGGCGTGTGCTGTCGGTCGCAGGAGCAGATGGAGAGTAGCGTACCGCCGAGGCAACTTCGCCCCCCAGTGCTTTCCATTCATTCCAGAAGGCTTCGCCAACTCGCTGGCCCCAGTCATTGTTGGGAACAAGCACAGATGCTTTGCGGTGTCCGTCTTGCCAGCCGCGGCGAGCAGCCTGTCGGGCTTCGTCTTCCGCAGAGAGGCCATATTCAAAGAGCCCCACGGTCGTGTTTGAGGTGCCTTCTCCATAGTTCAATGCCAGGGTGGGCAGCGGGACGCTGGAACGGCTCTCCAGTTGGGAGACGTCCTTCTTGTCCAGAGGCCCGATCACGACTTGGGCGCCACCGCCTTTGGCTGTCTGATAAAGCTGGTCGAGACTGGCGCTGGATGTGTCGAGGAATGCCAGCTTGGCACCACTGTTGCCGCTGACTTTCTGCCGGGCACGGATGCCTTCTTCGATAGCGTCGGCAACGCCGGCAAGAGGTCCGCTTTCGGGTAGCATGACCGCAATCTTGGTAACCTGCTTGCCCCGCAGGTCGCGCATTGCCGTGATCTGTTTCGGCATGCGGCGGTTGGCTGGGTGGTCCGTGTTGGCCACTCGCCAGTCATCCAGTTGGGTAAACAACTGGTCGATATTTCCATTGCTGTTGCGTACGAGGGCTGCCAGTGACAGCCAGCCTGTCACAATGGCGTTGTCCGGCTGGGCCAGGGCGTTGGCTTGACGTTCGCTGAGGGTCGATAACTGGGCCCAGATGGCGTCGTTGATGTCCTCGCGGCCAGAGGTTGTCTGTACCTGCAGAAGAATGCGGGTAGATTTCTGAGCTTGGCCAAGCTGGCCAAATGCAAGCCCCTGACGTAGCAGCAGGAGGTTGAGCTGATCGTCGGAGAACTGGACGAGCTTTGTCGCGCTGGTAGCGCGAAGCACCGCTTGAGGGTCCCCCTCGCTGTCGCCTAGCTCTGACAGCAGCAGTGCCCATTGGCGCAGGTTGTCACCTTTAAGCTGGCTGTCATCAATCTGTTTAGCGACTTCCAGAGCCTCGGGGCGGCGCTCGGATCGTGCTAGGATGTCGGCCGCTTGCAGACGAGTCTGCGCCGCCTGGGCTGGCTGTTGCTGGGCAGCCTGGGTCAGTAGCTGGTCAGGATCTTCGTCGAAGGTCCTTTGGATCACGCCAGGTGCGCTACACCCCGCCAGTGTCAGCGCAAGCAGCGTGGCGGCCAGAGGGCCGCGAGTCGAAATCATCATGAATCCTTCCTTGTCCTCGATGCGGAATTCACCCCAGGGAGCCCGAGATGTCAGACGCTTTAGCCGGTTCATTGTACGTGGTCGCCACACCGATTGGGAACTTGGATGACCTAAGTCCCAGGGCGGCGGCAGTGCTGGGACGTGTGGCCATGGTGGCTGCAGAGGATACTCGGCATAGTGCTCGCTTGATGCGTCACCTGGGAATATCACCCAAAATGGTGTCGCTACACGACCATAATGAGGGGGGGAGAGTCTCTCAGCTCAAGGATGTGTTGGCCGGTGGTGCCGATGTGGCCTTGATCAGTGATGCAGGAACGCCGCTGATCAGTGATCCGGGATATGTCCTGGTCAGAGAGTTGCGTGCTGCAGGTTTTCGCATCGTGCCGGTGCCGGGGCCCTGTGCATTGGTCACTGCCTTGAGTGCAGCGGGCTTGCCGACGGATCACTTTTCGTTTCATGGGTTCCTTCCTGCCAAGGGGAGCGCTCGTCGTGTGCGTCTGGAGGCATTGGTAAAGGCTACCGAGACGCTGGTGTTTTATGAGTCACCGCACCGTATTCGTGATGTACTCGGTGATATTGCTGTGCTACTGGGTGGGCGTCGAATTGTGCTTGGTCGTGAGCTGACCAAGACGTTTGAAACCTTTCTCGATGGCGATGCCAGGACATTGTTGCAGTTGATGGAAGACGACCCGGACCAGGCTCGCGGTGAGTTTGTTGTCATGGTCGCAGGTGCACCAAAGCCGGAGCATGGTGCAGCAGCAGAGGGTGGTGATGTCGATGCCGAGACTTTGCTCAAGGCACTGCTTGCAGAGGGAGTGGGAGTGAAGCAGACAGCAGCGGTGGCCACTCGAGTGCTTGGTGGGACGAAAAAGTCTTGGTATGCCAGGGCCCAGAGTCTGAAAGATGGGACCTGAATATAGGATAAGGTAACTGAAAATAAGCCTCGTTCTCGGTGGACGGGGATTGAGGGGTTTGCAGGCCGCTGGTATGCTTGCCGCGGGAGTTGGCCAGACAGTCGCCGCCGCTTAGATGCGGGGGAGGAAAGTCCGGGCTCCATAGGGCAGAGTGCCAGGTAACGCCTGGGCGGCGTGAGCCGACGGAAAGTGCAGCAGAGAGTAGACCGCCTAAGTCTCCTTTGGGAGGCCGGTAAGGGTGAAAGGGTGCGGTAAGAGCGCACCGCGCGCCTGGTAACAGTGCGTGGCACGGTAAACCCCACTCGGAGCAAGACCAAATAGGAACCCGTTGGCGTGGCCCGCGCTGGGTTCGGGTAGGTTGCTTGAAGGTAGTGGCGACGCTGCCTCTAGAGGAATGGCTGTCCACGACAGAACCCGGCTTATCGGCCAACTCCCCCCTAATTTCAATATGATGCGCCCTTCGTTAGTTGCTCTTTTCAGCCCGTCGAACGAGATATACATGCCGTCACCCACTTCTGAACCTTCTGTGCGCGGCTTCGCTCATGTCAGCGTTCTGCTCGACGGCGCCGTAGAGGCGCTGATTCATGACCCCAAGGGAATCTATCTGGATGGCACCTTCGGTCGTGGCGGTCACTCCCGCGCCATCCTGTCTCGCTTGGCCCCGGAAGGGCGTCTACTGGCTCTGGACCGAGACCCGCAAGCCATTGCTGAAGCCGCGAATATCGTGGACCCCCGCTTCTCCATCATTCATTCCGAGTTTGCCCGCCTGGGCGATGTGGCTCGGGAAAAGGGCTTGCACGGCCAGATTTCCGGGATATTACTGGATGTCGGCGTATCGTCTCCTCAGCTCGATGACGCTGAACGGGGATTCAGCTTCTTGCGTGATGGTCCGCTGGATATGCGCATGGACCCCAGTAGAGGGGAGAGTGCGGCCGGGTGGTTGGCGCGTGTCGGTGAAGCGGAAATGGCAGGGGTGTTCAAGCGCTATGGCGAAGAGCGCTATGCTCGCCGCTTGGCCCGGGCCATCATCGAGCGGCGCAAGGAGCGCCCTTTTACACGGACAGCCGACCTGGCCGAAGTGATCAAGGCTGCACATCCCGCATGGGAAAAGGGCAAGCATCCGGCCACAAGGGTATTCCAGGCGATTCGTATCGAGATCAATGGTGAGCTGGATCAACTGGATATGGCCCTTGAAGAGGCCCTGGAAGCGCTGGCGCCCGGAGGGCATCTGGTAGTGATCAGTTTTCACTCGTTGGAAGATCGTCGCGTCAAGCGCTTCATTCGTGACCATGTGCGCGGCGATACTCAGCTCCCCAAGGGGGTACCATTGCGAGATGACCAGATACAGAGGCGTCTGGAATCCCTGGGCAAGGCACAGAAGGCCAGCAAGGAAGAAGTCGACGCCAATCCTCGGGCCCGCAGTGCCGTGATGCGTATCGCCCGCAAGCGTTATTGAGGAAACCCATGGCTCAAGGACGACTGGATATCAATGCTTTCGGTTGGCCGCTCAGGCAAACCTTCACACCCCGGCTCATTCTGGTGCTGGCACTGCTGGGCGCCTGTCTGGTATCGGCCCTGGCCGTGATCAGTGTTAGCCATCAGACCCGAATGCAGTATGCCCGCCTGCAAAGCCTGGAGCGCGAGCAGCAGCAGTTACAGACTGAATGGGGACAACTGCTGCTGGAAGAAAGTGCCTGGTCAACGCCGTCTCGTATCGAGAGCATGGCGGTGGAGCGTCTTGAGATGCACCTGCCTGATATTCACAATATTGAGGTGATCGCTCCATGAGTACCGGGCAGTCACGTGGGGTGTCCACCCGTAGGCCCCCTCCCATGGCCCCCATGGGGCGTGCTCGCTACGTGGTGATGATGTCGCTGATACTGATTGGCCTGGGCTTGCTTGCGGGTCGTATTGTGGATTTGCATGTCATCAATCGTACTTTCCTTCAGGGGCAGGGGGATGCGCGGACACTGCGCACCGATCCGATCCCCGCGCACCGAGGCATGATCACCGATCGCAATGGTGAACCGCTGGCGATCTCTACGCCTGTCATGACGTTATGGGCCAATCCCCAGCAGTTGCCAGAGGATGATATTCAGCGCCTGATGTTGGCCAGGGCGCTGGGTACTGACCTGGACTCACTCAATGAGCGAATTGCTAACTACGGCGACAAGGAGTTCATGTATCTCAGTCGACGCCTGACTCCAGCGGAAGCCCAGCCGGTTGTGGATCTGCGCATGCCAGGAGTATATGCACGCGAAGAGTACAAGCGCTATTACCCGACGGGTGAAGTGACCGCTCAGCTGCTTGGGGTAACCAATGTCGATGATGCTGGCCAGGAAGGCCTTGAACTGGCCTACAATTCCTATCTTTCCGGCGAGCCCGGCAAACGCAGGGTGCTCAAGGACCGTCGTGGACGTCTGGTGCGAGACTTGGAAGTCCTGCAGGAGGCACAACCCGGAGGCGACTTGACGCTGTCGATTGATCAGCGCCTTCAGTACATGGCCTATCGCGAACTCAAGGTGGCGATGGACGAAAACGATGCCGACGGTGCTTCCCTGGTGATGCTGGATGCCCGTACAGGCGAAGTGCTGGCCATGGTCAACCAGCCATCCTATAACCCCAACAATCGTGCGGGTCTTGATCCGCGAGGGTTGCGTAACCAGGCCATTGTAGATGTGTTCGAGCCAGGCTCGGTCATGAAACCGCTGGCCATGTCGGCATTGCTGGAAACAGGCAAATTCCCGCTGGATACCGTGGTGGACACCTCGCCGGGATGGATGCGAATCGATCGCTACACCATTCGAGATGTGTCCAACAATGGCAAGTTGACCCTTGCTGGTATTCTGCGCAAGTCCTCCAATATCGGCATGTCCAAGCTGACCTTGCAGCTTGATGAGCCTGTGGTTCCCGACAAGTATCGCGCGCTCGGCCTTGGCCAGGCGCCAGGCACCGGCTTTCCTGGCGAAGCCACAGGGAATGTTCCGTCACCAAGGGTATGGTCGAGTAGCCAATGGGCTGCTCTGTCCTATGGCTATGGCCTGTCGGTTTCTCCGTTGCAATTGGCCAGTGCTTATACCGCCATTGCCAACCATGGCAAGAAGCTGCCCCCTTCGCTGCTGCGCCTGAGCTCGCCATCAGAAGGTGAGCAAGTGATTCGCAGCGACGTGGCCGATGACATGCTGCGCATGATGGATGAAGTCGTCTCTCCGCAGGGCATTCGTCGTGCCGTAGTGCCGGGTTATAGTGTGGCAGGCAAGAGTGGTACAGCGCGCAAGACAGGGGCCAGCGGTTACCAGAAGAGTTCTTATCGTTCCTTGTTTGTCGGCATTACACCGGTATCTGATCCACGTATCATCACCGTCGTGATGATCGATAATCCCAAGGCTGGTGCCTATTACGGGGGCGCCATTGCCGCCCCGGTGTTTGCTCGGATTGCCGGTAACGCCCTGCGTATTCTCGATGTGCCGCCGGACCGTCTGGACGAGATGGCCGAGCAGGACAGCAAGAAATAAGGAAGCTGATGACCATGACCCTAGCTGTCGCACATCTGGTAAGCATAATGACCCGGCGCTGGCCTGAGTGCCGGTTGCCTGAAGGGCTCGATGCCCAGGCCAGCACCACTTTGACTACCGATAGCCGCGAACTGGGCACTGGAGACGTGTTTATTGCCATTCCTGGCGTGGCTGCCGATGGACGTGACTATATCTATCAGGCCCTGAACACGGGGGTCATGATGGTGCTGGCCGAAGCCGGAGGAGCGAGCCAGTCCATCGACGATGATCGGGTGGTATGGCTCGATGGCTTGCGTGCAAGGCTTGGCGAGTTTGCTCGTGAGCTCTATCAGGTTCCTGACAATATGGAACTGATCGGTGTCACTGGCACCAATGGCAAGAGTTCAGTAACCCACTATATTGCCGAATTGTCTCTTGCCTTGGGTGTCGAGGCGGGAATCATTGGCACCCTTGGGCATGGTCGCCCCGGTGGGTTGCAGCAGGGCATGTTGACAACACCAGAGGCTCTTGCACTACAGCGTCAACTGGGAGAGCTTGCGCAAGCAGGCATCTACCGGGTTGCCATGGAAGTGTCATCCCATGCACTGGACCAGGAGCGTATTGCCGGTTGTCGCTTTGATGCTGCCGTCTTTACCAACCTGACGCGAGATCATCTGGACTATCACGGCAGCATGGCGGCTTATGCCGCTGCCAAGGCAAAACTGTTTCAGCAGGCCGGTCTGAGGCTGGCCGTGGTGAATGGCGATGACAGCCTGGCGCGCCTGATGTTGGCGGGGGTGGCCAAGGAAGTGCGCGTGTTGGCCACCGGAGAAGACGAATCCGTGTCTCTGCGGGTGCTTGACTGGAATCCTCGCCTTGATGGCCAGCGTGCCCTGATTGCCACTCCGGAAGGCGAGAAAGTGCTGGTGCTACCACTGATGGGGCGCTTCAACCTGGACAATGTCCTGTTGGCCATGGCGACGCTCTATGGCATGGGGGCACGGCTTGATGCGCTGTTCGCTGCTGCCGAGAACCTGACGCCGGTCCCGGGGCGGATGCAACCTGTCACACAGGAAGCGGGTGACGTTCCCACTGTCGTGATTGACTACGCCCACACCCCGGATGCCCTGGAAAATGCCCTGCAGGGGCTGAAGGCACATTTGCCGGGTAAAGGAAGGTTGTGGTGTCTGGTCGGTTGTGGTGGTGACCGCGATACTGGCAAGCGTCCGCTGATGGCGCAGGCCGCAGCCAAGCTTGCCGATAGGGTGGTGATTACTGATGATAATCCGCGCAGCGAGGATCCCGCGACCATCCGGGCCGCCATGCTGGACGGGCTTTCGGCGGCAGACCTCGAGCGCACTTGGAATATTGCCGAGCGTGCCGTCGCTATCGAGCGCACTATCCGTGAAGCAGGAAGCAATGACGTGGTGCTGATCGCAGGCAAGGGCCACGAAACCTACCAGGAGGTTCATGGGGTGCGTCATGATTTCTCGGATCTGGTCGAAGCACGGAGAGCCCTCAGCGGTATGGTAGGAAAGGCACACAGCGCGGTGGCAGAAAAGGCCTCCAGCGGGATTGCGAAAGAAGATCTCAATGGACCTAAGGAACGCCCCCTTCATCAAGGTCACCGGGAAGGTGATAGCTGATGAATATCCTTGGTCTGAAGAACCTGAGTGATATTGCCACTGCTCTCGGGCTTGCCTTGCCTGAAGGTGCTGATGCACAAGTCCTGGTAAGTGCCGTGCTCACTGATACGCGGCGGTTATCCACAGGTGCGCTTTTTGTGGCGTTACGTGGCGAGCACTTTGATGCTCACGACTTTCTTCCCCAGGCGAGAGAGGCAGGGGCCGTAGCCGCAGTAGTGGAGCGGCCAGTAGATGACCCTCTGCCTCAATTCGTCGTGGGTGATACTCGCATGGCCCTGGGATTGCTGGGCCGTGCCTGTCGTCGCGCCTGGGGAGGTCCTCTGGTGGCAGTGACAGGCAACAGTGGCAAGACAACCGTCAAGCAGATGCTTGCCACGCTGCTGTCACGTGAAGGCGAGATTCTAGCGACCCAGGGGAATCTCAATAATGATATCGGTGCCCCATTGACGCTGCTGGCTCTGCAGCCAGAACACGGCCGGGCCGTCGTGGAGCTTGGCGCGAATCATCTCGGGGAAATTGCCTGGACCACGGAATTGGCCGAGCCGCAGGTTGCGGTGATAACCAATGTCACAGGCGCTCATGTGGGAGAATTCGGCGGACTTGGGCGTATCGCTCAAGCCAAGGCAGAGATTCTCGCCGGGCTGCCGGAGAATGGTATCGCTGTGCTCAATCGAGACGATGCATTCTTCCCGCTATGGTCGAGTCTGGCGGCACCTCGAGAGGTGATGGACTTCTCCTTGTCCAGACAGGCCCGTGTCATGGCATCCTCTCTGGCTTGTGATGATTTCGGACGCTATGCTTTCACGCTGACTTTTGATGATCGCCCTCTGGGGCGGGTTCAGTTGCCGTTGATGGGACGCCATAATGTAGCGAATGCACTGGCGGCAGCATCAGCTGCACTGGCCATGGGAGTGAGCGAAAGCAATATTATTGCCGGGCTGTGTGAAGTCGCTCCAATGAAAGGGCGACTGACCGTAGTCGACGGCATGAATGGCACTCGGGTGCTTGACGATACCTATAATGCCAACCCGGGAGCGATGAAGGCGGCCATCGATACGTTGATGAGTTTGCCAGGACCTCATTGGTGCCTGCTTGGCGCCATGGGGGAATTGGGTGCCGAATCGGATCGGCTGCATGCCGAGATCGGGCACTATGCGCGGGAACAAGGGGTGGAATTTCTCGGTACTCTAGGCGACGCGGCGCAGATCGCGAGCCATGCCTTCGGTGAAGGCGGAGTCCATTTTTCTGATCAAGCGGCGATGATCCGCCATGTGCTGAGCCAGCTTCCCAAGGATGCCAGCGTGCTGGTAAAAGGCTCACGGGCCACGGGAATGGAACACGTCGTGGCGGCCTTGCGGCCGGATGTTTCAAGGTGAAACTGATACATGTTGCTTTTTCTGGCTGAACTCCTGGCGCAGCACCAGAGCGCCTTCAACGTCTTTGGTTATCTTACGTTGCGGATGATCCTGGCCACGATCACGGCATTGGTATTGTGCCTATGGCTGGGTCCGTTGATGATTCGTCGTCTGGTCGAGCGCCAGATAGGTCAGGCGGTGCGTGACGACGGTCCTCAATCCCACTTGTCCAAGGCCGGTACGCCGACCATGGGCGGCGCCATGATCCTGATGGCCATGGCAGTGAGCACCTTGCTGTGGGGGGATCTGAGTAATCACTATGTATGGATCGTATTGATCGTGACGCTGGGCTTCGGCGCGATTGGCTGGGTGGATGACTACCGCAAGGTGGTGGAAAAGAATCCTCGAGGCCTGCCGGCACGCTGGAAGTATTTCTGGCAGTCGGTGATTGGTCTCAGTGCTTCTGTCGTCTTGTATGTCACGGCAGCTTCCGACGTGGAAACCAGCTTGACGCTGCCGCTTCTCAAGGATTTTGTCCTGCCTCTGGGAGCTTTTTACGTCGTCCTCAGCTATCTGGTCATCGTAGGCAGCTCAAATGCGGTCAACCTCACCGATGGCCTTGATGGCCTTGCCATCATGCCGACGGTCATGGTGGCCATGGGCCTGGCGGTATTTGCCTATGCCAGTGGCAACTCGGTATTTGCCGAGTACCTCCAGATGCCCCTGATTCCCGGCTCCGGTGAACTGGCGGTATTCTGTTCTGCCATTGCTGGTGCAGGGCTTGGTTTCCTCTGGTTCAACACTTACCCGGCTCAGGTATTCATGGGAGATGTCGGTGCCTTGGCGTTAGGTGCAGCCTTGGGAGTCGTGGCGGTAATTGTGCGCCAGGAGGTGGTGTTGTTCATCATGGGCGGTGTGTTTGTCATGGAAACCATCTCGGTCATCCTGCAGGTGGGTTCCTATAAGCTGACAGGGCGACGCATTTTTCGTATGGCCCCACTGCACCATCATTTCGAACTGAAAGGCTGGCCCGAGCCGCGGGTCATCGTACGTTTCTGGATCATTACTGTGATATTGGTCCTGATGGGATTGGCCACACTGAAGATCCGTTGAGGTAGTCATGGCCGCCGAATGCGACCTGCCTAATACCTTCCTGCCCCAGGATTACCGAGTGCCGCCAGGCACTACGGTCGTCGTGGGGCTTGGTATTTCCGGGATGGCCATTTGTCGCCATCTCAAACGTATCGGGCGACGTTTCATGGTCGTCGATACCCGGGGTGTACCTCCTGGACTTGATGGCTTTCTGCGCGATTTTCCAGATGTTGCGCTGCGTCTTGGCCCGTTGGATGGGCTGAGTCTGGATGATGCCTTTGAGGTGGTGCAAAGCCCTGGCGTCGACCCTCATCATCCTGTGCTGGCACCGTTGCTTGCCCAGATCAATCCACAGACAGGAGAGCCTCGTCTGGTCGGAGAGATCGCTTTATTCCGGCGTGCTTGCCAAGGGCGTATTGCTGCCATTACGGGAGCCAATGCCAAGTCCACTGTGACGACCCTGGTCGGTGAAATGGCCAGACAGGCCGGTTGCCGGGTGGCTGTAGGCGGTAATCTGGGGACGGCGGCGCTGGACCTGCTGGAAGATACCGAGGCAGAGCTGTTTGTGCTCGAGTTATCCAGCTTTCAGCTCGAGACAACACCGTGTCTTGCTGCCGATTCGGCAGCATTTCTCAATCTCAGTGAGGATCACCTGGATCGCCATGGCGACATGGCGGGTTACCGGAATGCCAAGCTGGGAATCTTCAAGGGCGCGGCTCATGGCGTGATCAATGCAGATGACGACATGACATGGCCGGAGGCTCCGCTCCCGGCGCAATCGCGCTTTACCCTGTCGCCCCCTGCCAATGACGATGACTGGGGGATTGCCGAACACAATGGCCAGCTATGGTTTGCCCATGGCAATGAGCGTTTGATGCCGGTTTCCAGCATGAAGCTCAAAGGGCGTCATCACCAGGCCAATGCTCTGGCAGCCATGGCAATGGGACATCGACTGGGGTTGCCTGTTGCGGTCATGGAGGGGGTCTTGAAACGCTTTGCCGGGCTTGCACATCGCAGTGAATGGATTGCCGACATCGATGGTGTTGCCTGGATCAATGATTCCAAGGGGACTAATGTCGGGGCAACCATTGCGGCTATTGCTGGACTGGGTCCGACCCTTGATGGGCGCCTGATTCTACTGGCAGGAGGCGTGGGTAAAGGGGCGGATTTTCGACCTCTGGCCGAGCCTTTGTCTCAATATGCACGGGAGGCGGTGGTCTTTGGTCAGGATGCCGAGCGTCTATGCTCGGCCCTGGAAGGGCATGTTGCACTGACCAGGGTGGATACACTTGATGCTGCCATGGAACACGCAAGAGAGATTGCTGAACCAGGCGATGCGGTATTACTTTCCCCCGCCTGTGCCAGTCTTGATCAATTCGCCAACTATCTGGCTCGGGGCGATGCCTTTCGCCACTGGGTCAAGCGGTTCACTGAGGGGGATTCATGAGCCGATTGGGCAAGATCCGGCGTCGCCTGGGAGATATCAGCGAGCGCCTTTCCACGCGTGATCATGCCTTTGATGGCTGGCTGCTGGTAGCGACCTTTTCGCTGCTGTTGATTGGCTGGGTGATGGTGACCTCGGCTTCCACTGAAGTGGCCTCCGGTCTGACCGGTAATGCCTGGTACTTCAGCATTCGCCACGGCATTTTTGTGCTGGCTGGCGTTGTCGTTGGAACGCTGGCTTTGAGGGTGCCGTTGGCCTGGTGGAAAGCCAATGGGCCGTTGTTGCTGCTGGTCGGTGTGGGGTTTCTGATCCTGGTGCTATTGGTAGGGCGTGAGGTCAATGGAAGCAAGCGCTGGTTGTCAGTGCCAGGCGTGCCCATCAACCTGCAGGCTTCTGAGGTCGCCAAGCTGTGCCTGATTGTCTACATGTCCGGCTACCTGGAGCGCTTTTTGCCCCAGGTGCGTACTCAATGGGGGGCTTTCCTGCGTCCCCTGGCGGTGGTTGGGGTATATGCTTTCCTGCTCATCTTCGAGCCGGATTATGGCGCTGTGGTAGTGATGACCGGATGTGTCATGGGCATGTTGCTGATGTCGGGCGCCCCCTGGGGACGCTTTATCCTGCTGTTCATCGGAGTTGGGTTGCTGGGGGCATTGCTTGCCGTGGCAGAGCCCTATCGTATGGCGCGTCTGACCAGTTTCACTGACCCATGGGCGGATCAGTTTGCCAGTGGCTATCAGTTGACACAGGCACTCATTGCCTTTGGTCGAGGCCAGGTATTTGGTATGGGGCTGGGCAACAGCGTGCAGAAGCTGTTCTATCTGCCGGAAGCTCATACCGACTTTGTTTTCGCCGTGCTGGCCGAGGAGCTTGGCCTGGTCGGTGCCATTGCCGTTATCGGGTTGTTCGCTCTGCTCGTGTGGCGCGCCATGGCGGTAGGGCGGCGTGCTGAACTGGCTCAGTTGCCCTTTGCTGCCTACCTCAGCTATGGCATTGCCCTGGTGATAGGTGCTCAGGCCTTTATCAATATCGCCGTAGCCAGCGGCATGTTGCCCACCAAGGGACTGACGCTGCCGCTGTTGTCCTATGGTGGTTCAAGCCTGATTGTCAGTTGTGTCATGGTGGCCCTGCTGCTGCGGGTGGATATCGAGACCCGCGAGCGTCAACGTCAGTCTGCTCCTACTGCTCAGCGTATCGGGACTCGCCAGCGAAGCAATGCTCAAGGAGTGAAGCCATGAGTGGTGGTGGAAAAGTCTGCCTTGTGGCGGGTGAGCAAACAGCCCTGAGTGTGATTGGACGAGACATCCACAGCGAGGCTGGAAAGAACATCCTGAGTGGAGCTGGGAAAGACCTATGAATGGAAGTGAAAAAGGTTCCTTGGATAGACAGGATGCTGAAGTGATCGGTGCCTCTCAGGGAAGGCGTGCATTGATCATGGCTGGCGGCACTGGCGGGCATGTGATTCCTGCCTTGTCCTTGGCCAAGGGCTTGGCCGAGCAAGGGATCGAAGTCGAGTGGCTGGGAAGTCCCAGAGGCATTGAAAATCGCCTGGTACCTGAAGCCGGGATTCCTCTGAACAGAATTGCCATCAGCGGCCTGCGTGGCCGTGGGCTGAGTGGCTGGGTCTTGGCGCCGTTACGCCTCACGCGTGCGGTCTTCCAGGCCCGGGCTGTGATTCGCCGCTTCGATCCACAGTTGGTCGTTGGCATGGGAGGCTTTGCCAGCGGCCCCGGGGGGCTGGCTGCCTGGTTGAGTCGTCGCTCCTTGGTGATTCACGAGCAAAATGCCGTAGCTGGGATGACCAACAAGGCCCTGGCCCGCTTGGCCAGTCGAGTCTACGCCGCTTTTCCCCAGGCATTCGGTCCTCGAGGGATGGTGGTCGGTAACCCTGTCCGTCACGAGATTGCTGTTCTCGGCGAGTTTCCGCGGCAATTGGAGCAGATGAGTGAACGCCGCCTGAGAATGCTGGTGGTTGGTGGCTCTCTGGGGGCTCTGGCGCTGAACCAAGGCGTGCCCGAGGCACTCGCGCAGTTACCCGAAGCGCAACGTCCTGAAGTCCGTCATCAAGCTGGACGGGACAAGGATGCGGATACTAGGCAGAATTACGCCAACCAGGGTGTCGAGGCGGAAGTGACTGACTTCATCAGTGACATGGCTTCTGCCTATGATTGGGCGGACCTGGTGGTGTGTCGCTCGGGAGCGTTGACGGTGGCTGAACTGGCGGCAGCGGCCAAGCCTGCGTTATTCGTTCCCTTTCCGCATGCGGTGGATGATCATCAGACGGCTAATGCCCAGGCATTGGTCGAGACAGGCGCTGCAGCATTGTTGCAGCAACGTGATATGACAGCGGCAACGCTGGCCAATTGCCTGACGACGCTGCTCAATCCCGCCACTCTTGCTGAAATGGCGCAGAAAGCTCGGGCCCAGGCTCACCTTGATGCAGTGGATCGGCTGGTGGCAGGTTGCATGGAGACAGCTTTTGAGCACTGAAAATAGCATGTTAGAAGACAATGGGCCGGTGCCTGGCCAGATTTCCAGAGGTCATGGCCTCGGTATGCGCCGGATTCGTAACATCCACTTCGTCGGCATAGGTGGTGCCGGGATGTGTGGCATTGCCGAAGTTCTTGCTAACCAGGGTTATAGCGTCAGTGGCAGTGACCTGAGGCACTCAGCTGTGGTTGAACGGCTGAAGAGCTGTGGTGTGAAAGTGTTCATCGGTCATCGCGCTGAAAATGCAGAGCAGGCTGATGTGGTGGTGGTGTCCACCGCTGTGAACCAGGAAAACCCCGAGCTGCTGTGGGCCCATGAGCACCGTGTGCCAGTCGTGCGTCGAGCTGAAATGCTGGCGGAGCTGATGCGCTTCCGACATGGTATCGCTGTGGCGGGTACGCATGGCAAGACCACCACGACCAGTCTTACAGCGACGTTGTTGGGGGAGGGCGGTCTCGACCCGACCTTTGTCATCGGTGGCAAGTTGACCAGCGCAGGGACCAATGCCCAGTTGGGCAAGGGAGAATACCTGGTAGCCGAAGCGGATGAGTCAGATGCTTCATTCCTGCACTTGCAGCCGATGGTCAGTATCGTTACCAATATCGACGCCGATCATATGAGCACCTATGGCGGTGACTTCGAGCGCCTCAAGTCGACGTTCATCGAATTCCTGCACAATCTGCCATTCTATGGTCTAGCTGTTCTGTGCCTCGATGACGACAACGTGCGTGGTCTGCTTGAATTCATCAATCGCCAGTTTGTCACTTACGGTTTTTCCGGGGATGCTGATTATCGCATCGAAGACTTCTCCCAGAGCGCCGGCGAGATCCGCTTCACTGCCGTGAGACCGGAAGGGCATGCTCCTCTGGCGGTGCAATTGGCCATGCCTGGTCGTCACAATGCACTCAACGCCTTGGCTGCCATTGCCGTAGCGACTGATGCCGGAGTGGGCGATGACGCCATCTGCCGTGGTCTGGCAGGTTTTGCCGGTGTGGGCCGGCGTTTTCAGGTTCAGGGGAATTTCCCTGCGCCACAAGGTGATGGTGAGGTGATGCTGGTCGATGATTACGGCCATCATCCTCGTGAAGTGGAAATGGTGATCAAAGCGGTTCGTGACGGCTGGCCCGAGCGCCGCCTGGTCATGGTCTACCAGCCACATCGCTATTCCCGTACCCGCGATCTGTATGAAGATTTCGTGCGGGTGCTTGCCGGCGTGGATACGCTGTTGCTGCTCGATGTGTACAGCGCCGGGGAAGCGCCCGTGCCTGGTGCTGACAGCCGCAGCCTGGCCGGTTCCATTCGTCAGCGTGGAGGACTGGATCCTATTTTTGTCCAGGACAAGACAGAACTACCAGGGCTATTGGCCAAGGTGCTGCTACCCGGTGATATCTTGATTACCCAAGGAGCAGGTGATGTGGGAGGGATTTCCCAGCATCTTGCTACCGCTTGTTTGAAGCTGGATGAGGTGGCTCTGTGATGACACAGGATAAAGATTTCGGACATGTCGTCGTGGTCTATGGTGGGCACAGTGCCGAGCGAGAGGTGTCATTGAAGAGTGGCGGTGCAATTCTTGCTGCTCTCCAGCGAGGAGGTGTCGATGCCGTCGGCTATGACCTGGCCAAAGGTGGTCTGGCCGGTCTCGAGGCGCTATCTCCCGATATCGTGTTCATTGCTCTGCATGGCAGAGGTGGGGAAGACGGTTCCCTGCAGGGGGCCCTGGAGCTGGCTGGTCTTCCTTATACCGGCAGCGGAGTGCTGGCTTCTGCCCTTGGGATGGACAAGCTGCGTACCAAGGCAGTGTGGCAATCCATGGGGCTGCCGACTCCCGAGAGCATTTCCCTGAGTGCAGACATGGACTGGAGTGCTGTGGTCGAGCGCCTGGGGTTGCCTCTGGTGGTCAAGCCGGTGCACGAGGGGTCTACTATTGGCATCACCATCGTGCGTGATCACGGTGAGCTGGAAAAGGCCTATCAGGATGCAGCAGGCTTTGATACCCGCGTCATGGCCGAGCGTTTCGTGGTAGGAGACGAATTTACTGTGTCCGTGCTTGGCGACAGGGCGTTACCGGCGATTCGGGTCGAAGTACCCAACGGCTTCTATGATTATGAGGCCAAGTACCTGTCGAATGACACGCTCTACCACTTGCCCTGTGGCCTTTCTCGGGAAGACGAAGAAGTATTGGCTAGCTTGTGTCTCCAGGCTTTTGAGGCAGTGGGTTGCGAGGGCTGGGGACGTGTCGATGTCATGCGTGATGCTGACAATCGCTTCTGGCTGCTCGAGGTCAACACGGTGCCCGGGATGACAGATCATAGCCTTGTACCGCAGTCAGCAGCATATGCAGGCATTGACTTCGATGATCTGGTGTTGCGAATCCTCGCTACCGCTCAGGAGCGTGGCTGATCATGACTAGGCGCGGCACTTTTCTCGGCGTCCTGTTGCTGGTCTTGTTGTTGGGGGCAGGAGGCCGCGCGCTGTGGGTGTGGCTGGATCGGCCTATCGAGCGAGTATCGATAGGCGGAGAGCTGCACTACGCTGGTGCCGATTATCTCAAGGCTAAACTGGCTCCCCTCGTGCAAGGGCAGACTTGGTTGTCCGTTGACCTTGGCGCGCTGCGTGAAGAAGCACTGAAAATTGGCTGGCTCAAGGAAGTTCGCCTGCGTCGAGAGTGGCCCAATGCCTTGACTTTCGAGTTGACCGAGCAAGTTCCGATAACTCATTGGAACGATGATCAACTGCTCAATGCTGAAGGTGAGCCCTTCGACTTTGCACCAGTGTCTCCACCCGGCGACATGCCGGATTTATCCGGTCCCAAGGGGTCGAGTCAGGAAGTCCTGGCCTATTATGGTGAGCTATCTAAACGCTTCGATAAAATGGACATGAAGCTCAAGCAGTTGAGTCTGGAAGCTAGGGGCGCCTGGCGCTTTCAGTTCGAAGATGGTGTATGGATAATGCTCGGACGTAGTGATCTTGATGGACGTTTAGCGCGCCTTGATGCTGCCTGGAACAGAGAACTTGGTGAAGTTGCGTCGCATATTAGATACATCGATCTGCGCTATCCGAATGGTGTCGCTGTCGCCTGGCATGGTGAGACGGAGCCTGTGAATGGAACTGATGACAAGCGAGGGTGATCAATAAACGCCGGCGCTGTTGAATGGTTATCTTCAAATTTAGGGTATTTCCTTTTAAAGGGTGTACCCTTAATGTTGAAATAACAGTGCATCTGGGGTGGTAGAACAAGTGCTCTTGTTTCTATAATCGTTCCAGGTTTTTTTTATTAGTGACAAGTTCCCTATTTAGTGGGATCGATTCGAGGAGAATTCCCGACTCATGGCAGGTCCATCCAACGTGTCCAATATGGTAGTCGGGCTGGATATCGGAACATCCAAGGTCGTCGCGATCGTGGGGCAGCCCACTGACGATGGTGGTATCGAAATCGCCGGTATCGGCTCTCACCCCTCCCGAGGAATGAAAAAGGGAGTCGTGATCAATATCGAGTCTACCGTGCAGTCGATCCAGCGTGCGGTAGAGGAAGCTGAGCTGATGGCTGGCTGTGATATCCATTCTGTCTATGTCGGTATCGCCGGCAGCCATATCAGTTCCATGAACTCCGATGGGGTCGTGGCAATAAAGGAGCGCGAAGTCGCTCCTTCCGATATTGACAGAGTGATCGATTCTGCGCGGGCCCGGGCTATTTCCGAAGGGCAGCGCGTATTGCACGTTCTGCCCCAGGAATTCGCCATCGACACTCAGGGTGGCATCCGCGAACCTCTTGGCATGTCGGGAGTGCGCCTGGAAGCACGCGTCCATCTGGTTACCGCAGCGCTCAATGCAGTTCAGAACATCGAGAAATGTGTCCGTCGTTGTGGCCTCGAGGTTGATGCCATCATCCTGGAGCAGTTGGCTTCCAGTCATGCGGTGCTCACAGAAGATGAGCGTGAGCTCGGAGTGTGCATGGTCGATATCGGTGGTGGAACTACCGATATTGCGGTGTTTACTGAAGGTGCTATTCGCCATACTGCTGTGATTCCGATCGCAGGTGACCAGGTGACCAATGATATCGCCATGGCACTGCGTACACCGACCCAGTATGCCGAGGAAATCAAGGTCAAGTACGCTTGTGCTCTGACTCAACTGGCCTCAGCTGATGAGATGGTCAAGGTTCCCAGTGTTGGTGACCGACCTGCGCGGGATTTATCGCGACAGTCTCTGGCCGAAGTCGTCGAGCCTCGCTACGAGGAGCTTTTCACCCTGATTCGGGATGAGCTGCGGCGTAGCGGATATGAAGACCTCGTTGCTGCAGGTGTCGTATTGACTGGCGGCACTGCACGCATGGAAGGGGTGGTTGAACTGGCGGAAGAAATCTTCCATATGCCGGTTCGGATTGCCTGTCCGCAGAATGTTCGTGGTCTAGCCGACGTCGTGCGTAATCCAATTTATTCGACGGGCGTTGGTTTGTTACATTACGCTTTACATCAGGCTCATCAGGGTCATGGCCGCCAAGGGCAGGGTGGCATAATCTCGGAGCAACCGAGACGCGAGGACGTCTCCCGGCGTGGACCAGAGGAAGGACCTTCGGCGCTGGAAAAGATTAAGGGCTGGTTCAAAGGAAATTTTTAAACGGGCCGCTATCGCGGCTCAGGAGACGGGGCAAATGTTCGAACTCGTAGATAGTGCACCCTCAAGCAGTGCGGTCATCAAGGTCATCGGTGTGGGCGGTGGCGGCGGTAATGCTGTCAACCACATGGTGGAAAGCAACATAGAAGGTGTGGAGTTCATCTGCGCCAATACTGATGCCCAGGCACTGAAGCGCTGTTCAGCAAAGACCGTGCTGCAGCTGGGTACAGAGATCACCAAGGGACTGGGCGCTGGCGCCAACCCTGAAGTGGGACGCCAGGCAGCTCTGGAAGACCGCGAGCGTATCGCCGAGTTGCTGGATGGCGCCGATATGGTGTTCATCACTGCTGGCATGGGTGGTGGTACTGGGACAGGTGGTGCTCCGGTGGTGGCCCAGGTGGCCAAGGAACTGGGTATCCTCACCGTTGCAGTGGTAACCCGTCCGTTCCCCTTCGAAGGCCCGAAGCGCATGCGCTCTGCTGAAGAAGGGATGAAAGAGCTTTCAGAGCATGTGGACTCTCTGATCACCATTCCCAATGAGAAGCTGTTGTCAGTGCTCGGTAAGAGCGCGACGTTGTTGACGGCCTTCAGTGCTGCCAACGATGTTCTGCTGGGAGCTGTCCAGGGAATCGCCGAGCTGATTACCAGCCCCGGTATCATCAACGTCGACTTTGCCGACGTGCGTACTGTCATGTCCGAGATGGGTATGGCCATGATGGGAACTGGCGGTGCCATCGGGGAAAACCGTGCCCGCGAGGCCGCCGAGAAAGCCATTCGCAGCCCGCTGCTGGAAGACATCGATCTGCATGGTGCTCGTGGCATCCTTGTCAACATCACTGCTGGTCCGGACCTGTCCATCGGCGAGTTCAATGATGTAGGGGCAACCGTCCAGGAATTTGCTTCCCAGGATGCAACGATCGTGGTCGGTACCTCCATCGATATGGACATGACCGATGAACTGCGCGTCACTGTGGTGGCTGCAGGCCTGGATCGTCCGGTCACCCAGCACAAGCCGGCCAGCCAGCCAGCTGCACGTCGCCAGCAGGAAGTGACGCGCCAGCGTCCTCAGCATTCGGTCATGCATCGCGGCCAGTCAGGTGCCGTGGCAAGCAAGCCGGAAGCCCAGGAAGCGCCTGCGCGCCCGCAGCCGGAATCGCGCAAGTCTCAGGATCTCGATGACTATCTCGATATTCCTGCTTTCCTGCGCCGTCAGGCTGACTGAGCAAGGGCCCGAGTCATTCAAGGGCTAAAGAAAACTGTCGCAGAGGTGCGCCATTCAGGGCAGTTGAGGTTTTTTTGTTGAAACGCTTGTTTGGTGTTATAGTGAACGGTGTTTGATAACTAAACGACTGCCTGGCGACTGCACATGATCAGACAACGCACTCTAAAGAATGTCATTCGCGCTACTGGCGTGGGCCTGCACTCCGGGAAGAAGGTGTACCTCACCTTGCGCCCGGCGCCGGCCGATACTGGTATCGTGTTCGTACGCACTGACCTGGATCCGGAAGTCCACATTCCGGCCCAGGCAACCAATGTCACCGATACGACGCTGTGTACGGCGTTGTCGAAGGACGGTGAGAAGGTAGCTACTGTGGAGCACCTGATGTCAGCTTTTGCTGGCCTTGGTATCGACAACTGCTATGTCGATCTCAGTGCTCCCGAGGTGCCGATCATGGATGGCAGTGCTGGCCCCTTCGTATTCCTTATCCAGTCTGCCGGTATTGCCGAGCAGAACGCCCCGAAGAAGTTCATCCGCATCAAGCGTGAGATTTCGGTGCGTGAAGACGACAAGGAAGCTCTGTTCCTGCCCCATCAGGGCTTCAAGGTCTCCTTTGCCATCGACTTCGATCATCCGGTGTTCGAGGATCAGAAGCAGACTGCGGTGGTCGACTTTTCCACCACCTCCTTCGTCAAGGAAGTGTCTCGGGCTCGCACCTTTGGTTTCATGCGTGACCTGGAGTATCTGCGCTCCAACAATCTGGCTTTGGGTGGCAGTCTCGATAATGCCATCGTGGTCGATGACTACCGTATCGTGAACGAGGGTGGTCTGCGTTATGACGACGAGTTCGTCAAACACAAGGTGCTGGATGCCATTGGTGATCTCTATCAGTTGGGGCATAGCCTGATTGGCGAGTTCCGCGGCGTGAAGTCTGGCCATGCATTGAACAACATGCTGTGCCGTGCGCTGCTTGAGCAGCCTGAGGCTTGGGAAATTGTCACCTTCGAAGATGAGTCCCAGCCGGTGCCGATCTCCTATGCGGCTCCTGCCATGGCCTGATGCTTCGCCCCCATCAGCCATCAGTCGTTGAACACACTGCGGCCGCCCAATGGGCGGCCGCAGTGTGTTTGGTAGGGGAAGACAAAAGTTTGGCAGGTGGACAGGTGGACAGGTGGAAGAGTTTGAACGTACGAGTGCGTGGAGTCGTACTGGAAGCACCTGGCTGATCTGAAGAAGTGCCTGTCTAGAGGCTTGTCTGAACAGACTGCCTGGGGCATACAGGCCTATGGCCGGGCCAAGTGCAGAATGCCGGAATTACCGGTTTGTGAGGCGATGTTGCGTTGTGGCGGGCTAAGTTGACTTGTCGGCATTTCAGAGAGGTTTTGTGATCGATATGTCTCTGGCTGGCTACTCGTGTTCAGCATGAGAGGCCAGTCGTTGCAGGGCTTGCTTCAGCTTGGGATCGTCAGTGTCTTCGGCGCAGGTGGCAATTTCCCTGCCGGCCTGGGCGGGAAGACGGCGGGTCTGGCGTAAAGGCGCCTTGGCCGGCCTGACGGGCCTCACCTTGAGATGGAAGCTGGTGACAGCGGCAAACTCCGGTAACTGATGGAGGAGTGACAGCAGGCGTGGTTGCTCGTAGCGCAACCGGGTCAGCCAGGCGGCGCCATCGGTGATCAGGGTCAAACGGCCATTGCGGTAGCCGCCAACGAACAGATGCTCAGCCAGATCATGGGTAAGGTGCTGACGTAGATGGTCTTGCGCTTTTTCCAGCAGACGCGCCATATGCATCAAATTGCCTAATTCGCCTCTGTTCAGGAGGCGGGACATGGGCTGGGCGCGGAACCGCTTAACCTTTATACTCATATGCCTCTTTCTCGGGGTAAAAGGCCCGGGGCTTATACCAGTTGTTGCTGCTGTACTCCGGCTTGTTGCCTGAGTCTAGCATGCCAAGGAGTTGCTTGACCGTATGGCCGTTGTCACCCCATCTTCCAGCAGTGCTGATACCAGTGCCCGGCGTGCTATGACACGCTTGTGGCTGGCTGGACTGCTGGTCGGCTGTCTGTTGCCGGCGGGGTTGGCCCAGTCCCAGGGGGCTCCATTCAGCGATCGGCTGGTCCAGATCTGCATCATGGCTCCTGCCATGATTCGTGCGCGAAGTGTACTCAATGCTCGCCGCCGTTTTTTCTCGTCTCCACTCTGGACGCGAAGACTTCATGATCGAGAGATCATCAGTGTTTCAAGGTCCGAACCATTGGTGCGCCTTGTGGCTGCACTTGATGTCGTTTCCCGGCGGGGCCCGCCTTTGCTGGCCTGATGCCTGTATGCGTCATCGAGAACTGTTTCGCCACTCTTTCACCTACGCACTATAGGGTCACTGCCCATGATGCAGGACCCGGTTATGGACCTTTTATGATCAACTCTTTGCTACGTAAAGTCGTCGGTTCCAAGAATGACCGTGAAGTGAAACGCATGACCCGCCAGGTGCGTGCGATCAATAATCTGGAGCCCAGTCTGGAAGTCCTGGACGATGCCGCACTGCAAGCCCGTACGGATGAATTTCGTCAGCGGCTGGCAGAGGGCGAGAATCTGGAGGCACTGTTGCCCGAAGCCTTCGCTACGGTGCGTGAAGCAAGCAAGCGCATCATGGGTATGCGCCATTTCGATGTCCAGATGATCGGCGGCATGACACTTAATCGTGGTCGCATTGCCGAGATGAAGACCGGCGAGGGCAAGACCCTGGTGGCAACCTTGGCGGTGTATCTGAACGCTTTACCTGGCCAAGGGGTGCATGTCGTCACTGTGAACGATTATCTGGCCCGCCGCGATGCTGGCTGGATGAAGCCTCTTTATGAATTCCTCGGGCTCAGCGTTGGTGTCATCTTTTCTGGCCAGACGTCGGAAGAGAAGCGCCAGGCCTATGGCTGCGACATCACCTACGGAACCAACAACGAATTTGGCTTCGACTACCTGCGCGACAACATGGCCTTCTCGCTGGACGATAAGGTACAGCGGGGTCTGAACTTTGCCATTGTTGACGAAGTGGACTCCATTCTCATCGATGAAGCCCGCACACCGCTGATCATTTCCGGAGCGGTGGATGAGAACACTGAGCTGTACAAGGTCGTGGATCGTCTGGCCATTCAACTGACACGTTGTACGGATGAAGAAGACCCGGAAACGGGCGACTTCATTCTCGACGAGAAACAGAAGCAGGTGGAACTGACCGAGATAGGCCACCATCGGGTCGAAGAGATGCTGCAGGCACAGGGCTTGCTGACGGAAAACGACTCCCTGTATGCCGCCCAGAACCTCAATCTGCTGCAGCATATGAACTCGGCTCTGCGTGCGCGCCACCTGTACCACAAGGATGTGGATTACATTGTCAGCAACGGCCAGGTTGTCATTGTCGATGAGCATACTGGGCGTACCATGCCGGGCCGTCGCTGGTCTGAGGGGCTGCATCAGGCTATCGAAGCGAAGGAGGGTGTCACCGTTCAGCGCGAGAGCCAGACCCTGGCTTCGACCACCTTCCAGAACTATTTCCGCCTTTATGACAAGCTTTCGGGCATGACTGGTACAGCGGATACCGAAGCCTTCGAATTCCGCCAGATCTATGGTCTGGATGTGATAGTCATTCCGACCAACAGGTCGATCGCGCGTAAGGATATGAACGACCTCGTCTACCTCAGTACCGAGGAGAAGTTCGAGGCCATCATCGAGGACGTCAAGGTACAGGTCGAGGCCGGGCGCCCAGTGCTGGTCGGTACTGCGTCCATCGAGACCTCCGAGTACCTGGCCGAGATGATGCGCAAAGCTAGCATCAACTTCAACGTGCTTAATGCCAAGCAGCACCAGCGCGAAGCCGAAATCATCGCTCAGGCCGGTCGTCCTGGAGCGGTTACCATTGCGACCAACATGGCCGGTCGTGGTACGGACATCATGCTGGGGGGCAACTGGGAAGCGGAAGCCGCCAAGCTTGAATCGCCTTCCGATGAACAGATCGAAGATCTCAAGGGTGCCTGGGCTGAGCGTCATCAGGCAGTGCTGGATGCCGGTGGCCTGCATGTGATTGGCTCCGAGCGCCACGAATCTCGCCGTATCGACAACCAGTTGCGGGGACGTTCTGGTCGCCAGGGTGATCCGGGTTCCACGCGTTTCTTCCTGTCCCTGGAAGATAATCTGATGCGCTTGTTTGGCTCCGAGCGGGTGCAGCGCTTGATGCAGGCGCTGGGGCTGGAGCGCGGCGAGGCCATCGAGCACAAGATGGTATCCAATGCCGTGGAGCGGGCACAGAAGAAAGTTGAAGGTCGCAACTTCGATATCCGTAAGCAGTTGCTGGAATATGACGATGTGGCTAACGACCAGCGTCATGTGATCTACGAGCAACGTAACGAGATTCTCGCAGCCGAGGATGTATCCGAGAATGTGACCGGTATTCGTGCTGAAGTGCTGGATGAAGCTGTCAGTACCTTCGTACCGCCGCAGAGCTTGCCTGAGCAATGGGATTTGCCTGGGTTGGAAGCTCATCTCAAGAGTGAATTCAATCTTGAGGTGCCCGTGGTGGAATGGGCTGAAAGCGACGAGCGTTTCCATGAGGAAGAGCTGCGCGAACGTCTTCAGAAGCTGCACCGCGAAGCCTATGAGAACAAGGTGGCGACGGCTGGCGGAGAGCTGATGCGTCGCTTCGAGAAGCAAGTCATGCTGCAGGTGCTGGATACTCGCTGGAAAGAACACCTGCAGTCCATGGATCTGCTGCGTCGTGGCATTCACTTGCGCGGCTATGCGCAGAAGAACCCCAAGCAGGAATACAAGCGCGAGTCTTTTGAGCTGTTCCAGAACCTGCTGGTAAATATCAAGGCCGACGTGACGCGCATCCTCAGTCATGTGCAGGTGCGTGCTCCGGAAGAGGTTGATGCTCTGGAACAGCAACGTCGTGAGGCACTGGCACGGGAATCCGCCAAGGCTGACAATCGTCATCCCGAAGCAGCCCTTGCCACAGTGGCTGAGGGGGCGGAAGAAGAGGGCTTCGAGGGCGAAGACGAAGCACGCCCGGTGCGTCGGGAAGCACCCAAGGTTGGGCGTAATGATCCTTGCCCCTGCGGTTCTGGCAAGAAATACAAGCAGTGCTGCGGCAAGCTGAACTGAGGGCGCCTGCCTGAAACGTTTGTGTGGGAGAATCATGCAGATTCGCTTTATCCTGCACAATGTTTCCGTGTGGCTCCAGATGCGATTCGAGGTCAGGCCCCGGCGTTGGGGCGACCAATGTAAGGAGATAAATCAATGGCAGTGGGTGACAACCGCTTCCCTGACATGCCGAGCATAGAGGGTGTGCGTCTGGGTACCGCAATGGCGGGAATCAAGAAGCCTGGTCGCCGCGATCTGGCGCTGATCGAGATCGCTGAGGGAGCCTCGGTAGCGGGCACATTCACCCGCAATGCCTTCTGCGCCGCTCCGGTGCATGTCGCCAAGGCTCACCTGGCAGAGGCCGTGGCTTCGTCCCAGGGGGTGCGTTATCTGGTCATCAACACAGGTAATGCCAACGCTGGAACCGGGGACATTGGCATGCGGGATGCGCGAGAAACCTGTTCGGCACTGGCGCGTCTCGGTGGTGTCGCCGACTGCTCTGTACTGCCGTTTTCTACCGGGGTGATCGGTGAGTCGCTGCCGATGGATCGGTTGCTGGCGGGCCTGCCAGCCGCCTTGGAAGCCTTGGCCGATGATAGCGATGCCTGGAAGCTGGCTGCTGAGGGCATTCTGACGACTGATACTCGAATCAAGGGTGCTAGTCGCCGCATCGAGTTGAGTAGCGGAGTCGTTACTCTGAATGGCATCACCAAGGGCTCAGGGATGATTCGGCCCAACATGGCCACCATGCTGGGATTTGTTGCCACGGATGCCGGTATCGAACAGGCCGTGCTGGAAGAGCTGCTGCGCGCCGGGGTGAAGCGCTCCTTCAACAGCATCACCGTGGATAGCGACACTTCCACCAATGACGCCTGCATGTTGATTGCTACCGGCAAGGCGGCTCGTGTGGAAAGCGAGGAAGACCTGAAAAGGTTCCGCGCGGCACTGGATGAAGTGTTGATCGAGCTGGCTCAAGCCATCATTCGTGATGGTGAAGGTGCTACCAAGTTCGTGACGCTGCAGGTTGATGGTGCCACGAACGAGGACGAAGCCCGTGAAGTGGCCTTCACCGTAGCGCATTCGCCGCTGGTCAAGACGGCGCTTTATGCCAGCGATGCCAACTGGGGGCGTATCCTGGCGGCAGTGGGGCGTGCCTCGGTGGAAGACTTCGATGTCGACAAGGTGGTCATCGATCTCGGCGGGGTCCGCCTGGTACAGAATGGTGGGCGTGCAGCAAGTTATACCGAAGAAGCCGGTAGTGCGGTTATGGCGCGTGAAGAGATCGAGATTCGAATAGATCTCGGGCGTGGTGATGCTGCCGCCACGGTCTGGACATCGGATCTGTCGCATGACTATGTATCGATCAACGCAGACTATCGCAGTTAAGTCGATCATTAAGCGCCGCGGTCAAGCATCAATGCTTTCGGTGAGAGGCATTCAGGAACACCGGGGAAAACATCTGGCGGGCATGGGCTCGCAGCTAAGCTGGTAGGGTTGAATGGACACAATTGTAAAGAGAAGGGTGCACGTAGCGGCGGCAGCCATCGTCAGTAGCGACGATAAACAGGTGCTCTTGGCACGTCGCCCCTCCAATGTCGATCAGGGTGGCCTGTGGGAGTTTCCGGGCGGCAAGCTGGCACCCTATGAGACAGGTCTGGAAGCACTCAAGCGTGAATTGCACGAGGAACTCGGTATCGAGATTCTTCGCGCTCAACCGTTGATTCGCATTCATCACGAATATCCTGACAAGCACATCCTGCTGGATGTATGGCAAGTCCGGGACTTCGCTGGTGAACCCTTCGGTCGTGAAGGTCAGGCTGTTCGCTGGGTGCCGATGGAAGAGCTGCACAGCTACCCGTTCCCGGCTGCCAATCTACCTATTCTTCGGGCTGTCATGCTGCCATGCGAATTCCTCATCACTGGAGAGGAAGGCGATGAGGCGGCATTCGACGCCAAGCTGGAAAAAGCACTCAAGGAAGATGGTGTCCGGCTTGTGCAGTTGCGAGCCAAGGGGCTGGATGAAGATGCCTACGTTGCTCGAGCAGAGCGCGCCCTGGGGTTGTGCCGTCAGTATGGTGCTCGCCTGGTGCTCAACGCAGAGCCAGAGTTGTTGAAGCGTGTGGATGCCGATGGCATTCACCTGACCAGTCAGCGCCTGATGAGCTTGGAACGACGTCCTATCATCGACAGCAAGTGGTTGTCAGCATCTACCCACGACAAGGCGCAGCTCGATCAGGCTGCACGCATCGGCTGTGACTTTGTCACGTTGTCGCCATTGCGCACGACACCTTCTCACCCGGAAGTGCCGCCGATCGGCTGGCATGACTTCCAGGAACTGGTGGAGCGTGCAGGGATGCCGGTCTTTGCCCTTGGCGGCATGACCCGGCACGATGCCAACCATGCTCGAGCCGTGGGCGCTCAAGGTATTGCCTCTATCCGCGACTTCTGGAGTTGATGGACTGCTGATGGATGCAGGCATGGCCATGATGCAGAAAGCCCGGGGAATTTCCCGGGCTTTCTGCATTTAGGGAGAGATCCTGATGTCTGTGTAACGCAGTTTGAGCCAGCGCAGGCACTTTTTGAACAGGGTCTAGTTAAACAGGGCCTAGTCGCGCAGGCGCCGGGTCAGGTCCCCATACGCATCAACCCGGCGATCACGCAGATAGGGCCACCAGCGGCGTACGTTCTCGCCATGATCCAGGTCGAGTGTCACCAGCATGCGCTCGGACTCGGTGCCCGCATGGGCCAGAAGTTCTCCTTGAGGGCCACAGACGAAGCTTCCGCCCCAGAAATCAATACCAGCGCCGACGCCAGACAAGTCTGGCTCATGGCCAACACGGTTGGCGACCAGCACTGGAATACCGTTAGCCACGCCGTGGCTGCGCTGGATGATGGTCCAGGCGTCTTTCTGACGGGTCTTCTCAGTCTCATCGTCCTGGGGGTTCCAACCGATGGCGGTGGGATAAAGGAGCAGCTCTGCCCCTGCCAGGGCCATCAGGCGGGCTGCCTCGGGGTACCACTGATCCCAGCAGACCAGCACACCCAGGCGGCCCACAGAAGTGTCGATGGGAGTGAAGCCTTCGTTCCGTGCAGCGTCATGGTCCCCAGGAGTGAAGTAGAACTTCTCGTAGAAGCCCGGGTCATCCGGAATATGCATCTTGCGATACTGGCCGACCACTCCCCGCTTTCCGTCGTAGACCACCGCGGTGTTGTGGTAGACGCCAGGTGCCCGGCGTTCGAACAACGAGCCCATCAGGACAATATCGAGTTCTGCGGCCAGCTCCGCCAGACGGGTTCCGGTGGGGCCGTCCAGGGGTTCGGCCAGGTCGAATAGCTCGGTATCTTCATATTGGCAGAAGTAATGGGTGGCATGCAGTTCCTGCAGCATCACCAGTTTGGCGCCCTTGGCGGCGAGCTCACGAATACCAGCCTCGCTTTCGGCGAGGCTCTTGGACTTGTCCGGCCAGGCGGCCTGTTGAACCAGGCCGACAGTGAGTTGGCGTGTCATGGTGTGTCTCCTTGGAGATGGGCATGGGAGGCGGCGAGAGCCCCGCGAGGCCATTGCATGGTCAGGCAGTGCAGGCTGCCATGCTGTCGGATGGCGGTACTGGCATCCACTGCCAGGATGTCGCGCCCCGGAAAAGCCATGGCCAGAGCGTTCAAGGCCTCGCGGTCATGGCTGTCTCCATACACCGGAACCAGCACCGCACCATTGATGATCAGGAAGTTGGCATAGGTCGCAGGTAGACGGTGGCCATCATCTGCATCGTAACAGGCTTGAGGCCAGGGCAGGGGAATCAGGCGATAGGGAGTCCCATCCGCTTGGCGCAAGGCCTGGAGTTCCTGCTCCATGGCGTCGAGTGCGGCAAAATGAGGATCATCCGGGTTGTCGCAACGCACGTAGGCAATCGTGCAGGGATCGCAGAAGCGTGCCAGGGTATCGATATGGCTGTCGGTGTCATCACCTTCCAAGTGGCCATGGCGTAGCCACAATACCCGTTCGATGCCCAATGCTTCCTTGAGCTGGGCTTCCATGGCATTGCGATCCAGCTCAGGGTTGCGATTTGGGTTGAGCAGGCAAGCTTCGGTGGTCAGTAGCGTTCCTTGCCCATCGGTTTCCAGAGCGCCGCCTTCCAGTATCAGGTCGTGGCTGACCAGCTCACAGGCCAGGAGTCCTGCATCGGACAGCTGTTGGCTGATGCAATTGTCGCGTGAAGCGGGAAACTTGCCGCCCCAGCCGGTGAAGACGAAGTCATGCAGGCACAGGTTGCCGCTCTCATCCGCTGTCGCGAGTGGGCCGTGATCTCTGGCCCAGGTATCGTCGCTGTCGACGACAGTCACAACCAGATGCTTCGGGTCAGCGCCACGTTGCTGCAGGCGCTTGGTCAGTTCTGTGCGAATCGTGTCACTGGGCACGCCAATGACCACGCTTTGATAACGACTGGTAATCAGGGCGATCTGTTCGAGCATATGCTCGATGGAGGCAAGCATAGGAGCCCAGTCGCCGTCATGGCGTGGCCAGGTCAACTGGACTGCATCCTGAGGATGCCATTCGGGAAGGAGACGCTGCATGGATGGCCTCGAAGCAGGAATGGGGAGAGGCCGAAATGTAGGCTTGAGTGCACGAAGATGCAAGGATCTCGCAAATCACACCCTAGAGCGATGCAGCGGACGCTAAAAAACCGTACCATGTCGGCCTGCCGACAAGGAAAGAGTCCATGCTTGACCGACTACCGTTTCTGATCGGGCTACGCTATGTGCGAGCCAGGCGACGTAATCATTTCATCTCCTTCATTTCATTGACCTCCATGCTCGGTCTGACCCTCGGGGTTGCCGTGTTGATCCTGGTGTTGTCTGTCATGAATGGCTTCGACCGGGAACTGCGCGAGCGAATACTGGGCATGGTGCCCCACGTGCAGATCGAAGAGGCCGGAGGCATGACCGACTGGGAGCCTCTGGCCGAGCGCCTCATGCAGCATGAGCATGTCATCGGGGCTGCGCCTTATATCGAACAGCAGGGCATGTTCTCTGTGAATGGCCACAATCAGGGCGGCATGGTCAATGGCATCATGCCCGACTGGGAAAGTCGCGTATCCATCGTCGATGAGCATATGCAGCGGGGTAGTCTCGACGACCTCAAGCCAGGCTCCTGGAATGTGGTGCTGGGCTCGATCCTGGCGCGCAACCTGGGCGTTGGCGTGGGAGATAGCGTTACCCTGATGGTGCCTGAGGCCTCGATTACACCCGGGGGGGTCTTCCCTCGCCTCAAGCGGTTCACGGTCAGCGGCATCTTCAGCGTGGGGGCCGACCTCGATTCTGCACTGGCCTATGCCAACATCAAGGATATGCAGACTCTGGCGCGTATGGGCGATTCCGTGGGTGGCCTGCGGCTTGAACTCGATGACCTGTTCCTGTCGGGAGGCGTGACGCAGGATATCGTCAACCAGCTTGGTCAGGGGTATCGCGGTTTCGACTGGACCTTCACCCGGGGCAATCTGTTCCAGGCAATCCAGATGGAGAAGCGCATGATCGGCTTGCTGTTGACGGTGATCGTCGCGGTGGCTGCTTTCAATATCGTTTCCACTCTGGTCATGGTCGTTACCGACAAGCATGCGGATATCGCGATTCTGCGCACCATTGGTGCCACGCCGCGTTCGATCATGGGCATCTTCATCGTTCAGGGCCTTGCCATCGGCATCATCGGCATTGTGATCGGGGTGATTCTAGGCATCATCCTGGCCTTGACCGTGTCTGACATCATTGCCTTTGTCGAAAACACCTTTGGCATCCACTTCCTTGATGCGGGTGTCTATTTCGTCAGCGAGCTGCCATCCCAGCTGATATGGAGCGATGTCGGCCAGATCGTAACGGCGGCGTTCGTGCTGACGTTCCTTTCCACCCTGTACCCGGCCTGGCGAGCGGCACGGGTCCAGCCAGCGGAGGTGTTGCGCTATGAGTGATGCAGCGATCCAACAGACAACGCCGCGCGAGATCATGCTGGAATGCCAAGGGCTGTCACGCGTCTACAGTGAAGGCCCCCATGATCTGGTTGTGCTCGACGACTTGTCGTTGCAGGTGCGGGCAGGAGAGCGTGTGGCGGTGGTCGGCAGCTCCGGCTCCGGCAAGACTACGCTGCTCAACCTGCTGGGTGGTCTCGACCTGCCCAGTGCCGGTGAGGTGAATGTGGGCGGTACCGTGCTGCATGAGCTGAGTGAGGCCGAGATTGGCCTGTTTCGTAATCAGCACATCGGCTTCGTCTACCAGTTCCATCACCTGCTGGCGGAGTTCTCTGCTGTGGAGAATGTGGCATTGCCGCTGATCATTCGTGGTCAGCGCAAGAAGGCTGCTGAGGAACAGGCCATGAGGCTGCTGTCTCGCGTAGGTATGGAGGCGCGAGCTGACCACAAACCAGGTGAGCTGTCAGGAGGGGAGCGTCAACGCGTAGCGATTGCCCGTGCCTTGGTGACGGATCCCAGTCTGATGCTGATGGATGAGCCGACCGGCAACCTGGACCAGCACACTGCCGCCAGCATCCTTTCTCTGATCGATGAGCTGGCAGCCACGGCTCGCTGTGCCTTCGTCATCGTGACTCACGATCAAGGGCTTGCTGCACACCAGGACAGAGTGCTGCGCCTGGATGAAGGGCGTCTGCATCAGGAATGATGTGCTGAAATAAGCTTCTGTGAATAAAAAGGCCACCTTCGGGTGGCCTTTTTTGCTATGACTGGGGCTAGAAAGGCTTATATGCAGTTAACCACGTTGCCGGGCTTGCCTGCGTCGGTGGGTCCTGGCTTTCCAGCTACGCAGTACATGCCAGCGCCAGATCAGACGGATGACCAGGTTGGCCACAAGGCCGGTGACGACAGCAGCGACCAGCGAGCCAACGATCAGAGAAGGTAGAATCTCCATCAACTGCATTTTCAGCCAATGAGTCGTCAGTTGCTCTGGTGCCTGCAGGGCGGGGGTCTGCAGCAGCCAGGCGCCCAGTGTGTAGTTGGCATAATAGATCAGCGGCATGGTCAATGGATTGGTGATCCATACCAGGGCCACGGAAAGGGGCAGGTTGCAACGTGCCAGGCGAGCACCGAAGGCGGCCACTACCATCTGCATGGGAATCGGGAGCAAAGCACTGAATAGGCCGACGGAAAAAGCATTGGCCACGCTGCGGCGCGACAGCATCCACAGGGCAGGGTCGCCAATCAGGTGCGCCATGCAACGCAAGGTTCGCTGCCGCCTCAGAGAGTCGGGATCGGGCAAGTAACGTTGCAATAGTCGACGCGGCATGGTGGCCCAGTTCGCAGCTTAGGGTGCGAGGCTATTATCCATACTAGCCGATGGCGTTGCCATGACATCGGCCAACGCAAGGAGGCGTTATGGATGGTAGGCATGGATGTTTTGCATGAATAGGTCGGCTAGCCGGGGGTACGGGCTCGCGTTTCCCTTGGCGCTAGGCTGCATGTTTGGCGGGCTGGCTTTCCATATGGGAGGAAATGCCTGGGAAGCGGCCGGTCCACTGTTGGCGGTCTTGTTGCTGTCAGGTCTGGCTGGGCGTTGTTGGCCAGCGGTGGTGGTGTGCCTGGCGGCGCTTTGGGTGATGACATCACTGCTGGTTGATAAAGGAGGGGAGCTTGCCGATGGGCTGTCAGGGCAGCTATTGATTGTCGAAGCTCGGGTACTGTCCAGTGATCTGGATGACCGTGGTACCCAGCGCCTCGTCTTGCAGGTCGAAGACTGTCACCCGCTAGATCCTTCTTTGCCCTCTTGTACACCATTGCAGCGCATTCGCGTCACCCGCTATGCCGATAACGGTTATTCCGATCGTGGCAAGGCGCCTGCAGATGATTTGGAGCAACCTCAAACCGGTGAGCGTTGGCGTCTAGGGGTAAAGCTGTGGCCGCCGTGGGGCATGTCGAATCCCGGTACTTTCGATTACCAAGGCTGGCTATGGCGAGAAGGGATCCAGGCAACAGGAAAGGTGGTGGACACGCCTGTTGGGTCGCGTCTTGCACTTGCTGGATTCAGCCTGAGGCAGTCGGCTCGTAATTATCTCTATCGTCAGCCCCTGAACGATCAGGCGAAGCGATGGCTGGCAGCATTGACCTTGGGTGATGGCGATGCGCTTAGCGATGATGACTGGGATCTGCTTAATGCGACGGGAACAACGCATCTTGTCGTGGTATCCGGCCTGCATGTCGGACTGGTGGCTGTTTTGGTGCTGTGGCTGGCCAAGGGAATGGCGCGACTGCTGAGCCCGGGTAACTGGCGCATGCAGATGTGGCCCTGGTGGGTGGCCGGTGCTGCAGCTGCGGGGTTTGTCTGGATGGTGGGCGGTGCTCCCCCTGCCATGCGCGCGCTAGTGATGACACTGGTGGCAATGTGGGTCGCAGGAGGTCGTCACCATCCTTCTCCCTGGCAGGCGTTGGCTCTGGCCCTGGGGCTGGTTGTGTTGATTAATCCATTGTCACTCTGGCGGCCAGGATTGTGGCTGTCATTCTCGGCGGTCTCTCTGTTGGTGCTGATTTGGCAGGGGCGGCGTCCACCTGCTGGCAGGATGGGGCCGGTGAAGGTGCTGTTGCGTACCCAACTGCTGCTGTCTCCCCTGGTGTCAGGCCTGGTGCTGATCAGCTTTGGGCGGCTAGCGTGGGTGGCTCCGGTCGCCAATCTGTTTGCGGTCCCCGTGGTCAGCATGCTGCTTGTTCCTTTGGGAATGCTTGGCTGGAGTCTCTCCATGCTATGGCCTCCTATTGGGTTGCTGATCTGGCAGCTTGATGGTGTTGTCATCGATGTTGTCGTTGCTGGGCTGGCATGGTTATCGACCTGGGGAACAGAGTTGTACCCGGATCTGTCGTGGCGTGAGTCGTTGGGAATTTCTCTGTGTGCTATGGCACTGATCATGGGGATTCCGGGCATGGCTCCACGCCTACGCTGGGGGATGATGATTCTGATACTAGCGAGTGGGCCATTCCATGGCAGTGCGGGGCCGCGACGTGGAGAGTTCGACCTGGTGATCTGGGATGTCGGGCAAGGGTTGATGGCCGAAGTGCGGACGGCACGCCATCGGCTACTGTTTGATACAGGGCCCCGCTCCTATTCAGGATTTGTTCCTGCAACCGGGATATTGCCCCCGGGTGGGCGCTTCGACGCCGTCGTGGTCAGTCATGCTGATCTGGATCATAGCGGTGGCGTCGACTGGGTTGCTGCTGAATATCGTGTGTCGCAATGGCTCCATCCTCAGCTTGAGTGGCCTGAAAGAATGCCAAGAAGTCCTTCTACTACTACATGTGAGAGAGGCAAGGCCTGGCATTGGGACGGGGTCGAGTTTCGCTTTCTATGGCCTCCTTCAGGGAACGCCCAGCAGACGCTGTCGTCCAATGATCGTTCCTGTGTTCTGGAAGTGACCGCCAATGGACGGCGTATCATCATTCCTGGGGATGCTAGCAAGCGCACGGAACGTTACTGGTTGCGAGATGCCATGGATACTGATGACAGTGCGCGTCTGGATGTACTCGTACTGGGACATCATGGCAGTTATACCAGCACGGGCGTTGCGCTGGTCGAGGCCTTGCAGCCTGTATTCAGTGTCGTTTCAGCAGGACGCTTCAATGCCTTGGGGCATCCCTCAGCAGAAGTAGTCCGACGATTGCGTCACGCGGGTAGCTGTTTCTTCAGCACGGCGCTGGATGGTCAGCTACATTTCATGCTGCGCCTGGGGCGACCGATACGTGTCGGATCTCATCGACGAGGGAGCGGTGTCGGTGGGCGATGCCATGGGGTAGAATCTGGCCTTTGATGTCGGCTGATGGTGCCGCTTTGCGCCAGGACTGGTGGTTGATGATCAGTCAACTGACTCCCTTCGAAATGGAGCCAATGTGAGCGAATATTCCGGTTGGATGCTATACAAGCGTCTTCTTGGCTATGTAAAACCTTTCTGGAAATCCTTCCTCGTTGCTGTGATCGGCTATGGTATCTACGCCGCCTCCAGCACTGCCTTGGCAGAGATGATGAAGCGCCTGATCGACGGTATCCAGAACCCGGATGCATCATTCCGGCTGTTCTTGCCGTTGTTCGTGGTGGTCATGTTTGCGACCCGTGGCGTGGGAACCTTCCTGGGTACCTATTTCATGAGCAATGTGGCGCGTAACATGGTGCATATGCTGCGTTGCGATGTGTTCAACCATATGCTGCGCCTTCCGGGGAGCTATTTCGACAACCACTCATCGGGGCACTTGGTTTCCCGAGTGACTTACCATGTGGAACAGGTGACAGGTGCAGGAACCAAGGCCATTACTGTCCTGCTTCAGGAAGGATTGTTTGTCATTGGCCTGCTGTGCTACCTGTTCTGGACCAACTGGATGCTGACCTTGCTGTTTCTGGCCGTGACGCCGCTGATTGGCGGGGTGGTCAGCTATACCAGCAAGCGTTTCCGGCGTATTTCACGCCGTCTCCAGCGTTCCATGGGAGATGTCACTCACGTTGCTTCAGAAGCGTTGACGGGATATCGCGTAGTGCGTACTCACGGCGCTGAAACGTATGAGCAGGAGCGTTTCCGTGCTGCCAGTGAAGCCAATCGTCGCCAGAGCTTGAAAGAGGCTGCTACCAAGGCCACCAGTACCCCTGTGATCCAGATTCTGGTAGCGATTTCGCTAGCTATTCTAGTGTGGTTCGCGATGTCTCCGGCATTGATGGACAATATGACGCCAGGCGAGTTCGTGGGATTCATTACTGCGGCATCCCTGATGGCCAAGCCCGTACGTTCTCTCAGTGAAATCAATAACACGATCCAGAAGGGGCTTGCCGCTTCCGGTGAACTGTTCGGCCTGCTCGATGAACCCCTGGAGCCGGATGAAGGCACTGTGGTGCCGGGTCGACTTGAGGGCCGAGTACGCTTTGAGAACGTGCATTTCGCCTATGGTGAAGACAAGCCTGAAGTGCTGAAGGGGATTGACCTGGATATCCGACAAGGGGAAATGATCGCCATTGTCGGGCGCTCGGGGGGCGGCAAGTCGACGCTGGTTGGTCTGCTGCCACGTTTCTACTATCCCACCGCAGGGCGCATTCTGATTGATGGTGTGCCACTGAATGACTATGAGTTGGCCCCATTGCGACAACAGATTGCACTGGTATCGCAGCAGGTAACGCTTTTCAATGCCACCATCGCTGACAACATTGCCTATGGTGTATCGAATCCTGATCGCTCTGCTGTCGAAGCCGCTGCTCGTGCAGCCTACGCCCATGAGTTCATTGAACGCATGTCGGAAGGTTACGACTCACTGGTGGGGGATAATGGTGTCATGTTGTCTGGGGGGCAGCGTCAGCGCATGGCGATTGCCCGGGCGATCTTCAAGGACTCTCCGATCTTGATCCTGGATGAGGCTACCTCTGCTCTGGACACTGAATCAGAACGCTATATTCAGGCTGCTCTGGAAGAGGTTTGCAAGGGTCGTACCACCCTGGTAATCGCTCACCGCCTATCCACCATTGAGCGTGCAGATCGCATTTTGGTGATGGAGCAGGGCGAGGTCATCGAGCAGGGTACCCACAATGAGTTGCTGGAGCGTGGGGGAGCCTATGCTGCCTTGTATCAGTTGCAGTTTCAGGAGGCCTGATGGGGCTCGCAGAGCGCTGGTTGAATGCGGCCTATCAGGGCGCGCCCTGGCTTGGTCTGTTGCGCCCACTGGAAGTCCTGTATCGCCGTGAAGTGCTTCGTCGTGCCAGAGCGTATAGTGAAGGCAGACGCTCGCGTTGGCGGGCGCCTGTGCCTGTCATTGTGGTGGGCAATCTGACGCTGGGGGGAACCGGAAAATCCCCTTTGGTAGCGTGGATGGGGCAGCATCTGGCGGCTCAGGGCTTTCGTCCGGGAATTCTGTCGCGGGGCTATGGTGGTAAAGGTCGGGGTGGTAAAGGTCGGGGTGGTAAAGGGGAGAGAGATAAAGGTCAGAGCGGCGGGGGAGCTTACCCGTTATGGCTGGAACTGGATACGCCTGTCGAGGAATGTGGTGATGAGCCGCGCATGCTGCATGACCAGACGGGGTTGCCCGTAGTGGTGGATCCAGACCGACCGCGTGGTGCTCGGCGCCTGATGGAAGGGGGGTGTGACCTGATCATTACGGATGATGGCCTGCAGCATCTCCCGCTGGATCGTGACCTTGAGATCGTGGTGGTCGATGGCCGTCGTGGATTTGGCAATGGCCGTTGCCTGCCTGCTGGTCCGCTGCGTGAACCTCTGGAGCGTCTGGGTAGTATCGATGCGCTGGTGATCAATGGTGAAGCACACCACGCTTTTCCAGAAGGGGCTCATGGCATGCGCCTTGAGCCGGCACGTTGGAGGAAGGTGAGGCGCGATGCAGCAAGTGCTGTGGAAACGGCCAGCTTGACGCCTTTCCCCTTTCTCACACCTGTCAAGGCGGTGGCTGGAATCGGCAATCCCGAGCGCTTTTTCAGAACCCTGGAGACTCTGGGTGTTGCCCACGACCCGTCCCCCTTCAGCGATCACCACCGTTTTCGGGCCGATGACCTGGTGACGAAGCCCGGCCAGGCATTGGTCATGACCGCCAAGGATGCGGTCAAGTGTCGTGATATTGCCCCCTCAGACAGTTGGGCTTTGGACGTGGAAGCCGTGCCTTCGGCCTCTTTCGTCGACTGGTTGGACAAACACACGGCACCCTGGCTGGGCCGTCGTGTTTCATGTACCGAGGAGACAAGATGATGGACAAGCAATTGCTGGCAATGCTGGTTTGCCCGCAGTGTCAGGGCAAGCTGCGCTACGACCGGGAAGCCGAAGAGTTGTGCTGCCAGTTCGATGGGTTGGCTTATCCGATTCGTGATGGCATTCCGGTGATGCTCATCGAAGAGGCGCGGCATATGAATGTCGATGAGACACTCAAGCGCTCTCCCGGACGTGCTGGTGAGGATGGGGAAGGGGCGCTGTGATGCAGGAGTTCATTGCTGTCATTCCCGCGCGCTATGGATCCAGCCGCTTGCCGGCCAAGCCGCTGGCGGACATTGCCGGGCGTCCCATGGTGGCTCGCGTGTGGGACCAGGCATGTCAGTCTGCCGCCAGTCGAGTCGTGGTGGCTACCGATGACGAGCGTATCCGTGATGTGGTAGCCGAGTTGGGAGCAGAAGTGCTTCTGACCAGTCCAGATCACCCTACGGGGACGGATCGTCTGGCCGAAGTGGCTGCTCGCCTGGAATTGGCCGATGACGCTGTGCTGGTGAATGTTCAGGGCGACGAGCCATTGTTGCCGCCAGCGTTGATCAATCAGGTTGCTGAACGCCTGATGCAGGATGAAGGCGCATCGGTGGCAACACTGGCCGAGCCCATCACGGATGTAGAAACGCTGTTCAATCCTAATGTGGTCAAGGTGGTGCGGGCGGCATCCGGTCGCGCTCTGACCTTTTCTCGCGCACCGATACCCTGGGACAGGGAAGGCTTTCGTGAAAAGCCTGCATTGCTGGAAACCGATGCCTGGTTGCGCCATATCGGACTCTACGCCTACCGTGCCAGCTTCCTGCGTGCATACAGCGAGTGGGCCCCGGCTGCGCTCGAGCAGCTTGAACAGCTCGAGCAGCTACGTGCGCTGTACTATGGGCACGAGATTCAGGTGGCACTGGCGGAGACGGCGCCTCCGGCTGGGGTAGATACCATGGAAGACCTGGAGCGCGTGCGTCGCCATTTTGTGCAGGATCCATCTGCAACATAGGTTTGGCAACATGCTTTCCAAAGCATGCTCTCCAGTAACATCGCGTCAGGATAGAGGTAAGGAATGCGCGTACTTTTCGTTTGCTTGGGCAATATCTGCCGCTCACCTACGGCTGAGGGAGTGCTGCGTCACAAGCTCGAGGTTGCGGGCCTGGCGGACCAGGTTGAAGTGGATTCCTGTGGCACAGGTGCCTGGCATGTAGGCTCTGCACCTGACTACAGGGCACAGAATGCGGCCAAGGCGCGCGGTATCGATATATCTGGCCTGCGCGGGCGTCAGTTGGCGGATAGCGATTTTGAGCGCTGCGACTATATGCTGGCGATGGATGGTGACAATCTGGCGGGTATCGAGCGCCTCAAGCCGTCGGGCTGCAAGGCTCATGTGGCGTTGTTCATGGCGTTTGCAGGAGAGCCTAATGGCGATGTGCCGGACCCCTACTATGAAGGAGGGTTTGATCGTGTCTATGCCATGATCGAGAGCGCTGCCGATGGTCTTGTGACGGAGCTCCGCCGGCGTCTGGCGGAGCCAACCGCAAGGGGCACATCACGGTGAGATCGATTGAACGGCATGATGTGGACCTGACGTCAGCCAACACCTTGGGCTTGCCTTGTCGCGCTGAACGAGTCGTGACCGTTTCCCAGCGAGAGCAGATAGTCTCACTGATGCAGCAGGGAGCAGGGCATCAGGACACGCTGACCATTCTGTCCGGCGGCAGCAACTTGATTCTACCGGAATATCTACCTGGGCTAACCTTGTGCCCGCAGTTGAATTACTGGTGGCTGGAGCTCCGTGGCGAAGATGCCCTGGTACATGTCGGTGCAGGGGTGGTCTGGCACCATCTGGTCATGTCCCTGGCTCAGGCCGGCTGGTGGGGTACAGAGAATCTAGCGCTGATCCCGGGCCACAGTGGAGCGGCTCCAGTACAGAATATCGGCGCTTATGGCGTCGAACTGGCTGAATTGCTCGAGTCTGTGACTGTGGTGCATGTCGAGGATGGCGCGACGCAGATGCTGGCTGCTACTGATTGTGGCTTTGGCTATCGCGAGAGCATCTTCAAGGGTGAGCTTGATGGTCGTGTGATCATCACTGATCTGGTGCTGCGTGTTGGCCGAAGAAGCAGGGCGCGTCTAGATTACGGTGATCTGGCCCATAGAGTCTCGGCAGAGCCTACTCCATTGGAAGTGGCCGAGGCGGTGTGCGCTGTGCGCCGCGAGAAGCTGCCCGATCCCGAAGTGCTGGGTAATGCTGGCAGCTTTTTCAAGAATCCTGTCGTGGCAGCAGATATCGCTGAACGACTCCTTGATGAATATCCCGGAATGCCACATTTTCCCCAGGGTAACGGTCGGACCAAGCTGGCAGCAGGCTGGCTGATAGACCGGTGTGGCCTGAAGGGCTGGCGCAATGGCAACTTCGGGGTGCATGAACGTCAGGCCCTTGTCCTGGTTCATCATGGTGGCGGTAGTGCCGGAGAATTACTGGCTTTTGCCGCTGAAGTGGCCTCGCGGGTTGAACAATGCTTTGGCATCGTTCTGGAAAGAGAGCCGAGGCTAGCCTGAATTATTTGATCCAGGCGTACTTTTCCCAATAAGCGGAAGACAGCAACACAATGCAAAAGCCCGCGGTCAATGACCGCGGGCTTTTGCGTATCAGCAGGGTAGCCTCAATTCTGCTGGCTATCTCCCGTCTGGACCTGTTGCTCGCGACGGCGTTGTTCGCGAGGGTCGTTATGGGCGCGACGGCGACGACGGCGTGATTGTGTCGTGGTCTCTGTCGTTTCCAGGGAAGATGCCTCTGTCACTGAAATATCGGGTTGTGGTTCGACCTTGGACTTATTGACCAGAACGTCAGCAGTAGCTTCAGCCTTTTCCTCGACCTTGGGCTTGTCAGCCTGGGCGACGGTAGTGGCTTCAACTTTTTCCTCGACCTTGGGCTTGTCAGTCTGGGCGGCGGTAGTGGCTTGAACCTTTTCCTCGACCTTGGGCTTGTCAGCCTGGGCGTCGGTAGTGGCTTGAACCTTTTCCTCGACCTTGGGCTTGTCGGCCTGGGCGATGGTAGTGGCTTCGACCTTTACCTCGACCTTGGGCTTGTCAGCACGGGCGTCGGTAGTGGTTTCGACCTTTTTCTCGACCTTGGGCTTGTCAGCCTGGGCGTCGGTAGTGGTTTCGACCTTTTCCTCGACCTTGGGCTTGTCGACCGGGGTGTCGGTAGTGGTTTCGACCTTTTCCTCTGCCTTGGACTTGTCGGCCTGGGCGATGGTAGCGGCTTCGACCTTTTCCTCGACCTTGGGCTTGTCAGCACGGGCGTCGGTAGTGGTTTCGACCTTTTCCTCGACCTTGGGCTTGCCAGCCTGGGCGTCGGTAGTGGTTTCGACCTTTTCCTCGACCTTGGGCTTGTCAGCACGGGCGTCGGTAGTGGTTTCGACCTTTTCCTCGACCTTGGGCTTGTCAGCACGAGCGTCGGTAGTAGCTTCGACCTTTTCCTCGACCTTGAGCTTGTCGGCTTGGGAATCAGCCTTGGTCTTGTCCTTCGCCTTGGTGTCGCTCTTGTATTCCGCCGGCTTTGTTTCTACTGCTGGTGCTTTGGCCAGGCTGTCGTCCGCAACTGCGGGGGCTTCTGCTGCCAAGGCTTTCAGGCGTTGCTGCTCAGCAAGCGATTCAGGGTTGATCGCATGGGTGCGTGTGCGACTGCGCGGGTTATTGCGAGTGCGCTTGGGCTTGGACTCCTTGGGAGTCTCCGCCACTACCGTCTCGCTTTTCTGCACGCTCTCGCGGACCTGGCTCTCTGAGCCTCTGGACTGGCTGGTCCGAGTATCATCCTGGCTGCGACGCGAACGGCTGCTGCGTCCCTCAGACTTTTCACTCTTTTCGCTGCGGCTATCGCGATTGCTGTCCTGTCGACGCTCCTGCTGCCGGCGATCATTGTCGCGACGCTCCTGCTGGCGACGACTATCCTGCGAGGATGAACTTTCCTGACTCTGTCGGTTCTCGCTGCGGCTGTCTTGGCGTGATGATGAGCGACTTTGGCGCTGCTGGCTGTTGCTACTGCTGCGACGGCTGCGCTGGCGATTATCCTGCCGGCTCTCGCTGTCCCGACTTGCAGGTGTCTGAGTCTCCTGGCCCTGGGACTGCTGTCCCTGATCACCAGCAGCCTGTTGCTGTTCCTCATTGCCCAGGAATCGGGCGAAGCCACGCACTAGTCGACCGAACAGGCCTGCATTCTGAACGCCTGCTGTGACCTGTGGTGCGGGTGCTGCTGTCGCACGACGTTCGGCGGACTCTTGCTTCTGCAGGGAAGCTGGTGCGGGCTCGTGATGGACCACAGTCTTCACTGCCGCTTCGGTGCGCTGTATGGGTTTTCCGAAGGTGGCTTCTGGCTCTTTGCCGACTTCGGTCTCCACCGATAACTCGAAGCTTGAAACCTGAGCTGTGCCTTCCTCATCCACATGATCGTCACGTAGACGCTGAACGTCGTAGTGAGGCGTATCCATTTCGGGATTGGGCAGCACTACCAGGCGCACACCTTGACGGCGTTCAATGTCTGCCAGTATTGCACGTTTCTCATTGAGCAGGTAGGTGGCCACAGGGACCGGCAGGATGGCACGAATCTGAGCACTACGCTCCTTCATCGCTTCTTCTTCGATCAGACGCATGATCGACAGCGACAGGGAGCGTACGTCTCGGATAGTGCCCTGGCCATCGCAGCGAGGGCAGACGACGCCACTGGTCTCTCCAAGAGACGGGCGCAGGCGCTGGCGTGACATCTCCATCAGGCCAAAGCGGGAAATGCGACCGATCTGTACCCGGGCGCGGTCGAGCTTGAGAGCATCACGCGCTCGGTTTTCCACTTCGCGCTGATTGCGTGATGGCCCCATGTCGATGAAATCGATGACCACGAGGCCACCAATGTCACGCAGACGCAATTGGCGAGCAATTTCGTCGGCCGCCTCCAGGTTGGTCTGCAGGGCGGTTTCCTCGATATCGCTGCCGCGAGTCGCTCGTGCAGAGTTGATGTCGATGGAGACCAGGGCTTCAGTGTGGTCGATGACAATGGAGCCACCAGACGGCAGCTTCACTTCACGCTCGTAAGCCGTCTCGATCTGTGACTCGATCTGGAAGCGTGAGAAAAGCGGGACTTCATCAGCGTAGAGCTTGATCTTTTGCTGATAGGACGGCATGACCTGGCGGATAAAGCCCAGGGCTTCCTGATGTACCTCAGGGCTGTCGATCAGCACCTCGCCAATGTCCTGGCGCAGATAGTCGCGCATGGCGCGGATGATGACATTGGATTCGCGGTAGATGAGGAAGGGGGCGGGGCGCTTGCCAGCTTCTTCGGTGATCGACTCCCATACCTGCACCAGATAATCCAGGTCCCACTGCAATTCTTCCGGCGAGCGCCCGATGCCTGCAGTGCGCACGATCAGGCCCATCTTGTCGGGGACCGTCAGTTGGCCCATGGCTTCCTTGAGCTGACTGCGTTCTTCACCCTCGATGCGACGTGAAATTCCTCCCGCGCGAGGGTTGTTGGGCATCAGGACAAGGAAGCGGCCAGCCAGGCTGATGAAGGTTGTCAGCGCGGCCCCCTTGTTGCCTCGCTCTTCCTTGTCAACCTGGACGATGACTTCCTGGCCTTCCTTGAGAACTTCCTTGATGCTAGGTCGGCCAGAGGGGTCCTTGAGGAAGTATTCGCGTGCCACTTCCTTGAGGGGCAGGAAGCCGTGGCGTTCAGCACCAAAGTCGACGAAGGCGGCTTCGAGAGAGGGTTCTACGCGTGTGATCTTGCCGCGGTAAATATTGGCTTTTTTCTGTTCTCGGGCACCGGATTCGATGTCCAGATCGTAGAGGCGTTGTCCATCGACCAGTGCGACGCGCAGCTCTTCGGGCTGAGTCGCGTTGATGAGCATCCGTTTCATGTTGTCTCGCAATATGGACGCGCCGGAGAGCGCCCATGGACGAGGCGTTGGCGAACCGCTGGGTGCTGCGTGCTTGTGCTCAGCGCATGTCGCGGATGCGAGGACTGCGCCCGGCCGTGACATGCCAGCATTGATGCGGGACATGGCGCGGCATGATCATGTTGAGTACGGGGCGGAGGGAGGACGTGTCTCGGTGGGATCTTCTGCCCATCCGGTCCTGCCATCACCGCCAACACCTGGCATTCATCGATTCACCGACGCCGGTTCTCCGGCACGGTGTTATACGTCTCTCGGCGCCGGGCGCCTCTGTTGAGATAGCGGCTGACGTCGAGCATGTGTTGTTACGTTTTAATTCTTCATGGCAGTAAGCGTCCGAGCCCGGGGCTCACTGCCAATATTTCTCTAGAGAAGCGTGCTAGCACTATTTCATCTAAGCACGGACTTATCTAGAAACCATTTCGTCTAGGTATTGTTTCCCAGCACAATTTTCTCTAAGTGCTATTGCTTTCTCTAAGTACTTCGTCGCTAGGCGTTCGCTCAGGCCTGCATGTCTGTCGGGCAGGCGCTTCTGTTGACCAGATTGAATCTGAGGAGCGAAAAAGCAATATAACAGCAATACCAAGGGCCAGCAATTGGCGGCACACTAAGCTAGAATGCCGCCTTTCCGCCGTCTGCAGGGTAATCCCTGCTTGACTGTCGTTTCATGTCCAGATTGCAAAGGAAGTTCTGATCAACTGTCGGCACGTTCCCAACATGGCGTTGTGCGGTGTTGGTTGTCTGCTCGTTCGGCAACTTGTTCACAGATTCCTGTAAGTGATTCGGCGGGAACGCAGTCTGCTATATGCATATGGCGAGGTGGTTTAATAGAGCGTGGAGTATTTATCGTGGCCGAAGGCAGAGAAGTACAGTGGGTGGAAGTCACTGAAGGGCAGGTTGGCCAGCGTGTCGATAATTTCCTGATGACCCGATTGAAAGGTGTGCCGCGTTCATTGGTGTATCGCATCGTGCGTAAAGGTGAGGTACGGGTCAACAAGAAACGGGTCAAGGCCGAGTACCGCTTGCAACTAGGTGATGTGGTGCGTGTTCCTCCTCTCAGGCTGGCGCCTCGGGAGGCCGTGCGTGAAGTCAGTGACAACCTGCGTAATCTGCTGGCTGGCAGCGTATTGCTCGAAGGTCCCGACTGGATGGTGATGAACAAGCCTTCAGGTCTTGCCGTACATGGTGGCAGTGGGGTCAAGATCGGCCTGATCGAGGCATTGCGGCAAGTGCGGGAAGATCTCGACTTCCTTGAACTGGTACACCGTCTCGACCGGGATACCTCTGGTTGCTTGTTGTTGGCCAAGTCCCGCCCTGCGCTGCTGACACTTAATACGGCTCTCAAACGTCATGAGATGACCAAGCAATACCTTGCTTTGGTAGCTGGCAGGTGGCCAGCACGACGTGATTTTGTCAGTGCTCGCCTGGATCGCTATGACGCAGGGAATGGAGAGCGCCGGGTACGAGTCGATTCTGCCGGCAAGGTGGCACGTACTCGCTTTGCCGTGCGCGAAGCCTTTGCGGGAGCCACATTGGTCGAGGCTGAGCCCATTACTGGACGAACCCATCAGATACGCGTCCATGCAGCCCATGCGGGGCATGCGCTATTGGGAGATGACAAGTACGGCACCAGGGAAGGCGAAAAGCTGGCGCGTGAGCTGGGGTTGGATCGCTTGTTTCTGCACGCGGCGGCCTTGACGTTTCCGGAGCCTTCCAGCGGGAAGCCGGTCAGGATTCGTGCCCCACTGGAGCCTGCCATGGATGCCGTACTTGAAAAGGCCCGGAGCCGCTGATTCAGACGCCATTGGCCTGGCCGGGTGGGGCTGGGCGTTCGCAGGATATAAATCCATAAAAAAAGATCATTTCTCTCGTGCCTATGGGCTTTGAGACAGTATGCCGCCTTCAACGGTGGAGACTCAGTAGGTCATGGTAAAGGCTTATCTCTGGAAAATGCGCGGCAACGAAGCCGCGTATCGGCGCCGGTGCTGGCGCGATATGTTGTGGTCGTGGTTTGGTGCTTTTGCGGGCATGGCCGGAGTCGGTTGGTTGATCGATGAGTGGCTGGTTACCCATACGTTGCTGATGATTGGCTCATTCGGGGCGACCTCCGTCCTGCTTTATGCCGCACCGGAAAGCCCGCTGGCCCAGCCGCGCAATGTGCTCGGCGGAAATATGCTCTCGGCACTGGTAGGGGTGCTTAGCTGGCAGTGGCTGGGGGATACCTGGCTGGCTGCGGCGATGGCGGTATCGACATCCATTCTGGTCATGCAGTTGACGCATACCTTGCATCCGCCGGGAGGTGCGACAGCGCTGATTGCGGTGATCGGTGCCAGCGAGGTACACGACCTGGGATGGACGTATGCATTGATGCCGGTAGGTGTCGGTTGTGCACTACTGCTGGTTGTCGCTGTGCTGGTCAATAATTTGGCTCGTCATCGTCGTTATCCGATGCACTGGTGGTAAATCTCGTCAATATTCAGAAAATTCTCATTCCCGAATGGCTCTTTCTGGATGGTGTCCGATGGGGAAATATGACAACTCTACTTCTACTGCGTCGCAATGGTGTGATGATGGAATAACAAGAGGAGAGGTGTCCTATCATGCGTATGGTTAGTGAAAAAGAACAATTTCCTGGGCACAGCGGTAGTGTGCTGGCAGCGCGCTTTGATCGACCGGCAGCGGGGGAGCCCCAGGCAGTGGCGATTTTTGCTCACTGTTTTACCTGTTCCAAGGATATTCTGGCTGCCCGGCGTATATCCGAACGCCTGGTTGAGCGTGGTGTGGCAGTACTGCGCTTTGACTTTACCGGCCTGGGGCACTCGCAAGGCGAATTTGCCAATACCCATTTCACCTCCAATGTCGATGATCTGGTCGCTGCAGCGGCTTTTCTCGAGCAGCGTGGGCAGGCTCCTGCATTATTGATCGGGCATTCGCTTGGCGGTGCTGCGGTGATTGCAGCGGCGACCCGGCTACCCTCTGTCAGGGCTGTGGCGACCATAGGGGCGCCCAGCGATCCTGCACATGTATTGCATAACTTTGGCTCGTGCCTCAACACCATTGAGCGCCAGGGAGAAGCGCAACTCACCCTGGCAGGGCGACCGTTCACCATTCGTCGCAGCTTTCTTGAGGATGTGAAGGCGCAGCAGCAGCGCCAAAGCATCATGTCATTGGGCCGGGCCCTCTTGATTCTGCATGCGCCCAGGGATGAGGTGGTAGGCATTGACAATGCCACCGAAATATTTACGGCTGCTCGCCACCCGCGCAGTTTCGTCTCACTGGATGATGCTGACCATTTATTGACTCGGGCTGAGGATGCCGAGTACGCCGCTGAGGTGATTGCCAGTTGGTCCTCGCGCTATCTGGGGCTTGTGGCGCCCACTCCGCCGCCAGATGCTCCGGAAGGGATCACCCGGGTCCTGGAAGCTGATCCTGAAGGCTTTCGCCAGGATATTGTTTCAGGCGTTCACTATTTACGAGCCGACGAACCCGAGTCATTCGGCGGCACGAACCTTGGGCTTACTCCCTACCAGCTATTGGCCGCTGCCCTTGGGGCCTGCACGTCGATGACTGTTCGCAGCTATGCCCGACGCAAGAAAATGCCGCTTGTCGATGTTGCCGTCGATGTCTCCCATGGACGAGTGCATGCCGAGGATTGTCAGGATTGCTCCAATCATGAATCCAAGCAGATCGATCGCTTCGAGCGCGTCCTGCATCTGACAGGAGGCCTCAGTGCTGAGCAGCGTGATGCACTTCTGGCCATTGCCGATCGCTGCCCGGTTCATCGGACGTTGGAGGCAAACGCCCAGGTAGTGACTCGGCTGGGTGACTAGTACCCCCTGATGCTCTGGTGGTGCTGTGCCACTGAGGCTGCGATGCACTATATCGTGCCCTGCTGTAGCGGTATCGCTGTAGTAGTATCGCTGTAGTGGTGTCATTGTGGTGGCTCAGTTGTAGTGGCATAGCTGAAGCCTGCAGTGGCAAAATTGGCGGCTTCCCATTCACTCATGGCGCAGGGGGGCTGTGTATTGCCATATGATCTGATCATCTTCGACTGGGACGGAACCCTGATGGACTCCATCGGCCGCATTGTGGGCAGCATGCAAGTAGCGGCCCGCGAAGCGGAGTGGGGGGAGCTTGAGGTGGAGGCGATACGCAACATCATCGGCCTGGGATTGCCTGAGGCAATCGAGGCCCTGTGCCCCGGGATCGGAGCCGAGCAGGCCGAGCACCTCAAGACCCGTTATGCCTATCACTTCGTCCAGGGCGATACCACGCCCATGACCTTTTATCCCGGCGTCATGGCCGGAATGGACCGCTTGGCTGCAAGGCCGGGTACGCGTTTGGCCGTAGCTACGGGCAAGAGCCGGAGAGGGCTTGATCGGGCGTTCCGTGAAACCGGTACCGGCCACATCTTTGCAGCCAGCCGTACGGCTGATGAAACGCGCTCCAAACCTCATCCTCAAATGTTGCAGGAGTTGCTGGCAGAGCTTGGTGTCGGCGTTGAGCGTGCTGTGATGATCGGTGATACCGAATATGACATGGAAATGGCTCGGGCCTTGAACATGGACCGCATTGCTGTCACCTACGGAGTGCATGCTCGTGATCGGCTTGAAGCCAGTCATCCCCGGCGAGTCATCGATGGCTTTCCCGAGCTGGTCGACTATTTGCTGGGAAATTGAAGGTGCAAAGGATGAGAGGGTGATATGAGCGATAAGAAGGATCGTGATCCCTGGACAGAAGGTGAGGGCGTCACGGCTGGCGGTGACTCGTCTCAAGTGCCTGCTGGCGAAGATGCTGCGACGCTGCGCGAGCGACAGCGTCTGGCTCAGGTGGAGATGATGGATCACTGGATTGGTGGTGTTCTCACTGAGCAGCGGCGTACTCGGCGTTGGAAGCTGTTTTTTCGTTTCTCCTTTCTATTGCTCTTTTTGACTCTGGTGGCATTGGTAGCCTGGGCTGTGCTGAGAGTGCCGATGGAAACTCCCTCAAATGAGGAACACCTGGGGGTGGTCCGTGTCGACGGGGTCATCTCACGAGAGTCTCCGGCCAATGCTGATCGAATCATCGAAGGTATCCAGGCTGCGTGGGATGCCGAGAGCAGCGTGGCCCTAGTCGTGGATATCGATAGTCCCGGTGGTAGTCCGGTTCAGTCCCAGCGTATCTACGATGAGCTCATGCGCCTGCGTGACTCCGGGGACAAGCCGATCATCGCCGTGATCGAGGATATCGGTGCCAGTGGTGCTTATTACATTGCGTCCGCCGCCGATGAGATCGTGGCTGCGCCCGCCAGTCTGGTGGGGTCGATAGGCGTCATTTATTCAAGTTTTGGGCTGGAAGGTGCTATCGAGCGCCTTGGGGTCGAGCGGCGAGTGTTCACTGCCGGCGAGAACAAGGCTTTTCTCGATCCGTTCACCACGATCAAGCCTGAGCAGCGGGAGTTCTGGCAGGGTGTGCTTGAAACCACCCATCGCCAGTTCATCAATGATGTCAAGGCAGGGCGCGGAGACCGCCTGAGCGATGATCCGCGCTTGTTCAGCGGGTTGGTGTGGACAGGTGAGCAGGCAATCGATGAAGGGTTGGTCGACCGCCTGGGGACAATTGAAGATGTGCTGCGCGAGCAGTTGGGTGATGATGATCCCCAGCTCAAGGACTACACTCCGGCGCAGGATCCTTTCGAACGTTTGAGTCGTCGCTTCAGCGATGTGGCTGCCGAATGGTTGGGTGTGCCACAGGCAAGTTCACCGGTACGCTATCAGTTGCCCTGATTCCTGGCTGCTCAATCCCCTGTCAACCAGGATGAGCTGAGAGAAGTGGGTCGAGGCCGGCTTCTCTCAGCCATTGACACAGGCGTATCAGGGGCAAGCCGATAAGGGTGTTGGGATCATCGCCTTCCAGGCGTTCGAATAGCGTGATGCCCAGACCTTCCAGGCGAAAGCTGCCTGCGCTATCCAGAGGCTTTTCTCGAGCTACGTAAGTGGCAATTTCAGCCTCGCTGAGCATGCGAAACACGACATCGTAGCGTTCATGGCTGACGCGGTGGCTTGAGCGGGCGGTGTCGATCAGGGCTAGCCCTGTCAGGAAGCTGACGCGATGTCCTGAAAAGGCGCTCAGGTTGGCACGAGCACGCTCTTCGGTGTGAGGTTTGCCGAGAATCTGGTCATCGAATACCGCTACCTGGTCCGAGCCGATGATCAGATGGTCGGGGTAACGGTCAGCCAGGCGTTCCGCCTTGGCAAGTGCCAGGCGATGCACCAATGCGGCAGGAGACTCTCCTTGTAGAGGTGTTTCGTCGATGTCAGGACTATCCCAGGTGAAGGGCAGGCTAAGGCGTGACAGCAGGTCTCGACGCCAAGGAGAACTGGAAGCTAGAACCAGAGCGGGCATGCATATCTCCTGATGCAAATGGGGGTATAGAACTTTCAAGATACCAATGAATTCTAACCTGTTAGCTATATGGCTTTGACAGAGACTTACCGAGTGCCTATCATTGCGCGCCTATGTTGACCTCACGATTGCCCGGCCGGGTCGAGCCATACAAGCTCGCCGCCCATGCCGAACACCTTGATGGCCTAGTGGCATTGGCCGATATGAGTCGCCTGACCGAAGAGGCAGGGGCTCAACAGGGCGACGCCAGCGTTTGGCTGGAGTTCGCTATCGACGCTCAGGGGCGTCGGGTGATCCGGGGGCGCCTGGAGGCCGAATTACAGCTGCCTTGTCGTCGCTGTCTCGAGCCTATGGCCCAACATGTTGCGAGCGACTTCCAGCTCGGGCTCGTTTCCAGTGATGACATGGCCGCCAATCTACCAGCTACCTATGAACCGGTACTGGTGGAGAACGAACAGCTGAGCCTGCTGGGCGTGATCGAAGATGAATTGATTCTTTGCTTGCCCCAGGTGGTTTACCACGACGAGTCAGAGTGCCCTGTCTCGCGAGAACAGCTGAGCAGCGGGGTGGAAGCCGAAGTCTCGGAAGCGCCCTCTGGCAATCCCTTCGAGGTGCTCAAGCGCCTCAAGGGCAATACCGATACCTGATCGATTTTTTTGTGGAGTGATTCCTCATGGCAGTTCAACAGAATCGTAAAACCCGTTCCAAGCGTGGCATGCGTCGCAGTCACGACGCGCTGAGCGCACCGACCCTGTCCCAGGACAAGGAAACTGGTACGACTCACCTGCGTCACCACGTTTCTCCGGATGGCTTCTATCGCGGTCGTAAGGTCGTCGACGCCTAAGGCGACGACGTACCTGATATCGCCTGGCCGCTGAGATGCGGATTGCCGTTGATGCCATGGGCGGGGACAAAGGTCCTCATAGTGCTGTGGCAGGCGCGGCCAGTGCGATGGTAGAAGACCCCAGTCTCGAGATTCAGTTGTTCGGCCCTGTTCGTACTCTGGAAGACGAGATTTCACGCCTGCCGCGGCCCCTGGCTGCGGCGGCGTCACGTCTGGACCTGAGAGATGCGCCGCAGGTGATCTCCCAGGACATGCGTGCATCCCAGGCGTTGCGCCATGGGCAGGCATCCAGTATGGCAAGAATGCTGGAATGCGTGGCCTCCGGTGATGCGCAGGTCGGTGTCAGCTCGGGAAATACCGGAGCCTTGATGGCGTTGTCCCGGCGAGCCCTGGGGACGGTGGCTGGTGTGCCTCGTCCTGCCATCAGTACAGCTATTCCTACCCGCAACGAGGGGCGTTGCTACCTGCTTGATCTGGGAGCCAATGTCGATGTCAGTGGTGACCGTCTCATCGACTTTGCCCTGATGGGTGACATCATGGCGCGCCATGTGGATGGCATCGCAGCGCCGCGCATTGCGTTGCTCAATGTGGGGGTAGAGTCGACCAAGGGGGCGGCCAGCGTACTTAAAGCCGATGCTGAGCTTCGGCGGATTTCCGGTCTCAATTATCAGGGCTTCATCGAGGGCGATGGCATCTTCGCCGGTGAGGTTGATGTGGTGGTCTGCGATGGCTTTGTCGGCAATGCCGTGCTCAAGGCCAGCGAAGGATTGGCGAGGATGCTGGTGCAGCGTGTCCAGGCCACCTTTGAAGCGCATTGGGGCAGCCGCCTGGTGGGCCTGCTTGCTCGCCCTGCGCTGAAACGTTTGAAGAGCGAGCTGGATCCGGTTCGCTACAATGGCGCCAGTCTGCTTGGGCTGGCGGGTATCGTTATCAAAAGTCACGGCAGCTGTGATGCCGCCGGCTTCCACTATGCCCTCAAGCGGGCAGTACAGGAAGTTCGCCGTGATTTGCCGAGCCGGCTGGAAGCTGAGCTCGTCAATCGCCGTCCGCTGCCACCTTCCTCCGAGGAGGGTGGCTCGTCCCATGGTCGGGCAGTGGTACGGTGACCAACAAGAGCATAGGTGATCGACATGACACAACCGCTTGCCCTCATCTTTCCTGGACAGGGCTCCCAGCAGATCGGCATGTTGCGCGAGCTGGCTGAGCGCTACAGCGTGGTGAGAACCACTTTCGAGGAAGCGGCAGACGCCCTTGGCTACGATCTATGGAAAGTGGTTCAGGAAGGCCCCGTGGAGCAGCTCAATGCAACTGCCTGCACGCAGCCAGCCCTGTTGGCTTCCAGTGTTGCCATTGCGCGAGTCTGGCAAGAAATGGAAGGCCCGCGTCCCGGAGCCATGGCCGGTCACAGCCTGGGGGAATACAGCGCCATGGTGTGTGCCGGCGTGTTGTCCTTCGCTGACGGTGTGCGCCTGGTGCGCTTGCGTGGCGAAGCCATGCAGGAAGCCGTGCCGGAGGGCGAGGGTGCCATGGCAGCCATTCTTGGTCTTGAGGATGCCGCGGTAGAAGAGGCCTGCGCCAAGGCTGCCAACGGCGACGTGGTTGCTGCAGTCAACTACAATGCTCCGGGACAGGTGGTTATTGCAGGCGCCAAGGCAGCGGTAGAGCGCGCGATTGCTGCCTGTCAGGAAGCGGGTGCCAAGCGCGCCATGCCATTGCCCGTCTCTGTGCCGTCTCACTGTGCTCTCATGCGCCCAGCTGCGGAGCGTTTGTCAGAGGCCCTTGACGCCATTGAACTGCGTGCCCCACGTTATAGCGTGGTGCAGAATGTTGATGCGCAAGCGCATGCCGATATCGGTACTCTGCGGACGCGCCTGGTGGAGCAGTTGTATCAGCCGGTTCGCTGGGTCTCTTGCGTAGAGTCCATGGTGAATAATGGTGCTGAGGTGTTCATCGAGTGCGGTCCTGGCAAGGTTTTGACCGGCCTTAACAAGCGCATTGCCAAGGGTAGTCGTGGGCTGGCGGTCAATGATCCGGACAGCTTGATCGCTGCGCTGGAGCTGGCCCGCGAGACCCTGTGATCTGATGCCCGGTCACTGGTGCCAGGGGTGATCGGGTCGTATATGACGAATCAACGGAAGTGATCATGACAACCGAGCGTAGAGTCGCCCTTGTAACAGGGGCCAGTCGTGGCATTGGCCGCGCCATCGCACATGAGCTGGGCCGTCAGGGCCGTATCGTGATCGGTACTGCTACCTCCGAGGCTGGTGCCGAGCGCATTGATGCCGACCTCAAGGCGAATGGCATCGAGGGTGCTGGTCGCTGTCTGAACGTGACCGATCAGGCTGGTGTTGATGCCTTGATCAAGGCTGTCAGCGATGAGTTTGGTGCGCCGACCATTCTCGTCAATAATGCTGGTATCACTCGCGACAACCTCTTGATGCGCATGAAAGAAGATGAGTGGGACGGTGTGATCGACACCAATCTCAAGTCAGTCTATCGGGTCAGCAAGGCATGCCTGCGCGGCATGACCAAGGCTCGTTGGGGGCGTATCGTTTCCATCAGTTCTGTGGTGGCAACCATGGGCAATCTTGGCCAGACCAACTATGCTGCGGCGAAAGCGGGTATGGAAGGTTTTTCCCGGGCTCTGGCCCGTGAGGTGGCTTCCCGGGCAATCACTGTCAATTCGGTAGCTCCAGGCTTCATCGCTACGGATATGACAGAGGCATTGTCCGAAGAACAGCAAACGATGCTCAAGGGGCAGGTGCCTCTGGCTCGTTTGGGACAGCCCGAAGAAATCGCGGCAGCGGTGGGCTTCCTGACATCGGAGTCAGCCGGTTATATCACCGGAGAAACTCTGCATGTCAATGGCGGTATGAATATGCGCTGATCGCACGCATCGCGTGTGTTGCGTCGACCCCGAGGGGGCTATAAACTACCCCGCAGTTTATTTGCGGATTTAATCGGCTGATCATCAGAACGGCTAACGTGAACGACTGGAGTATGTCTAAATGAGCACCATCGAAGAGCGCGTGAAGAAAGTTGTGGCTGAGCGCCTGAACGTCAAGGAAGAAGATATTCAGAACACATCTTCCTTCACCGAGGACCTGGGCGCTGATTCCCTGGATACCGTCGAGCTGGTGATGGCGCTGGAAGAGGAATTCGATACTGAAATTCCTGACGAAGAAGCCGAGAAGATCACCACCGTTCAGGAAGCTATCGACTACGTCAACGCCAACCAGTAAGACTGTGCAGCACTGTTCTGATGCAATGGCACGGAACATGCCTGTGAGTCTGTTGGTCGCGATTGATATTGCTTGCTGTCGCTATTGCTGAGGCAGTCAAGACGGTCGAGACAGTTGCGGGAGCTTGCCTCCCGGAAAGCCGCCCCAGAGGGGCGGCTTTTGCATATCAGGTACGCTTGGTGGAAGTATCTCCTGACGGTGGCGATAGATGGTGGCCAGAGGGGGAGCGCTGTGGCGTCAGTCTCGGTATAATGCGCGCAAAGCGGTAGTTGCCTGGAAGCGCGCCGTGAATATATTGGTTGTCTGGAGGAATGCTGATGTCTCGCAGAAGGGTAGTGGTGACCGGAGTTGGTTTGGTCACGCCGGTGGGTAACACCGTCAAGGAAAGCTGGGAAAGCATCCTGGCTGGCAAGAGCGGTGTAGCGCCTATCGAGCACTTCGATGTCAGCGGCTTCAATACGCGCTTCGGCGGCTCGGTCAAGAATTTCGATATCAGCCCGTATCTGAATCCCAAGGATGCGCGCAAGATGGATCTCTTCATTCAATACGGTGTGGCCGCTGGTGCGCAGGCGATTGCCGATGCCGGTATTGAATGCAGCGATGAGAATGCTGATCGAATTGGTGTTGCCATCGGTTCCGGTATCGGTGGGTTACCAATGATTGAGCAAAACCACAATGCGCTGCTCAAGAGTGGAGCTCGCCGTATCTCACCATTCTTCGTGCCAGGCTCCATCATCAACATGATCTCGGGAAACCTGGCTATCCAGCATGGTTTCCGTGGCCCTAATATTGCCATTACCACCGCGTGTACCACCGGTACCCATAACATTGGCTACAGTGCACGCACCATTGCCTACGGTGATGCCGATGTGATGGTCTGTGGTGGTGCAGAAATGGCTACCACGCCATTGGGCCTGGGGGGATTCTCTGCTGCCCGGGCACTGTCCACGCGCAACGATGATCCGGCTGCGGCTAGCCGCCCCTGGGATCGTGACCGTGATGGGTTCGTGCTGTCTGATGGTGCGGGAGTCCTGGTCCTGGAAGACTACGAGCATGCCAAGGCGCGTGGTGCCAATATCTATGCTGAAGTGGTTGGCTTTGGCATGAGCGATGATGCCTATCATATGACGTCTCCGCCCGAAGATGGGCGTGGTGCTGCTGCTTCCATGGCCAATGCCATCAAGGATGCCAAGCTTGATCCGTCCGAAATCGATTATATCAATGCCCATGGTACATCTACGCAGGCTGGTGACTTGGCCGAGAGCCGCGCAGTCGAGAAGGTCATGGGGGTCTCAGCATCCAAGGTCGCGGTCAGCTCGACCAAGTCCATGATCGGCCATCTGCTGGGCGCGGCTGGCGCTGTCGAAGCTGTATTCAGCATCCTGGCCATTCGTGACCAAGTGCTGCCGCCGACCATCAACCTGGATAATCCCCAGGAAGGGTGTGTGCTGGATTATGTGCCGAATACAGCGCGCGAAGCCAAGGTTGACGTTACTCTGTCGAATTCGTTCGGCTTTGGTGGTACCAATGGCACCCTGATATTCAAGCGTGCCTGATGGTTGTAGCATCAGTGCCGTCTCTACCTTTTGATGACCGAGGCCTGGCGTATGGCGATGGTCTGTTCGAGACGGTGCTGGTGCGTGATGGCAATGCGGTGTTATGGGAACAGCATCTGAGCCGTTTGATGCTCGGCTGTGAAGTGCTCGATATCCCTGCGCCTTCCCGCGATCAGCTTGATGCCACCCTGTCTCGGCTCGGCGATGGATTGCAGGTGCTCAAGCTGATCTATACCCGGGGCAGTGGCGGTAGAGGTTATGCACCGCCTGCGAAAGCGTCCCCTCGCCTGTACTGGCAGGCGACACCATTCTCTCCCCAGCAGGCGCGTTGGAAACAAGGCGTGCGGATAAGGCTGTGTCACATGAGCCTGGCCCGTCAGCCGAGGCTGGCTGGCATCAAACATATGGCCCGCCTTGAAAACGTGCTGGCACGCAGCGAGTGGCATGACCCTGATATTGCCGAGGGGCTGGTCACTGATGGTCATGGGCGGGTGGTGGAGGCCACGGCGATGAACCTGTTCTGGTTGTCGTCATCGCAGCCGATGCCTTGTACGCCGTCGCTGGAACACTGCGGTGTCCTTGGTACCTTGCGACAGGTCATGCTGGATGCCGGTGAGCTCATGATTGACGAGCTTGGTGTGGATGAACTGGCAGGTTGTCAGGCACTTTGGGTGGGTAATAGCGTCCAAGGTCTATGGCCGGTGGTACGACTGGATGACACTGAGGGCCGGATATTGGGTGAATGGCCAATCACTGCAACTCACCGGCATCTGCAGAGGCTGGCTCATGACCACCTTGGCTATCCAGCTATTTGATCTGTAAGAGATTCTGTTGATCTGTAAAAGTCCTGGCTTGTATGAGGCCGTCTTGCAGCGGTTCCTGGCTAAGGACCTCTGAACGAAGGACCTGAGGAAATATCATGCGCACAGTGCTCAAGGCCCTGGTGGTGTTGGTCGTTCTAGCGTTATTCGCCGCTTATACTGGATATCGTTTTTGGCAGGTCAAGCTCGAAGCCCCTATTGCCGTTGCTGAACAGACTATTTATGAAGTCCGTCAGGGAGCTGGCTTCAACCAGGTGATAGCAGAACTCGAGTCCCGTGGAATTCTTTCCGACAGCTGGGCGTTAAAGCTGCTGGCCCGCATTGAGCCCCAGCGAGTTCACTCCCTGAAGCCGGGAGAGTACATGCTGCAGCCGGAAATGAGTGGGCTGGATGTGCTGAATAAGCTCAACAGCGGTGATGTCGTCACTTACAAAGTGACCATTCCCGAAGGCTGGAGCTTCAAGCAGATGCGCGCTGTGCTGGATGATGCGGAAAAGCTTTCCCACGACGCTGCCGACATGTCTGATGAAGACTTGATGACAGAGTTGGGATATGAAGGTGAGCACCCAGAAGGCCGCTTCTTCCCTGATACATATACCTACCACAAGGGTGTCAGCGACGAGCAGATTCTGCGTCAGGCCTCGCATCGCATGGACAGACTGCTTGACGATGCGTGGGCGAAGCGTGACGAGGGACTTCCCTACGAGACGCCCTACGAGGCCTTGATCATGGCCTCGCTGATCGAGAAGGAGACCGGTGCGCCCCAGGAGCGTCGCGAAATTGCCGGTGTGTTTGTACGTCGCCTTGAACGAGGCATGCGCCTGCAGACGGATCCTACGGTGATCTATGGCATGGGCGACCGTTATGACGGCAATATCACGCGTGCCGATCTGCGCAAGAAGACACCCTATAACACCTATGTCATCGAGGGGTTGCCTCCGACTCCCATCGCTTTGCCTGGCAAGGCTTCTCTGGAAGCTGCGATGCATCCTGCCGAGGGAGAGACACTGTATTTTGTTGCCAAAGGTGACGGGACTGGAACGCACCATTTTTCTCGCACGTTGCGCGAGCATAATGAGGCCGTGCGGCGCTATATTCTCAAGCGCTAGAGCGGTTATCCTGAAGCTGGAGCAGTTACCCTGAAAAGGCAGTGCTGCCTGGACGGCGTTGCGATATCTCGATGGTGGAACAGGAGTCACTATGCATGACAACTCACGGCCCGAGCCGTCAGGCCGGGGCCGAGGACGTTTCATTACCCTTGAAGGAGGGGAAGGAGTAGGAAAGTCCACCAATCTATCCTTCGTGGTCAATTATCTGACTCAGCATGGCATTGAGGTCGTCCAGACTCGTGAGCCGGGCGGTACACCACGTGCCGAGGCCATTCGCGAGCAGTTGCTTGCTCATGACAGTGAGCCGCTGGACGATGATGCCGAATTGCTGCTGGTCTTTGCTGCTCGGGCTCAACACCTTGCCCGGAAGATTCGTCCAGCCCTGGCGCGTGGCGCCTGGGTGGTGTGTGATCGCTTTACTGATGCCACCTTTGCCTATCAAGGGGGAGGGCGAGGCATAGATAAGGAGCGTATCGCCAGCCTGGAGCACTTAGTGCAACGTGGTTTGACCCCGGATCTAACCTTGTTGCTGGACATGCCGCTGGAAGCCGCTGAGGCGCGCCTGGCCTCGCGCCTGGAGTCTCAGGGCGGGAGCAAGGATCGTTTCGAACAGGAGCGGCGTGACTTCTTTGAACGTGTGAGAACCAGTTACTTGTCGCGAGCTACTGCCGAGCCCGAGCGTATTGTCGTGGTTGATGCCCAGGGTGACTTGGCCAGTGTGCAGTCGCGTATCAGTGAAATCCTCAAGCAGCGGATCGAGCAATGGCGCTGAGCGACACCCATGTCGAAGGCAGCGATAATCAACTGCGCCCCTTGCCCTGGCTGATGTCACGCTGGCATGAACTGGTGCGGCTGATGGATTCGGGGCGCTTGCCTCACGCGCTGTTGATTTCCGGTGAGCGGGGCATTGGTAAGCAGACATTGGCTGACGCGCTGATTGCCCGTGCATTGTGTGCCAGTCCTGGTGAAGTAGCCTGCGGTCAATGTCATAGTTGCCACATGCTGAAGGCGGGGTATCACCCGGATCTGTTGCGGGTAGCGCCGGAAGAAGGCAAGCGCATGATCCGTATCGATCCCATCCGGCAGGTCAATACTTTTGTCTCTCAGACCGCACAGCAGGGTGGCTATCGGGTCATTGAAATCAAGCCTGCCGAGGCCATGAACGTGGCGGCATCCAACGCTTTGCTGAAGAGCCTGGAGGAGCCGGGTGTCGCGACGCTGTTCGTGCTGCTGTCGGATATGCCTTCTCAATTGTTGCCGACCATCCGTTCGCGTTGTCAGCAGTGGAACCTGGCTGTGCCGGCTGTGGATACCTGCTTGCCATGGCTGACAGAGCGTCTGGGGGGAGAAGACGAAGCACGCTTCTGGCTGCGTGCCGCTGCAGGCCAACCTCTCACTGCTCTGGACATGGCTGAGCCCCAAGCCCGGGCATTGCGTCAGCAACTGCACGAAACCTTCGACGCGCTGGTGCGGGGAGCCGAGCCTGTGGCTGAAGCTGCTCGGCTCGATCGCCAGGCCATCGACAGCATTCTGTGGTATGGCATTGACTGGCTTGAAGACCTGATTCGTTTTGGTCTGTCTGGGGAGTCGCAGCAATTGCGTAATCCAGATCTGATGCCACTGTTCCGTCAGGCGGTCAAGAATGCTCGAGTGCGTGACTGGTTCCGCCTGCTTGATTATGCCCGTGAGCAGCGGCGCCTGTTGAGTGCTGGGGCAAACCCCAATCCGCAACTTGTCCTCGAAGCCTGGCTGGTACGCTGGGCAGCCCTCTTGAGATCATGACAGCCTTCTGCAAGATAATCGAACCAGCTTCTGGTGCCGGTGCTTGAGAGGCAGCGCAGTCTGAAGCCAATTCAGCACAGACTGCGAATATAGAGGGCGCAAGCGTTTTTCGAGAGATAATTTCGAAAGAGTGCTCCGAGCGAGAACTTCAAAAGAGAGCTTCAAAAGAGAGCTTGAACGAGAATTTCGAGAGAGCTTCGATAGTGAGTTTCGAAAGAGAGTTTCAATGAATATCGAGAATCCGAGTGTTGAAATCCCATTCGTCGATTCCCACTGCCATCTGGATCGACTGTCGGCCGACACTCATGGTGGCGACCTGTCTGTCGCTCTGGATGCGGCGCGTGCCCGTGGGGTCAGGCAATTTCTTGCCGTCAGTGTGAGCCTGGATGGTGTTCCGGGCCTGGCCAGCATTCGAGACCAGCATGCTGATGTGGTGATCTCTGCAGGCGTGCATCCTTTGCAGGAGCTCGAGAGTGAGCCTGGTGTCGAGGAAATCGTGGCTTGTGCCAGAGAGCATGAGGCTGTGGCCATTGGTGAATGTGGTCTCGATTATCATTACGACAGCGTGCCCCGTGATGTTCAGCGTGAGCGCTTCATTTGCCAGCTCAAGGCTTCAACGGAGCTGGGCTTGCCCGTCATTGTGCATACCCGGGAGGCCAAGGAAGAAACCCTGGCGCTGATTCGCGAGCATGGCGATCCCGCGGTAGGTGGCGTATTGCACTGCTTCACCGAAGATCTTGACATGGCGCGGGAGGCCGTGCGGCTGGGCTTTTACATCTCCTTGGCGGGTATCGTCACTTTCCGCAATGCGGAATCACTAAGGGAAGTGGCTCGCCGGGTTCCTCTGGATCGCATGCTGATCGAGACCGATAGCCCTTACCTGGCTCCTGTGCCATACCGTGGCAAGCCTAATGAGCCGGCATGGGTGGTCGAGGTGGCTGAGTGCATCGCCAGAGAGCGCAACATCAGTGTGGAAGAGATGGCGCTGCAGACGACGGCCAACTTCCATCGGTTGTTCCGTGCTGCGGCTCCTCAAGTCGATGACGAAGTGCGTCAGGCACTGATGAATGCAGGGTTTGTCGGCTAGTCGCCAGGGCTGATGCCCGTGGTGTGCCAGGTACCTGCAAGAACACATGCCCAGGAGCAGCGACCATGCATCTTGATAGAATCCTTTCTGGTGTATCGCCTCTGGCCGATCGACCTCCAGTGGAACACTGGAATCCTCGGCTTTCAGGGGACATGGATCTGGTCATCCAGCATGATGGACGCTGGGTTCATGAAGGTACGCCCATGGTCCGCCATGAGCTGGTGCAATTGTTTGCTCGTATCCTGCGACGTGAAGACGATGGCGACTATTACCTGGTGACGCCGGTGGAGAAGTGGCGCATTCAGGTCGAGGATTGCGCCTTCATTGTCGTGTCTGCCGAGTTCAAGCGAGATGCTGGTGAGCCGGGTCTGGACGAGCCCGGTCTTGATGAGAAAAACGGCGCAGCACAGCAAAGGCCAGCTGGCACCTGGTGGTTGACCACCAATGTCGGCGAGTGCATCGCGCTTGGTCGTGAGCATCGCCTGAGTCTGTCCCGGACACCATCTGGCGACAGTGTGCCCGAGGTCAATCTGCGCCTGGGTCTGGCAGCTCGATTGGGGCGCAATGTGTTCTATCAACTGGTAGAACAGGGCCAGCAGCAAGGCGATGGTTTCGGAATACAGAGTGCGGGCATCTGGCAGCCGCTGGGATGCCTGGACGAAATGGCTTCTGGTGAAGGGAACGGCAGTGAGGGTGATGCATGAGGCTGACCGCTGAGCAGCATGCCGTCGTCATGCACGGGAGCGGCCATGCTCGGGTCGCCGCAGTGGCTGGGGCTGGCAAGACCACGACACTGGTGGCACGTGTGCTGCAACTGCTGGAGCAGGGTGTCTCCCCCCGTCGCATCATGGTGCTGATGTTCAACCGCAGTGCTCGCGAGGATTTTCAGCGGCGACTTTCTCTCATGGCTCCTGCTGGCGCCGAGCTTCCCGATGTGCGTACCTTTCACTCGCTAGGCCATCGGCTGAGTCAAAGCCTGACCCGCTGGGGGGCACTGGAAGCGCGTCAACTGCTGACCGCTGACTGGCAACTGGAGCGTCTATTACGCCAGGCAACCATCGAAACCCTGACAGGGCAGGAGGATGACCGGGATAGTGCCCTGGAGAGCGATAGACTGGAGGAGCTGGCCCATTTCTGTAGCCTGGTCAAAGCGGAAGTGGAAGACCCCGCGCTGCTCTACGAACGCCTGGCGCTGGGGGAGGGAACTGGCCATTTTGTTGAGGCCTACCACCGGGTTGAAGCCCTGATGGCCGACCACCGAGTGATGACCTATTCCGATCTGCTTTATCGGCCGCTCAAGGCGCTGGAGTCTGATAGCGGATTGTGCCGCCGGGTTCAGGGATTTCTTGACCACGTCATTATCGACGAATACCAGGATATCAACGCTGTCCAGCAACGCCTGCTGGCTGTGCTGACAGGCTCCGAGGCTGGTTGTGCCGCGTCTGTGATGGCAGTTGGCGATGCCAATCAGTGTATCTATGAATGGCGGGGTGCTCACCCTGATGCCATGCTCGATACCTTCACCCGGATTTTCGGGAAGGGGCGTGACTACCCGCTGTCGACGACGTTTCGCTATGGACACGCATTGGCCCTGGCTTCCAACCATGCCATCGCGGCCAATCGCCGCCAGACGAGCCAGCTATGCGTGGCAGTCGACAACAACCCCGATACCCGGGTGATGCTCAAGCGCGGCAATAGCGCTTTTCTCGAGACCTTGGCCGAGTGGCAAAAGGAAGGACGACGGCTGAATGAGGCTTGTTTGCTGGTGCGCAGCTGGACGCTGTCGGTACCTATGCAACTGGCGCTACTGCGTGAGGGCATACCTTTCCGCATGGCCAGGGAAGATCGTTTCGTATTCCGCCTTCCCCTTGTTGAAGCGCTGGCAGGATATCTGTCATTGGCATTGGAGCCGGCAGGATTGCGTGATCCTGCTCACTTGCTGCTGGTATTTTCCCAGCCGACCTGCTTCGTACCGCGAGAGACCCTGGCGGCATTGACATTGCACCTGGCAGAAACGCAGCGCTGGCCGGCATCCAGTGATCCACTGCTGAGTCGCCTCAAGCCCCATCAGAAACGCACGCTGAAGAAGCGTTGGACACTGCTTTGTGAGCTGCCAAAGTTGGCTCGTTTGCGCCCGGATGCCTTGCTCCAGCACGTGGTGGATGAAGTCGAGGCTGAAAAAGTGCTCAAGCGTGCGGCTGTGCGACGGGACAAGGGAGAAGAGGATATTCGCCTGTTAGATGTGCTGATCGAGCAGGCGAGGGAAGTGGGGGATCTGGCAGCGTTTATCGAACAGCTTCGGCGTCCGGTGGAAAGCAGTGATGATGGCGTGTTGATCAGCACAGTGCACGGTGCCAAGGGCCTGGAGTGGCCACTGGTGGTGGTCGGGGCAGTAAATGAAGAGGACTTTCCGCATTACAGTCGTGACAACCCTCTGGATGCAGAACGCCTGGAGCAGGAACGGCGTCTTTACTATGTCGCCATCACGCGGGCCATAGAGCAGTTGGTCATCATGCATGATCTTGGCGAACACCGTCCCAGTCGTTTCCTGGCGGAAACCGCGGTCACCGATGCGATGAACGTGGCCAGAGCTCTGGCGCCGCCGGCTTCCTCCTCACTCGAGGCATTGAAAGTCACTCGTCCCCAATTGGTGGAACGCTATCTGGCTGCCATTGGGCGTGAGCTTACTGTCGAGGCTTTGCCTGGGCAACGCACGAACGGCATGCAGCCTCCTGAGGTGGATTTCAGTGTTGGCGAACGGGTGCGTCATGGCGTATTCGGGGAGGGGGAAGTCAGCGTTGTTGAAGGAGATCCCGCCAATCCAGTGATCGAAGTGCTGTTCGACCATGCCGGCAAGCGGCGCCTGATTGCCCGACGCGCCCCCATCGAACGCTTGGCGCTGTAGTTTTTATCCGGCTTTCATCCAGGCCTGGTTCTTGTCCTGGCCTGCTTCCTGCTTCCTGCTTCCGGTTTTGGCTTGGCCCTTGTCCTGGCTAGTCATATGCTGAGTTAGTGCATATTCTGAGACAGTGCTCGAAATGGCGCCTTGTGATAACCAGGAGTTTCCATGTCATTCCCGCTGATTCAAGCTGCCGAGCTGCATGATGCCTTGGCAAGTGATCACCCCCCACTGGTATTGGATTGCCGTTTCCGCTTGATGGATCCAGGAGAAGGGCATGCACTATGGCGTCAGGGCCATATCCCTGGCAGTCATTACCTGAGCCTGGATGAGGATCTTTCCGCAAGGCAAGGAGGTGGCCGCCATCCTTTGCCGAGCAAGATGGCCTTTTCCGCCACGTTGCGTCGCCTGGGGCTGAGCCCAGAGCGTCCTGTCGTGGTGCTTGATGACATGGGTGGCCAGCTGGCTGCGGCACGGGCATGGTGGATGCTGGCGCATTGGGCTGGGCATCCGGCGGTGCGCCTTCTCGATGGTGGCCTGGCAGCATGGACGGCCAGCGGAGGAGTGCTGCAAAGCGGGGATGTGCCCCAGCCAGAACCATCTGCCTGGCAACCTCTGTTCAATGATGCGGGCCTGATTGCCTTGGATGATGTAGCACAAAGTACCGCGCTCAAGGTGGACGCTCGTGCCGGTGAACGTTTCCGTGGCGAGGTGGAGCCTCTGGACCCCCGTCCGGGCCACATTCCCGGCGCCGTCAACCGCCCTTGTTCGGAGAACCTTGTGGATGGTTGCTTCAAGGAACCGGCCCAGTTGGACCGGGAGTTGCCTGTTGCCGATGAAGTGATCGCCTACTGCGGCTCAGGCGTCACAGCTTGCCATAATCTGCTCGCCTATGAGGTGGCGGGGCGTCCGCTTCCCCGCTTGTATGTCGGCTCATGGAGCGAGTGGAGCAGTGATCCTGCAAGACCTGCTGAACTGGGTGAACCAGGCCATTCTTGAGCGGTTTCAATTCTTGAGTCGGTTCAATTCTAGTTTCGGCTCAATGCGGTTGGCGAATGGGGAGGTTATCCCTATTCGCCATGCCATGCAGGCGCTGTCACTGCCAATCATGGATGTTCCGGCTTTTCGGCCTGTCGTTCGGGTTCATGCTGGGTACGGGCCAACAGCATGGCATTGGCTGTATTGCCCATCACGTTTAGTGCAGTACGAAAACCATCCGTGAAACGATCAACGCCTGCCACGACTGCGACACCTTCCAATGGCAGTCCTGCCGCGGAAAGTACCGTGCTCATTGCCACCAGGCCTGCACCGGGAACACCTGCGGTAGAGAACGATACCAGGAGTCCTGTGGCGAAGATGGTGATCATCAGTGGGAGAGTGACATCAACGCCGAACAGTTGAGCGACAAACAGGGCATTGAACCCCTGTAGCACGGCAGCGCCGTCGCGCTTCAATGCGGTACCGAACGGTAGGGCGAAGGCGCTCAGTTGATGAGGCGCACCATAGGCTTCAGCATTTTTCAGCGCGATGGGCAGGGCAGCATTGGAGCTTGCCGTGCCTAATGCAAAGCTGAGAGATTCGCTGAAGTGCCTTAGATAAGCGCCGGAACGTGCGCCTGCCAATGCCAATATGGCCAGGTAGAATAGGGCCATGCCACCAAGTGCCAGCAGCAGACCAAAGACATAGAGGCCGAGCTTGATCAGCAGCTCCAGTCCTTGGCTGGCAACCACCGATGCGATCAAGGCAAAGACACCGATTGGCGCTAGCTTCAACACCATTGACAATATCTTGAGCGTGATGTGGTAGCCACTCTCCAGTGTCTTGATGAAGGACTGGCTCTGTTCGGGTAACTGGCGTGCAGCGATCCCCACAAGCGCTGCAGCGATGATGATCTGCAGCAGGTTGGCATCCGCCAAGGCCTCAAAGGGGTTCCTGGGAACCAGCCCGACCAGCCATTGGCTCAGTGGTACTGGGTCCTTGGCCTCGATGCTGGCTTGCCCTACATCGCCGAGACCCAGGCCTGGTGTCAGCCATGCTGCCACGGCCATGCCGATGGCGAGTGCCACCGCACTAGTGATGATATACAGCACCAGCAGCTTGCCTGCATAGTGCGTCACATGTTCATCGCGCTCTACCTGAGTGAAGCTCAGTACCAGAGCACAAAACACCATCGGCACCACAATGAATTGCAGCAGGCGCAGGAATACCTGGCCTGCAGGGGCGAGGATATGGTGGTCGATCAGTGGCACCCATTGTGGCACCAGCAGGTTGATGGCGCCTCCAGCTGCGACACCCAGTATCAATGCCAGCAGTATTTGGCGGGTGTGGGTCATGAAGCCTCCGAGAGCTGAGCAAAGGAAACGGCCCTGACTCACCATGGGCAGTTCCGCCGATGCAGGACAGAACAGTATCTGGCCGAAGGTAGTATCTATCCAGGAATAGGTGGCCTAGAAACAGGTATCAGGGTTGCAGGTAGTTCGCGGGCATACTATTGGGGCAAGGGTGGAATAACTCAAGTGGCATTTTATGCTTTATGGTTATTAAGGCTTTGCTAGATCGAGCGTAGGGCCGAAATAATACGGATCAGGCTAGAAGCCTGACCCGTATTGTCGCGACAAGGGATGTTCTGCTTGCCGGGATAGCCCCTACATGTTGAGAAGGGACCTACATATTGGGGTAGTTGGGACCGCCGCCGCCTTCCGGAGCAACCCAGGTGATGTTCTGTGCTGGGTCCTTGATGTCGCAGGTCTTGCAGTGGACACAGTTCTGGAAGTTGATCTGGAACTTGGCTTGTCCCTGATCATCCTCTACCACCTCGTAGACGCCCGCTGGGCAGTATCGCTGGGCAGGCTCGGCGTATTTGGGCAGATTATCGCGGATCGGAATCTCGGTATCGGCCAGGCGCAGGTGACAGGGCTGATCTTCTTCGTGGTTGGTGTTCGACAGAAATACGGAAGAAGCCTTGTCGAAGGAGATCTTGCCGTCGGGCTTGGGATACTCGATCTTCTCGCACTCCGACGCCGGCTTGAGCGTGGCGAAGTCCGGATGAGTGTCATGCACGGTAGGCAGCTTCCCGCCAAGCAATTGATCGAGGAAGTTGTAAGCGCCACCGCCGACGGTGCCATATTTATGGATTGCTGGACCAAAGCTGGCGCTTTCCTGAAGCTCCTGATATGCCCAACTGGTTTCCCATCTGGTAGTGAAGTCGGCCAACTCCTGGCCACCTTCATCTCCGTCCGTGATGGCTTCGAAAACGCTTTCTGCCGCGATCAGGCCAGACTTCATCGCAGTATGGATGCCCTTGATCTTGGCGAAGTTCAGGGTGCCGGCATCACAGCCGATCAGCAGGCCTCCAGGGAAGGTCATCTTCGGTAGGCTATTGATACCACCCTTGACTACGGCGCGCGCGCCATAGGCCACACGCTTGCCATCCTCCAGGTACTGCTTGAGAACAGGGTGGTGCTTCATGCGCTGGAATTCGTCGAAGGGCGACAGCCAGGGGTTCTGGTAGGCCAGGTCCATGATCAGGCCGACGACAACCTGCTGATTCTCTGCGTGATACAGGAACCAGCCGCCATGTGTATGCTTGTCCAGCGGCCAACCAGAGCCATGCAGGATCAGGCCGGGCTCATGCTTGTCGGCGGGTACATCCCACAGCTCCTTGAGGCCAATGCCGTAGTGCTGAGGATCCTTGCCGGCATCGAGTCCGTAGTGCTTGATCAGACGCTTGCCCAGATGGCCTCGGGCACCCTCGGCGAACAGCGTGTACTTGGCGCGCAGTTCCATGCCAGGCATATGGCTGTCCTTGGGCTGACCGTCGGCGCCCACGCCCATGTCACCAATCAGAATGCCGCGCACCACGTCATCCTCGATGATAACTTCCTGGGCAGCGAATCCGGGAAAGACCTCGACACCCAGGCTTTCAGCCTGTTCTGCCAGCCAGCGACACAAGTTGCCAGCACTGATCACGTAGCGGGTGATATCGCCGCCTGTGTTGTGCATGCTCTTGGGCACCAGAGCATTGGGCAGTTTCTGGGCCTTTTCGGCATCCTTGAGTAGATAGAGTTCATCACGAACCGCTGGCGTGGTGAGGGGCGCGCCACGCTCTTCCCAGTCGGGGAAAAGCTCGAACAAGGCGCGGGGCTCAAGGATGGCACCTGACAGAATATGAGCGCCTACCTCCGAGCCTTTTTCCACGACACATACCGTCAGTTCCTGTTCGGCTTCGTTGGCTTGCTGCATCAATCGGCAAGCCGCTGCCAGGCCGGAAGGGCCGGCTCCAACGATGACGACATCGAATTCCATAGTGTCGCGTTCTATTTGTTCTGTCATTGAATGCTGTCCTCCTCGCAGGGGCTAGTCAGGACGCTGATTGGTCGGTCCCTACCACCAACGTCGAGTAATTTAAAACGGTCGTTTGCTTCTACATGTGACCCATGATAGGCATAATACCGTTGCCTAGCCATCCTTTCGATGGCTGTTTGATGCCAGGCGTCTCTGCAAGCAAGGATCAGGAGTTCTGTTCAGGATCCATCGAGCAATGGCTCGGTGAGCATGGCCCTGGTGGAAGGGGCCTGATAAAAGGTCTTGAGAAAGGCAGCATGATGAAGGCAGCCTGACGATGGTATAGAAAGGATTGTTGCCAGAGGCCAGGCTGTGGCAAATTGAAAGTGCTTCTACGATGCCTATCAAACGCTTGACTTAATGCGTCTAGTGGCATGACAAAAAGTTATATATCGGCAAGTCACATCGGTTACAAGAACCCCGGTTCCACCGGTGAACCAAGCGAGGACACTATGAAAGTACTCGTCGCGGTCAAACGCGTCATCGATTACAACGTCAAGATCCGGGTCAAGCCGGATCATTCCGACGTCGATCTCACCAACGTCAAGATGGCCATGAACCCCTTCTGTGAGATCGCCGTGGAAGAAGCGGTTCGCCTCAAGGAAAAAGGCGTGGCCAGCGAAATCGTGGCGGTGACCGTCGGTCCCAAGGCCGCTCAGGAACAGCTGCGCACCGCTCTGGCGCTGGGCGTCGACCGAGCCGTGCACGTGGAAACCGACGCGACGGTAGAGTCCCTCGCCGCGGCCAAGGCCCTGGCCAAGGTGGTCGAGGCTGAACAGCCGGGCCTGGTGATCCTGGGCAAGCAGGCCATCGACTCCGACAACAACCAGGTCGGGCAGATGCTCGCGGCGTTGAGCGGTATGCCCCAGGCCACCTTTGCCTCGGAAGTAGTCGTTGAAGGCGACCAGCTCAAGGTCACCCGGGAAGTCGATGGCGGCCTGCAGACCCTGTCGCTCAGTCTGCCGGCGGTGGTCACGACCGACCTGCGGCTCAACGAGCCGCGCTACGCCAAGCTGCCGGACATCATGAAGGCCAAGAAGAAGCCGCTGGAGGTCAAGACGCCGGCGGATCTGGGGGTGGATGTCGCCTCGCGCCTGACGCTGGTCAAGGTCGAGCCGCCGGCGGAGCGCCAGGCCGGCATCAAGGTGGGTTCCGTGGATGAGCTGGTCGACAAGCTCAAGAACGAAGCCAAAGTGATTTAAGGGGAGATAGCATGAGTATTCTGGTCCTTGCCGAACATCACGATGGCCAGCTGGCCGATGCGACGGCCCACGTGGTGGCGGCAGCACAGGCTATCGGTGGTGATATCGACGTCCTCGTCGCAGGCGAGAATGTAGCCGCCATTGCGGAGGCGGCAGCCTCGCTTGACGGCGTGAGCAAGGTGCGCGTGGCCGACCACGCCGTGTATGCGCATCAACTGGCCGAGCCCCTGGCGGATCTGCTCACGGCGATGGCCGGTGACTACAGCCATGTGCTGGCGGCGGCTTCCACCACGGGCAAGAACGTGCTGCCGCGCCTGGCGGCACTGAAGGATGTGGCGCAGATTTCCGAGATCATTGCGGTCGTCAGCGCCGATACCTTCCAGCGTCCGATCTATGCCGGTAATGCCATTGCCACGGTGCAGAGCAGTGATGCGCTCAAGGTCATTACCGTGCGTCCCACGGCCTTCGATGCAGTGGGCCAAGGTGGTTCCGCGAGCGTCGAAGCTGTGGATGCCGTGGTCGACAACACCCAGTCCCGCTTCGTTGGTGAAGAGCTGGCGCAGAGCGATCGTCCGGAGCTGGGAGCCGCCAAGGTGGTCATCTCGGGTGGGCGTGGTATGGGTAGCGGCGATAACTTCAAGCTGCTCGACGGGATTGCCGACAAGCTGGGCGCTGCCATCGGCGCCTCGCGCGCGGCGGTGGATGCCGGCTTCGTGCCCAACGACATGCAGGTCGGTCAGACCGGCAAGATCGTGGCGCCGGAGCTGTACATCGCCGTCGGCATCAGCGGCGCCATCCAGCACCTGGCCGGGATGAAGGATTCCAAGGTCATCGTGGCGATCAACAAGGATGAAGAGGCGCCGATCTTCTCGGTGGCTGACTATGGTCTGGTGGCAGACCTGTTCGAGGCACTGCCCGAGCTTGAGAGCAAGCTGTAAGCTTTAAGAGCTACGAGCTACGAGCTACGAGCTACGAGCTACGAGCTACGAGCTACGAGCTAGCTAAGAGAGCTATCACCCCCGTCGGGATATCCCGGCGGGGGTGTTGTGTTTAGAGGGGGGTATTTTACTCCGTCGTTGATGCGGTGTGTCATGGGGAGGGAGTTGCTCTCATTGATAATAATTCGTGTTTCAGGTAGTGTTCCGGGCATCTTCGCGCAGCCATGAGCCGGGATGCTGTCCGGGGGAATGGGGCGCGTTCGAATGTATTGGAGGCGTAAGGTGATGTCGCGAATTCCAACGACGCGTCGCAATGGCGGCGTGCGTCGAGTGCTTCCGGGCGCTCTACCTGCTCTGGGGCTATTGCTGGCCTCCTTCAGTGTCGTGGGGCCGGTCTCGGCGCAATCCGAGCTGGAGCAGGAGGCGCTGCAGGCCCAGCAGACCCAGGCAGAGTTGCAGGCCAAGATTGATGCAGCTGATGAAAGTGTGCGCGAGCGTATTGCTGAGCTGCGCCAGGCCGAGGAAGAAGCTCGCCGCCTGGAAAGCTACAACCATGCCCTGGCGCCTCAGGTCGAGAGTCTGGAGCAAAAGCTGGGCGAGCGAGAAAACGCGATCGCGACATTGGCCGAAACCGGTGAAGCGCTGCCTGGCCTGCTGAATGACATGACCGAACGCCTCTCCGCATGGGTCGAGCAGGATATCCCTTTCCTGCGCGATGAGCGCCTTGCCCGTGTCGCCTCGCTTGAATCCGACTTGGTCAACCCTTCCTTGAGTGACTCGGCCAAGCTCGAGAAAGTGCTGGGTGCCTGGAAGGCGGAGCTGAACTATGGTCGCGAGCTGGATGCCTGGCGCAGTACTCTCGACGATGAGGGAGGCCGTCAGGTGGATTTCCTGCGCATGGGTCGGGTGGGTTGGTATTACCTGACGCCAGATGGCCAGGAAGGTGGCGTCTGGGATGTCGCCAGTTCCGAATGGAAGCCGCTTGATGCGGGTGCCCGCAAAGAGCTGGCCAAGGGACTGCGCATTGTCCGCGACCAGAGGGCTCCGGAGCTCTTGAATCTGCCACTGTCCCAGCCGCTTTCCGCCGCTGCAGAGTCTCAGGCGCAGGAGGGTCGTTCATGAGTTTCACTTTCCAGCCCTCGATGGTGATCAAGCCGCTGAGTGCCGCAATCCTTGCTTCCGCCCTGGCCTGGAGCAGTAGCTCCGCATTGGCGCAGCAAGACGACTCGGCCCAGTCTCCCGAGACGGGCTCTGCATTGACCACGCTGCGTGCAGAAAGGCAGGCAGCGGAAGCGCGTGACAATGCCCGCCTGGCAAATCTGGTTGACGATAGCGAGGCCCTGGAGTCAGCGCTGGCACAGGCTCAGGAAAAGCTGGCGGCCGCTCGCGAGCGTCGTGAAACGCTTGAAGCGAGTCAGCAGGAACTCAATCAATCGCTGGCGGAGATCGATGCCCAGCGTGAGTCCGCAGGTGGCGATCTCGATGCGGTCTTTGGCGTCGTGGCGGGCTCCAGTGGCGAGTTGCGTGATGAACTCAATGGTGAGTGGTTGACACTGGGCGGAGCGGCTGAATTGCCTCCGCGCCTGGAAGATGACGCCATTCTCACTTCAGGCCAGATCGAGACTCTGGCGGATAGCCTGATGGGGCTGACCGCAGAAACAGCCAAGGTGCGTGAGCTGAATGCTCCGGTAGCCGCAGCCAATGGTGATGTCAGCGACCAGCAGGTAGTCCGTGTGGGTAACCTGGTGGCCTTCAGTCAGGGGCAGTTATTGCAGCGTCAGGGGCGTGATGGCCTGTTGGCACCGGCCGGACATACTCCGGCCTCTGTGGCAGAGGAACTGAAAGCCTTCGATGCCGGTAACGGCAATGTAGTTCCGGTAGACCCTACTGGAGGACAGGTGCTGCAGGCGCTGGCCCAGCAGCCGACGCTGTGGGAACGCTTCCAGCAAGGTGGCGCCGTGGGCTGGGTCGTGGTGGTGCTGGGGGCTGTTGGCCTGATCATTGCGCTGTTCCAGTACCTGTATCTGACCAGGCTCAGTGTGACAACGCGTCGTCAGATCGCTGACATGGATAACCTGCGTGAAGACAACCCGCTGGGCCGTGTGCTCAAGCGTTTCCATGCCTTTGGTGCTGGTCATGCCCCCGAAGCGCTGGAAGCACGCCTGGATGAAGCCATGCTGGCTGAGCAGCCGCGCATCGAAAGAGGGCAATCCCTGGTCAAGATGCTCGCAGCAGTGGCGCCGCTGCTGGGCCTGTTGGGCACGGTGACGGGCATGATCGTGACCTTCCAGTCGATTACGGTATTCGGGACCGGCGATCCGCAACTGATGGCTGGCGGTATCAGTCAGGCCCTGGTGACGACGGTGCTGGGCCTGGTCACGGCAGTGCCGCTGCTGTTTGCACATACTGCGCTCTCCAGCCGCTCCCGAGCACTGATCGGCATCATGGAAGGGTGTGCCAGTGCGGTACTGGCGGACCGTCTTGAAAATGATCGTGTCGCCAGCGATGCCACTGATGCTCAGGTGAAGCGCCATGCCCTGGTTTGAGCTGCTGTTCAGGGCATGGCTCGATACGCTGACACGCTTTGTCGATGCCGGCGGCCCGGTACTGGTGGTGATCGGAGTGGTCGCGATGCTGGTATTTGCCGTAGGGGTGGAGCGCTTGTGGTTCTTCCACTTCCATTACCGCCCAGCCCGGCGTGACCTGGTCGAGCGCTGGGTGTCTCGTGCAGAGCATGCCAGCTGGAGTGCCCGGACGCTGCGGGAGGTGTGGGTCAGCGAACTGATCCGCCGCCTGCGTCGCCCTTTGCCCTGGCTCAAGCTGCTGGTCATCGTGTGCCCGCTGCTGGGTTTGCTGGGTACAGTGACGGGCATGATCACGGTATTCGACAGCCTGTCCCTGGCTTCCAGCAATCAGGCCAGGGCCATGGCGGATGGTGTCGCCAGGGCGACCCTGCCTACATTGACCGGTATGGCTGTGTCGGTGGTAGGGCTGTTGCTGATCACCCGACTGGAACACATCATTCGGCGCGAGGACCAGAGGCTGCATGATCGCCTCGCTCGGGCCGCGGAGGACGCCCATGCGTAGGCGCAGGCTATTGGCCAATACGGACGAAGCCAGTGAGATCAACCTGACTCCAATGCTCGACGTGGTCTTCATCATGTTGATCTTCTTTATCGTGACCACCAGCTTCATCAAGGAAAGTGGAGTGGAGATCGAGCGTCCTGAATCGAGTGCTGCCAGCGCCCGGCCCAATGTGCAGGTCCTGGTGGCGGTCACGCAGGAAGGTTCGGTTTGGGTTGACGGTAACCCGGTCGACATTCATCGCGCCGGAACCATGGTGGCGAGCATGCTCAGCGAGGACGGCAGTGTCGTGGTGCAAGCGGACAGCAATGCGCCGACGGGAGCGCTGCTGAAGGTTCTGGACGGTCTGCGCGATGCGGATGTCGAGAACGTGGCAGTGGCTGCTGACAGGAGCGCCGGTCAATGAGGCGTGTGGTATCCCTGATATTGGGGGCGGGGATCGCGTTCGGGCTGTTTGTCGCACTGGCCTTGTTGGTGGTGCCGCCGGAAGCCGAGCCTGAACTGCGCGAAGAGATCACCGTGGAGTTGACCGATGCACCGGCACCTGAAAGTGAACAGCCGGTAGAAGCAGCATCTGCCTCCGTACCGCCCCCGCCACCAGTAGCGGCCACGCCACCGCCGCCAGCTCCGGCCCCCAATGTGGACAGCAATGTGCAGCTTCCCGACCCGGAAGTGCCAGCGCTGGATGCACCTGCACCGCAGCTGGACAGTGCCTTGCCCGAGCTGGTGGAAACACCACCGCCACCTAAGCCGCAGCCCAAGCCACAACCGCAACCTGAGCCGACACCTCAGCCCGTGGCAACGCCTGCACCGAGCCCGGCACCTGTGCCTTCTTCTGTGCCATCGTCAGCTCCGGCAGCGACCAGTGCATCGGCGCCTAGTGCAGCGGCGCCGGCATCCAATGAGCCGGTGGCGATAGGGGAGTCAGCGGTAGTGAGTATGACCAAGCCAACCTATCCGAATCGAGCAAGGCGCCGTGGCATTGAAGGATATGCCAGTGTCGATATCATCGTCCGCCCGGATGGCTCCGTGGATACAGGGCGGAGTCGCATCGTAGATGTAGAGCCGAGAGGGGTATTCGAGCGTGAGGTGGAAAAGGTGATGCCGACCTGGCGCTTTACTCCTGGGCAAGGGGTGCGTCGCTTCACCAAGACATTCAAGTTTGAGATGAAAGAGTAGGCAGCTTGTGATGAAGATGCGCTTCAGATGTTTCCTGCTTGTAGCCTCTGCCGGCCTGGTGCTGGCTGCTTGCCCCGCTGTCGCTGCTCCCACACTGTCTGGCGAGTTGATATCCGACCTCAAGAACCTGGAAAGCCGCCTGTCGTCGGATCCTTCCGGGGTCGAAAGCCAGGCGAGCCAGCAGGCTGAGCGCTTGAGTGGCGGGAATGCGTCCGACCGCTGGGCCGGCGCCTTGTATCTGCAACTAGCCGCAGGGGCAGAGGCGGCTCAGGAAAAATATGCTGAAGCCGCAGATCATCTGGCTCAGGCCCGGAATGTGTCGGGTGTAGACACGTCGCAGCGCGATCGCTGGCAGCGTGAAGAAGCCGGATTGCGTCTGCAGGCAGGCCAGAAGGACCTGGCCGGTGAGTTGTTGTCGGACTGGCTACAGCGCCATGAGGATGGCGATAGCCTGTGGCTGATGGCGCAGCTGGCTGCCGAAAGCGAAGATTGGGAGATGGCCGCGGATTGGGTGGAGCGTGCCCAGCAGGCGGGTGGTGACATGAGTGCCAAGCGTCTGGCCTTTGCATCAGCAGTGATGCAGCGCAGTGGCCGCCTCGATCAGGCACTTGCTGTGCTCCAGACCCAGCTTGATCAGGCGGGAGATGACCCGGAGGCCTGGCGACGGGCGGCTGCGCTGGCCCAGAAGGCTGGGGATCCGGTGCGTGCTGCCGCACTGTGGGAAGCGGCCTGGCGCAAGGGGCTGCTTAGCGGTGATGATGACCTGGAGCGGCGTATCAATCTGCATCTGGCTGCCGGTACTCCCGCGCGGGCGGCGGAAATCCTCGAACAGGCGCTGGCAGAAGGCACATTAACGGATGATGATGCCCATCAGCGCCAGTTGGCTGAGGCCTGGCACCAAGCCAGGGATCGCGACAAGGCCTTGGCTGCCTGGCAGAAGCTCGCCACATCCAGCGATAAGGCAGATGACTGGCTGCACCTCGGCCAGTTGGCTCTGGCCTGGGGCAAGGAATTACTGGCCAAAGAAGCCCTGACCAAGGCTGAGCAGGGCGGCGCAGCTGAGGCAGAGAAGTGGCTGGCCGTACTGGGCAATGCGCAGGATTCGAAGGAAGCTCCGTCCCCATCCCCATCCCAGCGCCAATAACGCACAATCCCGGGTCCAGGCCCGGGATTGTTGTATCAGGTGTGCTGCTCAGACGTCTCTTCTGTGCTATCGGCCTGTTCTATCAGGACATTCAGCCTACAGGACATTCAGACTAGACGTCGAATTCCGTCCACACTGGCGCATGATCGGAAGGCTTCTCCATACCGCGCAGATCATAATCGATACCGGCCGCACTGACTTTCTCGGTCAGCGGTGCGGTCGTCAGAATATAGTCGATGCGCAGACCCCGCTTGGGTTCGCGGTCGAATCCCTTGGAGCGATAATCGAACCAGCTGAAGCGGTCATTCACCTCGGGATGGCAAGCGCGAAAGCTGTCGTAGAGCCCCCAGCCCTTGATACCTTCCAACCACTCGCGTTCCACCGGTTGAAAACTGGTCTTGCCTTCACGCAGCCAGCGCTTGCGGTTGTCCTCTCCGATGCCGATGTCGATATCCTGCGGAGAGATGTTGAAGTCGCCCATCACGGCCAAGCGTTCCTCGGGAGAGTGACGCTCGCTGAGCAGTCGTTGCAGCTGCGCATAGAAGGCGCGCTTGTGGGGAAACTTGGTGGGGTGGCTGATGTTCTCGCCCTGAGGGAAATACCCGTTATAGACCCACACGGGTTGTCCGTCTTCCCCTTTGATACGAGCGCCAATCCAGCGGCGCTGGGCATCCTCTCCATCGTCGGGGAAGCCGTGGACGACTTCCTCTGGTGCCTGGCGAGTCAGAATGGCAACGCCGTAATGGCCCTTCTGTCCATGGAAGTGCACGTGGTAGCCCATGGCTTCGACGGCTTCCCTGGGGAATTCATCATCATGCACCTTGGTTTCCTGAAGGCCGATCAGGTCCGGTTGGTGAATGGCAATCAACGCCTCAAGCTGATGCAAGCGGGCACGCAGTCCATTGATGTTGAAGGATACCAGACGCATTATTCTTCTCCGTCCTTGGGGGCGTTGGGTTGATCCGTCGTGGGCGCTGCCGTGTCATCCTGACGCTGCGGGTGAATGTCGATATCAGGGGCGGATTGCTGGCGCTCCAGGCGTCGCATGGCCTGAATCTTGCGCTGCTGGCGCTTCTTCTGTGTGAAGCGACGCGACGAAGTGACCTGATCGGGATTTTCTTGGCGCCACTGCTTGTAATCCTTGCGGCGGCCAGTACGGATTGTCACCTTATCGGCCAGCGAGCGGGTTTTCTTACGGCGTGTCATGACGCAACTCCTCTTTCGTTGCGCGCATTCTAGCAGCCTGCAGGCATGATTCGACAGGAAATGGAATGTAAAGGGATGCAGTTAAATGGGCTGAAACGCTCAGAGGCTGGTACAATGCCCGCTTCGTTTCTTTTACCTTTTCTCCGCAACGGATACACAGCACAGCCTATGAGCGAGTCGGAACAGACCTCCACACCGGCCGAGAGCCATAAGCCCAAGCGCCGTCGTCGCAAGCCGCGTCGTCGTCAATCGAATTGGGACCTGCGCCAGTTCAAGGTACCTGCTGTCGCGGGTAAGTGGCGGTTCCATGACTTCGATCTGCCGCTGCCGCTGATGCGTGCCATTCACACGCTGGGCTTTGAGTACTGCACACCGATCCAGGCCGAAGCCTTGACCCAGACTCTGCTGGGAGGTGATGTCGTTGGCAAGGCGCAGACCGGTACTGGCAAGACAGCCGCTTTCCTGATTTCCATGCTGGCCTACTTCCTCGAAGAGGAAACACCAGATGGGCAGAAGTCGGGCGCGCCCCGTGCGTTGATCCTGGCACCAACCCGGGAGCTGGCTTTGCAGATCGAGAAGGATGCCAAGGCACTGGCACGCTACACCTCGCTGAAGGTGACTAGTGTCGTGGGTGGCATGGACTACCAGAAGCAACGTGATGGGCTAAATGGCCCGGTTGATATTCTGGTGGCCACGCCAGGCCGCCTGCTTGATTTCCATCAGAAGCGTGATATCGATCTCAGCCAGGTCGAAGTCCTGGTTCTGGATGAGGCCGACCGCATGCTGTCGATGGGCTTCATCCCGGACGTCAAGCGCATCATTCGTTATACGCCCAAGCCTCAGGAGCGACAGACCTTCCTGTTCTCCGCGACGTTTACCGAAGATATCCTCAACCTGGCCAGCCAGTGGACCCATGAACCGGCCCACGTGGAAATCGCCGTGTCTGTCGAAAACGCTGCCGATATTGATCAGCGTGTCTATATGGTCGGTGATGCTGACAAGCAGCGCTTGCTGGTTAAATTGCTGCAGCAGGAAGACTTCGAGCGCGTGATGGTGTTCGGCAATCGTCGCGATCTGGTGCGCAACCTGCTTGATCTGCTCAAGAAAGCCGATATCAATGTTGCCATGCTGTCTGGCGATGTTGCTCAGAACCAGCGTATTCGCACACTGGAGCAGTTCCGAGAGGGCGAAGTGCAGGTCCTGGTAGCGACAGATGTAGCGGGTCGTGGCATTCATATCGATGATGTCAGCCATGTGATCAACTACACCTTGCCGGAAGATCCTGAAGACTACGTGCATCGTATTGGACGTACCGGCCGCGCAGGTGCCAAGGGAGTCTCCATCAGTTTTGTCGGTGAAGAGGATGCGTTCTCCCTGCCGGAGATCGAGCGCTTCATCGGTGACAAGCTGCCGTGTGAGCATCCGCCTGAAGGCTTGCTGTAAGTCCACTTGCCGTAAGCAAGATGTGGAGGTGTCACCCCGTGGCACCTCCCTGTTCTCTCTTGTGACTCGTCGCCCTGTGACCGGGACGCCCATGCTGGACGAAAATGCTTGACGAAACCCTCAAGAGCGATATCCAGAGCGCCTACCGGCGCATGCTGGACGGCCTCGACCTGACGCCGCGCTACGGTCAGCGGCTGATGATTGCAGAAATTTCACGCACCCTGGCCAACATCGAGAGCGATGATGCCGGAAAGCGCGTCAGTGACGAGCATGTCTGCGTACTGGAAGCGGGTACCGGGACAGGCAAGACGCTGGCCTATCTGCTTTCGGCGCTGCCTGTGGCTCAGGCGCGGGGCAAGCGTCTGGTGCTGGCCACGGCAACCGTCGCCTTGCAGGAGCAGGTGCTGCACAAGGATCTTCCTTCCTTGCAGGCCCATAGCGGGCTGTCTTTCCACTTTTCCCTGGCCAAGGGGCGTGGGCGCTATATCTGTGTGGCCAAGCTTGATCAGGCCATGGACGGAGGAGAGGAGAATCCGACGCTGTCCTTGTTCGAGCAAAGCCTCGATGCGGCTCATGGGGACGACTTCAAGGCCTTGGTCAAGGCCATGGGCGAAGCCTATGGCAATGGGCGTTGGGAAGGCGATCGCGACAGCTGGGATGCCTCCATCGACGATGCCCATTGGCGGCGCCTGACGGTCGACCATCGCCAGTGCACCAATCGGCGCTGCGGGCATTTCGGTGCCTGTGCTTTCTTTCGCGCCCGGCGCGGACTCGATGAGGCCGACGTGATCGTTGCCAACCACGACCTGGTGCTGGCTGATCTGGCGCTTGGCGGTGGTCGGGTATTGCCGGATCCTGCTGAATGCATCTATGTGTTCGATGAAGGCCACCACCTTGCTGACAAGGCGATCCAGCACTTTACCCATCGCTTCAGTGTTGGTGGGACCTTGCGCTGGCTGCGCAATCTCAAAGGGTCGCTGACGGAGCTCAATACGGCGCTTGGCGTGCAGCCGACCCTGGGACGGCTGCTGGCGACGCTACCAGGCATGATTGAAGCGCTGGAGCCGCGCCTGGGTGAGGCATTTGCGCTGGGGCATCAGTTGGCCGAACGGCCGCATGGCCTGACGGATGATGAAGAGCATGCCGTGTACCGCTTTGAGATGGGGCGGGTGCCGGAGGGGCTCCGACAGCATGCCGATGGCCTGGTGACGATGTTTGCCGAGCTGTGTCGCAGTCTGGAAAACATGACCGATATCCTGCGCGAGAGTCTGGATCCTGAAAAGGGGACTGGTCTGGCCAAGGAGCAGGCCGAGGCCTGGTTGCCCTTGTTGGCGCTGCTGCATGGCCGTGCCTTGGAAGCCCATGCGTTGTGGGAGGCCTATGCCAAGCAGGATCCGGCAAATGAGCCGCCTTGGGCGCGCTGGCTCAGTCTGGAGTGTTATCAAGGTGAGTCAGAGCTGGCATTTTCAGCCAGCCCGGTCTCCGCAGCCCACACTCTTGCCAGCTCACTGTGGGGGCGCTGCTATGGGGCAGTGGTCACTTCGGCCACTTTGACCGCTCTGGGGCGCTTCGAGCGCCTGCAGGAACGTGCGGGATTGGCCAACCGTTATCGCTACCAGCGTTTGCCCAGCCCATTCGATTATTCCCGCGCAGTCCTGAGTGTTCCCCAGGAAGCGCGGGATCCTGCTGACCGAGAAGGGCACGAACAGGCCATTGTCGATTTTGTCGAGGCCATCGGGACCGACGAGGCCGTCTTGGTGCTGTTCTCCTCTCGTGCGCAGTTGAGGGCGGTAGAGAAGGCACTGTCTCGCGAGCGACGTGATCAAGTGCTGGCACAGGACCGGCTGCCCAAGCGCGAGCTGGTGGAGCGGCATCGGGCCCGGATAGATGCTGGCGAGGGCAGTATTCTATTTGGCCTGGCCAGCTTTGCTGAAGGTATCGATCTACCAGGCAAGTACTTGACGCATGTAGTGATCACGCGTTTGCCGTTTGCCGTGCCTGACGACCCGGTAGGTGCGACCCTTGCCGAGTGGATCGAGAGCCAGGGAGGCAATCCTTTCATGCGTATCAGCGTTCCGGATGCATCGGTGAAGCTGGTGCAGGCCTGCGGTCGCTTGATCCGCAAGGAGGCCGATGAAGGGCGCATCACCTTGCTCGATCGTCGTGTACTGACACGCCGCTACGGGGGAGCTCTGCTGGATGCTCTGCCGCCTTTTGTGCGGGAAATCGACGGGGTCAGGCAGGCCATGTGAAACGCCCGCCTTGGCGGCGGGCGCAGGATATCATGCTGCTGCTCGCCGCCCAGGGGCGGCGATGCAGGTCAGGCAATCCGTTTGGAGAGAACCGGCAGCAGTCGTTCGTGCATGCTGCGCAAGGCATCGACCGTGGTATCCCAGTCGATACAGGCGTCCGTGACGGAAACACCGTAGGCCATCTTGGAATGGTCTTCGAGAATCTTCTGGCTTCCCCAGCCGATATTGGACTCGACCATCAGGCCAATGATGGAGCGATTGCCATCGAGAATCTGGTGTGTGGCGTTTTCCAGTACCAGGGGTTGTAGCGCGGCATCCTTGTTGGAGTTGGCGTGGGAGCAGTCGATCATGAGGTTGGGCTTGATGCCTGCCTTCTTCAGTTCCTGCTCGGCTAGCGCCACACTGACGCTGTCATAGTTGGGCTTGCCATTGCCTCCGCGCAATACCACGTGCGCATAGGCATTGCCACGTGTACGGATGATCGCGACCTGGCCTTTGTGGTCGATACCAAGGAAATTGTGTGGATGTGCTACGGACTGTAGTGCATTGACCGCCACATCCAGGCTACCGTCGGTACCATTCTTGAAGCCGACTGGGCAGGAGAGGCCGGAGGACATCTCACGGTGTGTCTGGGATTCCGTAGTGCGGGCACCGATGGCCGACCAACTGATACAATCCTGCAGATACTGCGGAGAGATGGGGTCCAGGGCCTCGGTAGCCAACGGCAGGCCAAGCTCGGAAAGTTCGACCAGCAAGCGGCGGGCAATATGCAGGCCTTCTTCGATCTCGAAGGAGCCGTTGAGGTGGGGATCGTTGATCAGCCCCTTCCAGCCCACCGTGGTGCGCGGCTTTTCAAAGTAGACGCGCATGACGATGTACAGCGTATCCTTGACCTCGTCGGCCAGGCGGCGCAGGCGGCGAGCATAGTCAAGGGCGGCGTCTACATCGTGGATGGAACAAGGACCCACGACCATCAACAAGCGCGGATCCTTGCCATCGAGAATGTTCTGGATGGTCTCGCGGCCCTTGAGTACCGTGGCCTCGGCTTCTGCCGAGAGAGGAACTTCCTTCTTGAGCTGGTCGGGCGTGATGAGAACGTCCTGGGACAGGACATTGAGGTTGTTCACCTGCTGGTCGGACATTGAGGTTACCTTGTGTGTATCGTGTCAGCGCTGATGCGCTATTGTATTCCGCTTACTATCCCTTTGGGAAAGGCCAAATTCAATTGTCATTCTGTGCCATGGAGGAACTATCGTAATGAAAACGTGTCCCATCGCGGCAATGAACGGGCTGGTACAGGGCTCTTGATGCGAACGCAGGAAACAGCAACACTTGGGCCTTTTGCCATGACGAGCTCCATGATTCGAATGCAGACAATGGTTGGCAGACGCAATATCGCCCCGGCCCGTGGTCCGGCGCTTCCATCCCGGCTCACGCGGGGAGGAGTTGCATGACAACTAAAGAAACTGATCAGCAACTGGTGGAGCGCGCCCAGAAAGGGGATACACGCGCTTTCGACCTGTTGGTGAAGAAATATCAGCACAAGATTCTCGGCCTGATCGGCCGCTATATCAGCGATCATGCAGAAGTACAGGATGTCGCTCAGGAAGCGTTCATCAAGGCATATCGTGCCTTGGGCAAGTTTCGTGCCGAAAGCGCCTTCTACACCTGGATGTATCGTATTGCCATCAATACGGCCAAGAATCACCTGGTATCCAGGGGGCGGCGTCCGCCGGGAAGTGATCTGGACATCAATGACGCAGAGATCATTGACATGAGTGGCCGACTATCCGATATCGAGACACCGGAAGCCGCCATTGCCAGGGACCAGCTGGAAGAGGCCGTGTTCGAAGCGATCGAGAACCTTCCCGATGATCTGCGTACGGCCATCACCCTGCGCGAGCTGGATGGCCTCTCCTATGAAGATATTGCTCAGATCATGGACTGCCCGGTAGGGACCGTGCGCTCGCGTATTTTCCGGGCTCGGGAGGCTGTGGATCAGCACATCCAGCCGCTGGTCACCACGTCGCGCAATGCGGAATCGGTGCCGGAATAGAAGGTGGCGAATTCGCTGGATTTCACGGGTTGTGACAGGATGAGGGATGAAAGTCCCCATTTTTTTCAAATTGGGATGAACTGTTTCGATGATCGAGCGTCTTATTCAGTGACCGATCCACAAGGGCCAACGCGGGATCTAACGTTCCCTGGTCCATGACGGGTGAACTTGTGGCCGTTGGATTTGCAGGTGATATGTCTTCAATGGTTGATAGCTCTTCAATGGTTGATAGATCAGTTGGCAGTGATGGGTCTGTGGCTGATGGTCCTGTAGCTTATGGTCTTGTAGACAGGTTAACGGATCAAGCGCAGCATTTCGTCGATATGAGGTGTGAAGAATGAGTCTGAACGCACGGGAATCGCTTTCAGCCCTGATGGATAATGAGGGTGATGAGCTCGAGTTGCGCCGAGTTCTCAAGTCTCTGGAAAGTGACAGTGGTGCCGCCCAGCGCTGGCGACGCTATCACCTGGCGCGCTCCGCCCTGCGTCGCGAGACTGAAGGCCACCCTGGAATTGATATCTCTGCCGGTGTCATGGCTCGTATTGAGCAGGAGCCAGCCCCCTTCGGTGAAGCAGGTCTTGCCGACGACCAGCATCATGCGGCTGCCCGAGCGAGGGGAGGCATGAGCTTCGCGCGTGGCGCTGGCATTGCCGCTGCTGTGTCGTTGATGGTCATCAGTGGCGTGCAGTTCTACAACGGCTCCCTGAATGATCCCGGGGCGGGTATAGAAGGCGTTGCGTCCTCGGGAACATCCGGCGGTGATGGCCTTGATATGGCCAGCACCTCGGCAGCCAACGATGCCGCGGCACCCGTTGCAGCTTCGAATGGCTCTACCGCCATGCCGTCATTGGCAGAGCTGCCATTGTTCAACAATGGAGCAGCGGGTCAGGCTTCCAGTGGGCTGATGACGGTAGGTGCTTCACCGATGTTCCTTGCGCCATCTGTGCAACAGTCAATGCGTGGAGAGCAGGCGCAGGCTCAAGCACGGTTGCTGCAGTCATATCTTGAGCGTCATGCTCAGGGCGCGGCTTTCAGCGGTGCCGACAACTGGATGCCAATGTTGCGCGAAGTGCATGAACCGCGCTGAGTTGGTCTGAGCAAGGGCGCACTCTTGTGCGCCCGCTCTTGTGTGCTGAATGGTATGGCTCTGCTGAGGGCTCTCGCTGAGAGCAGCGATGCTTTAGCCTGTTGACATACCGAGGGTTCTGAGGAGGCTCCATGCCTTTCTTCGGGTCTGGTCGTGCACTATTGGTAGTGTCGGCCGTCTCTCTATTTGGCCTATGCTATGCCGCAGCTCCCGCTCTGGGGGCTGATGTTGAAAATCCCACTAATGCTTCTTCCCGCACCGACTCAGGGGCAACTGTGCCCGGAGTGCAGAGTGTCTTCGATTGTCGTGCGTTGAATGATGCTCCGTCGGCGCATACACCTGTGCAATGGTTCGAGCGTAGCATCTGGGCCGCTCACTGTTATGTGTATGAGGCACGGGCCGTGCGTATCAGTGGCCCGAATGTGGTCAGTCTTTCTCTTTCCAGGGATATCCGCGATGGTGTCGAGCGTGATCGTCTGCACATCCTCGATGGCCCGAGCCGATCATTGGTGCGGGAAGGTGGCACTGCACGTTTTCAACTGAGCGAGTCGGGTGACGCAGCGGCTCCGGCATCGCCGGAAGCCCTGGCTGCCCATCTTGGGAAGTTATATCGCTTTCAGTTCGACGGTCAGGAGCGCATTGCCAATCGAACAGCGCTCAGGTTGCTGATGCGACCTGCTGACGATATGCGCTATGGCTATCATTTATGGCTTGATCAGGCCACCGGCCTGGTGCTCAAGAGAGTATTGCTGGATGAGCAGGGTAGGCCGCTGGAAACCTACCAGCTGGTGGAGCTGACACCACCAGAGCTATATGACGGAGAGGTGCGCTTGCGACAGCCTGTTTCCAGTGCAGAACCTAGCTGGAAGCCAAGCTGGTTGCCTCCGGGGTTTGTTGCCCAGCCTCTGATGTCCATGGTCGGAGTGGAGGGAGTGTCGCGACAGCATCGTTTCTATAGTGATGGCCTGGTGACGATCAGCCTCTTTGTCGAACCCGTGCCTGAAGATGGCGGCTTGCGGCCTGGAGTGCACCAGCTAGGAGCCAGCTATGCGGCGGTGAAGCATCTGGAAGAGGGCGATGCTCAGATGCAGGTAGTCGTGGTGGGGGAGTTGCCCCCTGAAATCCTGGTGCGAGTGGCCGATAGTCTTGAGTATTCTCGTAAGGCTTCCCGTAATGGTCTTAGCCAGGATTCCTCTAGCCGTCAGGATGCACTGGAAGGGAGGTCGTCATCATGAGATCGTTGATTGTTGTCATGAAGCCGGCGATGAGTATCCAGAATTGAAAATTTATTTCCGGATCAATGAACCTTTTCAGGCTTGGGTGGTAATTGATAATGCAGCCTCTGTGTTGTAGCTATCTTGTTTTAGTCAGTTCATCGTATTCATCGCATATAGTGCTAAGCAGGAGCCCTGAATGAAGCCTCTGACTCGCAGTCTTTCCATGTGGACGGCACTTGCTGTCGGGCTGGTTTTCGCCCAGAACAGCATGGCTAGGGAACTTCCGGATTTTACTCAATTAGTGGAAGATGCAGCCCCTGGAGTGGTCAATATTTCAACAACACGAACAGCAGAGAGTTATCGTACACCTTTTGGTAATTTCGGTGGCCAGGACGTGCCTGAGATTTTCCGCCATTTCTTTGGTGACCGTTTCCCCGTTCCCCCGGGGGGAGGGCATACCGAAGAGCTCCAGTCCCTGGGTTCGGGCTTCGTCATTGACGAGGATGGCTACATCATGACTAATGCCCATGTGGTCGATGGGGCCGACGAAATCACTGTGCGCTTGAATGATCGCCGTGATCTGAAGGCTGAGCTGGTGGGCGAAGACAAGAAGACGGATGTGGCTGTACTCAAGGTCAATGCTCGCGATTTGCCAACGCTGAAACTGGGGGATTCCGAGGATCTCAAAGTGGGGGAATGGGTAGCTGCCATTGGTTCACCATTTGGCTTTGATCATTCAGTGACAGCAGGAATCATTTCTGCCATCAACCGCACATTGCCTCGTGATGCCTATGTGCCTTTCATTCAGACTGATGTGGCTATCAACCCAGGCAACTCGGGGGGGCCATTGTTCAATCTCGATGGTGAAGTCGTCGGTATCAACTCTCAGATCTTTACCCGTAGCGGTGGCTTCATGGGGTTATCCTTTGCCATTCCTATCAACGTGGCAATGGACGTGGCTGATCAGTTACGCACTGAAGGACATGTAACGCGTGGCTGGCTGGGCGTCATGATTCAGCCCGTGTCTCGTGATCTGGCTGAGTCCTTTGGCATGGACAAGCCTGAAGGTGCATTGATTGCCGACCTGGATCCAGAAGGGCCAGCAGCCAAAGATGGCCTGAAGGCCGGTGATATCGTGCTGTCAGTGAACGGTGAAGCCGTTGATCGTTCCAGTTCTCTGCCGCGCCTGATTGGCCAGGTCAAACCGGACCAGGACGTCGAGCTCAAGGTGATGCGAGATGGCAAGACGCTGACCCAGACGGTCACGGTGGGTGATTGGCCTGATGAGCTGAGCGGTGGTGACAGCAGTGGGCATGGTGGCCAGACCTCTCCTGCTCGCCTGGGGGTGGCGGTGCAATCCCTGAGCGATGACGAACTGGAACGTTATGGCGTAGACGCTGGTGTTCTGGTGGCTGATGTGGATCCTCGCGGTGTTGCTGCCGAGTCTGGCATTCGTCCTGGAGACATCATCGTCAGCGTCGATCAGCAGGCCGTTGAAAGTGGCCGTCAGTTGAGTGAGATCGTGTCCAAGCTGCCCAGCGACCGCGCAGTACCGGTGCGCATCTATCGCGATGGCAGCTCCTTGTTCGTTGCCCTGAGACTGGGCGACGAATAAGTTTTCTCGCCATTTTTCCGCAATGTTCTGCAGCGCCCGAGACCATTTCTCTATGGTCCGGGCGCTGTTGTTTGTAGCAGTTCAGTGCTCTCATGTCGGCTCGGGGTGCGTTGACAGGGGGATGCCGGTACAATATCGCCAACTTTCTTTGCGCGTCGCCGAAATTTCGCTTTCTTCAACCGCGAACCCTTCGCCGTCCGGCGCGTTCATATGACGGAAATACAGTGCATGTCACAAGCTGATAACCGCAAGGTAATCAACAATATACGCAACTTCTCCATTATCGCGCACATCGATCATGGCAAGTCGACGCTCTCTGATCGATTGATTCAGAGCTGTGGTGGCCTGAGCGAGCGTGAACTCAAGGAGCAGGTCCTGGACTCCATGGACCTTGAGCGCGAACGTGGCATTACCATCAAGGCTCAGTCGGTGACGCTGGATTACCAGGCGGCTGATGGTGAAATCTACCAGCTGAATTTCATTGACACCCCTGGGCATGTGGACTTTTCCTACGAAGTCTCGCGCTCCTTGTATGCCTGTGAAGGGGCGCTGCTGGTGGTGGATGCCGCTCAAGGTGTCGAGGCGCAGTCCGTGGCCAATTGCTATACCGCCATTGAGCAGGGCCTTGAAGTGTTGCCGGTGCTCAACAAGATGGACCTACCGCAGGCGGATCCGGAAAAGGTCAGCCACGAGATCGAGGAAATCATCGGTCTCGATGCCACTGATGCCTGCCAGGTTTCGGCCAAGAGCGGTTTGGGTATCAATGAGTTGCTTGAGCGCTTGGTGCGTGACATTCCGCCTCCCAAGGGAGACAAGGAAGCACCGTTGCAGGCACTGATCATCGACTCATGGTTCGATAATTACCTGGGGGTGGTATCCCTGGTACGGGTGTTCGATGGCACGCTGAAGAAAGGCGACAAGATTCGCATTCTGTCCACCGGGCGCGACTGGCAAGCCAATGAAATTGGCATCTTCACTCCGCTGCGCAAGGAAACCAATATCCTGCGCGCCGGAGAGGTTGGCTTCGTGGTCGCGGGTATCAAGGATATCCATGGTGCACCAGTGGGCGATACGATCACGCATGCCAAGACGCCGGAGGTGAAGCGCCTGCCGGGGTTCCTGAAGGTCAAGCCGCAGGTCTATGCCGGCATGTTCCCGGTCAGTGCCGATGATTACGAAGACTTTCGTGATGCACTGGCCAAGCTGGCGCTCAATGATGCTTCCCTGGATTATGAACCGGAAAATTCCGATGCCCTTGGCTTTGGTTTTCGTGTTGGTTTCCTTGGCACCCTGCACATGGAGATCGTGCAGGAGCGTCTGGAGCGTGAGTACGATATCGACCTGCTGACCACTGCACCGACGGTGGTCTACGAGCTGGCCATGAAGAATGGTGAAGAGCGCTATGTTTCCAACCCATCCAAACTGCCAGACATGGCCGATGTGGAGGAAATGCGTGAACCCATTGTTCGAGCCAGCATTCTGGTGCCTCAGGAATTCGTCGGTAATGTGATTGCCGAATGCGAAAACCGCCGCGGAACTCAGAAGGACATGCAATTCCTCGGTAGTCAGATCCAACTGACCTATGAGCTGCCGATGAGTGAAGTGGTGATGGACTTCTTCGATCGTCTCAAGTCCATCTCCAAGGGATATGCTTCCCTGGATTACAACTTCGAGCGTTTCGAGGCCGCCAAGCTCGTACGTCTCGATGTGCTTATCAATGGCGACCGGGTCGATGCGCTGGCTGTCATCATTCATCGCGACCATGCTCACTCCCGTGGCCGGGTGTTGGTGGAGAAGATGAAGGAATTGATTCCACGCCAGATGTTCGACGTGGCAATTCAAGCAGCTATCGGTGGTCAAGTCGTGGCCCGCTCCACCGTAAAGGCGCTGCGCAAGAACGTGACAGCCAAGTGTTACGGTGGTGACGTGACCCGCAAGAAGAAACTGCTGGAGAAGCAGAAGGCAGGTAAGAAACGGATGAAGCAGGTCGGCCGGGTGGAAATCCCCCAGGATGCCTTCCTTGCTGTGCTCAAGGTGAATGACTAGGAAGGACGTATATGGATTTTTCCCTGATGTTGGTGATCGCGGTGGCGGTCACGGGCCTGGTCTGGCTGGTGGGGGTGGTTTGGTGGCGGCCACGTAATGCTGCGGCGACCGCCGGGGCTGATGGTGATGGTGTTTCTGCAGCGAAGCCGCACAAGGACCCCTGGCCGATCGACTATGCGCGCTCCTTCTTTCCAGTGTTGCTGGTGGTACTGGTCGTGCGTAGCTTCATTGTCGAGCCGTTCCAGATTCCTTCTGAGTCAATGCGCCCAACCCTGGAAGTAGGGGACTTCATCCTGGTCAACAAGTTTTCCTACGGTCTGCGCTTGCCGGTGGTCAACACCAAGATACTCGACCTAGGAGAACCTGAGCGCGGTGATGTCGTGGTGTTCCGCTATCCGCAGGATCCATCTGTCGACTATATCAAGCGTATCGTGGCAGTGCCTGGTGATCATGTCAGTTATCTCGGCAAACAGCTCTACATCAATGGCGAGCCGGTGCACAAGACTCAGGTAGATGCGTCTCCCGAGGCTGCTCCCGGAAATGTCCTGTTGCGTGAGCAACTGGGAGAACACGACCATCAGATCTACAATACTCGTGGGGCCTTCAGCCCGCAGGTACGTGATGTTGTAGTGCCCGAAGGCAGCTATTTTGCCATGGGGGATAACCGAGACAACTCCAAGGACAGTCGTTATTGGGGCTTCGTTCCGGAGGAAAATGTCGTGGGCAAGGCCTTCGCTGTATGGATGCATTGGGAAGGCTTTATTCCGAGTTTCTCCAGCGTGCGCCTGATTCGTTGAGGTGTATCGCGATGAAGCCGGGCCCAAAGGCCACTGGCCTCAATTTCAACAATGAATGAGCAGGAGCGTCGTGAGCAATCCCCTGACCGCTTTTAGCCACCGTATCGGCCATGAGTTCAAGGATTCTGGACTCCTGGAGTTGGCAATGACCCATCGTAGCTACGGTGGTCGCAACAATGAACGTCTGGAGTTTCTCGGTGACTCGATTGTGAACTTTGTCATCGCTGAAGCTCTGTTCCAACGTTTTCCCGAGGCGCGTGAAGGCCAGCTTTCCCGCTTGCGTGCTCGTTTGGTCAAAGGGCAGACCTTGGCTGAGCTGGCGCGCGAGATGAGAGTTGGTGAATGCCTGCGGCTTGGCTCTGGTGAAATGAAAAGCGGGGGCCATCGCCGTGAGTCCATCCTGGCGGATGCCGTTGAAGCGGTGATCGGGGCCATTTATCTGGATGCCGGTATGGATGTGGCTCGAGCCCGTGTACTGGCGTGGTTTGCCGAGCGCCTTGGCAACATCAATCTCAAGGAGTCCCAGAAGGACCCCAAGACGCGCCTTCAGGAATTCTTGCAATCGCGTCAAGCACCACTCCCGCGTTATGAAGTGACTTCGGTGGAGGGAGAGGCGCATGCCCAGACCTTCACTGTGGAATGCCACGTGGAGGTGCTCGACAAGCATACTATTGGTAGCGGCTCCAGCCGTCGCCACGCAGAACAGCAGGCAGCCGAGCGTGCCTTGGCCCTGCTCGACCCCAAGGGAGTCAGTGCATGACCCAGACCTGTGGCTTCGTTGCCATCGTTGGTCGCCCCAATGTCGGCAAGTCAACGCTGATGAACCGTATTCTGGGGCAGAAAATTTCAATTACTTCACGTCGACCCCAGACGACACGACATCAGGTCATGGGGATCAAGACTGAAGGCGATGCCCAGTTTGTCTACGTGGATACTCCGGGTATCCATATTCTGGCCAAGGACCGCAACAAGGCGATCAACCGCTTCATGAACCAGGCTGCCGTACAGGCCTTGCGTGATGTGGACTGTGTCGTGTTCATCATCGACCGCACCCGCTGGTCAGATGAAGACCAGGTGGTTCTGCAGCGTCTTGAACATGTCGATGCCCCAGTGATCCTGGCGGTGAACAAGGTGGATCGCCTGCAGGACAAGGCCAGCTTGTTGCCCTGGTTGCAAGAGGTGGGGGCGCGGCGCGAATTTGCTGCCGTGGTGCCGATTTCCGCCAAGCACGGCACCAATGTCCCCGAACTGGAAGCTGAAATCGCCAGGCACCTTCCGGAAAGTATTCATTACTTCCCTGAGGACCAGATCACCGACAAGAGTCAGCGCTTTCTTGCCGCTGAGATGGTTCGCGAGAAAGTCATGCGCCAGCTTGGCGATGAGCTGCCGTATCAGATGACCGTAGAAGTTGAGGAGTTTCGTGATACGCCCAAGGTCGTGCACATCAGTGCTCTGATTCTGGTCGAGCGTCAGGGGCAGAAGAAGATTCTCATTGGTGAGAATGGCGAGCGCATCAAGAGCATCGGCCGAGAGGCTCGCATCGACATGGAGCGTTCTCTGGACAAGAAGGTCATGCTCAATCTGTGGGTCAAGGTCAAGCGTGGCTGGTCCGATGACGAGCGGGCTCTGAAAAGCCTGGGTTACGACCTCGACTAAGCCGTTAAGGAAACACTGATTTCATCAGTGTGAGGCTGCTGACAAAGGTCACGAGCGATGGTCAGGCAAGGAAAATCCGCCGAGAAAGCGCAGTTTACAAGGTGTAAATGAGCATTTTGAGGTGGATGTTAACACCGCATGGCCGAGCACAGTAGTTTGTCAGCAGTCTCTGTTTTCCTCTCCTCCCCGCCAACTTACAGCGCCACTTCCCATGCAGCCACAGCCGGCCTATCTGCTGCACAAGCGACCCTATCGGGAAACCAGTGCCCTGGTGGACATCCTGACCTTGAACCACGGGCGGATACGAGCCGTGGCTCAAGGTGTTCAGCGTCCGGGCAGTCGTTCACGCAGCCAGATGCAACCATTTGCGCCCTTGCATATGACATGGCAAGGGGAGCGTGAACTGAAGCGCTTGCGCCTGATCGAGTCCCGAGGTGCCGCGGCCATGCTGGTCGGAGAAGGATTGTTGTGCGGCTTGTATGCCAACGAACTGCTGACTCGTCTGTTACCCATGGAGCTGCCGGTAGCCGATGTGTTTGCTTTTTATACGGCTGCGATGACCGAGCTTACGGTGCCGGCTTCTCGGGCTCCGGCCTTGCGGCGTCTGGAAGTGGCGTTGCTGGATGCACTGGATGCTGCTCCGCGCTTTACGACTCCGGGAGGAACCACACTGGACCCTCAGGCACGTTACCGCTATGAGCCTCATAGCCGTGGCTTCACGCCTGCAGCAGAAGGCATGGATGGGCGAACCCTGCGCTTGCTGGCTCACTGTGATTGGGGAGAACCTGGCTTGGCAGGAGCTGCCAAGATCATCACCCGTGCAGCACTCGCCCCATTGTTGGGTGATCGGCCATTGCGCTCCAGAGCCTTGATGCAGAGTCTGGTCGAGCGTCGACGACAGCCCTGAGCGGTTTTTGGGAACAGCCCTGAGCGGGGTTGAGAACAGCCTGGGTTGAGGTTAAGCACGACCCGCACCAGTGTTATGATAAACCTCTTTTCTTCCGGCATAAGTGCTCAATGGCGATATGCCAGGCATGAGTGCTCACTATCCCCAGATGGAGATTGACGATGCATCCTCCTCGAATGCTGCTTGGCGTTAACATCGACCATATCGCCACCCTGCGTCAGGCCCGTGGTACCCGCTATCCGGATCCAGTTCAGGCAGCATTGTTGGCCGAGGAAGCTGGTGCCGACGGCATTACCGTGCACCTGCGTGAAGATCGCCGGCATATTCAAGAGCGCGATGTGCGTATTCTGGCCGAGGTCTTGAATACTCGCATGAACCTGGAAATGGCCGTCACAGAGGAAATGCTCCGCCTTGCTGAAGAAGTGTGCCCAGCACATGTGTGCCTGGTGCCAGAGAAGCGAGAGGAACTGACCACCGAGGGCGGTCTCGATGTGGTGGGGAATTTCGATGTGGTGAGTGCAGCATGCAAGCGCCTGGCTGAGGCGGGGAGTGAAGTTTCCCTGTTCATCGATCCTGATCCAGAGCAGATTGAGGCTGCATTGCGTGCCGGGGCTCCTGTCATCGAGTTGCATACGGGGGCCTTTGCCGATGCCGAATCAAAGGAACTGGCTGCCAAGGAATACCAACGCCTGATCGCTGCTGCGGAAATGGCAGTGGAGCTGGGAATCATTGTCAATGCCGGGCATGGTCTGCACTATCACAATGTGGAAGCCATTGCGGCCATTCCCGGGCTGAATGAGTTGAATATCGGCCATGCCATCATCGCTCGTGCCTTGTTTGTTGGCCTCAAGGAGGCTGTGTCCGAGATGAAGCGGCTGATGATCGCGGGCTATGAAGCCGGCCTGGTCGCTGCCATCGACGAGTTTGAACACGCTCATGATCATGATCACCATGACTGAATGTCCACCAGAGGGAGTGAGCGCGTGATTCTGGGCATTGGAACCGATATAGCCCGGGTCGAGCGTTTTGAAGCGGCAATGCGTCGCCATGGCGACCGTTTTGCCGCTCGAGTGCTGGGCCCCCATGAAGCACAGCGATTTGCCCAGCATGTGGCTCCGGCAGCGTTTCTGGCCAAGCGTTTTGCGGCCAAGGAAGCATTCGTCAAGGCGCTAGGCACTGGCCTGCGTGAAGGAATGCGCTGGACTGACATCCAGGTCGTCAACGATGCTTTGGGGCGGCCTTCCCTGATGCTGAGTGGCGAGGCCGCGGGTTTGGCGGAAAACCTCGGAGTGACGCGGATGCACCTGAGCCTCAGCGATGAACATGATGTGGCCGTGGCGTTTGTTGTCCTGGAAGGAGAGCTTCATCGCGAGCATTGCGAAGGAAATGCTGTCTAGGTAAATGCCGCCAGGTCCGCTGAATGGATATTCCATGTACGGACCTGGCGGCGAACATGGCCATCAGCTACTGGGTTCTCTCAGTGAGGCCTCGACGCCTCCTTCCCCGTGTTCTGCCTGCCATTGGCGCAGATCGTTCATGGCTTCTGTCAGACTCCCCAGCATGGGGCGAATGCCCTCAATGCCGCGGGAACGCAGGCGGGTCTCCAGCGTTTCCACCAGAAGCCCCAGGCGCGGCACCCCGCAATAGCGACAAGCCCCGTTCAGTGCGTGGATGGCATCGAGAAGCGCCTCCTCGTCTGCGCGAGACATGGCATCATCGACAGCTGCCTGTGTGTCTGTCAGCGAAGCGGTCAACTGTTCGATCAATTGGCGGGCCAACCCTTCGCGCCCACCCGCGAGGCGAATACCCAGGGTCAGATCGACCGTCGCCAGCTCATCTTCAGCGGACATGGAGGGCGCAGGTGCATGGGGTGTCTTGTCGGTGATCTGTATACCCAGCCATTTTTGCAGCAACTGATCGAGCATGGTGGTATCCAGCGGTTTTATCAGGACTTCATCCATGCCATTGGTCAGAAGTTCACGGTGTTCGTCTTCCAGTACATGGGCGGTTACTGCAATGATGGGGCACTGGCGCCACTGAGCGTTGATGCGGCGTAGTGCCTGGGTGGTCTCCAGGCCATCCATGCCTTCCATGCGAATATCCATCAGTACCAGGTCGAAGTCTTGCTCTTGTGCCAGGGCCAGGGCGCCTTCGCCACTGTGCGTCATGGTGATCTCGCGACCAGGCCCTTCAAGCAGTTCCTTGAGCAGCAGGCGGTTGGTTTCACTGTCATCGACCACCAGCAGACGAGTCGTTGCATGAGCAGGCGGTGTTGTCGGGATAGCCTGAGGAAGAAGCGTTTCAGCAGCCGGTCTATAGAGCGCAGTTTCATTGATCATTCCCATCGCTGGGTTCACCGCTGAACCCGGCGATGGGGCAGGCGATGGAATTTCTGCCTTGACTCCCAGGCTCTGCTGCACGACCTGGGCCAGGAACTGTCGTGAGATAGGTTTCGAGATGATCGTGGCATCAGCAGGCAGTGCAAGGCTGGCCATGTCGGGCAAGCCTCCATTCAACAGCAGGATGGTAGGAAAGCGGCGCAAGGAAAGCTTTTCTCTCAGGCGCTGTAGATGCTCACCCTCGATATCGGTCTGGTCAATGGCCTCCAGGGCAAGGAGTGCATGCTGTGGCGTCTTCACAGTATGAACTTGCCAACGCTCAAGCAGATGCAGCAGAGAACGGCGCGTCGGTCCGTGGGGCTCCTCGACATAGATGGCTGTTCCCTGGAGATCGAGTTCTGCCGGCCGCTCCCGATTGGGGTTGCCGTGCAGGGACAGCGTGAAATAGAAGGTGGAGCCGTGCTCAGGTGTGCTGTCGACGCCAATGGTGCCCCCCATTTGCTCGACCAGCTGGCGTGAGATGGTTAGTCCCAAGCCGGTTCCACCAAAGCGTCGAGGATGGCTGGCGGAGGCTTGATGAAAAGCCTGGAACAGTATGCGTTGCTGGTGTTCCGTCAAGCCGATGCCGGTGTCACTGATACTCAGGCGCAAGGTGACCTGATTGTCATGGAATTCCTCCACCATGACTCGGACAATGACTTCGCCATGTTCGGTGAACTTGATGGCATTGTTGATCAGATTGGTCAGAACCTGGCGGATACGCATGGGGTCGCCATTGAGTTCGGGCGGAACATCGTCGTATACCAGGCCAAGCAGCTGCAGGCCTTTTTGCTGGGCAAGAGGAGCCTGCAGTCCGAGGACTTCATCGACCAACAGCTGGATGTCGAGAGGAACGCGTTCCAGCACCAGTCGACCCGCTTCCAGCTTGGAAAAGTCGAGTACATCATTGACCAGTGACAGCAAGTTGTCGCAGGCCCGGTGTACCTGGTCGAGCCATTCACGCTGGCGTGGATCCAGTGGCGAGCGCCCGAGCAGGCGGCAGAAGCCAATGATGCCATTGAGCGGCGTTCGAATCTCGTGGCTCATGTTGGCCAAGAATTCGGACTTTACCTGATTGGCCTCGACAGCTTGGCGGCGAGCGATGTCCAGTTCGATATTCTGGACTTCAATGGTCTCCATGGATTCCTGCAGTTCTTGCGTTGCGTGCTCGATCTGGCTCTGCAGATCTTCCTGGGCGGCAGCCATATGATCGATCAAGGCGTTGACACGCTCGGCTAGTTCGGCCAGCTCCGGAGGTTGATCCAATGGCAGATGAGATGGGGTGCGGCCAGCACTGAGCTGATCAAGCAAGCGCCGTATGTCATCGACTGGCTGCAGGATACGTCGCCCCAGAGAATAGGCAATGAGGAAAAGCAGTAGTCCGGAAACCAGCAGGATGAGGCCGCTGCGTGCCAGGTCACTATACGCTGCGAGAGGGAGCAGAGAGGCGTCCACATCAAGTGTCAGCCATGCATCATCAGTCCGGGAAATGGGAGCAGTGACGACCCATTGGCGATAATGGCGCTCGATACGCGGCGCGTCAGGGCGACGAGTCGTTAATGCTTCGCCTCTCAGGCGACCCAGCTCCAGTAACGATCCCTGCGAGTTCTGGATGCGTAATGCACGCACAGATTGAACGTCCATCAGGCTATTGGCCACGGCCTGCAAGGTGGTGCTGTCGTTGATGCTCAGTGCATTGCCGAGCTGCGGTGTGATCAGGCTTATGGCAGTGGTCAGTTGATCCTGCAAGGCCTTGTGACGTAGCTCACTGCCTTGGTGCAGGGTCAACCCGACAAGCACTGTCAGTAGCAACAGAGGCAAGCCAAGCAACGCCAGCATCAGGCGAGTTCTCAAGGTAGATCTGAAAAATGATCTGAAAAGCATCTGGGAGCCGGAATTCCTGCATGGATAAAGGCGCAATGAAGTGTCAGGACGGTGCTCAGGGCATGTTGCCCTGAGACCTTATCTTCATGTCAGCGCATGAGCTGATGCCTGTCCAGTATGGATGGGCGCCGATATAATGGCCAAAAGATACCTCCATAAGGAAGCATTCATGCAATTTCCGACCCTCGATCAGGTGGTGGGCCACACGCCTCTTGTTCGTCTCAAGCGTATTACCGCGGGCCGCAACAATGTCCTGCTGGCCAAGCTGGAGGGCAATAACCCTGCCGGTTCCGTGAAGGACCGGCCCGCCCTGTCCATGTTTGCAGAAGCGGAAGCCCGTGGCGAGCTTGCCCCAGGAGATACATTGATCGAGGCGACATCAGGTAATACCGGAATTGCCCTTGCCATGGTAGCGGCTATGAAAGGGTACCGCATGATATTGATTATGCCGGAGAATGCCTCTGAAGAACGCAAGCAGGCCATGGCTGCATATGGTGCGGAGCTCATAGAGGTGAGCAAGGACGGAGGCATGGAAGAGGCCCGGGACCTGGCCGACACCATGATTGCTCGTGGCGAGGGCAAGGCGTTGGATCAATTCTCCAATCCAGACAATCCATTGGGGCATTATCGTACCACTGGGCCTGAGTTGTGGCAGCAGACCCACGGCACGATTACCCACTTCGTCAGTTCCATGGGCACAACCGGCACGATCATGGGCGTGTCTCGTTATCTCAAGGAGCAGAATGCCGGCATCCAGATCGTCGGATTGCAGCCTGAAGATGGCGCAAGTATTGCAGGTATTCGGCGCTGGCCCGAAGCCTACCTGCCGAAAATCTTTGATCCATCCCGTGTCGATCAAGTGATCGATATTGGTCAGCAGGAAGCAGAAGAGCACATGCGTCGTCTGGCGCGTGAGGAAGGTATCCTGGCGGGTGTTTCTTCCGGAGGTGCTCTAGCAGGCGCCCTGCGAGTGGCGGAAACAGTGGAGAATGCCGTGATAGCGTTCATTGTCTGTGACCGGGGTGATCGCTACTTGTCCACCGGTCTGTTTGCCCCGGAGCAGTAAAGTGTCAGGACTTGGAAAGCGGCGCCCTGCAAGAGCCCGGTCAGGTACTTCCGGCCTGACCCAGAAGCGTTCAATCTCAGAGCCAGGCAGCAGGCACCAGGCATACGATACAAGCACGCCTGCTGCTGTCTCCTCGACAGAGGTGCTGGAAGTCACTGCGCTGGCGCATGATGGACGTGGAATTGCGCGTACCTCGCAGGGCAAGACAGTGTTCATCGAAGGTGCACTGCCTGGAGAGCACGTTACGGTGGCGGTGCATCGCACACGGAAGCGCTTCGATGAGGCCCATGTGCGAGAGGTGCAGATTTCTGCTGCACAGCGCGTGACACCACCATGCCCATATGTGGATCGCTGTGGAGGTTGTGACCTCCAACACCTGGCTCTGGATGGCCAACGTCGTCACAAGGTGGCGGTACTGGCCAATCTTCTGTCCCGCCAGGGCATCGAACTGCCAGGCGAGATACAGGTGCTGTCGACGGCAACGGTGGGGTATCGCCGTCGTGCCCGCCTGAGTGTACGTGTGGGTGCGGATGGAGAAGTGCAGCTGGGATTTCGAGCCCGTCGTAGCCGTCGCCTGGCAGAGGTGGATGCATGCACCACTCTGGTGCCGGAACTGTCGGCCATGCTTCCTGCTCTATATACGCAACTGGTTGCTCTGGAAGCTTCACGCCATGTAGGGCATATAGAGCTTCTTCATACAGAGGAAGGCGTCACGCTAGTGTTGCGGCAGTTGCGCCAGCATGTGCAGGATCTGGCCAGTTGGCAGCAATGGGCAAGGAAGCAGGGAGTTCGCTTGGCCATGCGGGTAGGCCGTGATGCGCCAGAGTTCAAGTGGCTGGAGCCTGAAAACGTGGATCCTTCACTGACTCTCAAGGTGCCATCAATGGCGCAGGATCTGACGCTGAGGGTCGTGCCTGGTGACTTCTTCCAGGCGAATGATGGCGTCAATCGGTGTTTGATCGAGACAGCGGTGGCATGGCTAGGAAAGCCGGATGGTGGGCAATCTCTACTCGACCTGTTTGCTGGTGTCGGTAATTTCAGCCTGCCGCTGGCCGCGGCGGGTTATACAGTGGCTGCCGTGGAAGGGCAGCAGGAAATGGTGGCTCGCCTGAACGACAACGCACGTCGGCTCGAGCTCGAGGTGCATGCACGACAGGCTAACCTGCATGACCCAGTGAGTGTGAAACAGCTGCTGGATGAGATGCCCGCAGATGTCGTAGTGCTGGATCCTCCTCGGGAGGGCGCGGAAGCCTTGTGCCAGGTACTTGCTGAGCGTCCGGTTTCCAAAGTGTTGTATATCGCCTGTGATCCGGCGACGATGGTACGCGATTCGGCACATTTGTTGCAGGGAGGCTATCGCTTGGAACGGGCCGCCATGGCTGACATGTTCGTCCATACCTCCCATCTGGAGTCGATGTTGCTGTTTGTTCGTGATTGAGTCGTCGGTGATTGAAGCGTTCGTGACTGAACCATCGACGTGGTCACGTTATTGAAGGGAAACATAAGAGGCGTATGGAGATCACGCACGCTGCCATAGCACTGATAAATGAGAAGCACTGACAAATGAGAAGCGCCGATGAATGAGATTCCTGTCACTTTGTCATATGTGCAAGTAATCGCTGGGCAAGCAATGAGCTGTGCGAGCAATGAGCTGTGAAAATGATGGGTTGAGCAGGTGCTGAACAGCAAGCAGGGAAACAGGCAGGAAGGAAAAGAGGCCACCAGGGACGGTGTCCTGAACGTTCAATAACAGTGACAACATAGAATCTCGCAAGGAGTTGCACGCAATGGTTAAAGTACGCGAGGACCAGCCGCTTACGACGGAGGGCCTGGTCGACATCGATCAGTGGGTCGCGCGTTTGCAGGAAGACGTCAAGGTCCCAAGTCCACAGGAACTGATCGAGGCCTGTCGCCTGGCCCATGCACTGGAACGGGAATCGCCGCATCCACACAAATCCTGGCTCAAGGATGGTTCGAGTTTCCGCATGGGGTTGGAAATGGCGGATATTCTCGGCGAACTGCGCCTGGATCAGACGGCTATCGAAGCTGCAGTGCTGTACCGTGCTGTGCGTGAAGAACTCATTCCTCTCGAGCAGGTGGCCAAGCGCTTTGGTGAGGAAGTGGCATCGCTGATCCAGGGTGTGTTGCAGATGGCGGCCATCAGCAATCTTCACCCCAATACTCCTGGATTGCAGCAGCAGGATCAGGAAGACAATCTGCGCAAGATGCTGGTCAACATGATCGATGATGTGCGTGTTGCATTGATCAAGATTGCCGAGCGTACTTGTGCCCTGCGCCAGGTACGTGATGCTCCTCGGGAAAAGCGCCTGCGCGTGGCGCAGGAAGTCTTCGATATCTATGCACCTCTGGCCCACCGCCTTGGTATTGGCCAGCTCAAGTGGGAGCTGGAGGACCTGTCGTTCCGCTATCTGCACGAGGACGATTACAAGACCATTGCCAAGCAATTGGCCGAAAAGCGCCTTGATCGTGATCGTTATATCAATGATGTGGTGGAGACGCTCAAATCGTTGATGGTGGAGCAGGGCATCGAAAGCTATCAGGTCGATGGTCGGGCGAAGCATATCTATTCGATCTGGCGCAAGATGAAGCGCAAGCGCATTGCCTTTTCCCAGGTCCACGATATTCGGGCCGTTCGTATCCTCGTGCCCACTGTGCGTGATTGCTACACCATGCTGGGTATTGTGCATTCGCGGTGGCATCACGTTCCTGACGAGTTTGACGACTACATCGCCAATCCCAAGAAGAACGGCTATCAATCGTTGCATACGGCGGTCTTCGGGCCGGAAAACAAGGTGCTGGAAATTCAGATACGTACCTTCGAGATGCACGAAGAGGCTGAACTGGGCGTATGTGCCCACTGGCGCTACAAGGGGCATGACACCAGCGCCAAGAGTGCCAGCTACGAAGAAAAGATTGCCTGGTTGCGCCAGGTGCTCGAGTGGCATGAAGAAGTGGGTGAGCTGGGCGATCTGCGTGAAGGCTTGAACACCGATGTGGCGCCGGACCGTATTTATGTCTTCACTCCTGATGGCCACGTGGTCGACCTGCCACGCATGGCAACCCCGATCGATTTCGCTTACCGGGTACATACCGAGGTAGGGCATCGCTGCCGTGGGGCCAAGGTCAATGGCCGTATCGTGCCCCTGACCTATCGTCTCAAGACAGGGCAGCAGGTAGAAATCCTCACTGGTAACCAGAGTGCTCCGAGCCGTGACTGGCTCAATCCGACGCTGGGGTTCGTGCGAACTTCTCGAGCTCGGGCCAAGATCCAGTCCTGGTTCAAGCATCAAGCCCGAGATCGTAATCTCGAGGAAGGTCGGGCCCTGTTCGAGCGTGAAATGAAGCGTCTCGACGTGGAAGACATGGATCTCGACCAGTTGGCCAAGAAAGTCAACTACACCGGTGCCGAAGATATGTATGCCGCACTGGGGGCTGGCGATCTGCGTATTGGCCAGGTTCTGCACCAGGCTCAGCAGTTGTTCGGGGAAAACGATGACCAGGAGCGCCTGGAGCGCTTGCTGGCCAAACCTCGCAAGCCCAGCAAGGGCGCAGAGAGTGATATCACCGTATTAGGTGTAGGCAATCTCAAGACCAGCATGGCCAATTGTTGCCACCCTGTGCCTGGCGAGCCAATTGTCGGTTTCATCACTCAGGGGCGCGGGGTCACGGTACATCGTGAGGATTGTCCGAACATCCTCCAGTTACGCCTTGATGAGCCGCAGCGGGTGATTGAGGTGGAATGGGGAGAGCGGGCGAGGACCCAGTACCCTGTTGACGTCGAGGTGCTGGCGTGGGATCGATCCGGGTTGCTGCGCGATGTCACGGCAGTCCTGGGCCATGACAAGGTTAATGTACTGGCTATCAACACCCGTACCAATACCGATGATGGCATCGCGCGCATGTCGATCACTGTGGAAGTGGATGGTCTGGAAACCTTGGGACGACTGTTTGCGCGTATTCAGCAGCTGTCCAACATCATTGAGGTCAAGCGCCTTCGTGGTACTGGCGGAGGGGCACCTGCCTCACCCCAGCGACATTCACAGCATAACCCTTCGCACCAAGGGACTACGCATCATCGTAAGGGAGGGCGTACCTGATGAGCGATGAGACTCGTTACACAATTGATGACCTCCTGACATTGATGGCGGTGCTGCGTGACCCTGACCAAGGGTGCCCTTGGGACGTCAAGCAGAATTGGGATAGCATAGTTCCGCATACCATCGAAGAAGCCTATGAGGTGGCTGATGCCATTGAGCGTCGCGCATTCGATGAGTTGCCAGGAGAGCTTGGGGACCTGTTGTTTCAGGTTGTCTATTATGCACAGTTCGGTCATGAGGAAGGGCGTTTCGACTTCGATGATATCGTGCATGTGCTCACCGCCAAGATGGTGAATCGGCATCCTCATGTCTTTCCGGATGGCAGCATGGCATCGCGACGTTCAGGGATCAGTGCCGCAGAGCTGGAAACTCAGCAGGTGCATTCGCGCTGGGAGGCGCTCAAGGCGCAGGAGCGTGAGGCGCGTGCCGGGGACAGTAGCCTGGTTCAGGGTGATGTGGCAGGTGATACTGCCAGCCAGGCGTCGGCACTGGATGATGTTCCGCGCACGTTGCCTGCGTTGAGCCGTGCGGCCAAGCTTTCCAAGCGTGCTGCACGGGTCGGTTTTGACTGGCCGGATACCCAGGGGGTGATGGCCAAGCTTGCCGAGGAATTGGGCGAGATCCAGCAGGCGCTGGATGCAGGTGATCGTGAACATGCCGCAGAGGAAGTGGGAGACCTGCTGTTTGCTGCGGTCAACCTGGCGCGTCAGCTTGGCGCGGATCCGGAGCGTTGCCTGCGTGGCACCAACGAGCGTTTCGAGCGCCGTTTTCGTTATTTGGAAAAGGCCCTGGCAGCGGAGGGGGTTGCTGTCCAGGAGGCCGACCTGGAGCGCATGGAGAGGCATTGGCAAGCCGCCAAGCGTACAGAGAGCGTGGCGTCATAATAATCGAGGAAAATATCTACCATAACCTAAGGAAGCGCTGCATGAATGCCTGCGCGTGCGAAGCACCGCGTTGCGCGGAACTCACCATCCTCACCTATACCCAATAGGTTCCGGTTGTTGTGCTCCGTGCGCCTTGCGCTTCATCTCGCTCGGCTGATTCATTCAGCGTTTCCTTGACCTCGGTGACATCTTTTGCGTTTGCTCATGACAAGGAGTTTCCCGAATGAGCCACGACCTACATGAATCATTGCGTGACAACGTGCGTGTTCTTGGCGATAGCCTTGGACGCACCATCGCGGATGATCTGGGACCTGCCTTCGTTGCTCGCATCGAGACGATTCGTAGTCTGGCCAAGCGTGGCCGGTCCGGAGAAGAGGCCGGCCAGCGCGAGCTGATCGATTACCTGCGTCGTCTGCCCGAGAAAGACCTGCTACCTGTCACGCGAGCCTTCAACCAGTTTCTGAACCTGGCCAATATCGCTGAACAGCACTATCGCGCCCGTTTTCGTCGGGTCGAAGACTACAAGCCCGGTACACAACCGGTGTTGGGTGAATTGCTGCAACGTGCACAGAACGAGGGGCATTCTCCGCGCAAGCTGGTGGAAACACTGGCCAACATGCGTGTAGAGCTGGTGCTGACAGCGCATCCTACTGAAGTCATTCGGCGTACCTTGATTCGCAAGTACGATGCCATCGATGAGTGTCTTACCACCATTGAGTCATCCAGCGAATATCCCGAGCGTGCGGTTCGTGCAAAAGGGCGTCTGGAAGAGCTGATCAGTCAGGCCTGGCATACCGATGAGATTCGTCACGACAGGCCGACTCCCGTGGACGAAGCCAAATGGGGCTTCGCTGTGATCGAGAATTCCCTGTGGCAGGCCGTTCCAGACTTCCATCGTGACCTGGATAACCTGCTGCTGGAAGCCGCCGGTGAACGCCTGCCGCTGGATGCAGCACCGATCCGCTTTGCTTCCTGGATGGGTGGTGATCGCGATGGCAACCCCAACGTGACGGCACGAGTTACGCGAGAAGTTCTGCTGCTGGGTCGCTGGATGGCAGCGGACCTGTATCTGCGTGATCTGGAACAGCTCAAGAGCGAGCTGTCGATGTGGAATACCAACAGCGCATTGCGTGCCGAGGTAGGCAATGTGGCTGAACCCTATCGAGAACTGCTCAAGCGTCTGATTGTGAGAGTCGAGGCAACGCGCGACTGGGCCAAGTGCGAGCTCGATGGACGCAGTTTCGAAGGTGGCCCGATCATCGAGACCCGTGACCAGCTCTATGCTCCGCTGCTGGCCTGTTATCGTTCGCTGTGCGATGTCGGACTGGACACGATTGCCAATGGGGTGCTGCTCGATACGTTGCGGCGCATTGCCGTGTTTGGCGTTACTCTGACCAAGCTGGACCTGCGTCAGGAGTCAGGGCGACATTCTCAGGTCATGGAAGAGCTGACACACGACCTTGGCCTTGGCAACTATCGCGAATGGAACGAGGAACAACGCCAGGCATTCCTGCTTGATGAGCTCAGTTCTGCTCGTCCATTGATTCCTCGTCGCTGGGAATGTTCAGCCGAGACCCGCGAGACGCTGGACACCTTCAGTGTGGCGGCCTCCGAGTATGGCGAAGCCCTGGGTACCTACATCATCTCCATGGCGGGTCAGCCTTCTGATGTGCTGACCGTGGCACTGTTGATGAAAGAAGTGGGCGGTAGTGTGGAAATGCCTATAGCCCCGCTGTTTGAGACGCTGGACGATCTCAACCGGGCCGGCGATGTCATCGACCGCTTGCTGGCACTGCCGGGCTATCGCCAACTTGTCGGCGATCGCCAGGAAGTCATGATCGGCTATTCGGATTCAGCCAAGGATGCAGGGCAACTGGCGGCTGCATGGGCTCAGTATCGTGCCCAGGAAGCCCTGGTGGATGTCTGCAAGCGTCATGGTGTCGACCTGACACTGTTTCATGGTCGGGGAGGCACTGTAGGCCGCGGAGGTGGCCCCTCGCATGCGGCCATCCTGTCGCAGCCGCCTGGGTCAGTAAATGGCAGCCTGCGGGTGACGGAACAGGGCGAGATGATTCGTTTCAAGTTCGGTCAGCCGGATATCGCTTTGCGCTCCATGGAAATCTATACCTGTGCAGTGCTCGAAGCGTCGCTGCTGCCTCCGCCCAAGCCCAAGCCGGAATGGCGTGAGGAACTGGACCGCCTGGCTGAAATTGCCCATGAAGCCTATGTGGGGCTGGTGCGCAAGGATCCCGAGTTCGTGCCATATTTCCGCGCAGTGACACCAGAAACAGCATTGGCACGCCTGCCTCTTGGCTCGCGTCCGGCCAAGCGGCGCCAGGATGGAGGGGTGGAAACCCTGCGCGCCATTCCCTGGATCTTCGCCTGGACACAGATTCGACTGATGCTGCCCGCCTGGCTAGGGACTGGACAGGCTTTTGCCACTCGACTGGAGGAACCTGGTGGGCTCGAGGTGCTCCAGGAGATGCGTGCCGAATGGCCATTCTTCGGCACCTATCTGGACATGCTGGAGATGCTTCTGGCCAAGGCCGATGTGGATATTGCTGCATATTACGAGCATCGCCTGGTTGATGAGCCGGCGCTCGAAGCGCTGGGTGGGCGCTTACGCCAACGTTTCTATCACCTGCAGGAAGCACTGCTCAAGGTCCTGGACCAGGATGAACTGCTGGAGAAGACTCCGCTGATTCGCCAGGCCATTGATGTACGCAATCCATACATCGATCCGTTGCATGGCCTGCAGGCGGAACTTCTGCAGCGTAACCGGGATGCGGATGGCGCCATCAGCGCGGATCTCTCCCGTGCCCTGATGGTCACCATGGCCGGGATCGCTGCAGGTTTGCGCAACACGGGCTGATCCCGCTATCAGCCTAGACGACATGACATCGCCCGGCTCTCGAGCCGGGCGATGTCATTTGGCGATATCTGTCAGGGATTGTATAAGCCAAACCACCTGTGGCCAGTGAGTTTCCAGTAGTCAGGGCGAGAGGGCAGAGGACAGAAAGCCTAGAGAGACAAAGCGAGAGAAGGTTGGTTCAGGGGCGAGAAAGGTCAGGAGCTAGACAGGTCAGAGGCTAGACAGGTCAGGGGCTAGAAAGGCACGTGGATCGAGGCAGAGACCATGTTGAGATGCTCCAGTTCAGGCGCATCGGATTCCTCGAACTCGAGCTGGCCGATCCAGTCTTCATTCAGCCAGCGAGCACCGATTCCCTTGGTGCGGGCCATGCCGCTGGATGAGGCAATGCTGTTGGTTCCTGTTACCGGATCGGTTGCCCACTGGGAGACACCTGTCTTGCCGTACAGGCCGAAGCTGCCAAAACGCAGGCCTGCGATAAGGCTGCCGCCGAGGCTGGTGACATCCTCCACATGACGGTTGCCGCCATGGCTGGAGGCAACGTCGTCACTTTCCCTGTAGCGCAATTCTGCCCCCAGGTCGAAAACCTCGTTCCAGTCGGGGGAGAAGCCTGCGGACAAGCGGAACCCAGATGTCTGCCCATCCTGCGAGCTGACTTCATCACCCTGGATCAGGACTCGCTCTCCCAACTGGCCCAAGCGCTGATCCATGGTGACGAAGGCGAGTACCGGAGGCTCCAGCAGCTCCTCGTTCAAGATCCTCTCGGATGCTGCCGGGGAATTCTTGTCCGATGGCTTGGCTGAGAAGTGGCCTTGGGAGCGAGCAGCTTCTTCGGAGTGCTCTGTCGTGACTGCCGCCATGGCACTAGCTATCGCGGTGGCGCCAATCTGTATCGCTGTCGTGTCATGCGCTGCGTTTGCCTCATGCTCCCCTTCGATAGCCGCCATGACCTCCTGGAGAGGAATCTCATTGGCCTGGACGCTTGAGGACATGGCCAGTACACAGCCAAATAACGCTGCTGCCAACACGAAGCATCCTGATCGTCGTAGATGACGAGGGTGAATGTAGCCGAAATGATGGTGCATGGGTTGTCCCGAAGCGAATGAGCCCCAGCGCATGAATGATGTCAGTGGCCTTCAGATCATCATATTAGCGTTTTCGAGGCAGAGCACAACTTCTGACTGGAACGTCTACGAAAAGTGCCATTGTTGCCATAGTTGGTCCAGCCAGGGTATTGCGATGTCTTGCTCGATGGCAGCTTCGCGCAATGGGCCCAGAATCGCGTCATATTCGGTTGGTCTGCCTGCCAGCACATCCTGCAGCATGGAAGCGCGATTATTGGCTGTGTTGGTGATGACCTGCCAGACGAGCCGTCTCCAGCTATCGGGGTCATCTGGCTGTGGAGCGGGGATGTCGAGGGCAGTCATGAGCTGGGTCAACTCGTTCAGGGTTGCCTCGACCATGGTGCTAAAGGGGCGGTCTCGCAGTTGGCCATTGCGAATGCGGTATTGGGCCACCAGTGGATTGATGGCGGCATTGACGACCAGCTTATGCCATAGCCGGACTTCCATGTCCTCGACGGCGGTGGCCGGTAATCCGGCATGGGTCAATGTCGTGGCTATCTGCTCGGCAAGTACCTGGTGCTGACCATCCAGGTGGCCAATCACCGTGTGTCCCCGTCCTGCATGGATGACCTGAGTGTCATTGTGAACATAGGCACCTTCGGTGGTCGACGCGCACAGGACAGGACCGCTCCAGGAACGGGTCAAGGGGCGCTGCACTCGCATACCGTTCTGCCATAGAACGATGGGCGTATCACCAGGCAGGTAGGGAGCGATGGCGGAGAAAGCTGCATCGGTGGCATATGCCTTGGTAGTGACATGTACCAGAGTGGCATGGCGAGCTGCGGTGCTCGGGTCATTCAGGGTCGCGATCTCGATAGATCGGTGCTTGCCATCTGGGTCAGTGAGGCTCTGCCGGGTTGGTAGAGTACGCCGTCCGAGCAGGCGCACTTCTATCTGCGTGTCGCGAGTGAGTGCGTTGACGTTGTGATCCTGCAGATGGAGGGCGACCAGGCGACCAATCGAGCCAGGGCCGATCACCAGAGTGACAGGAGCTTGCCTGGTATCGTGCGAGCTCATCGGGATCCCTCTCCTGAAGTCTGTCTGCTGGTTCTGCGCGTTTTGCTGGAGCGGCTACTTCGGGTGCCTTTTGCGCTCTTTCTGCCCTTGCCGGTATTGCTGGCGCCGGTATTGCTGGCGCCGGCTTTGCGGCGACGACCTTTGCTTGCCGGCGCCATGCTTTCACCCTGCGCCGTCGCCATGGCTTGGCTCAGGGCCGCAGCATCCGCCGAGCCAACCAGGCCATGCAGGTCTTGCACCAGAGCGTCTATAAAGGAAGACGGGTCAGCCTGGTTGGTAATTGCCTCCAGGCGTTGCTCCCATAGTGCGGTGCGTTCGGGGCGACTGACCGCCTCCGGGAGGGAGTGAATCAGTGCCACTCCCAATCGGGTAGCACGCAGTGCCTTACCTTGGCGAACCAGATATCCGCGATCCAGCAGGGTTTCAATGATGCTGGCCCGTGTCGCTTCGGTTCCGAGGCCGTCTGTATCACGCAGTGTCTTGCGCACGTCGGGGTCGTCGACATAACGGGCAATGTTCATCATCGCCTTGATAAGGCTTGCGTCAGTAAAGGGCTCGGGAGGTGTGGTTTCCTTGTCCTCCACCTCGGCAGCATTGACGTGGCAGGCTTCTCCTTGATTCAGGGCGGGGAGAGGTGGTGCTTCCTCGCGAGTGGTAAACAGAGGCTTCCAGCCTGGTACCAGAACCTGCTGCCCAGAGGCTCGGAAACGCTCTTCGAGGATCAGGAACTCAGCCTTGACCTCGCAGGTTTCCAGGGGTGGGTAGAACTGAGCGATCACATTGCGCGCGATCAGACGGTAGACATCGGCTTCCTGGGATGACAAGCGCGCAGGTTCGAAGGGCCTGCCGGTGGGAGCCAGGGCATGGTGGGCGCTTACCTTCTTATCGTTCCATGCCTTGGAGCGTCGTGACAGGTCAGCTCCTCGCAGCCAGCCTGCAAGAGTCGGGTCGTTGGTACAGGCAGACGCCAGCTGGCGGGGCAGGGTCGTCAGGTGTTCTTCCGGCAGGTAGCGACAGTCCGAACGAGGGTAGGTGATCAGTTGGTGGCGCTCGTACAGCCGTTGGCAGATATCCAGCACGGCCTTGGCCGAGAGTCCATGGCGGCGAGCCGCATCGACCTGCAATGCCGACAATGAATAGGGCAGGGGCGGAGCCTGCCGACGTTGGCGGGTCTCCACGCTTGATACCAGCCCTTGGGCGCCGACGAGGCGCTGGGCCAAGGCCTCCGCCGGCGTCCGTTCCAGCAGTCGGCCCCGCTCATCGAGACGGTGTTGTTCGCCAGGTACCCACCAGGCCCGAAGCGTACCTGCTGCAACGGAAAGATCAGCCCAGAGGACATGAAACGGGTAGGGAACAAAGCGGCGTATCTCTTCATCGCGGCGCACCACCAGCCCCAGCACGGGAGTTTGCACCCGGCCCACCGACAGGACACCATCGATCCCTGCCTGGCGGCCAATCAGCGTCCATGCTCGTGTCAGGTTGATGCCGTATAGCCAATCGGCCCGAGCACGGCTCTCGGCAGCCTGATACAACGGCTGGAAGAGAGCATTGTCTTCCAGCCGCGCCAAGGCTCTGGCCACGGCAGGTCGGTTGAGGTCATTCACCAGCAGGCGGGCGACGGCCCCTTTCCAGCCGAGGTATTCGATGACCTCCTGTACCAGCAATTGCCCTTCGCGGTCCGGGTCACCGGCATGGACCACCACGCTGGCCTGCTTGAGCAGCGAACGAATGACCGATAGCTGACCTCTGGCCCTGGGGCGGGGAGTGAGCTTCCAGCGGCTTGGCACAATTGGCAAATGATCGCGCCGCCATGGCTTGTAGGCAGGATCATAGGCATCGGGAGGTGCCTGTTCGAGCAAGTGACCGAGACACCAGGTGACAGTGGTATCTCCAGCCACCAGGTAACCCTCCTGTCGCTTTGCTGTTGTCGGCAGTGCGGCCGCGATGGCACGTGCCAGACTAGGCTTTTCTGCAATGATGAGGCGCATGGCATCCGGCTTGGTTGGGTAGTGAGTAGAATCTATGGGTATTTTTACAGTATGTTGCGGCAAAATGTCAGGTTTACCATGGAATGTAGAGTGTATAACTCTGATATCTGTAACCGGTATCAGTAGCCGATGCCAGTAGCCAATGTCAGAAACCCCATGGTCAGTGAGTCGGCGTTGGGAGAGTGGCAAGGCGAGGTGGTAAGGTGCAGTTGCAAAGCGAAGATGCAGCAGGAGTTGATCTTTCGGTCATGCCCCCCTGCCCAGGCGTATGGACCACTGGTAGACTGTGCTGCTTTTGAATTTTGGGAGATGGCGATGCTGGCAGTATGGGTGGATCAACTGCTGGGCTTTGCCTCCGGCGCCCTGGCAGCCATTCGAAGAGATGAGCATTATCCTTACTTGGTGAGTTGGGCAAGAGAAACAGGCCCTGACCGAGTGGGAGATAATGCCGCGTTGGCCCAGGCTCTCGCTCCAGAGCTGTGGTCGCAGACTCCTCTGGAGCGGCTGAATTTTGCCTGCGAGTCCTTGGCTCGCCCGGGGCGAAACGAGCTTTGCTGGTGCGATTCAGGACGCAAGATGAAGCGTTGCTGCGGCGCAGTGGAGTTTCCCGGACCAGTGCCTCCGCACTTGATGTGGATGCTTTCTCTGCGCGAGTGGAAAGGCGCAACTCTGAAGGCTGCCCTGGCAAGTGGACAGGCGCCAGCGCAAGCCTTGCTGGAAGCCGGGCTGATTGCTGCCGAGTCAGGACAGCGTGGGCGTGCTCAGCAGATTCTTGAGTCGTTGTTCGAAAATGCCGACTGGGAACGTCTGCCTGAGCAGGCAGAGCCTGCTTTCGAAATACTGCTCGATCTGTTTCAGGAGCGTGGCTTTTACCGCAAGCGTGAGGCGCTCCTCGACGAAGTCCTTGAGCGCGGCCCGTTATTCCTGCGGGGAGCAGCTCTTGAACAGTTGTGCCTGACACATCTGGACAACGATGACCTGGATAGTGCTCGCTTGGCTTTCGTCCGGGCCCAGCAGGCGTTGCCGGATTCCCCGACCCTGGCCTATATCGAAGCCATGCTGCTGTTGCATGAAGGCAATGAAGAGGAAGCCATCGAACGTTCCCGCTTCTGGTTGCGACGCCTGACACGGCAGGGTGACCTGGATTCGGAACAGTTGGAGTTCCTGGCCGACCTGGCCGACGACCCTGGCGCAACGCTGGCCGAGCAGTTGCTCTCTGCCGAAGAGGACCTCGGCGATTCACTGGTCGGGTTGCAGACGCTGCTGGCCGAGTTGCCACCTCCACCGCCACTGCATGCCGAATGGCAGGATGGACAGTTGGTCTATCGTAGCTCGGAACGTGAAGACGCTTTGCATGACGCCTTCATGGAAGGCTTTCAGGTAGAAATAGATCTTGATTCTCCGATGGGCTTCCTGGGTGACCCATGGGTCAATGCAGGCCAGTGGTTGCCCGGCCTGTGTGCCAACCCTGAACAGCTTGATTCTCCTGCGGTCCTGCAATGTGTGTCGTTGGCGCTTACCGGCCGCTTCGGGCGCCTGCCGTGGATGGCGCCTAGTCTGTTTGAGCCTCTGGCTGAGCGACTGGAACGTTGGCTGTTGCAGGTGCGTCAGGTGGGAGATGGCAATTTCGCCTGGGACGAGGGTGACAATGCCCAGTTGTTGAGGGCGGGACTGTCGCTGGTGTTGGGCATGGAACGTGGTGCACGCCAGCAGTCGCGGGAACTGGCCGAACTGTTGCTGAGCCTGGATGAGAATGACAGCCTGGGACTCCGTGAACTGGTACTTGATCAGCTGTTGAGAGAAGGGCGCGACGATGAGGCTCTGGAAATCAGCTGCAAGGCCCTGGATGCCGAGGACAATGACAAGGAAGAGGACGAACCTCTTCTGGGAATGTACATGGGGCAAGTGCTGGCACTGTATCGCCTAGGCAAGCTCGAGGAAGCGGCCCAAGCCCTTGAACGTGCCCAGCGCCATAATGGTCATGCTGCAACGTTGCTGCTCAGCGAGAACCCTCGGCCAAGTCCAGGCATGACCCGCCCAACTGCCAACCCCGGCAGCATAGCTGAGGCCTGGCAATACCGCACCATGATGCGTGATCAGTGGCGCAGTACCCCAGGGGCGCTACAGTGGCTGGATCAACAGGCCAAGGCTTGAGCCCCTATGTTGCGTTGCAGGACGGGTGCTGGAATGCGCCGGCATGGCAAGAGCGATGAGATGCAAAGCGCAATGACAGCAGGACCCACCAACAAACAGGCCCGCCGATTGACGGCGGGCCTGTTTGTTGATTCAAGCTGTTGGCTCAAGCGTTATTCTTGTCAACTCATCCAGATGCTTCATCATTTCCGTTGCCGCCTTGGTCTTGCTGTCATCAGACGGTTGGGCGTGGTTCGCTGATGGTTGCGTGATGACGCCAGATCCAGACTGCCATCAATAGCGCGGGGATGCCCAGTGCCGAGGCAAGGATGAAGAAGCTGGAATAGCCCTGGGCTGTGACCACCAGGCCGCCGAAGCCGGACAGGAATTTGCCTGGCAAGGTCATCAAGGATGAGAACAGGGCATATTGGGTCGCGGTGTATGCCCTGGACGTCAGGCTGGACAGAAAGGCAATGAAGACGGCACTGGCCAGGCCATTGCTCAGGTTGTCGCCAGCGATGGTCAGTACCAACAAATGTATCTGGGCGCCGCTGACCGCAAGAAAGGCAAACATCAGATTGGTCAGTACGGTTGCTGCAGCACCTGCTATCAGAATGGGACCAACGCCATAGCGGGCGACCAGCACGCCGCCAACCAAGCCACCCAGCAGGCTCATGATGACCCCGAATACCTTGGTGACCGTGGCAATGGTTTCCAGTGAGAACCCCAGGTCCACGTACAGCGGATAGGCCATGGAAGCCATGGCCAGGTCACTGATGCGGTAGATGGCAATGAAGATAAGCAGCGCGAGGGCCTTGGTACCGTAGCGGCTGAAAAAGTCGATGAAAGGGCATACCACAGAGCCGATGAGCCAGGCCCCCAAGCGACGTAGCCAGGTGGGCTGGTGGCGGCTGGCGCGCAGGAAGGCGCGCACCCGGGGTTCTTTGATGAGTCGGCTGGCCAGCGTCTGGCGCTTGGGCTCCGGGCGCAGCAATATGGTGATCATGCCAACCACCATCAAGGCTGCCATGGTCAGGTAGGCCAGATGCCAGGATTGCTCGGCGGCAATATAGAGCGCGCCGGCTCCTGCCATGATCAGGCCGCCGCGATAGCCGATGATGTACATGGAGGCCATGGCGGCCTGGGCCTTCTCCTCGGCGGATTCGATACGAAAGGCGTCCAGGGTGATGTCCTGGGTGGCCGAGCCGAAGGCGACCAGCAGGGCAAAGGCCGCTACCAGAGGCAATTGGCCAGCTGGGTCCAGGGTCGATAGCCCAGCAAGTCCTGCCATGATCATGGCCTGGCCTGTCAGCATCCAGCTGCGCCTCTGGCCTAGCCAACGGGTCAGCAGTGGCAGAGGCAGAGCGTCGACGACAGGAGCCCAGAAGAACTTGATCGAGTACAGCAGTCCAATCCAGGAAAAGAAACCGATCGCTGCCACTTCCACGCCACTTGAACGTAGCCAGGTAGTGAGTGTCGAAAACACTAGAAGGAAGGGCAGTCCTGCAGAGAAACCCAGAAACAGCATGGCCAGCACTGGAGCACGAAGATAGACGGTTAAAGCCTCGAGCCAGCTTTGCTGTGAAGAAGATCCGGGCATGTAGTGGCCTCCTGCCAGGTCATGCGGAGGAAAGCCCTCCGGACGGATGGTAAAATAGGTGCTTTGCGCAAGCTGTTGAATTGTTACAGAGCCGCGTTGGTGATACCAGCCGTTCCATCGATGCAGTCGAGGAATGCTGGAAGTATGGCCACGGGCCGTTATCAGGAATGTTATGAGCCTCACCGATAAAGTGGCTGCCGAACCGCGTTGGTATGTGATTCAGTGCAAGGGTGGAGAATCCTTCCGTGCCGTGGAGCATCTTGCCAACCAGGGCTATGAACTGTTCCATCCGGTACTTGAGGTGCAGAAGAAGCGCCGCGGGCGCCTGGAGTGGGTGCAAGAACCGCTGTTTCCCTATTATCTGTTCCTGCGACTTGATCAGGTAGAAAGTAACTGGCGTCCGATCCGCTCTACTCGAGGCGTCCTCAAGATCGTGACCTTTGGCAAGTCGATGCCGGTACCGGTCAGTGACGACTTCATTGCCTTGCTGCGTGAACATGGCTCGACACGTCCTGAAGATGAGCGCCAGCTCTATTTTCGAGCAGGAGAAACGGTGGAGATCAGCGAAGGTCCCTTCAAGGATCTTCAGGCCATTTTCGAGAGCCACAAAGGGGAAGAACGGGCCATTGTGCTGCTCAACATGCTCCACCGCCAACAGCGTCTTGAAATGCCCGTGACTGCGCTCAAGCGCAGTGACTGAGGCCGAATGTATGACAGGAGGGCCAATGAAGATCTCCCCCCAGCGAGTCGTGACCTTGCACTATGTACTGACCAATGCGCAGGGTGAAGTGCTGGATGATTCGCGCAAGCGTCAAGAACCGATGGAATACCTGCACGGCCATGACAACCTGATGGCTGCCCTGGAGCAGGAATTGGAGGGAAACCAGGCTGGTGCGACATTGAGCGCTACGTTGCCGGCTGAGGATGCCTACGGTGCGCGCGACGAAGCGCTGGTACGCAAGGTCAGCCGGAGTGCCTTTCCCGTCCCTGAACTCAAGCCTGGCATGTCATTTCAGACCCGCGGCGAGGCTGGCCCTCAGATCGTGACGGTGCTGGAGGTGAATGACAGCAGCGTACTGATTGACACCAACCACCCATTGGCTGGACAAGCGCTTTCCTATGATCTGGAAGTGCTGGATGTACGTGAGGCAACGCGAGCAGAGTTGGCGAAAGGCCATCCTCTGCCTCCCGGTACGGAGCATTCACAGGTCGAGGACAAGAAAGTCTTGTGATGAGAAAAAATCCTGTGATGAGAACGCTCTATGATATCAATTGAGACTTGGGAGCTTTCCTTCTCTTGACCTGGGTCAGCATGTGAGATCTGAGCCGGCGTTAACATGTGCTCTATCGAAACGCGGCAATTCATACCCCTCTGCCGCGTGGCCCAAAAGGCCGTTCGACCCTCGTCAGGGGAGGGGGAATACCCCCTTTTTTCAGCCGATCCTTGGATCGGCTTTTTTTTGCGCTCAAAGTTATAGGAAAAGCCCGAAGTGTGGTCAAAACCCAAAAACGTGGGCGGAGAAAGGTAGACGAGCACAAAAAAGCCTGCGGGACATAGTCCCGCAGGCTTTTATTCAGACATTCATCAGAACCCGGTATCAACGCTTGATGGCATTGCCCAGGAACTCGAGGATGCTGTTCAGCGGGACCATGGTGGCATCACTGTCACGGCGTCCCTTGTATTCCAGCTCGCCGTTATCGAGGCTGCGGTCTCCCACTACCACACGGTGAGGAATACCCATCAGCTCCTGATCGGCAAAGCGTGCGCCGGGGCGCAGGTCGCGATCATCCAGCAGCACGTCGTAGCCTGCTTCAGTCAGGGCGTCGTGAAGACGCTCTGACTCTTCACGCACACGCTGGGACTTGTGGGCGTTCATCGGCACGATGGCGACCTGGAAAGGTGCCAGGGCATCCGGCCAGATGATGCCGTTGGCATCGTGATTCTGTTCGATGGCAGCCGCCACGACACGGGTCACGCCGATGCCGTAGCAACCCATCCAGGGATGGATGGCGCGACCTGAGTCATTGAGCACTGTGGCGTTCATGGCTTCACTGTACTTGCGACCCAGCTGGAAGACATGGCCCACCTCGATACCGCGCTTGATCGCCAGTACACCCTGACCATCGGGAGAGGGATCACCCTCAACCACGTTGCGGATATCGGCAACTCGGGGCAGTGCAGCATCGCGTTCCCAGTTGATGCCGAAATAATGTTTGCCATCGATGTTGGCGCCTGCGCCGAAATCGCTCATCAGGGCCACGCTGCGATCGATGATGATCGGCATGTCGAGTCCTACTGGACCCAGGGAGCCAGGACCAGCACCCACGATGGCACGAATCTCTTCCTCGTTGGCCATGGTCAGAGGTGTCGCCACCTCGGGTTGCTGCTCGGCCTTGATCTCGTTGAGTTCGTGATCGCCACGCACCAGTAATGCGACCAGACCGCCTTCGGCACCATGTACCATCAAGGTTTTGATGGTCTTCTCGATGGGCAGGCCGTGCTGCTCGACCAAGGTGGCGATGGTCTTGGCGTTGGGGGTGTCGACCAGGCGCAATTCCTCGCTTGGTGCCGGACGCTCGGGGTTGCTGCCCACAGCTGCAGGCAAGGCCTCGGCCTTCTCCATGTTGGCGGCGTAATCGGACTCGGTAGAGAAGACGATGTCATCCTCGCCGGATTGCGCCAGCACGTGGAACTCATGGGAACCTGTACCACCGATGGAGCCGTTGTCCGCGATGACCGGACGGAAATCCAACCCAAGGCGAGTGAAGATGCGTGTATAGGCATCGTACATCTTCTGGTAGGTGTCCTTGAGTGATTCCTCGTCGACATGGAAGGAATAGGCATCCTTCATGATGAACTCGCGAGAGCGCATCACACCGAAGCGCGGGCGGATCTCGTCGCGGAACTTGGTCTGGACCTGATAGAAGTTGACCGGCAGTTGCTTGTAGCTGGAGATTTCCCTGCGCACCAGGTCGGTGATCACTTCCTCATGCGTAGGGCCAACACAATAATCACGCTGGTGACGGTCAATCAGGCGCAGTAGTTCTGGGCCATACTGCTCCCAGCGGCCGGATTCCTGCCACAGTTCCGCAGGTTGTACGGATGGCATCAGCACTTCCTGGGCTCCGGCCCGGTCCATCTCTTCGCGAATGATGCGCTCGACTTTGCGCAGGGTCTTGAGGCCCAGCGGCAACCAGGTATAGAGCCCGGATGTCAGGCGGCGAATCATGCCTGCGCGCAGCATCAGCTGATGGCTGATGACTTCAGCGTCGGCAGGGGTTTCCTTCATGGTGGCGATGAGTAGCTCGGTGGCGCGCATGGGTCCGCGGATTCCTTCAAAGCGAGATAACTGGGTTGCCGCTTGATCCCCGGGGAGGCGTATGTCCGGAGACTTTCGGCAAAGTGACAAGCATTGTACGGCTAACCCGGTATCGCAGCAAAAGGGAAGCGTTCATACGGCCTGTGCATGGCACGGCTGGGAGAGTCTGGAGATCAACCGCTGGGAGATTAACCGCAGGGAGAAGAGATCTGCTGGAAAAGGCGGCTTGGCATCAGCTATCGAGTTCCTGCCAGGCGTCATCTTGGTAACGCTCCAGCAAGGCCCAGAGAATGGCGCTGGTTTCGGCATCGGGCAGGCCGCGGTAGTCCGTGGGGCGAAAGTGCATCTGGAAGGCCCGTAGTGTGGCGCGGGTGGTATCGTCCAGTTCGCCGCTGATGTCGAGTGTATAGCCCCAGGCAACCAATGCTCGTTGCAGCGTGGCGAGGTCAATCGGTGCTGCTGTAAAGCGGGCTCGGTAGTGGTCTACCCGCTCCGGCTCGGGCCAGGCGCCAATGCCGGCGTCGTGAAGGCGTTTCCAGGGAAAGGCGGGACCTGGATCGAGCTTGCGTTCGGGAGCGATATCCGAATGAGCCAGAACGTGTTGCGGAGGAATATGGTGGCGTTTGATGATATCCCGAGACAGTGCGATCAGGGCATCGATCTGTTTATCGGGATAGGGCATCCATTCAAGTCCGGGGGGAGTGGTATCGGGAGCATGGCTGCCCACCCAGGGGTGGTTTGGGCCAGTGTTGACGATCTCGATGCCGATGGAGGTGTCGTTGAGCCTGCTGCGTTGGCCCCATCGGCTGTCGCCGGCATGCCAGGCGCGGCGAGATTCATCGACCAGTTGCAGGATGACGGGCTGGTCCTGCAGGTGTCGCGTCGGCAACGTCACGAGATAGTGACTGCTGACATGGGGGCCGGTGAGAATGCGCAGGGAGTCGGCCTGGTTCTCATCGGTGTAATGCAGCACCAGAAAATGGATCCTGCTGCTGTGTCCCTGGGCGGGATGACGATGATCGACGATATAGCCATCTCGTTGTTCTACTGCTGGCCTCGCCTTGTCGTGAAACTCATGCGGTACCTTGTTCCGGGCGCAGCCAGCAAGCAACAGGGCAAGTGATAGTACGGCAAGCAATAGTATGGCGCCATGTACAAGAGTTTTTTGGAGCACAGACGTTTTTTGGAGCACAAGTGCTTTATGGGGTGATGTTCCTGAGGTCATAGCAAGGTCCTGACCAGAAGCCCCAGGATGAGTGTACTGGAGACACTGATAAGAGTGCCGAGAAGGACATATTCGGTCAGCTTGCGGTCTCGCTGCTCCTTGAGGTCGCCATAGCGCAGCACCGATTTGGCTGCGATAACGATGCTGGCGGCCATCAACTGGTCGAACAAGGTCAGCGTCAGCAGCAGCAGGCGTTCGAAAATGCCGATGCGGGCACCGGCTCGGCTCAAGGTGCCAGGGGCATCCAACTGGTCAGCCAGTGGTTTCATGATCATGGCGATGACGACCGACATGGGGCGAGTCACGATCAGGTAGGCTGCGATCAGGCCCAGCGCCTTGGGCGATGTCAGCTGGGTGAAGGCGGATTCGAGAGGAGCAAGGCTACCGCTGGCCATCAGCCAGAGAGCCAGGATGATGCTCAGGTGCAGGGTCTGATCGAGCAGGAACAGGGCCAGAGGATGTCGTGGGTAGCGTTGCTCCAGGCTTACCTTGCCGAGATCGATCAACCAATGGCTGGCACCCAGTATCAGTGCCATCAACAGCAGCATGCCGCCTAGTGACGTGGCCGTGATCGACATGGCCAGCAGGGCCAGAAGTGTATGCAGCAGCGCATGCTGCGCCAGGCGCCGGGAACGCATGCCGTGTTCGCGACGATCATGGATCCAGGCAGTCGGCTGGAGGATAAAGTCACCGACCAGGTGCGCGATCAGCAGGGCAAGCGGCAGGCTGGCATCCAGATCTGTCATGCGTTCGACTCCGAGCCGGTGAAAGGCAGGTGGCGGAAGTGATTCAGAGTAGCATCAAGCAATTCCCAGCGGGCAACCTGCAGGCGCTTGTGTACGCTAGGCTGGCGGATCCCCAAGGCTTCGGCGAGCTGTCGCTGAGTGATGTTCTCTATCGCGAGTTTCATGGCCACGACTTCGGCCGATGCGGGCGACCAGCCATCGATCATCTCATCCACATAGTGGATCAGGAGTGCATCGGCGGCCTGCAGTCGAGCGCCGTTGCCCGAAGGGTTCGGCGGCATTTCGCTGAACGCATGGACGAGATGTCGCTGATCCTGGGACAGCATATCCAGAGCCTGTCCGGAGGTGACAAAAGGGGCATCGTCGGCATCGGTCAAGGAGCTTGACGGTGTCCAGCTCGAGGGACCTACGGCGATGCTGAGACGTGCATCCCAGCGCTGGCCCTTGGGGCTGGCGGCAATCAGCTCGGCGCGTAGCATCACGGCAGCGTCGAGAGCGTTGCTGGTCATGCGCATGGCGAGTTGAAAGCCATCTCCGCGAAAGCGTGCGTGGGCGCCCTCGAAATGGCTTGCCAGTCCATCGAGGGTGTTGTCCAGGTGGCGATAGATTGCCTCGCGATCGGTTCGGCGCGAGGCAATCAGGTCACCCGTGATGACAGCAACGGCAGATGTTGCCATGAGCAAGCAACTCCTGAGCCTGTGGATGACATTAACTATAGCCCCTTGAGGCTATATTTCAAATTTATAGCCTTTATGGGCTATTTTTCCCTTGGCTGGTAGCAGAGCTGCCCGACACAGAATCTTCCCGATAGGCACTGATCAGCGTGGAGGGGTCATGCTCGCCATGGCCTTTGGCGACATGGTTGCGCATGATCTGGGCGGCCAGGCCGGTCATGGGCGTGGCTGAAACCTCGCGATGGCTTTGAGCGACTGCCATGTCGAGGTCCTTGAGCAAAGTGCGCAGATGCCATTTGGGATCCGCAAAGTCCCGGGTGGCCATGCGTGGGGCCAGCATCCTGAAGGGGGTGGAGTCGGCAAACCCTCCTGCCAGGGCCTCGCTCAGCCGGGTGGCGTCCACACCACTGGCCTCGGCCAGGGCAACCACTTCAGCAATGACTGCAGCTGCACAGCCGACAATCATCTGGTTGCACACCTTGGTGGCCTGTCCCGCACCTACATCCCCCATGTGCGTGATGCGTGCCGCCAGTGGTGCGAGGATAGGGCGAGCGACTTCCACGTCCGCAGCTTCACCTCCACACATGATGGCCAGGGTACCCGCTTCGGCACCCGCGACGCCGCCGGATACCGGTGAATCGACCCAGGAGACACCAGTACGGGCCTTCAATTCGGCAGCCATGTCCCGAGTGGCGGCTGGGTCGGAGCTCGACAGGTCGATCACGAGCAGGCCTTCTCGGGCGCTTTCCATGATGCCTCCAGGCCCCATGACCACTTCGCGCACAACATCCGTGTTGGCCAGGCACAGTAGTACCACGTCGACGTTCTCGACCAGTTCCGCGATGCTGCGGGCAACACTGGCATGGGCCTCCCTGGCCACCTGTTCGGCCTTGTCTCTCGAGCGGTTCCATACCACCAACTCGAAGCCAGCTTGTGCCAGGCGGCGTGTCATGGGGTCGCCCATCAGGCCGATGCCGAGAAAACCGAGACGGGGTTGAGACATGGGCAAGTGTCCTCCTGTTGTTATGTATGCTCTGTTATGTATGGACTGCTATGTACGGACTGTTATGTACGAACAGTTATATGTGATCTGTTGGGTGCGCTAGATTGTGCGTCATGGCGATGTAATGGAAATGTTTTCCGTTGTTTTTATCACAATATGGCAAAGCCTCGTAGTTTCCTTATTCCGGATAAACAATGCATCCACCAGCACCTTCCTGGAAGCCTGGTTCCAGGATGTGGAACCAATCTGGCTTAACGCCCCATTGCCGTCTCGCTATGGTCATTTTCTGGTGGTAGTTGGACGCCGCCAATGACCAATAACAAGGAACCCTGAAAAGGAAATTCTGCATAAAGGCCACTTTGGCCGATTTATCCAGTGTTTCCTCGTTGCGAGGCCATCATCATGACAACACCGTATTCGCTGGATCGACGTGATTTTCTCAAGCTGTCTGCGGGGGCCAGTATGCTTGCAGCTTCTGGACTGGGGGTGAGCGCCAGTGCTCATGGAACTACGCCGCAGCCAGGCACTCCCTCCGAGATCGTGGCCCTGTCGGCCAATGAACTTTCTTCCGCCATTCGTCAGGGCAATGTCAGTTGCCGTGACGTGATGACGGCTTACCTGGACCATATCGAGCGTTACAACCCGACCTATAACGCCATCGTTGCACTGCGATCTCGAGAAGTGCTGATGGAAGAAGCTGGAGCTGCCGACGATGACCTGGCACGGGGTAATTATCGCGGCTGGATGCATGGCTTTCCCCATGCCGTAAAAGATCTGGCGGCAACGAAAGGCATCACGACGACGCTTGGCTCGCCACTGTTCAAGGAATCGGTGCCGGAGCAAGATGCCATCTTCGTCGAGCGGCTGCGTAATGCCGGGGCGATTCTGATCGGCAAGACCAATACGCCGGAGTTCGGTCTCGGTTCGCAGACCTACAACCCCGTCTATGGCATCACCCGTAACGCCTATGACCCGGCGCTATGTGCAGGTGGCAGTAGCGGTGGTGCAGCGGTTGGCCTGGCGACGCATATGCTGCCGGTGGCGGATGGCAGTGACATGATGGGATCGCTGCGCAATCCTGCGGCCTACAACAACGTCTTCGGCTTTCGCCCGAGCCAGGGGCGGGTTCCCGGAGGGCCGTCGGGAGAGAAGTTCTATCAGCAGCTAGGCTATGCAGGCCCCATGGGGCGCACCGTGGCTGATGCGGCGCGCCTGCTGTCGACGATGTCTGGCTTCGATTCTCGCGCTCCGTTATCCCTGGAAACCGACAATGCCCTCTACGCCGGTAATCTGGATATGGATACCGCTGGTCTCAAGATTGCCTGGCTGGGGGACTTCGACGGCAGCTTGCCTACCGAACCCGGCGTGCTGGATGTCTGCCGTCAGGCCTTTGCTTATTTCGAGGATATGGGGGCCCAGGTCGAAGAGGCGAAGCCAGACTTTTCCATGGATGAGCTGTGGGAGACCTGGCTGACATTGCGCCATTTTCTCGTCAGCGGTGGGCTTCACGACCTGTACGTGGATGAAGCAAAGCGTGCCCAGATGAAACCTGAGGCAGTGTGGGAAGTGGAAGGGGGATTGCGCTTGACCGGTCTGGAGGTGTTCCAGGCGTCGGCTGCCCGTAGCCGTTGGTATGCAGCGATGGATGCACTGTTCGAGCGCTACGATGTCGTTGCACTACCTACCGCGCAGGTCTTTCCTTTCGAGGCAGAAACGCATTGGCCGCAGGAAATCGATGGTCGGCGCATGGACACCTACCACCGTTGGATGCAGATAGTGACACCGGGCACGCTCAGCGGGTGTCCGGTGGTCAATGTGCCAGCCGGTTTCGACTCCCGGGGGCGACCCATGGGAATCCAGCTGATCGGTCCCATGCATCAGGATCTCAAGGTTCTGAAGATTGCGCATGCCTACGAACAGGCCTCGCGGTTGACGCAGCAACGTCCCCAGTTGATTGGCTGAACGCAGGTTGAAAGGCAGCTGAAGCCGGCATGCCGGGCCCTGGAAGCAAATCGCGTTGCGACAAGGTTTCCAGGGTCGCGACATGTCTTTCTAGAACGGGCATCAGTTGCTGCCCGATGGCCTCCAGGCGTGACAGGTAGCGCTTTTCTACCGTCTTGTACGTAAAGCGCTGCTTATCCCAATACAGATTGAGGGAGGCCATGGTGCGCTGCTTGATGGATAACGCAATGGCGATGGCATCAATCTTGAAAGGAAAACGAAAGCCATATTCCCAGTTTCCGGATAGGCGACGGAAATAACCGTCCCGGTACTCATCGGCAAGTTGGCGAAGCTGGCTGTCACGAAGCGGGTTGTCTTGAGGTTGATTGTCTCGAAGCTGATTGTCTCGAAACCCAGGAGCCAGCCATGAACTGGAGCCATTCAATAGCTGGTGAGCACACAAGGCGCGCCCCGAAGCGGCATGCAAGGGGCAGGGGCGGGCTCCGATCAGTCGGTCCCGGCCAGTACGGATGCCCAGACGTGAAAAGTTGCTTTCGAGAATACTTGGACCACTGGCGGTTGCAATCACCAGGTCGGATGCCAAACCCGTTGATTCAAATAGCTGGTCGAGAAAGGGGTGTGCTTCCTTGGCCAGGTGGTAGCGGGAATCGCCTGGACCATGGATATTCGACAGTGACACATAGCGCTTGTCACCCAGGCGGCGATAGAGCCAGCCCATTTCCTCCAGGTCATCCAGGAGGCGCTTGAGGGTCGGCTTTGGCAGACCGAGCAGCAAATACAATTCTTCGAGGCCAAGCGCCTGATGTTCGTCGATGGCTTTCAGTACCCGTGCTGTCTTGTGGAGAAGTTTGTTGTGCATTCATGAGGCTCCGCTCAGGCTCCCCGAGGGGAAAGTGCCGGCAAGGAAAATTGCTCGAAGCGTCGAGCTAATCCTCTGAAAATCTAGCTGTCATTCCGCAAAGGTGCCTGGATATCTTGTCCAGGTGTCGGGGAGTGCTTGCCTTTCGCTGTTCCAGACAAGCAGCAATTGCTTTAGGATGACCGGCTGAAGGATAGGTGCCCCTGTAACCTGGGGATAATCGGGAAGTATGGTGCGGCTGTGTCATTGGCCAATCCCATCGCTGCCCCCGCAACGGTAATAAGAGCGGCCTGCGAAGACCACTGACATATGTCGGGAAGGTGCAGGCGCTGATGCATGGCAACGAACACGCATGTGCATCCTCTTTGAGCCCGGAGACCGGCCTGTCATTTCCTTTCATCCACTTACGGTGCGGCGGGCACCAAGGATAATGTCATGTCTGCTATTCCTGTTTCTTCCCCCTCTCGGTCTTCTCGTTCTGCTTCCAGAATGGCGTCGTTGTGCCAGCAAGGGGCTGTTGTGCTCTTTGGAGTGCTCGTCCTTTATGCCGTCGGTTTCCTGCCGATGAGCGCAGCGCATAATGCAGCGCATGATACCCGGCATTCCTTCGTGTTTCCGTGTCACTGAAACACCTCCGGAGGAAAGCTGATGTTGCGTTCACTTGTATTGAGTGCCTGCCTGATAGGCATGGTGCTTGGATTGATCATGACGGCCATGCAGGCGGTCGGCGTCACTCCGATCCTGCTGGCTGCCGAGCAGTATGAAATCGGCAGCGACCATCACGCTGAGGCAGACTATTCGCATGAAGTGACCGGCATGGCCGAGCACCATCATGATGAAGAAGCCTGGGCGCCTGCTGATGGTGCCGAGCGTTATTTCTATACCGCCGTTTCCAATGTCTTCGCCGGGATCGGTTTCTCCGCCATTCTCCTGATACTCATGAACCAGCTATGCGAGCGCTCTCGGCTGGCATTGACGCCGGGTCGAGGCCTGCTGGTAGGGGGGCTGTGCTATTTGGCGGTCTTTGTGGCTCCGGCACTGGGGTTGCCTCCTGAAATTCCCGGTGCTGCAGCGGCTGCCCTCGAGTCACGCCAGTTATGGTGGATCACCACGGTCGCGCTTGCTGCTGCAGGCCTGGGGTGGCTGTTTCTGGCGCGGGGCAGGAAGCGCTGGCTGGGGTTGCCCATTCTGCTGCTGCCCTATGTCTGGGTGCCTGCACATGATGGGCCACTGTTCTCTCATCCCGATCCCCAGGCCGTCGTGGCGCTGAATTCGCTGCAGCATGAATTTATCTGGGTGTCTGGATTTACCAACCTCGTGTTCTGGTTGCTGGCAGGGCTGCTGTGTGTCATTACCCTGCGGCGCCTCGGCAGCACGGCAAGTGTCGATGAGGGCGTTCATGGTTGAGTTTCCCTTTACCGCCGTTGTCGGTCAGGAGGCGTTGAAGACGGCATTGCTGCTCAATGTCATCAATCCTCGTGTCGGCGGGCTACTGGTCAGTGGTCCACGGGGAAGTGCCAAGTCCACCCTGGCACGTGCGTTGGCCGCGATTCTGCCGGATGACGAGCAGGGTAGCAGGCCTCCGTTTGTCACCTTGCCGCTGGGCGCCAGCGAGGATCGTCTGACCGGTAGCCTGGACCTGCAGCGGGTGCTGTCCGAGCGTGAGGCGACCTTCCATGCAGGGCTGCTGGCCAAGGCTGATGGCGGTGTGTTGTATGTCGATGAAGTCAACCTGTTGCCCGACAGCCTGGTGGATCTGCTGCTCGATGTGGCCGCAAGTGGCATCAATATCGTCGAGCGGGATGGTATCAGTCATACGCATCCCGCTCGCTTCAGTCTGATCGGCACCATGAATCCGGACGAGGGTGAACTGCGCCCTCAACTGCTTGATCGCTTCGGCCTATGCCTTGAGCAGGACATGGCAGTGAGCGTGCGAGAACGGATTGCCATCGTCCAACAGCGCGAGGCCTATGAACGTGATCCACAGGCCTTTGTGGTGGAGCATGAGCTTGCTCAGGCCGAGCTGACCCAGCGTATTCGTACCGCCCAGGCTGCGCTGGCCGACATCACCGCTGAGGCCTGGGTCTATGAGCATGTTGCTGTGCGCTGCGAGGCTGCGGGTGTCGAAGGCATGAGGGCGGATGTCACCTGGCACCAGGCGGCACAGGCCCATGCCGCCTGGCGAGGTGCAGAGGCGGTAGGTCGTGAGGACCTGGACACGGTCGAGCCTTGGGTGCTGGCACATCGCCGAGTGACGACGCCTGATTCAGGTACGCCACCCGCTGGCCCCGGATCGTCTTCCAGGGACTCAGGAGCGACGGATTCAGCAACAGCTCTCTCGACCTCGATGGCCGGTCGGGATGATGCAGGCAGCATTGGTGAGGCATCGACGGGGAGCGAGCAGACCCAGGGGGAGCAGACCCAGGGTGAGCAGACCCAGGGCGAGCAGGCTCAAGGCCAATGGGGGGCCATGCCTCCCGTGGCGCACGAGAGTATCAAGGTACCTCCCGTCGCCTGGACGAATAGCGTGACCGGCAAGCCGAGGAGGCGGTTACTGACGACACCGTCCCGGGGTCGCAAGGCCCAGCAGGAAATCCACCACCAGGCTCAGCCATCAGGACGCTATTCCGCCCACAACAGAATGCAGCGCGAGGCGCAGTCCCTGAACTGGTTCGCGACCCTGGTCGCCAATCGTGGCCAATGGCCCTGGCAACAATTGCGCTATCGCAAGCCTCGCATTGGACAGCAGGTGCTGCATTTCATCCTGCTGGATACCTCGGGCTCCACCTTGGGACGCCGCCTGCTGGGACGAGCCAAGGGGCTGGTCGATCAATTGGCCCACCAGGCTTACCTGGCCCGGGAGCAGATGGTGGTACACGGCTTCGGCAATGATCGTGTCACCCCGATCCTGCCACGTCGGCGCGCTCCCAAGGACATGCTCCAGCGACTCGATGACACCGGGGGCGGAGGTGGCACACCATTGCGTGAGGCCGTGCTACAGGCTGCGCGGCTGATTCGCCAATGGCAGCGACAGGATGCAGGCCTGCATGTGCGTACTTACCTGGTCACTGATGGCCGTACCCGGCAGTCCCTGCGTGGTCTGCCGTCACTGGGTGACTGTGTGGTCGTGGATACTGAGCAGTCCTCGGTCAAGCTAGGGCGAGGAACGCTCATTGCCCAGCAACTGGGAGCCCAGTACCGATTATTGCCGACTATGCAGTTACCCGCGGATATGGAGTCACGATGAGCGATACGACACTCGCCTCGAGCGGGCACGCAGCCTGTCCTGCCATTTTCATTTCCGCGCCGGCATCAGGACAGGGCAAGACGACGGTAACGGCAGCGCTGGCACGCATGCTGCGCAACCAGGGCAAACGGGTCAGGGTATTCAAGACCGGGCCCGACTACCTCGACCCACTGGTGCTTGCCCAGGCCTCCGGCCAGCCGGTCGAGCAGCTCGATCTGTGGATGGCGGGCGAGGCCTATTGTCGGCAGCGGCTGCATGAGGCGGCACGCGAGGCGGATCTTATTGTGGTGGAAGGTGCCATGGGACTGTTCGATGGCGAACCGTCCAGTGCCGATCTTGCCGTGTTGTTCGATCTGCCGATGGTCATTGTCATGGACGTCAAGGGCATGGCGCAGACCGCTGCTGCTCTGGTGGCGGGAATGGCTGGGTTCCGTGATGACCTGCGCATCGCCGGGATGATTGCCAATGCCTGTGGTTCGCAGCGTCACAGAGAGTTGATCGAAGCCGCATTACCGGCATCCGTTCCGCTGCTGGCGGCAGTGGAACGCAATGCGGACCTGGCCTTGCCAGAGCGGCACCTGGGGCTGGTCCAGGCCGAGGAAATTCGCGATGACCTGGAAGCACGTTTCGAGGTGGGCGCCAAGGTGCTGCTGGCCGAGGGCCTGGCCGATAGGTTGGAACGATTGCCCCCGATCAGCTTTGACGCCGTGCCTGAGTTGCACACTGTGGCGTTGCCATCGCTGCATGGCTGGCGTATTGGGGTTGCCCGGGATACGGCTTTCAGCTTCATCTACCAGGCCAATGTAGACCTGCTGCAACGCATGGGGGCGACGCTTCACTTCTTCTCGCCGCTGAACGATGCACGCCTGCCTGCGTGTGATGCGTTATGGCTGCCTGGCGGCTATCCCGAACTGCATGCTGCCCGGTTGGCGGCTAATGCCACCATGCAGGATGACATCCGTCGCTTTTTCGCCGCGGACAAGCCCATCATCGCCGAATGCGGCGGCTTGCTCTATTGCCTGGAAACCCTCACCGACTATGACGGTCAGGCCCACGCCATGCTGGGCTTGTTGCCTGGACATGGCGCCATGCGTGGACGACGAGGTTGCCAGGGCATGCAGACGGCGGTTCTGCCCGAAGGTGACATCAAGGGGCATGCGCACCACCGTTCGGTTGCCGAAGGCACGCCTGAGCCAATCGCTCACGGGCGTCGCCAGCGCCACCCCGCTCCCGGGGAAGCCATCTATCGCCTGCGTGGTTTGACGGCGTCCTATCTGCACCTGTTCTTCCCTGACAACCCAGCCGCTGTTGCTCGCCTGCTGATGGGCGATGCCACGGAAAGGCGTTACGACATCGAGACTGAGGAAACCAACGGATGCGACTGAACAAGATCCCTGCCACGGTAGTGACCGGCTTCCTGGGGAGTGGCAAGACCACACTGCTGGCCAGCATTCTGCGCCAGGTCAGCGGCAAGCGCATTGCCGTCATCGTCAATGAATTCGGCGAGCAGGATATCGACTCCAGCCTGTTGCGCAGTTGTGCTCTGGGATGTGAAGAAGAGCAGGCTCAGCAAGGTGCCAACAGTGGTAGTGATGAACAGAGTGCCGACAGCGGTATCTACGAGCTGGCCAATGGCTGCATCTGCTGTACGGTGGAGGAAGAGTTTCTGCCCGTGATGCAGAAGCTCGTGGCCCGCCGCGATGACATTGACCACATCCTCATCGAAACCAGCGGCCTGGCACTGCCCAAGCCCTTGGTGCAGGCATTCAACTGGCCGGAGATCCGCCAGCATTGCACGGTCGATGCGATCATTACCGTGGTGGATGGGCCTGCGGTTGCCGCTGGCCGTTATGCGAGCGATGTCGACAAGGTCGAGGCTCAGCGGCAGGCTGATGAAAACCTTGACCACGACCCAAGCTTGCGCGAACTCCTGGATGATCAGTTGAGTGCCGCGGACCTGGTGCTGGTCAGCAAGACCGATCTGCTTGGCGCCGAAGAAAAAGAGCGAGTCGAGGCCCTGGTGCGTGCTCGAGTCCCCGCAGCGGTCAAGACCCTGTTCGTGGATCAGTCCCTGACCACGGATACGGCGCAGCTGGAAGCGCTGATGGGCATCGGTGCGGCAAGCGAGGAGGGCATCGATCATATCGATAACCATCATGACCGTCATCATGCAGTGGGTGCACACCACGACCATGCCCATGACCACTTCGATTCCTGCGTGATCAGGTTGGGAGAAGTCGATGGCGCAGCCCTGGCGGACAAGCTTCAGCAGTTGCTGAAACGTCATGAGATCTATCGTGCCAAGGGCTTTGCTGCCCTCCCGGGAAAGCCCATGCGTCAGGTGATCCAGGCCGTGGGTGAACGTCTGGAGGGATACTTTGATCGTCTGTGGGGGCAGGATGAACCGCGACTGACTCAGCTTGTCATCATCGGCAAGGAACTGAACCGCGATGAGTTGCAGGCAGTCCTGTCCAGTGCCGAGACTGCGGCGGCCGACTGATGCATCTGTTTGCCGCCAAGCCGGGTGGCTTCGTCGATGACGAGGGCATCGTCGACCTGCAGCAGAGTCCGGCAGACATCGTCATCCTGTCAGCCGCCGACAGCAGCCTGTCGGCCCTGGCGCAGGCAGTCGATCATCTCGGTGATCACTATCCGGCGGTGCGGCTGGCCAATTGGATGAACCTGGTCAAGCCGGCAGCCTACGATCTGTATGAGGATCGTGTGCTGGACAAGGCCCGTGTGGTGATCGTCTCGCTGCTGGGAGGCAGTGGCTACTGGCGCTACGGCCATGAGCGCTTGCTGGCCTGGGCGGCGCGTGACCAGGGGCGTCAGTTGATCATGGTGCCTGGCTGTGATGCCCCCGACGATGCCTTGCTGGATGATTCCAGTGTGCCTTTCGAACTGGCGCATGGCGTCTGGCGCTATCTGCGTGAAGGTGGTGTGGACAATGCCGAGCAACTGCTCCGCCGTGTAGGTGCGCAGTGCCTGGGACTGGCTCTCGAATGGCATGAACCAAGGACAATTCCCGCCGCAGTGCTTTATGCACCGCAGAAGAACAAGCTTTATGCACCGCAGAAGAACAAGCTTTATGCAGCGCAGCAACAAGAGCCTCATGCAGCGCAGGCGACAGGGTCAGGGCACCGGGTCGGTCGACACGAAGCGAGCCTGGCGGAGTGGCAGGCACAGAGAACACCTGGACGCCCGGTCTGTCTGCTGGTGTTCTATCGTAGCCACTTGCAGGGCGCCAATACCGCTGTGCTGGATGGCTTGATCGAAGCACTGCAGCATCAGGGCATCGAGCCGTTGGCCGTCGCGGTGGCCTCGCTGAAGGAAGCATCCTGCGTTGCCTTCATCAATCATCTGCTTGAGCAGACGGGCGCTCCTCTCGTTGTCAACACCACAGGGTTTGCGGTCAACCGCAACTCGGCTGACGAGGTGTCGGGGGATACGGCACCAGATGATCTTTTCGTAGGGCGGCCAGTGGTGCTGCAGGCCATCCTGTCGAGCAGCAGTGAAGAGGATTGGCAATCCATGGCCGCGGGGTTGCGCAGTCGCGACGTCGCCATGCAGGTGGTACTGCCGGAGATGGATGGGCGCATCATCACCCGGGTGGTGGGCTTCAAGGCCGAGGCCCACTATAACGAGCGCTGCCAGACGGCGGTGATCCGGCATGTTCTGCACCCCGAGCGAGCGGCCTTCGTCGCCCAGCTGGCCCGCCGCTTCTGTGAACTGCGGCGGACGCCGAACCAGGCCAAGCGCCTGGCGCTGGTACTGGCCAATTACCCCAACCGTGATGGTCGTATCGGCAATGGCGTGGGCCTGGACACTCCGGCATCGACGCTGCAGATTCTGCGGGCACTGCACGCGGCAGGCTATCCGGTAAGCGACATTCCCCAGGATGGGGATGCGTTGATCCAGCTGTTGCAGGGCGCCATCACCAATGACCATCGTATGCTGGACCAGCGCGGCTGCTGGCAGAGTATTGCGCTCAATGACTATCTGGCCTGGTTTCAGACCTTGCCGGACTCCGCTCAGGAAGCTGTATGGCAGCGCTGGGGAGCGCCTGAAGATGACCCCAAATGCCGCCATGGGCGGCTGATGATTTCCGGGGTTCGCCTGGGCGAAACCTTTGTTGGCATTCAGCCGGAGCGGGACTTCATCGACGACCTGACACAGAGCTATCACGATACGCAGCTTGTGCCGCCGCACAGTTATCTGGCGTTCTATGCCTGGTTGCGCGAGCACTATCGCGTGGATGCCGTCGTGCATGTCGGCAAGCATGGCAACCTGGAATGGCTGCCGGGCAAGAGTACCGCCTTGAGCGCCACCTGCTGGCCGGATATCGCGCTGGGGCCGGTGCCGCATTTCTATCCCTTCATCGTCAACGACCCGGGCGAGGGCGCTCAGGCCAAGCGCCGCAGTCAGGCCGTCATCATTGATCATCTGATGCCACCGCTAGCCCGCGCCGAGCTGTATGGGGCCATGGCGGAACTGGAATCACTGAGCGACGAATATTACCAGGCACTGGGCATGGATCCGCGGCGCGAAGACCTGCTGCGTGAGCGCATTCTGCAACACCTGCGCGACACCGGTATCGACCAGGAACTGGCGCACAAGGTGGATAGCACGGACGACATGCAACTGCTTAATGAGCTGGACACTTATCTGTGCGATATCAAGGAAGCTCAGATTCGTCATGGCCTGCACATATTGGGTACGCTGCCGCCACGCGAAAAGCTGCCCGGTACGCTGGTCGCGATCCTGCGTCTGCCGCGTGGAGAAGGGCCGCTCCGGCGGGGCCTGTTACACAATCTGGCTGACGATCTGGGCTTGCTTCAGGACGGAGATCGACCGTTCGATCCGCTGATGGCGGGCAACGAGACCTGGAGGGGCCCGAAGCCTCAGGTTCTGGCTGAGCTGAGTCCTTCTGTCTGGCGCAGTGCTGCGGATACCCGAGAGCGCCTGGAATTGCTGGCTCATCAGCTGGTGGCGGCCTATGTGGTGGAGCAGGGATGCCTGGATACGCTGGCGGTTGATTATCCCTCTACTGCCGAGCAATGCCGCCATGCCCGGGAGACATGGTGGGTGGCCATGCAGCAGGGTGTCAGGATGGAGATTCAGTCTTTGTTGGATGGGCTTGAAGGGTACTTTGTACCACCTGGCCCTAGTGGTGCTCCCAGCCGTGGGCGTCTGGATGTTCTGCCCACCGGACGCAATTTCTTCAGCGTGGATAATCGTTCTATCCCGTCGCCGGCGGCCTGGTCGCTGGGCGAGAAATCGGCCCAGGCATTCGTGGAGCGTTATCTGCAGGATAACGGCGACTACCCGCGTCGGCTGGGGCTGTCGATCTGGGGAACGGCCACCATGCGTACGGGAGGCGATGACATTGCCCAGGCATTGGCCCTGATGGGGGTGCGTCCGGTGTGGTCGATGGGTTCCCGGCGGGTCATCGATGTCGAGGTGATCCCGGCCATGCTGCTGCAGCGTCCTCGGGTGGATGTCACTTTACGAGTATCCGGGTTCTTCCGTGATGCCTTTCCCAATGTCATTCGCCTGTTTGATGCTGCGGTACAGGCGGTAGCCAGATACGAAGAGCCTGGCAACGCCAATACCATTCGTGAGGCCGTCCTGGAACGACGCCAGCAACTTGAGCGCCAGGGTGTGGCGCGCGATATCGCCGAGCGTGAAGCCAGTTACCGGGTGTTCGGCAGCAAGCCTGGAGAATACGGGACAGGACTAAACCGTCTGATCGACAATCGTGCTTGGGATGACGCCGACGACCTGGCGCAGGCCTACCTCAAGGCCGGGGCCTATGCCTATGGTCAGTCCGGCGAGGAGGGTGTCGTCGCCCGGGACGCGCTGGAACAGCAGCTCAAGGGGTTGGAGGCGGTGCTTCACAATCAGGACAACCGCGAACACGATATCCTCGACTCGAACAACTATTACGCCTTTCAGGGTGGCATGGCCAATGCCAGTCGTTTTCTTGGCGTGAGTCAGCCGCTCATCTATCACGCCGATCATGCCAATCCGGCTCATCCGAAGATCCGCACGCTCAAGCAGGAGCTTGCCCGGGTGATGCGTTCCCGTGTGCTCAATCCCAAATGGATCCATGCCATGCGCGAGCATGGCTACAAGGGGGCTGCGGAGATGGCGGCCACGGTGGATTACCTGTTTGCCTACGATGCCACCACCAATCTGGTCGAGGACTATCAGTACGCCCAAGTCACCGATGCATTGGTACTGGATCCCGGCAACCAGCAGTTCCTGCGTGCACATAATGCTGCGGCATTGGAAGAAATGGCCGAGCGCCTGCTGGAAGCTGCCCAGCGTGGATTGTGGCAAGACCCCGAGCAACGTGATCTGGCCTTGCAGGACCTGTTGCTCGAGATGGATGAGAGCAGGGAGGCGGGTACGCATGGCCGTTGAGCAGCCGCGCATCAAGGGCTGGTGTCCCGGAGCATGGCGACCGATGCCGACTGGCGATGGTCTGCTGGTGCGCATACGTCCCCCTCTCGGCCAATTGACGCGTATCCAGATGCTGGCGCTGTGTGAGGCAGCAGAGCGCTTCGGCAGTGGGCTGATAGAGCTCACCAATCGGGCCAACCTGCAGCTGCGGGGTGTATCCGAAGCTGTCTGGCGTAGTTTGATGGCGTTCCTTGTCGAGCATGCACTGGTTGACCCGGATCCTCGTTGCGAACGCCTGCCGCCCTTGCTGTTGGCACCTGATTGGCAGGCCGGTGATGCGACACATGAAGTGGCTCGCCTATTGTCCGCGCGTCGTGATGAACTGCCGGAATTGCCGGGCAAGATAGGCTTTGCCATTGATGCCAGCGGATGCCCGCTGCTGAGCGAAGTCTCGGCGGATTTTCGACTGGAACAGAGCGCAGCGGGAACGTTGCTGGTGCGGGCCGACGGGTATGACTTGGGTACCCCTGTGCCCTCGGTCGACGCCGCAGTTGAGCAGCTGATTCGCCTGGCGCACTGGTTCGTCGAGAGTGGCGGGCGGGATGCTGGACGCATGTGCCGTCATGACGCGCCATTACCCTCCTGGGCGCTGGCAACACAGGCACCAGCCAGGGCTCGCGACGGCTTGGCTCTGGGCAGCCTGGTTCAGGAGAAGCAAGCGCAAGGCATGTTGCTGGGCCTGCCATTCGGGCGGGTCGCGGCCAGCGTGTTACGCACTGCGCTTGAACCTGAGTCCGTTACCTCTGTACGGGTGACGCCCTGGCGTCGTTTGCTGATCATCGGCGCTCCCGCCATGCCTGTTGCTGGCCTGCTGCACGATAACAGGGATCCCCGCTTGTCGATGGATGCGTGTCCTGGGTCTCCGTATTGCGAACAGGCCAGCGTTGCGACTCTGGGCCTGGCCGAAGGTATCAGCCGCCTGGCCCAGGGCACGCTGCATGTGTCCGGGTGTTCCAAGGGGTGTGCCCGTCGCCAGGCGGCCGAGGTAAGCCTGGTGGGGCGCGGCGGTCGTTACGACGTGGTGCTGAATGGCCGTGCAGACGGCACACCAGACATGACGGGCCTCAGCGAATCCGACGTTATTGCTTATCTGAAGAATCGACTTGAATTTTGATCACTTAACTGAATTTTAAGTATCTACTTGAGCTTTAAGTAGCTGCTTGAATTTGAAGAACCTACATGAAGAGGATGGATGATGCCCCACGTCTATGAAACAGATGGACCGGCGATCTACCAAGAGTCCTTCGCCACCATTCGACGTGAGTCCGAACTGGAACGCTTCTCAGTAGAAGAAGAGCCGGTGGCGGTACGCATGATCCATGCCAGCGGGCTGGTGGAGCTTGCTGCACACATTCACTTTCGCGGCGATGTGGTGAACAGGGCGCGGCAGGCGCTGGAGCAGGGCGCGCCGGTTCTGTGTGATGCGCGCATGGTTTCCGAAGGCATCACGCGCAAACGCCTGCCGCGGGACAATGCGATTGTCTGCACCCTGCACGATGAGCGCGTGCCCAGCCTGGCCCAGGAAATGTCCAACACGCGCTCTGCGGCTGCCGTGGAGCTGTGGCGCCCTTATCTGAAGGACGCGGTCGTGGCGATAGGCAATGCGCCGACGGCACTGTTCCATCTGCTCAACATGCTGGAAGACCCGCAGTGCCCTCGTCCTGCTGCCATTATCGGTTGTCCGGTCGGTTTCGTCGGGGCGGCTGAATCCAAGCAGGCGTTGTGGGAGCGCGCATCACTGGCATGCTGCATCGTCGAAGGGCGGCTCGGTGGCAGTGCCGTGACGGTAGCCGCGATCAATGCCATGGCGGACCGCAGCGAATGACACAGGGAACCATATACGGGGTTGGCCTTGGGCCCGGCAGCCAGGATCTGATGAGCGTGAGGGCAGATCGCCTGATTCGCCAGGCGTCACATGTCGCCTACTTCCGCAAGAAAGGCCGGACGGGTCACGCGCGCAGCATTGTCGAAGGCCTGCTGGCAGAGGGCGCTGTCGAACTGCCGATGGAATACCCGGTCACCACTGAGATTCCCTTCGATGACCCCCGCTATAACGAGCTGCTATCCGCTTTCTATGCACGCAGCGTGGCGCAACTGATTGAGATTACCGATGCAGGCCGTGATGTGGTGGTGCTGTGTGAAGGCGATCCTTTCTTCTACGGTTCCTTCATGCACTTGTACACGCGTTTGCAGGGGCGGGTGGCGCTGTCGGTGGTACCTGGCATCACGGGGATGTCCGCGGCGTGGACGGCATCCGCACGGCCGGTGACCTGGGGCGATGATGTGCTGACCGTAGCGATGGGCACATTGCCGGAAGATGCTTTGGCTGAGCGCATTGCCCAGACCGATGCCCTGGTGGTGATGAAGATCGGTCGCCAGTTGGACAAACTCCGGCGGGCATTGGCACGGGCAGGGCGAGAAGATGAGGCCTGGTTGATCGAGTATGCCGCCATGCCCCAGGAACGGGTGGTGCCATTCACTGAGGTCAGCGGCAGTGTGCCGTATTTCTCCATTCTGCTGATCCATGGCAATGGGAGAAGACCATGAGTGGCTGGCTGAAAATTGTCGGGCTGGGCCCGGGTGCCGAGACGATGGTCACACCAGAAGTGTCTGCCGTACTGGCGCAGGCAACCGATGTCGTGGGCTATGTGCCGTATGTCGGGCGAGTGCCGGCACGACCAGGGCTGGTGCGTCACGGCTCGGACAATCGTGAAGAGATCCGGCGTGCCGAACATGCCTTGCAGATGGCCGCCGATGGCCACCGGGTGGTGGTCGTCTCTTCGGGTGATCCGGGGGTATTCGCCATGGCGGCGGCAGTGTTCGAGGCTTTGGAGAACTCGGCACCAGAGACGCCTGACTGGCGATCACTGGATATCCAGGTATTACCGGGTATTTCCGCCATGCTGGCGGCCAGCGCTCGGGTAGGGGCTCCGCTGGGGCATGACTTCTGCTGCATCAATCTGTCCGACAACCTGAAACCCTGGACCTTGATCGAAAAGCGGCTGCGTCTGGCCGCCGAGGCGGATTTCGCCATGGCGTTCTACAACCCGCGCTCCAAGGCCAGGCCAGAAGGGTTCGGACGTGCCCTGACGGTATTGCGGGAAGCCTGTGGTGCACAGCGATTGATCGTATTTGCCCGGGCGGTATCCACGGCCGAGGAACGTATTCAGGTCACGACGCTCGGTGAGGCTACGCCAGATATGGCCGACATGCGCACGCTGGTGATTGTCGGTTCCAGTCTGACGCGCTGTATCCAGCATGCTGGAGACCCGCTGGTCTATACGCCTCGTTTTTATGCACCTTGTTCAGTCCCATCAGAGACAGTGTCATGAGCGAGCCAGGCCAGAACGCGGTCAACGCTATGGACTTCCTGCCGCTGCGGCGGCGAGTGACGCTCGACCATTACCACCGACAGCCCCAGTTGGCGGGCGGCGATGAGCTTGGACATGGCCCCTTCTCCACCGGAGTTCTTGCACACCAGGCATTCAATGTGATGCTCCCGCAGCAGTTGCAGGTCGTTGTCGAGCGTGAAGGGACCTCGGTCAACGATCACGCGGTGATGGGGCAGTGGTGGTGGCGTACTGGGTTCATCGACCAGCCTGAGCAGATAGTGGTGCTGGGGCTGGGAGGCAAAGCTGGCGAGGTGCATGCGGCCGATGGCCAGCAGTATCCGTCGGGAAGGGCCTGCCAGAGCGTCGACAGCGGCCTCTATGCTGGCAACTCGATTCCAGCGATCGCCAGACACCGGTTGCCAGGGTGGCCGAGTCAACGCGATGCAGGGAATGCCACTGAGCCTGGCCGCCGCGACGGCATGCTGGCTCATCTGGGCGGCGAAGGGGTGGGTAGCATCGATCAGGTGAGTGATGCGCTGTTGCGCCAGGAAAGCCGCCAGGCCGTCGACGCCACCGAATCCGCCAATACGTGTCGGCAATGGCTGCACCTTGGGTGTTGCCACGCGACCGGCATAGCTGAACAGCGCAGGGATTGCGCGCTCGGCCAAGGCATTGGCCAGGGCACTGGCTTCAGTGGTTCCCCCCAGAATCAGGACTCTCATGATGGCTGACGTTGACAACGCTCCCTGGCTGACCTTTCTCGGTTGGGGCGAGGGTGGCACAGAGAGCCTGACTCCAGCAAGCCGATATGTGTTGGAAAGTGCTGATGTCATCTTCGGTGCGCGTCGCCATCTGCGTCTGCTGCCGCCGCTGGATGCCGAGGTACGGGAATGGCCGGTACCCTTTGCCGACGGCATTCCGCTTTTATTGGCTGAACGTGCATTGGCCGAACGTGCATGGGCTGAGCGCGTATTGCCCAAGCGCAGACGCAAGGTCGTGATGCTGGTATCCGGGGATCCGTTCTGGTTTGGCGCTGGCTCGATCTTGGCGCGTCATCTGCGAGCTGAAGAGTGGCAAGCGATGCCACAGCCTTCCACTTTCAGCCTGGCGGCAGCTCACCTGGGCTGGCCGCTGGAACGCTGTTCATGCCTGGGGCTGCATGCCAGGCCGCTGACGCGCATTCGGCCATACTTGCATCGTGGACGCCGTTTGCTGGTGCTGTTGAGAGACGCCGAGGCAGTAGCCGAACTGGCTGCCTTGCTGGTGCGTCTTGGCTTCGGGGCCTCACAATTGCACATATTGGAAGCCCTGGGCGGAGAGAGTGAACGGCTACGTTGCGTGCGGGCAGATGCCATCTTGCCGGATGACATGGCGCATCCGCTTGCCGTGGGCCTGAGTGTGGATGGCGACGGTTTGGCTATACCGCTGACACCCGGCCTGCCGGATGACCTGTTCGAACATGATGGCCAGATCACCAAGCAAACGGTGCGCGCCATGACACTGGCTGCGTTGGCCCCTGCACCAGGGGAGCGGCTGTGGGATATCGGCACAGGATCCGGATCGATTGCGATCGAGTGGTTGCTGGCGCATCCGCATAATCAGGCGCTGGCATTCGAGTGCGATGAACAGCGTGCGGCCAGGGCGCGGCGCAATGCCGAGGTACTGGGAGTCGACTGGCTCGAAGTCGTCGAAGGACGAGCCCCGGAAGTATTGAGCAATCAGCCCCTGCCAGACGCGGTATTTGTCGGAGGCGGGCTATCGCAGACACTGCTGGAAACGTTGTGGCAGCAGTTGCCGGCTGGCACTCGCCTGGTGGCCAATGCCGTGACCCTGGAGTCGGAATCCTTGCTGGCTCATTGGCAGCAGCAAGCAGGTGGCGAACTCCTGCGCCTGGAACTGGCATCCGCTGCAGCACTTGGCACACGGCGAGGCTGGAAGGGCAGCTATCCCATCGTGCAGTGGCGGGTAACGCGATGACGTCGTGGGGGGAGGCGATAACGGTAATGGATAACCTGGTACTGGTGGCAGGTTTTGGCTTTCGCCAGGGGGCGTTGCTGTCATCGTTGAGTGAAGTGCTGGATCAGCTTGAAACACAGTTTGGTGGTGTCGACCGCTTGGCGGTGGCCGACAGCATGTGCTCGCTGGTCCAGCAATTGGGGCATCAACGTGGCACCGAGGTGCTGAATATTCCAGATGCGGTTCTGCCGGCGATGACCACGCTCACCCGTTCCACGCATAGCCTGAAGGCACGGGGCTCGGGCAGTGTCGCCGAGGCCGTGGCGCTGGCAGCCGCGGGCCCTGGCGGGCAACTGCTTGGCCCACGCCTGATTTCGGCAGACCGTATGGCAACGGCTGCAGTGGCAAGAGGAGTCATGACATGACAGTACATTTCATCGGTGCTGGCCCCGGCGCCCCAGACCTGCTGACATTGCGCGGGCGAGACCTCATCGCCGCGTGTCCGGTATGCCTTTACGCCGGATCATTGGTGCCGGAGCAGATACTCGAGCATTGCCCGCAAGATGCTCGTGTCATCAATACGGCTCCCTTGTCCCTGGACGAGATCATTGCAGAGATGCGTCGTGCACATGCCGCCGGTCTGGATGTGGCTCGACTGCATTCCGGCGACCTGTCCGTATGGTCTGCCACGGGTGAGCAACTGCGTCGGCTGCGCGAACTGGACATCCCCTATACGCTGACGCCTGGCGTGCCATCGTTTGCCGCCGCTGCGGCGGCACTGGGACAGGAATTGACGCTGCCAGGGGTCGCGCAGTCTGTTGTTCTGACCCGAACCTCGGGGCGTGCCAGCCCTATGCCCGACGGTGAGACACTGGCCAACTTTGCGAGAACCGGCACTACCTTGGCCATTCATCTCTCCATCCACAACCTTGCCCGACTGGTGGAGGAGTTATTGCCGTTCTATGGCGTGGATTGTCCGGTCGCCATCGTCTGGCGGGCCAGCTGGCCTGATCAACGCATCGTTCGGGGACACCTCGCAAGTGTGGCATCCCAGGTGGATGAGAGCATGCAGAGAACGGCACTGATTGTGGTTGGGCCGGTGCTGCAAAGCGAAGACTTCCAGGAAAGTTGTTTGTATGCGATCGGCTATGACCGCCGCTTCCGTCCGCAGTCTGCTGATTCCCCTTTTGCGATGCCTGCTACCGATGAAGTTGAGATCGGCAAAGATGAACATGGGAACAGCAGGAGTGAGACAGGCGGGCGTGAGAAGGTCGGGTGTGAGAAAGGAGAAAGGGGCGCATGATCCAGCTTTCCCTGATTGGCATCGGTACCGGCAACCCCGATCATGTCACCCTGGCCGCAGTGCGTGCGCTCAATGCCGCTGATCTTGTCCTGCTGCCGCGCAAGGGAGAGGCCAAGTCGGACCTGGTGGACCTGCGACGTCTGTTGTGCCGTAACCTTGTGACAGACCTCGAGCGTACTCGGATCGTGGAGTTCGATCTGCCAGGGCGCGATGCACAGGCTGAGTACCTGGACGCGGTGGATGCTTGGCATGCTGCGATTGCCGATGTCTGGGCGGAACTGATGGACCGGTATCTGCCCGAAGGTGGCCTGGTCGGCATGCTGGTGTGGGGCGATCCGTCGCTCTATGACAGCAGCCTGCGTATTGCAGGACGACTGAGTGCCTCCGGGCGAGAGGTCGAGGTAAAGGTGGTGCCGGGCATCACCAGCCTGCAAGTGCTCACGGCAGAACACCGCATACCCCTCAATGCACTCGCAGAACCCATACAGATCACCACCGGACGTCGTCTGCGCGAGCGTGGCTGGCCTGATGATGCGGCTACGGTCGCTGTCATGCTCGACAGTGGGGGAGCGTTTGAAGCACTGCCTCCTGAAGGCTTGTATATCTGGTGGGGCGCCTATCTGGGGATGGGCAAGCAAAGCCTGATTGATGGCCCACTGGCCGATGTCGGTCCATTGATCACCGAACGCCGGGCAGCCCTGCGCGAACAGCACGGCTGGATCATGGATATCTATTTGTTGAGGAAATGCTGACCTCGTCCACCGAACTGGATTTTGTTGTGCCGCGCCTATAATCTCAAATGTCTCGTCTATCCCTTCCCCGTTCTTCACGTATCCGCAGGCACGGCAATGCTCGACTACTCCTTGGCGCACTGGACCACCTTTCTGATTGCGGCGATCTTGCTCAATCTGTCTCCTGGGCCGGACATGGCATTTATCCTTGGCCAGACGGCGCGGCATGGGCGACGTGGTGGTTTCGCCGCCATGTTCGGTGTGTGGAGTGGTGCAGGGGTGCATGTGTTGATGGCGGCACTTGGCCTGTCGGCGATTCTGGCGACATCCGCCACGGCCTTTACCATTGTCAAATGGGTGGGGGCGGCTTATCTGGTATGGCTGGGTATTCAGGCGCTGCGCGCACGTCCTGCTGCTGAAGGGCAAGCGCATCAGGCCCCACCGGCGCTGCGCCCGGGCAATATCTATCGCCAGGGTATCCTGATCTCGTTGCTCAACCCCAAGGTGGCCATCTTCTTTCTGGCCTTCCTGCCTCAGTTCGTGGTGCCGGGGGCTGGTCCCGCCAGTCTGCAACTGGCGTTGCATGGCTTCCTGATCATTGCGGTGGCCGCTGTGATCGAACCCCCTTTGGTAATGGCGGGGGCACGCCTGGTGAGCGCACTGAAAGGCAATCAGCGCCTGGGCTTATGGTGTGAGCGTGGCCTTGGAGCGTTGTTCATCGCCTTGGGCGTTAAGCTGGCCATGAGCAGCCGTGCTATCTGACGGCAACCCCGCCCGAAAACGTTACCGATAGCATGGAAAGCGAGGCCATTCTATAATTGTTCACTGTATGGATAGCCAGTTGTTGGCCGGCAGTGTTTCCAGACCTTCGAGCGTGAGTGGGTGGTGAGCACGGCCGCAACCCCTGGTTCAAGGCAACTCGGAGATAGGTCATGCGCCTCAGGATACTGTCAGACCTGCATCTGGAGCATTTCGGTGGGGAGCGGGAGCTACCTGACGTCGATGCGGATGTGGTGGTGCTGGCTGGCGATATTCATGTCGGTCTGGCTGGCCTGGATTGGGCTGCGCAGCGTTTTCCCGGACAGCCGGTCATCTATGTGCCAGGCAACCATGAGTTCTATCGTCATCGCATGACGCCTCTGCGAGCCGAAATGCGCGAGCATGCGGCACGCCTGGGAATCCATCTGCTCGATAACGAGAGTGTCGACATCGGCGGAGTGCGTTTCCTCGGTACGACACTATGGACCGATTTTGCACTCTATGATGAGCGTCCGCAGCAGCAGCGTGAGGAGATTCCCGCAGAGACGCTTTCCGCAGCATTACGCTTGATGCCGGATTTTGCCATCGTCGAACAACCGGATGGTGAAGTGTACTCGCCAGAAGAAAGTGTGCGTCTGCATCAGCAGGCGTTGAGCTGGCTGAGCGAGCATCTGGCGAAACCTTTCAACGGGCTTCGCGTGGTGGTCAGTCACCATGCACCGCTGGCGGCCTGCATTCCCGAGCGCTACCAAGGCGATGAGCTGTCGCCGGCCTTTGCTTCGGACTTGAGCCATCTGATGGGCTCTGCCACCTTGTGGTTGCATGGCCATGTGCACGACTCGGTGGATATCGAAGTGGCTGGTACTCGGGTGCTGGCGAATCCTGGTGGCTATCCCGACGAATTCGATCCGCCGATGTTCATTCCGGACATGGTCGTCGAGGTGGGAGACCTCAGGTGAGTATCCCACGACAGGCTTTTGTATTGACGCGGCATTGGCAGGACACACCACAAGGCACCAGGGTCGAGCTGTGGCTGGCCAGCGATAATGGGCCTGTTCGGGTATGTCTGCCAGCCCAGACTGCAGTGGCCTTTGTGCCTGCAGACAAGCGTGCTGTGGTGGAATCGCTGTTGGCAGACGGTGATGGGTTCTCTGCTGTCCAGCTACGTGAATTGAAGCTCAAGGATTTCCATCAGCGTCCGGTGCTGGGGCTGTACTGCGCGCATTATCGCCAGTTGGTGCAGCTGGAAAGGCGCCTGAATGAACGGGGCGTGACCTGCTATGAGGCGGATATTCGTCCACCGGAGCGCTACTTGATGGAGCGCTTCATCACCGCGCCAGTCTGGGTGGTCGGGGAAGCGGATGGTAACGGAGGGCTTCATCACGCACGTTTGCGTCCTGCTCCGCGATATCGCCCCACATTGACGACGGTATCGCTGGATATCGAGACCAGCGCCAGGGGCGAGCTGTACTCCATCGCTCTGGAAGGTGTCGGGCAGCGTCAGGTCTACATGCTGGCAACCGTGGAGCAGCTGCCACCGGGGGACGACATCGATTTCGCGCTGGAATACTGCTCCAGCCCCGGGATGATGCTCGAGCGGCTCAATGCCTGGTTCAGGGAGCATGACCCGGATGCCATCATTGGCTGGAACCTGGTGCAGTTCGATCTGCGTATTCTGCGCGAACATGCCTTGCAACTCGGCATCCCTCTGCGCCTGGGGCGTGACGGTGCGGAGCTGGAGTGGCGTGCTCATGGCAATCGCGAAGGCTATTACTTTGCCGAGGCTGCGGGGCGCTTGATCATCGATGGCATCGAGGCACTGCGTTCGGCAACCTGGCATTTTCCTTCGTTCAGCCTGGAAAGCGTGGCACAGAAACTGCTGGGCGAAGGCAAGAATATCGACAACCCCTACCAGCGCCTGGCGGAAATCCAGCGCATGTTCGAGCAAGACAAGCCTGCCCTGGCGCGTTACAACCTGCATGATTGCGAGCTGGTGACGCGTATCTTCAGCAAGGCTGAATTGATGGACTTCCTTCTCGAGCGGGCAACGGTCACCGGGCTGCCGGTGGATCGTAGCGGGGGCTCGGTGGCTGCTTTTACCCATCTCTACCTGCCTCAGATGCATCGCCTTGGGCTGGTGGCGCCCAATCTTGGCGATGGACTGAAGGGGGAAAGTCCTGGCGGCTTCGTCATGGACTCGCGTCCGGGGCTCTACGATTCGGTGTTGGTACTCGATTTCAAGAGCCTCTATCCCTCGATCATTCGCAGCTTCCTGATTGATCCTGTGGGGCTGGTGGAAGGCCTGGCCGATAGCAACGAAGATGCCACGGTGGATGGCTTCAGGGGGGCGCGCTTTTCGCGTACCCGGCATGCGCTGCCGGCTATCGTGGAGCGTGTCTGGCAAGGCCGCGAGCAGGCCAAGGCAGATGGTAACGGGCCCCTGTCCCAGGCATTGAAGATCATCATGAACAGTTTCTACGGTGTACTTGGCTCCAACGGGTGTCGCTTCTTCGATTCGCGGCTGGCATCCTCTATCACCTGCCGGGGGCACGAGATCATGCAGCAGACTCGGGGGCTGATTGAAAGCGAAGGGTATACCGTGATCTATGGGGATACCGATTCCACCTTCGTATGGTTGGGCCATGCCCATGAAGAACAGGAGGCGGCAGCCATCGGCGAGGCGCTGGCGACACGGGTCAACCAGTGGTGGCGCGAGCATCTGAAGCAGGCATTTGGCCTCGATAGCGTGCTGGAGTTGCAGTTCGAGACACATTACCGCCGTTTTCTGATGCCGAGAATTCGTGGCGCGGAATCCGGCAGCAAGAAACGCTATGCGGGTCTTGTCCAGGCTGCCGAGGGTGAGCGGGTGGTGTTCAAGGGCATGGAAACGGTGCGTACCGACTGGACGCCGTTGGCCCAGGAGTTCCAGCGAGAGCTCTATCGGCGCATCTTTGTCGGTGAACCCTACCGGGATTACGTGCGCCAGTATGTGCGCGATCATCTGACCGGCCCTCTGACGCAAGACAGTGAAGCGCACCTGGTCTATCGCAAGCGCTTGCGCCGCAAGCTGGAAGAGTATCAGCGCAATGTGCCGCCTCATGTTCGCGCAGCACGGTTGGCCGATGCAGAAAATCAGCGTCTAGGGCGTCCGAGACGCTATCAGAGCGGGGGCTGGATCAGCTATGTGATGACTTTGGCGGGCCCTGAGCCACTGGAGGCTCGCCATTCTTCCATCGATACCGATCACTACCTGACTCGTCAGTTGCAGCCGGTGGCAGATGCCATCTTGCCTTTCGTCGGCGATGATTTCAGCGCGCTGGTCGACCGCCAATTAGCCTTGTTCGAATAGAGGAAACACTGCATAAATGCCTACGCGTGCGAATCACTGGGCTATAGCCGCCATCCATGGCAGCTACCCTTCGGGCCATCCGAAGGATGTTCCAATTCGCTCCCGGCGAATTGGTGTGCGGTGCTCACAATCCTCACCTATACCCCATAGGCTCCGGTTGTTGCGCTCCATGCGCCTTGTGCGACCCACATGGATGTGGGAAGTGCGATGGTTCGTCGGGAACGAACATAGCCTTCATCACGCTCGGCTGATTTATTCAGCGTTTCCTTCGGGAGGAAGTTAGAACTGTTGCATCACTTGCTTTGGAGTTGTTCCTTGAGCTTGTTGGGCAGCTTCTTGATGATCAGTCGATCGCGCTCTTCGTCGTATTCGATGCTATTGCCGAGCAGGTGGGAGTCAAAGCTGATCGATACGCCTTCCGCGCGTCCGGTGAAGCGCCGGAATTGGCTGAGCGTACGCTTGTCTGGTGGAATTTCCGGGGACAGGCCGTAGTCGGCGTTGCGAATGTGCTCATAGAAGGCCTTGGGTTGCTTGTCATCGACCAGGGCTGACAGCTCTTCCAGGGTGATGGATTCGCCACGGCTGGCCTGATCGCTGGCATAGTCGATCAGCGCATCGGTCTTTTCCCGGGAAGCCTGTTCTTCCATGTCTTCCTTTTCGACGAAGTCACTGAATGCCTTGAGCAGTGTGCGTGTCTCGCTCTTGGGATCGACGCCATCAGTGATGCCGAGCAATGCCTGCATGTCATCGGCGAGTTTCTGGCCGCCACGGTCGGCGAGCAGGGAAAGGTATTGGCTGGAAGGACCTCCCTGTTGCCACTGGCTTAGATTGATGCGCAGTGCCAGTGACATCTGGGTGTGATTGATCTGGCCGCTGATAGCCACCTGCTGGTCATTGCCGATGACAAAGCCATCACGATGATGGACCAGTGCCAGCAACAGGCTGCGGGTTTCGCCCTGTTGCTGGTCGGCCAGGATCAGATGGCCTCCCGTGGGCAGATGGTCGTCCACCAGCCCGGTCAGGCGCTCGCCAAGCTGGTTGGCCAGGGCTACCAGGCCCAGCGAGCCTTCTGCATAGGCGGCCAGTTCGGCGGGAAACGGACTTTCGCTGTCGCTCGGTTCGACAAGACGTCCCCAGCGCTTGGACTTGCCATGGTAAGCGTCCGAAAGCCGTGTGATCAGGCCATCGAGTGCATCGCTTTGCGGATGTGGCTCGGAGGCGCTGACCAGGCGGGCAGGGCTGTCGCTATCGGCTTTGTCGAGGCGCTGGATGACACAGGCGGAAATGGGCATGGATGCTTCTCATCCTGAATTCAATCAATAAGGGCGGCGTCATCGAATGCGATGCGGCCGCCGATGATAGCACTCAAGGCTTGAGTCGATAACCACTGCGGAAGATGGCATGAATCACCAGCAGGGCCAGCAGCATGAACAGAACGATCATCAGCAGGCTGATCCAGATGCTGACATCGCCCTGGCCGTAGAAGCTCCAGCGGAAACCCGAAACGAGATAGACCACGGGATTGAATAACGTCACGATCTGCCATGTCGGTGGCAGCATGTCGATAGAGTAGAAGGTGCCGCCGAGAAAGGTCAGGGGAGTGATGATCAACAGTGGCACCAGCTGCAATTTCTCGAAGCCATCGGCCCAGATGCCGATGATGAAGCCGAGCAGACTGAAGGTCAGCGCGGTCAGCACCAGGAACAGCAGCATCACGGCGGGGTGCTGGATGGTGAACGGCACGAACAGGCTGGCAGTGGCCAGTACAATCAGCCCCAGTACAACGGATTTGGTCGCGGCGGCGGTGACAAAGCCCAGCACGATTTCCAGCGGTGAGATAGGGGCCGATAGAATCTCGTAGATGGAGCCAGTGAAGCGAGGAAAGAAAATACCGAAGGAAGCATTGCTCACGCTTTGGGTCAGCAGCATGAGCATGATCAGACCAGGGACAATGAACGCGCCGTAGGGAATGCCTTCCACTTGGGTGATACGGGCACCGATCGCGGAACCAAAGACAACGAAATACAGCGATGTCGATACTACGGGGGAGACGACACTCTGCAGTATCGTACGCAGGCTGCGAGCCATTTCGGCGACATAGATCGTCTTGATCGAGGTGACGTTCATTCCTTGCGCTCCTGCACCAGGCTGACAAAGATCTCTTCCAGAGAGCTTTGCCGGGTATAGAGATCCTTGACGCCGACACCGGCATTGTCGAGTCCGGCCAGCAGCTTGGCGATACCGCTTTGTCCTTCAATGTCATGTTCTTCTGTGCCATGTTCTCCGCCATCATGGCCATCGCTGTCGCTCGTGACGCTGGTATCGTCGTAGGTATACACCAGGGCATGACCATCATCGGCCAAGGCCAGTCCGAAGCGGGTCAGGGATTCCGGGACTTCATCGAGCGGCTGGCGCAGCTGCAGGGTAAGCTCCTTGCGTCCGAGGCTGCGCATCAGGGCGTGCTTCTCTTCCACCAATACCAGCTCGCCGGAGCGGATGACCCCGATGCGGTCGGCCATTTCCTCGGCTTCTTCAATGTAATGCGTCGTGAGAATGATGGTGACACCGTTGTCTCTCAGCTCGCGCACTACCTCCCACATGTCGCGGCGCAGCTCGACATCAACACCGGCAGTGGGCTCATCGAGGAACAGGACGTCAGGCTCGTGAGCCAGTGCCTTGGCGATCAATACCCGGCGCTTCATGCCCCCGGACAAGGTGATCAGGCGGTTCTTGCGCTTGTCCCATAGGCTCAGCGAGCGCAGCACCTGCTCGATGTGAGCAGGATTGCGGGGTTTGCCGAACAGACCACGGCTGAAGCTGACGCTGTCCCATACGGTGGAGAAGGCTTCATTGGTCAACTCCTGCGGGACAAGGCCGATATACGAGCGCGCGGCACGAAAGTCGCTGATGATGTCATGACCCGCTACCCGAACATGGCCAGAGGATGGGTTGACCAGGCCGCAGATGATGCTGATCAGCGTGGTCTTTCCCGCACCGTTGGGCCCAAGCAGCGCAAAGATTTCACCACGGCGAATGTCCAGGTCGATGCTCTTGAGCGCCGTGAAGCCTCCACCATAGGTCTTGGTGAGCCCTTTGACCTCGATCATTGGCGCTGGCCGTGCTTCCTGCATGGGTGACTCCTTGAACGTCATGACATGACCCACATCCGCTGGAAGAGATGGGAGGCTGTCTCAGCGGGACGATACATCCAGCATGCGTGGCATTACATCTTCGCTCTTGCGGCTGAAGCGGCGATGGAACGTCATCAGCACATGCCCCAGTGCGAGAACGAACAGTGTCCAGCCCAGCCAGCCATGCAACAGGTTGGCAGGAGCCATCATCCATTCGATCTTGCCTCCTTCGAAACCGGACATCAGAGGCAGGCCGAAGGGCTCGAAAGCGCGTCCCGAACCATACTGACGCAGCAGTGCCAGTGCCGGGATGATCAGCAACAAGGCATACAACGCGATATGGCCCAGGCGGGCAAGGGCGCTGATACTGGCCGGGCGGCGAGAGAGGTTGAACAATGCCCAGATCAGGCGCAGTACCATCAGTGTCAGAATGGTGAAACCGACAGGTTTGTGAGTCGCCCAGAGCAGCTCATCCAGGGCGGAGTCTTCTGCCAGAGCGGTAACGGAAGCTGTGACCAATTGCCAGATGACCAGAATGGCCACGATCCAGTGCAGAAAGCGAGTGAACGTTCCGTAGCGTTGTGGCGTATCGATGACGGGCATGCTGAACCTCCTGTTCATTGGTCGACGATGCGAATGCCAACTCCAAGTAGCTTCTCCAGCATAGCCGGAGAATCCTTCCCTGGACGACACGAGGGGAACGCTGAATACATCAGCGTCCCCCGCAGACACATGCAGTGTCAGGCATTTTCCAAGAGTGGAGCGTTCATGGAGAGGATAGTTCCATGCCGGCGTCCTCTTAGGGAATCGCTGAATAAATCAGCCGCGGCTGGTGATTTCCAGCAGATGATAACCAAACTGCGTCTTGACCGGGCCGTGGACCTTGTTCAGTTCACCAGAAAACACCACTTCGTCGAACTCACGAACCATTTGACCCGGGCCAAAGCTGCCGAGCTCGCCACCCTGACGACCGGATGGGCAGCTGGAATGCTCGCGAGCAGCATCGGCAAAGTCGAGCCCATTCTCGATTTCGCTCTTGAGGGCCAGGCACTGGGCTTCGGTGTCGACCAGAATATGGCGGGCGGTAGCTTGTACCATGAGGAGTACTCCTGATGAGAGGGATTGGAGCAGCGCAGCTTAACATGGGGCAGAGAGAGATGGCATGGCAGTGCAATGCTAGAAACAGCACATACATGAAGAGTGTTTATTCACTACGTTGAGTAAAGCAGGTGGTCAGCGGGATGGAAGGTGTCTCGCCGCTACATTGCTTCTTGCGATTCTCATCTCACGGACGAATATCATGACGACACAGACTCTCGATATGTCTCGCCTGGCAGGGCTGTTGGCCCAGCATTGGTGGGTACTGTTCTTGCGTGGTTGCGCTGCTATTGCATTCGGAGTGCTGGCCTGGATATACCCTGCCATGACGGTGGAAGTACTGATTATCATGTTTGGTGCATACTGCCTGGTCGATGGCGTATTAGGCGTGATCACTGCCGTGGCTGGCCGGAAGCATAATAAGCACTGGGCTTGGTTGCTGCTATGGGGATTGGCAAGCATCAGTGTGGGCGGACTTACCTTTGCCTCACCTGGTATCACGGCTCTGGTTTTGTTGGTGTATATCGCTGTCTGGGCCATGGTTACAGGGCTTTCACAATTGGTTATGGCCTTTCGTTTGCGCAAGGAAGTGCGTGGTGAGTGGTTGATGGGCCTATCGGGTCTGGCTTCAGTGGTCTTCGGGATTCTGTTGATTGTCGTCCCGGGGGCCGGTGCCATAGCGCTACTATGGTTAATCGCTTTTTATGCCGTATTGTTTGGTATTCTGCTCGTCGTCCTTTCTATGCGGATACGCAAATTTGGTAAGCGGGAGACCTGATGCCCATTCCCTATGATAACGAGCCTCATACTGAAGGGGCTCGTATTCTGGTAAGCGCTTGCCTGCTGGGTGAGCCGGTACGCTATGACGCTGGCCACAAGCGGCTGTTGGACGAGCGCTTGGCGCACTGGCGCATGGAGGGGCGGCTGGTCCCGGTATGCCCAGAAGTTGCTGCTGGACTACCGACACCAAGGCCTGCCGCCGAGATTCTCGGGGGGAGTGGCGTCGATGTGCTGGCCGGGCGTGCCCATCTGGTAACGCAGGAAGGTGACGACCCCACTGATGCTTTTCGACGGGGGGCGGAACTGGCCCTGGCCATTGCCCAGCGTCACCATTGTCGCTTGGCGCTGCTGACAGAAGGCAGCCCTTCCTGTGGCAGTTCCACCATCTACGATGGAAACCTTCAAGGTGTGAAAAGGCCCGGTGAGGGAGTGACGACCGCCTTGCTGCGGGCTCATGGCATCACGGTCTATTCCCCTGATCAGCTGGATGAGCTGACACAACATCTCGAACGACTCTGATTCTTTTACATGTCATACCCATCCATGTTTCCCACTCACGTTGAGCGCCTGGAGCGATTGACGGAGCTGTTGGCCGAGTGGCAGTGGCTGTGGGCTCCTGCGCCTTTCATGCACCGTCAGAGCCCCTGGCAACAACATGTTTCCCGGTATGGCTGGGTAGCGCATCTGGCCGAGTGTCTGACTGAGCTGGATGATGAAACGTGCATGCGTCTTCAGGATGATCCTTTTGATGACTCGCCCTTGGCGGCATGGTTGCCCGTGTCTGAGCTGGCCGAACTGGTCGCAGTGCCCAATGGCGTGGAATCTGAACGACTGTCGGCCATCATGGAGGCGCCATCACGCTGGGCGGACCATGTCGGTGGGCGAAAGTGGCAGCAAATGGCGGCGTTTGCTGCTCATATGTTGCCACCCGGTTTGCAACCCGGTTTGCAACCCATGGTGGAATGGTGCGCAGGAAAGGGACACTTGGCACGTCTGCTGTCGCGCCTGCATGGTGTCGAGGTGACCGGCCTAGAGTGGCAGCGGGTATTGTGTGATGAAGGCCAGCGCCTGGCGGATAGGCAGGGGGTAGCGGTGCAACTTTCCTGCCAGGATGTCATGCAGGACGACGTCGTGACTTGGCTTGAAGGTCGTTCAGTGGTTGCCTTGCATGCCTGTGGAGATCTGCATGTGCGGCTATTGGAACTGGCTCGTCAGCATGCTACGACGGTCACGCTGGCACCATGCTGCTACCAACGTACCCGGTATACGGATTATCGCCCTCTGTCGCATCTGGCTCGAGAAGAGACCACACGTCAAGGGTTGTGCTTGAGTCGGGAGCATTTGGCTCTGTCTGTACAGGAAACCGTGACAGCGTCTCATGGCGAGCGTCGCAAACGTGAACGTGCCAGTGCATGGCGGCTGGGCTTTGATGAACTCCAGCGCGAGATATCAGGTATCGACGAGTATCTGCCGATTCCGAGCCTGTCGCATGGGCGGTTGCCCCAGGATTTTGCAGGTTTCTGTCATTGGGCTGCGGACCAAAAGCACGTGGCGTTGACACCATCCATTGATTGGTCGGCCTTCGAGGCGCAAGGCTGGGAAAGGCTGTCTCGTGTACGTCGCTGGGAACTGGTGCGCCATCTGTTCCGCCGGCCACTGGAAATGTGGTTGGTGCTGGACCGTGTGGTATGGCTTGAGGAAGCAGGCTTCGATGTTGAACTCTGCGAGTTCTGCGAACGTCACCTGACTCCCAGAAACCTGCTGATCAGGGCGCGCCCTGTAGTGGATCCATCTCTGGGTCACTGAAAAGGGCGGCCATGTGGGCCGCCCTTTTTCTTTCGAGAACACGCTGTCTGGAAAAGCCTGCCAGGCTAAGCGATCAATTGCGCTTGCCGCGGCGGAACTGTTCGACTTCCCATTCCTTGGCGCGCTCGATCATTGGGGTGATGCTGGAGCCCTGGATCAAGATGGAGAACACCACGACGGAGTAGGTCATCACCAGAATGATCTCACGCACATCGATATGCTTTTCCGGTATGACCATGATGCCGGCAGGAATAGACATCGCCATTGCCAGAGCCAGTCCACCGCGCAGACCGCCCCAGGTGAGGATGCGTACCGACCAAGGGTTGTAGCGACGGAAGCGGTTGAAACCTACGTAGGCGGCACGCACGCTGATGTAGCGACCCAGCAGGACGAGAGGAATGGCAGTCAGCATCAGCACCCAGTCTTCGGGATGGAAAGTGAACGCGATCATCGTCATGCCAATCAACAGGAACAGCACTGCATTGAGGAATTCATCGACCAATTCCCAGAAATGGTCCAGGTGCTGTTGGCTTTCTTCGGAAAAGCCTTTTCGACGGGTTCGGTTACCAATGATAAGGCCAGCCACGACCATGGCCAATGGGCCAGAGACATGTAGCACTTCAGCGAATACATAGCCGGATGTTGGCACTAGCAGGGTCAGCATCAACTCGATGGAGTGCTCTTTTGTATTCCGAATCAGATAGTGGAACAGCTGGCCCAGTACGAAGCCATAGAGAATACCCCCGACGGCTTCCTGCAGGAACAAGTGAGAGACACCGAGTAGCGTAGGCTGTGTTCCGCCGAAGGCTATGGCGTAGATAGTGACGAAAACGACCAGACCGAAACCATCATTGAACAGTGATTCACCTTCAACCTGAGTCGATATTCGGCGCGGGGCGTTCATCTTCTTGACGATCGCCAGCACGGCAATAGGGTCCGTCGGCGAGATCAGGGCACCAAACAGCAGGCAGTAGACCAGGCCGAAATTGATGCCGAGGACTTGCACAACCCCCCACAGAGCGAAACCGATGAAAAAGGTTGAGATCAAGGTGCTGCCCATAGCCAGCACAGCGATCTCCCATTTCTGGTCGCGCAGGTGGGGAAGCTTGGTTCCCAGTGCGCCGGCAAACAGCAAAAATCCGAGCATTCCCTTCAACAGGAAATCCTCGAAATTCAACTGATTTATGGCGTCTGCTGCATGATCGTCAAGAGTGATCCAACTGGCGTGGCCGGCAATGACGATGATCAACGACAGAATCAGAGCACCGGCGGTGATCGCTATGGTGGTCTGAAACTTGATGAACTTTTCGTTGATCATGGATATTGCCATCGCCATGGCAGCGAGTAAGCAAAGGGTGGCGTACACCGACATTTAGGTTGGCCTCAGAAGTCAATGAATGAAGCTGGTGTGCCCGGCCGCAATGCGTCCGAACAGAAATGTCTGGGAAAGAAGGGGTAGAGAAATTCGAGAGGAGGGCGGATGGCGAAAACACAAGCACACACGGCCGAACCGAGTCGGTCTGCGGGAGTGTGATGAGCGATATTGACGTATCCATCGCCTTAAGCAGTCCTGAACGTGACATCTACCCGGGGCTCTGTTGGGGGGAGCCTTGACGGGGGAAGGGACGATACGCGGCAGGGCAGTGACCCAATCCCTGTTGCTGATCTAGATGGTTGATCCAGATGAATTGGGGAGGCTCAGGTTCAGAGCCTTCGGCCATTGTCGCGGTGCAGCGAAGTATACGCCTCTCGTTGTCCAGGTGCAGCCGGCAGGTCGCAATTTTTGAAGTTTTTCTTGTTTAATTTGACATTGAATGCGAGTCATTCGACCAAGGTAGAGGGCAGGTGTGGGGCATTCTCCCTTCAATGAAAACTTGATGCCGATGTGTCACCAGGGTTGCCTGAGTATCAGCGGCGCCGGTAAGGATCGAGCGTCTGCTGCTCGGGGCGCCAGCGTTGCCGTTCCCCATTCAGCGTCAGCACCAATTGACGTGCACCGCCATGGTTGCGGTGTTCACACAGATAGATGCCTTGCCAGGTACCCAGCGCCAGACGACCTTCGCTGACAGGAATGGTCAAACTTGGTCCCAGCAGGCTGGCTTTCAGGTGAGCCGGCATATCGTCACTGCCTTCATAGGTGTGGCGATAGTAGGGCGCATCCTCTGGCACCATCTGGTTGAAGTGGCTTTCGAAGTCCTCACGCACCGTGGGGTCGGCATTCTCGTTGATGGTCAGCGAAGCGGAGGTGTGTTGAATGAACACATGCAGCAGGCCATGGCGCATGTCACTCAACATGGGCAGCGCAGAGATGACATCTTCCGTGATCAAGTGAAAACCGCGTGGGCGCGGGGAAAGGCGAAGGGAAGTCTGGAACCACATGTATGGAATATGTCTCGTGGTGAAGGAATGGAACTTTGTCCCTATAAAAATAAAGCCCTTCCCCGGCTGGGGAAAGGGCTGTGAGAAAAGGGCTGTGAGAAAAGGGCTTCAAGGAAAAGCTCCGTTGTTGGGTAATGTAATCAGTTGTCCATGTAGATATCAGTGATCCACGTAAAGATAGTGCTGCCAGCTGACCATGCGCAGCAGGATCTTGCGCAGAATGGACAGATGATGGAAGTGGTGGCTGTACACCGCGGCCTGGGCTGACACGCCCAAGGGCAACGGTGGCAATTCCTGGCCGTCTTTGAGGCGCAGGGTGACCAGTGCACGGTTGCCCATCTGAGTGAAGGCTTCTGTGCCGCGCAGGCGGTCGGAGGGGGTGATCTGCGACTCAGCAATGGCTGGCAGCACTTCTATCACTGTCGCTTCGAAGACCTTGCCGGGCAGGGCATCAAAGATCAGCTCTGCATCGGCACCTTTCTCGATGCGGATGAGGGACTGCTGACGGAAAGCTGCAGTGAACACACCTTCCTGTTGGTGCAGGAAGACCCCCAGGGGGCGTAATGGCAGGGGGACTGCCATCATGCCGGGGCGTACCGCCAATTGGGTCAGATAACCCTCGGTGGGAGCGCGCAACACGGTATCGCTCAGGTTAAGCTCTGCTTCTTCCAGGGCAGCCTGTTTGGCAAGCACAATCGGGTCAATGCCGCTGTCGTCGGTTTCCTGGGCCGAACGAGCACGTTCCAGTGCCGCTTGCGCTTGCCCCACCTGAGCCTTGGCGGTATCGAGATTCTCGCGTCCCTCGTCGATACGTTGCTGACTGAAGGCTGATGAGGCACCTAGCATGCGGTTCAGGGTGCGTTGGGCTTGGTCACGGCGGGCTACGGCGGCAGCCAGGGCCGCCTCGGCTTCTGTCACGCTGGCCACGCGGCCTTCAGTGCCGCGCAGGGCATCGCTCAGCTCGGCGCTGGCCTGGGTGACGCGTTCCTCGTAACGTGTTGGATCCAGGGTGATCAGTGGGTCTCCTGCCTTGACCAGGGTATTGGGAGTGGCATTGACCTCCTGCACCCGAGCACGTACTTCGGAGACGATGGGAGTGACCACATAGGTCTGGCGTACCAGGCGGGTGAACGGGTGGTTGTAGTTCATTACCAGGATCAGGGTGGCGAGGATGATGATGCCACCCAGGGCTGCCGTGGGGATCGTCCACTTGTTCTTCGGGATACGGAAGATCTTGAAGATTGCGACGCATAGCGCGGTATAAGTCAGTATGATCAGCGTTTCCATCGCGCTTTATTCTCCCTTGTGTCCCATGCGTTCTTCGAGGCGTGCTTCGAGGACCGCGATACGATGCTGCATACGGCTCAGTTCGTTTTCCATGCGCGAGAGTTCATTGCGTTCGCGTTGCTGCTCTTCCTCGATCTTGTTGAAGCCCCAGCCACGTTCCGGCCGGTAAAGCGTCGCCCAGATCCAAAGGAAGGGCCACAGGACATGGAGGGTGAAGAGGCTGACCCAGCCGGCAACGTGGATAGCATCCTGATGAGGGTGTTCTCGTTTCTTGGCGATTTCGTAGGGAATATCGTGAATGGCGATGATGCCGTAGAACAGGACCAGGACGACGAAAACCATCATTCCCAGGGCGATATTGTTGAGCATGGTCGGATCTCCACTCCATGGTTGCGTGTTAGGCCTATGCCGGCAAGGACGCAGGATGCTTCTTACAAGATACTCAAAATACCGACAAAAAAATCCTTCGATGCCCACAAAGAGAGGGCTGTGCTGATAAGGGCGGCGTATTTTAATAGGGCCCGAGTCAATACTCCTCGCTTTGCTGTGGTTTTGTTGATGCAGATCAAAAAATGCAGCGTGTTGTGGATCCATAAAACCAGGGATCAGGGTGTATAGCATGGCAGTACCTCGTGCCGCCATGCCCGATGTGGTCAGTAATGGATTGACTTGCAAGCCTGGTTGCGTAAAATACGGCCCCGCCTACCCATGCGGATGTGGTGGAATTGGTAGACACGCTAGATTTAGGTTCTAGTGCCTTCGGGCGTGGGAGTTCAAGTCTCCCCATCCGCACCATATTCAATATCTCAGAATCTCCTGATGTATCCCGAACCCCTTGTCTTTCCTGTATTTTCCCGTAGTCCTATCATCTGACGTAACCTGGTTTATTTATTGCACCCCTCTTGGTGTACGCCTGCGCGTATGCCCAAGTTTGAGGCATACATGATGGACTGCGTAGGGAAACGGGAATGAAGCGAACGCAGATCAAGCGTGGGCCGCTTGCTGATACCGTCTTGGTAGCATTGGAGCAAGAGGCAAAGGATTACCGCGAGCTGGACGGGCAGGGCTGTACTTCCGGGTAAAAAGCAACGGCTCGACATCCTGGGCTCAGGTATGAGCGGTCTAATGGTAAATGGCCTTGGAAAGAGCTTGGCGGGTTTCCTACCACCTGCGGAAAAGCCGATCGCAGAGAAGCTGGGGATCGACGTTGGCTACTGGCCGATGGTATAGACCTTGCCACGGTTGGCCAGCACACTAAGCCTCAGTGCTTGTTTCGAGATGCTGCCGAGGCTTTGGTACCAGAGAAAACTGGATTCAGGTCGTTCCCGTGGCACCACCAGTCATATGCGCCTATATCTCGACCAGGACATCCTGCCTGCTATTGGTAGTCATCCTCTAGACGAAATCACGCGCCAACATTGTGCAGATCTCCAGCGTACTCTCGTGAATAGAAGTGCCCATAATATCGCCGAGAAAGTGCGTGGATGGGTAAGTCAAACCTTCTTGCTAGTAATCTCTGGTGGAAAGTGTGAGATGAATCCCGCAAGCGAGCTTCGCCACGTTGCAGCACCGCCCTCCGCAACATCCTATTATCCCCATCTTCTGGACCAGAGCTGCCAGGCTGACAGATATCATTGATGCGTCGGAACATCCGCGCTGCAGTGGTGTACAGGCCAGGTATTTGGTGTGTGCATTGATGATTTAGTTTAGGGTAACCACTGCAAGGTGCGTCTTGCCGATCCAGCGTTTGACGGTGGGCTCTTCGTTCATTCTGTCCTCCTGATGGCTGCACTATAACCTGTGCAACTCTGGAGGGGATCACTTCATCAGTGGAGGCCGGTGTAGTGGCAAGCGATGTGTCCATACAGGATTGTATCAGTTGCTTTTCTTGGCTTTATGCGGCAGATTCATGCCATGAACAGTTACAGTTTCCGTTGCGCAAGTTCAATTATTACCGCCTTCATATAGGTGGTGGGGCTGCGAACGATCAGCCGAACCCCGCCTCAAAAGCGGGGTTTTTCATTCCTGCTTCTGAGGCTCATACAGGAGCACAGGAATGGACGCACTTACCCGAACTCTCAAAGAGACAATCGAGGCCGCTGATCGCGCTATCACAGCCGAAGACTTCGACGAGCTGATGAAGTTTTATGCGGATGACGCCAGTCTCGTGGTCAAGCCAGGATTGACCGTCGTAGGCAAAGAGAGCATCCGCCGAGCTTTTGTCGCCATTGCGGATCATTTCAACAACAGCATCGTTGTCACACAGGGGGAGATCCAGGTTATACAAGGAGGTGATGTAGCTCTCGTTATCATGGAGACTTTGCTACAGGCCACGGATAAAGCCGGTGCGAAAACTGAGATTTCGCGCAGGGCGACCTACGTGTTTCGACAAATCTCGGAAAAGTGGCTATGCGTAGTGGACAACTCCTATGGGACGGCGCTACTAGATAGCGTCGGATCGTAGGACATTAAAAGGGTGGTGGTTACCTCCTGTAAGTACGCTCAATCACCCACAAACGGAAGGCGGCAATTTAGCTATCAGCACTGCAGACGCTTACGATTGATGTAACTACAAAGCTGAATGTGGCGATTATGTATTTGTAAATATTCATTTTTGTTTCCTGCTGATGCGCTTGTTTCTGCATAGCCGTAACTGGCCATCTCTCGGTGGCCTTTTTCATACATGAAAGATGCAATGCGAACCAAACCACAACAACGGTTTCTCGACTAAGGGCTGGCGATTGTTTGATGGTACCCCAGTACACCGACGAACGATTGAGTCGTTGTCCATGCAAGGCTAGCTGGCACCGAGCGAGGTGCACGTGTACTGTTTCGCCTTTCTGAGGCATACCAATATAGCGAAACCCTGATTGAGCGGTCCCAGGCTTAATGCCTGGGAGGCAGAATTGTGAATCAATTCAAGAGCTATATTCTTGTATGCCCAGCTGTATGTCTAATGCAAATTCATCGGTTAATTTGCTGTTTTGTGAAGGTAGTTAAAGTCTCCTCATTCACACCATGATTTCCTTGTTTTTCAATCGATTATACACATGTCGATTACCATGATGTAGTTTGCTTTGGACATGGCGTGGTCTGTTTTTGGTCAGCATTTATTATCGGCTCCGGCTCACGGGCTGCGCAGCCACGACACCCGATAGCATTGCTCTCAGCTTCGACGCTCTCAGCTTCGACGCCCTCAGCTTCGACGCCCTCAGTTTCGACGGCGGAAGCGAAAGGCGCGCAGGCGAGCCATGGCCTTGCGCGGGGCACGCCCTATACAGCGAAACAGCTTGGCAAACAGTTCGGCACGCAACTGTGCGTTGCGCCGCTCTATTGCTCGGATCTTCCGGTTTGGAGTATGGAAGGCCATTGCAGACAACCCCATCTCGTTGCACTCTGACTGGTGCGATAACGCCCAAATTACCACAGGGACGAAGCTTCTCCCACAGAGACTTCTCCTACAGAGGATGCGTTGTAAATGGATAGAGATCGATAGTGAAGAAAGGCGTCTGAGTTTAATGATTGAAATATAAAAATACTGGAAAAGAAATATCCACATATTATTATTGCACGGCGTAACACTTCTTTGTTGATGAGAGACTAGAATCAGAGACCCACATAGACGCTCTGGAGGGCACTATGAAAGGCTCAACCATTCGTACTCTCAGTAATGATGAACTTGATATTGTCACCGGTGGCATTCTTGAGCCTTGGTTGGCCGAACCAGATGGTGGTTCTGGCCTCTCGCCAGGTATCGACGGTAACAATGGTATTCTTCCCGGCGGCTGTGTGAGACCTGGCCCTTTTGCTGACCATGGCGCCATCATCGATGGCTTTCTTGATGGTTCCCTTGAAGGATGGACAGTAAAGATTACCTGGTGATGGGCGCAAGATGTGTGTAACTTCAGGTAGATATGCAACTTGTTGTTCATTTCTCTGATCAGGAGAAAGCGACCCTTACACTTCACGACCAGTGAACCACGCCGCTTTACCATGGAATGCGTCGCCCTGGCCATAGAGCCAGGGCGTTTTGTTGCTGGCTTTACGGTGCCAGGCGACGGTCACTTCATGCCATAGATCCGGTATGCTCGTTCAAGAAGTACCTGCCAGTCTGCTTCCGTCATCGCCGCCCTGGCCTGACAGGTGATACTTTCCAGATAGGTGCCTGCAAACAGGTACCGGGAGTCAGGTGACAGGCTGATCAGCTCTACGCCAATTCCGCAGCCATCGGCAAATGGCTGGACCTGGATACCCTTTGGGTCCGACCTGGCCGCAGAGGTTGACATGAAAACGTGTCGAACCTTCTTGCCGCCAATGAATTGATAACCGGAAGTGTCTGGTAGTTTATAGCGAGTTTGTAATTCCAGAAGGCTGAACTCGGTATCCATCAGTCGGCTACCATCCTGATTAGACTTCCATACGAAGCGGTAGGACTTTTCAGTGATATTGCCTGAGTTGCTGGCCATGCTGGGGTCTTTCTTTGTGTAATCTTGGCTGGCCGAAAAGTAATGAAAGCCAGGGGGCATATCAACTCGTTCTATTGGATAGCCCTTGGCAATGATAGCTCGTTTCTGGTAATCGTAATAGGGAGGATTTGACACTCCAGGTAAGGAAGAACAACTCGCCAGAGTAGCTGATATGAAAAGTGAAGAAATAATAAAGAACGGTCTCATGGAATTATCCCTGCATGGAAATTATCGTATACATGCTGAGTGATGTTTCCTTTTTATACTTAAATTCTATTCGGAGTTTTCCATTTATTTTATTTCCATTACCCATGTGATTCAGGGTTTAAATAATTTGTCGAAAAAATGGGCCGGTTTTTTTGTCTAGAGCGGGATACGTAATTGGGGATATGAAACCAGGCTGCTTGAGCCTGCTTCCATGAAAGATACTCAGGAAATAGAAGTCTGTTAAGTGTTTAAGGAATTATTCGATATGCGGGTATATAAATTCAGCCAATTCCTACAAGGAAAGTAAGAGCTGGCTGAAGATATTGGTCTTTGTGTGGTCGCGCTTTGTGCCGTTATATGCAGAGATTGACGGTCAGGAAGGCAGCGATAAGTGATTGGCTGCTGCATCAGCAAGTGCCTGGTGCCCGCTGACAGGCAAGCGGGGAACGATGCCCAGGCAGGGAGCGGAGATCCGCTGCTCGAGGTGGCGAATATTGTCTTCGTAAAGGCGCTTGTCTTCGGCAAAGCCAGGGTCGATGACATTGCCTACCCATCCTGCCAGGGGCCGCCCGTCGCGAAGTATGGTTTCGGCACTGAGTACGGCATGGTTCAGGCATCCCAGCTTGAGTCCCACGACCAGAATCACGGGCAGCGATAGACGCGTTGCCAGTACTGCAATGTCCTCTTCATCATTGAGTGGCACTCGCCAGCCCCCGGCGCCTTCGATCAGGACCAGATCACGCTGCTCAGCGAGCGGGGCTGAAAGCGCGCTTTCCAGGTCTGCCGCACACAATGTTCTACCGGCGTAGCGCGCTGCGAGATGTGGGGCAATAGGGGGCGCGAAAGCGAACGGATTGATAACGTCATAGGGGAGCTCGGGCCTGGTCTGCGCCTGCAGGGTCAAGGCATCGATATTGCGCAGGCCATCCTGGGTGTCATCGCAACCGGAAGCAACCGGCTTCAGCCCCAGTGTGCTCAGCCCCTGACGTCTTCCCAGGGCGAGCAGGCCAGAACAGATGAGCGTCTTGCCGGCATCCGTATCGGTGCCGGTGACAAAGTAACAAGGCATTTCAGTAGCTCTCCAGTCTTCTCATCGTCTCAGGCTTGCAGTACCAGGGTCAGTAACTCGTAACTGACAGGGAGTCCTTCGGGCTGGCGCAGCAGTTCGTATCTAGCGCGGGCTGTAGCGACGTCGCGACGAGTTAAATGTGCCCCTTGGCGCGCAACCTGTGCGCCAACTCCCTTGACCGAGTCCATGACAGCCTTCAAGTCCGGATAGAAGAAGCGCTGCCGTTGCTGGTTGACGGTGACCTGCGACCAGCCTGCGGCATAGGCTGCATCGATGTGGGTCTGGCGGAGGTGAAATTCCAGAACCCCCGGGGTTCTGGTAGAGCTGTCTGCAGGTGAAGGCGACCATGCCTGCTGGATTTCCTGAAGCGTGCCTGGCGCCAGAGTGTTGATCACCGCCTTGCCGCCAGCCTTTGTTACCCGGCGTATTTCCTGCAGCGCCAGCATCATGTCGGGGCACCACTGTATGGCCAGATTGGAGATCACCAGGTCCTGGCTGCCTCCTCCCAGAGGCAGTCGCTGGGCATCACCGCACAGCCACTGAATGTGCTCGGAGAAGGGAGCAGCAGTACTGCGCTGGGCCTCTGCCAGCATGGCAGCGGAGAGATCCAGTCCCGTCACAAAGGCTTGTGGATAGCGACGGGACAGTGCTTTGGTCAGGTCGCCAGGTCCGCAACCGACATCCAATATGTGTTGGGCTGAAGAAGGCAGATAGGGGAGCAGCGCGTCTGCCATGACGGCCTGAGCCCGAGCCAGTTCGCGATAACGTGGCGCTGCTCTGGAGAAAGCGTGAGCGACACGGCGCTGCCAGTCCATGGAGGGGGCTTCCTGACAAGAGAGGACTTCTCGGCAAGGTGCGGTCTCTGGATGCGAGCCATGAGGCAAGGACGGGGCGAGGGCAGTCATGAGGATATGGGCTCCCTGTCAGACGAGATGGCATGACGCATCTGGCGGGCTTGGTGCACGATAGTATCTGCCAGAGCTTCAGGCTGGCTGAGCATGGGGCAGTGGCCGGCCGAAGGCAGTTGTACATTCATGCCATCGCGGACCTCGGGAGCAAGCAGTGGGTCCTGTGCTCCGCATAGCGTCACCACGAAGCCTGGAAAGTTCGTGAGAGTCGCTGAGATATCGGCATGCGTCAGTAGCTTGAGCCCTGCCTCCAGGGTTTCCACATCGGGCGGGGAATCTGCTGCCAATAGTGTCCGGAGCTGGCGCACTGCATCACGAAGTGAAGGTTCGCCACTGGCTTGCCAGCGCAGGAAGGACTCTCTGGCGGCAACGGGGTCATGCAGGAAAGCGCGGTGAAACTGCGCGAGCTCGCTCTTGCTGACGCCATGGGGATGGCAGAAGCGATGACCCATTCCGAGCAGCATCAATCCCTGGGGAGGCGACAGTGTCTGGCTCAACAGGGCTGCTTGCAGTGCTCCCAGAGACCAGCACACCCAGATGGCATCAGCAGGCAGGTCGTCCTCCATGGCCTTGGCCAATGCCTCCGGGGAGTCGGGCTGGGCCAAGGCAGGGCGCTTACCCATGCCGGGCCAGTCTGGCGCTGTCACGGATATGTCAGCAGGCCAGTAAGGCGCGAGAGGTTGCCAGATGCGTGCATCAATGCCCCAGCCGGAAAGCAGGACGAGCTTGGTGGAGGGGGCAGTGGCCGGGTTGGTGTCAGGTTCCTGGAGGTGATTCATTGCGCCTCCTTGTGCAGACAGGCTGCCAAGGCACTCAATAGGTGATCCAGCTGTGCGTCACTGTGTCGAGCGCTCAAGGTGATGCGCAAGCGTGACTCGCCTTTGGGTACTGTCGGTGGACGAATGACGCCGACCTTGATGCCTGCCTGGGCCAGCCACTCACCCCAGCGCAGAGCCCGCGCCTCGTCTCCCAGCAGGATGGGCTGGATCGGTGTGGATGAGGGGAGGAGGCATAGCCCCAGGTCGCTGGCCTGCCGGCGGAATTCGCTGGTCAGGTGGCTCAGGCGCTTGCGCCGTTGAGGCTCCTGGGTGCAGATGCGTATGGCCTCCATGGTCGCTGCCGCGACACCTGGCGGCATGGCTGTCGTATAGATGTAAGGACGAGCGAACTGGATCAGGTGATCGATCAGGTTGCTGTCACCGGCGACGAAAGCGCCGGCCGTGCCCAGAGCCTTGCCCAGGGTGCCGACCAGCACTTGCACGTGTTCGCTGCCATGGCGCTGACCCGTGCAGCCGCTGCCATGCTCGCCCAGCACGCCCAGCCCGTGGGCATCATCGATCATCAGCCAGGCCGAATGCCGGCTGGCCATCGTGGTCAGTCCGGTGATATCTGCCTGATCGCCGTCCATGCTGAACACGCCATCGCTGACAATCAGCTTGCGGGCGTCTGTCGGGGCGCGCTGCAGCAGTCTGTCGAGGTCATCAATGTCCTGGTGATGGAAGCGCCGTGAACGCGCTCCTGACAGGCTGGCGCCATCCAGCAGCGAAGCGTGGTTGAGACGGTCCTGAAAGATGTATGTGTCAGATCCACAGAGCGCTTGAAGCGTGCCTAGGTTGGCCATGTAGCCAGTGGAAAACAGCAGTGCCCTGGGGCGTCCAGTCAAGCTGGCCAGCGCTTCTTCCAAGGCTTCATGAATTTCCAGGTGGCCATTGACCAGATGAGAAGCACGGCTGCCGCTCCCATAACGACGGGCACCTTCTGCCTCGGCCTCAGCCAGGCGTGGATCGCTGGCCAGGCCAAGGTAGTCGTTGCTGGCAAAGTCGATGACATCGTTATCATGATGGATATGGCGTGCCCGCCAGCGGTGAGCTTCACGCCGCTGGCGCGCGGCCTGTTCCAGATAACTTGCCCAAGCGGTCATGCTTGAACCGAGGCGTCGTAGAAGAGTCGGTCGTTGGCCTGGCGCTCCATGGCGGCTTCCAGTTCGCGCTGCTGATCGGTGTCGCTGCGGCAGCTCTCGCGACGCTCGGGATGCAGACCAAGCTTATCGAACAGGAGGCGATCGCGTTCCACCTGAGGATTGCCGGTAGTCAGCAGTGTGTCGCCATAGAAAATGGAGTTGGCTCCGGCCAGGAATGCCAGAGCCTGGGTGGATTCGTCCATTTGCGAGCGCCCTGCGGACAGTCGCACATGGCTTTGTGGCATCAGGATTCGAGCCACGGCAATGTTGCGAATGAAGTCAATGGGGTCAAGATCTTCAACATCCTCCAGAGGGGTGCCGGGAACCTTGACCAGCATGTTGATCGGTACGGACTCAGGATGAGGATTGAGCTGGGCCAGTTGCTGCAGCAATCCTGCCCGGTCTCGAGGTGTTTCACCCATGCCGATGATGCCGCCGGAGCAGATCTTCATTCCGGCATCGCGCACATTGCCCAGAGTCTCCAGGCGGTCGCCATAGGTGCGTGTCGTGATGATCTCTGCGTAGTAGTCCGGAGAGGTGTCCAGGTTGTGGTTGTAGTAGTCGAGCCCGGCCTCGGCCAGTTGCTTGGCCTGGTCTCCGTCGAGCATGCCCAGCGTCATGCAGGTTTCCAGGCCGATATCCTTGACCTGGCGCACCATCTCCAGCACGACATCCAGGTCCTTCTGTCGTGGGCTGCGCCAGGCCGCTCCCATGCAGAAGCGGCTTGCACCAGCTTCCTTGGCGGCCTTGGCCTGGTTTACGACTTTCTCTATCTCAAGCAGTTTTTCCTTGTCCAGACCGGTGTTGTAGTGGCCAGACTGAGGGCAGTACTTGCAGTCTTCCGGACAAGCGCCTGTCTTGATCGACAGCAGCGTGGAAACCTGCACGGCATTCGGGTCGAAGCATTGACGGTGGACCTGCTGAGCCCGGAAAAGCAGATCATTGAAGGGCAGGGCGAACAGGGCCTCGATTTCTTCCAGGCTCCAATCGTGCCGAATTGCGCTGTCAGCGTTGCCAGGCGTTGCATTGCTGTCCTGGATGACGGTATCTGCCAGAGAAAGGTCTGGCGAAGAAGCGTTGGCGGCAAGAGAGGACGAGGTACTAGGCATGGTCAACTCGAATCTAGGTATTAGGTTGACTGAAAGGATAAGGGCTATAAATCAGCTGTCAACTAGGTTTGTAGCCAAAGTTGACAGCTGCATGGCTCGTTGCCTGCCTGGGTGCTGCCCTCTATGCCGGGCCCCTCTGCAGACTCGGGATGCCCTGGTATGCCGTCATGGACCCATCTGCGAGCGTTGCTATGTGTCCTTGCCCTTCAACAGGCAGGCCTGCGAGCGTTGTGCAGAGCCACTGGTGATGTATGCGTCTCAGGGCTGTGCATCCTGGGCCGATGAGATTGCGGGCAGTGCGTCTCGCCTGTGTGGGCGTTGTCTGACCCGCCCACCCGCTTTCATGGCAACGCGGGCGCCCCTGCTGTATCGCGGAGAAGTGCGCACATTGATGCAACGCTTCAAGTTCGATGGCGACCGACGTTCCGGGCAGATGCTGTTGAGTGTATTTCTTCAGGCCGAATCCATTCATGAGGCGATGGGGCATGGCAATGAGGCAACAAGCCACTTGCCTGAAGCATTGGTGGCCGTTCCACTGCATTGTGGGCGCGCGCGGCAGCGTGGCTTTAATCAGGCGCACTGGCTGGCGACGAGGTTGGCCGATCGATTGGGCATTCCGCTGATGGTCGCGCAACGCAAGCGCGATGACCTGTCACAGAGGAAGCTGACCAGGGCAGGGCGGCAACGCAATTTACGTGGCGCTTTTGAAGTGTCTGGGTCGCTACCACGCCATATTGCCCTGGTTGATGATGTGATGACGACCGGGGCAACACTCGACAGTCTGGCGCGGGCCTGTCGCAGAGCTGGGGCGAAACGGATTGAGGCCTGGGTGATGGCGCGGACACCGCGGTAGACTATCAGTCTGAAACGCTTTTTCTGGAGCCATCATGTCTGATTCCCGCGCAGCAGAACCTCGCCCACCTTTTGCTGATCTTTCGCCTATGCGGGTCGTGGAGGCCATCGAATCCCTGGGCCTGTGGCTACCAGGAGAGCCGTTTGCACTCAATGCCTATGAGAACCGCGTATACCTGATCCATGACGATGAGCGCAGACGTTGGGTGGCCAAGTTTTATCGCCCTGGACGCTGGAGCGACGAGCAGATTCAGGAAGAGCATGACTTTCTTGATGAACTGTTGGCGTCGAATGTTCCCGTGGCTGCACCCTGGCGCAATGGGGACGGTCGTAGTCTGCATCATGTCGATGGCTATCGACTGGCGCTTTTTCCTCACCTGCCGGGACAAGCGCCGGAGCTCGATAATCCTGAACATCTCTTTGCCTTGGGCGAGCTGATGGGGAGTGCTCACAAGGTGGGGGAGCGTCGGAGCTTTCAGCATCGACCACGCCTGGATCTATTGGCCATGGTGAAGGAAGCCAGAGAGGTTGTGCTGGATAGTCCTTGGCTGGATCGCCGTCAGCGTACTGTCTATGAACGTACCTCCACAAAGTTGCAGGATCTGCTGGCTGGCGCAGTATGGGCGGATGACGCGGCCATTCGTGTCCATGGTGATTGCCATATAGGGAATATTCTAGGGCGGGATGCCAGTTTTGCACTGGTGGATTTCGATGATGCATTGATGGCGCCTGCGGTTCAGGATCTGTGGATGTTGCTGACGGCTGATGCGCCTGAGGAGCGTCAGATGCAACTGTCCGAAGTACTTGAAGGCTATGAACAGGAACGTGATTTTGATCGTGGTGAATTACGCTTGATAGAAGCCTTGCGCACCTTCCGCTTGATTCGCCATAGCGCCTGGCTGGTATCGCGTTGGAATGACCCTGCCTTTCCTCTGGCTTTTCCCTGGTTGGCCGAAACCAGTTACTGGGATACACATATTCGTCAGCTCGAACAGCAACGAATCGCCATGGATGATAGTGAGCGCTGGATGGCTGGGGTAGACTAAGCGGCTTTGCCGACAAGGCATTGAACGATAACCAGTTGTTGCTCTCCTAAAGGGCCTGATAATGACCGACTCTCTCGCCAACCATTACCGCAATATAATCAAGGAACTGGGTGAAGACCCGGATCGTGAAGGGCTCGTGGATACGCCGCGTCGTGCGGCCAAGGCCATGCAGTTTCTCAATCGCGGTTATACCCAGTCGCTGGAAGAAATCGTCAATGGAGCGGTGTTCAGTTCCGAGACCGATGAGATGGTGCTGGTCAAGGATATAGAACTGTATTCCATGTGCGAGCACCATTTATTGCCTTTCATCGGCAAGTGCCATATTGCTTACTTGCCCAATGGCAAGGTGCTGGGGTTGTCGAAGTTCGCGCGTATCGTCGACATGTATGCCCGTCGCATGCAGATCCAGGAAAACCTGACCAAGCAGATAGCCGATGCCGTGCAGAGCGTTACTGGTGCTCGGGGGGTTGCGGTTGTCATTGAAGCTCGTCACCTGTGCATGATGATGCGAGGAGTCGAGAAACAGAACTCCAGCATGACGTCTTCGGTGATGCTCGGCTCCTTCCGTGACAAGGCGACTACTCGCCAGGAGTTCCTGACCTTGGTCAATGGGCGTTGACAGAGGGCGGGATACATCCCAGTTCGAGATGGCGTCATTGGGCTAATACGCAGGCATTTATATAGAATTTTCAGAGATTTTTTTCGACAGGGACTTGTTTTCAGCAGGGACAAGGTGCGTCGAGAAAAAAACAACAATGGAGGCGAAGCCATGGCGCTTCACATACTGGATGATCAGCACTTCGATCATGATCTGGCGACCATCCGCATCAAGAATCTGCGGTTGCGCACCTACATCGGTATCAAAGAAGAAGAGATCCAGAATCGCCAGGATGTGGTGATCAATGTGTTGATCCGTTATCGCGCGGACAAGGCTGTGGCGTTCAACCATATCGAGCAGGCTCTCAATTACCGCACCATCACCAAGGAGATCATTGCTCATGTGGAGGGAAATCGCTTTCTGTTGCTGGAACGCATGACGCGTGAAGTGTTGGACCTGGTCATGAGCCATGAACAGGTGCTGACCACTCAGGTGGAAATCGATAAACCCCATGCTTTGCGCTTTGCTGATTCTGTATCGATCACCCTGTCGGACTCCCGCTTGCCCCGGCGAATCAACGAGGCATGAACGTTTCTGCTGCATGGGCCGACGTTTGCATAATTTGTATGCCGCAAGCGCAACGCTTAGCATGAAAGTCTGCCCATGATCAGGAGCTCTTCATGAACGTCCTACAGGATATGCCGCTGTACCGTCCCTTCGCCTATATCGATGGCAGTTGGGTTGCCGCTGACAGTGGTGAGCAGATTGATATCCTCAACCCAGCCAGCGGCGACCTCATTGCCAGAGTGCCGCGGCTTGGGCGCGCGGAAACCGAGCGGGCCATTGATGCTGCTGCGTCTGCCCTTCCTGCATGGCGTGCCTTGACCGCTCAGGAGCGCGCCGATGTCTTGATGAAGTGGTATGACCTGATGCTCGAGCATCAGGAAGAACTTGCAGCCATCATGACGCTGGAGCAGGGCAAGCCACTCAAGGAGGCGGCAGGGGAAATTGCCTATGCGGCAAGTTTCCTGCGTTGGTTCGCCGAGGAAGGACGGCGTGTCTATGGCGAGACCATTCCTGCGGCCAATGCCAACCAGCGGATTGTCGTCACCAAGCAGCCGGTGGGCGTGGTGGGTGCTATCACGCCGTGGAATTTCCCTGCTGCCATGATTACTCGTAAAGCCGGTGCCGCATTGGCTGCTGGCTGTACCATCGTGGTCAAGCCTGCCAGCCAAACCCCGTTGTCGGCTACCGCGCTGGCGCTGCTTGCCGAGCGCGCTGGTGTGCCTCGCGGTGTGTTCAATGTCGTGCCGGGCGCTGCCGGTGAGATTGCGAAAGCGCTGACGGAATCCTCTGTGGTGCGCAAGATCACCTTCACTGGGTCCACGGAAGTTGGCCGTACCTTGATGGCCCAGGCGGCTCAGCATATCCAGAAGATTTCTCTGGAACTGGGTGGTAACGCTCCCTTCATTGTCTTCGAAGATGCTGACCTCGATGCTGCGGTCACTGGTGCCATGGCCGCGAAGTTCCGCAATGCGGGGCAGACTTGTGTGTGCACCAACCGTTTCCTGGTTCAGTCCAGCGTGGTCAACGCTTTCTGCGAGAAGCTTGCAGTGGCCATGAACAGTGAGCTGACTGTAGGCGATGGCATGCAGGATGGCATCAACATTGGTCCGCTGATCGATGACAAGGCGGTGGCCAAGGTCAATGAACATGTACAGGACGCTGTTGATGGTGGTGCCGAGCTGTGGATAGGCGGCCATGCTCATCCGCTGGGTGGCAATTTCTTCACCCCGACGCTGATCAGTGATGCAACGGACCAGATGAAGGTGGCCAGCGAAGAGACCTTCGGCCCCCTGGCTGCGGTGTTCTCCTTTGACGATGAAGCCGATGCCATTGCCATGGCCAATGATACTGAATATGGCCTGGCGGCCTATTTCTACTCCCGGGATCTTGGTCGTGTGTGGCGGGTTGCCGATGCCCTGGATTACGGCATGGTGGGTATCAATACCGGCCTGATTTCCAATGCCAGCGCCCCGTTTGGCGGCGTCAAGGCGTCAGGGCTTGGTCGTGAAGGTGGCCATCAGGGACTGGAGGAATTCCTCGAGACCAAGTATCTGTGTATTGATCTAGGGGAATGATGGCTACGAGCTACGAGCTACGAGCTACGAGCTACGAGCTACGAGCTACGAGCGACGAGCTGTAAGTCGTAAGCTATGAGCTGTAAGCCGTAAGTAAGCAATAAGCCGCAAGGTGAATCCTGAAACAGGACCTTGCGGCTTATTTATGAGCGTTCGAAGCTCATCAGGGCTCTTGTCCATAACCCCCGAGGCGGCACCGTACAGCTCGTCGCTCGAAGCTCGCAGCTTAAAGCTTAGTGACGGAAGTGACGCATGCCGGTGAAGACCATGGCGATGCCGGCTTCATTGGCTGCATCGATGACTTCCTGATCGCGCATTGAGCCACCCGGTTGAATGACGGCGGTAATGCCGGCAGCAGCCGCAGCATCAATGCCATCACGGAAGGGGAAGAAAGCATCGCTGGCCATGACGGATCCTGGCACAGAGAGACCTTCATCCTCAGCCTTGATGCCGGCAATCTTGGCAGAATAGACACGACTCATCTGGCCGGCACCGACTCCGATGGTCTGACCGTCCTTGGCGTAGACAATGGCATTGGACTTGACGAACTTGGCCACTTTCCAGGCAAAGGCCAGATCGCGTAGTTCCTGCTCGGAAGGCGCGCGCTCGGACACCACCGTCAGGTCATCGACAGATACCATGCCCAGGTCGCGATCCTGGACCAGCAGGCCGCCAGTGACGCGCTTGAAGTCATGGCTGGCTTCACGCTTGCCCGGCCAGTTGCCACTGACGTCGAGCAGGCGCACGTTCTGCTTTTCGGCGACGATGGCCTTGGCTTCATCGCTGACGCCAGGTGCGATGATCACTTCGACGAACTGACGATCGATGATGGCACGGGCCGTATCTGCATCGAGAGGTTTGTTGAAGGCAATGATACCGCCGAAGGCGCTGGTCGGATCGGTGGCAAAGGCCATGTCGTAGGCGGCCAGGGTGGTGTCTGCCACGGCCACGCCACAGGGGTTGGCGTGCTTGACAATGACGCAGGCCGTTTCTTCGAAGCTCTTGACGCACTCGAAGGCAGCATCGGTGTCGGCCACGTTATTAAAGGACAGCGGCTTGCCTTGCAGGGTGACGGCTGTGGAAACGCTGGGTTCGGTGGTGCCTTCCTCGACATAGAAAGCGGCCTGCTGGTGAGGGTTTTCACCATAGCGCATGGACTGCTTCTTGGTCAGTTGCAGGTTGTAGGTGCGCGAGAAGCCGTCATCGCTGCCTTCCACCAGGCGTCCCAGATAATTGGCAATGGCGCCATCATAGCCGGCGGTGTGCTCGAAGGCCTTGACCGCCAGATCAAAGCGGGTGGCCTGGCTCAGAGCTGCGCTGTTGCCACGCATTTCATCGATCACGCTGGCGTAATCGGAGGCATTGACCACGATAGAAGTATGGGCGTGGTTCTTGGCGCAGGCACGCACCATGGTCGGGCCGCCGATATCGATGTTCTCGATGGCATCTTCCAGGGTGCAGTCTGGCTTGGCCACGGTAGCGGCAAAGGGATAGAGATTGACCACTACCATGTCGATAGGATCGATGCCGTGCTTGGCCATGACCTCATCATCCTGGCCGCGACGACCGAGAATGCCGCCATGAATGGTCGGGTGCAGGGTCTTGACGCGGCCATCCATGATCTCAGGGAACCCCGTGTGCTCGGACACCTCGGTGACAGCGATGCTCTGTTCGGACAACAGGCGGTAAGTACCACCGGTGGACAGCAGTTCGACACCCAGCTCGCTGAGTGCGCGGGCGAAGTCGACAATGCCAGTCTTGTCCGACACGCTGATCAGGGCGCGGCGGATGGCAGGAGAGGGAGTATGGGCCATGGGTCGGTCTCTATAACGGACAGAAAAAGCGAAAGTTCGGGCGCTGGCTCCTGGTTGGCCAGCGCATAGAAGGGAGCCGTAGGCTCCCTTCGCGGTGTTATATCAGATTGTAATGCTTAAGCTTCTTGCGCAGAGTGCCACGATTCAAGCCAAGCATTTCGGCGGCGCGTGTCTGGTTACCATGGGTGTATTCGAGCACCGATGACAACAGTGGCGCCTCGACCTCAGCCATGACCATGGCATGCAGGTCGGTGACGGTACCACCATCGAGATGATCGAAGTAGCGCCGCATGGCGCTGAAAACGGCCTCTCGCAACGGTCGGTCATCCTGGCCGGTGGTGGTGGACGGAGCAAGGCCGTTAAGCTCGTTGCTGGCGGCGTCCAGGGTAGTGATTGAGGACGTCTGGTCAATGGCTTGTCGGCTGGTCATGCGGCACGGGTTCCATGCTGTGCCACGGCCTTCGCCACATGCACCGAAGCTGTGGCAGGGTCGTGACGAAAAAGTTCGTCGATAAAGTCTCGTTGCCCCTGGGTATCCTCCAGGCCGTTGAAGATGGCTCGAAGGGTACGGCGTGTCTGGTCATCGAAACGTGAGTCACCGTCCAGATACCAGCCCAGGTGCTTGCGCGCGATGCGCACTCCCATATGTTCGCCATAAAAGGCATGCAGGGCATCAAGGTGTCCGCCAAGCACCTCCTGACGCTCCTCGGCGTCAGGGGCGGACAAACGACTGCCTTGGCGCAAGAAGTGGTCAATTTCCCGAAAGATCCAGGGGTTGCCCTGAGCGCCTCGACCAATCATGACGGCATCTGCACCAGTATAGTCGAGTACTGACCGTGCTTTCTCCGGAGTTGTAATATCGCCGTTGGCAAAGACCGGGATATTCACTTCGGAGACGACAGCAGCAATGGTGTCGTACTCGGCTTCGCCCTGGTATTTCTGCTGACGATGGCGGCCATGCACGGCCAGGGCCTGGATGCCGGCATCTTCTGCCATGCGTGCAATGCGCACGGCGTTGTTGCTGTCGGCACACCAACCGGTACGAATCTTCAGTGTAACCGGTATATCGACGGCAGCGACCACTGCATCGAGGATTTCTCCGACCAGGGGTTCATCGCGCAACAACGCGGAACCTGCTGCCTTGTTGCACACCTTCTTTGCTGGACACCCCATGTTGATATCGATGATCTCGGCACCCTGGTCGGCATTCAGCTTCGCTGCCAGCGCCAGCATGTCGGCATCGCCACCAGCGATCTGTACCGAGCGTGGGCCAGGCTCACCGCGGTGATCCATGCGCAGGCGAGATTTTCGCGTATGCCACAGACTCGGGTCGCTGGTGACCATTTCACCCACTACCAGACCCGCTCCCAGCTGTCGACACAGCGAGCGAAACGGGCGGTCGGTGACACCGGCCATTGGCGCGAGAATCACGCGATTGGCCAGTCGGTACGGACCGATACTGGGTAATGGACGAGAATCAGGCATGGGCATTGGCTCGTTCGGGGCTGCATATCATACGCGTCGAAAAGGCCTTCGTGAAGGCGGAAAGTCGCGCTATAAAAGGTTTATCTTTCGGTCGGAAAATTCCCTTAAGCAGGGCGCTGTCCGCTCAAACGCACCCAGCCTTCGCGATATTCCGGCTCCTCCATGATCAGCCCTTGAGCGTGGTAGGCATCCATGACCTCATCCGCCTGGTCGGAAAGAATGCCGGAAAGGGCCAGGCGCCCGCCATTTGCCACGTGGGCGGCGATGACAGGAGCCAGCTCGACAAGCGGGCCTGCGAGAATATTGGCGATCACCAGAGGAAATTGCTCACCGCTCATTTGCTCAGGGTAGCGCAAGGTCAGGCGCTGCTCTTCAATATCATTGCGCTCGGCATTTTCACGGCTGGCAGTGAGTGCCTGTGGATCAATATCCGTGCCTATGGCCTTTTTGACACCGAGCTTGAGCGCCGCAATGGCCAGAATGCCGGATCCGCAACCGACATCGAGCAGTTCAATGCCTTCGAGCGCTCCCTCCACCGACAGTGTGTCCAGCCATTCCAGACACAATGCGGTAGTGGGATGAGTGCCTGTGCCAAAGGCCAGTCCTGGATCCAGATGAAGGTTGACGGCCTCCGGGTCCGGTGGTTCGTGCCAGCTGGGCACGATCCATAGCCGCTGTCCCATTCTCAGTGGCTTGAAGTCATCCATCCATTCCCGCTCCCAGTCACGGTCATCGAGCAGTTCGTACTCGATCTGTGGACAGGGCTCATCGGAGACATGCTCGGCCCAGGCCGCTGCCAGGCGCTCGAGCATGGCGTGGATGCCCTCAAGATCATCATACAGCCCTGTCAGGATGGTCTGATCCCACAGCGGTGTAGTGCCACGGTCTGGCTCGAAGACCGGATCGTCGTGGGCATCCTGAAGGGTGATGGCGGTAGCGCCTTCTTCAAGCAGCAGCTCTTCGAGCAATTCGGCGTGTTCTGGTGGAATTTGGGCCTTGAGTTGTAACCAGGGCATGGAGGGAAGGCTCCTGAAAGTCTTGCGCAATTGTCGTTGCCACGGCACTCGAGAAATCAAAAGGGGCGGCTGCAAGCCGCCCCTCGATACCAGGCGCTGGGTCAGAGTCCCAGTTTCTTTTCCAGATAGTGAATATTGACACCACCCTGCTGGAAATAGCCATCGCGGACCAGATCCTTGTGTAGATCAGTGTTGGTCTTGATGCCTTCCACCAGTAGTTCATCGAGGGCATTGCGCATACGTGTCAGCGCTGTCTCACGATCCACGCCCCAGGTGATCAGCTTGCCGATCAGGGAATCATAGTGGGGGGGCACGCTGTAGCCAGTATAGATGTGAGAGTCCATGCGCACGCCCAGTCCGCCCGGAGGATGGTAGAGCGTGATCTTGCCCGGTGAGGGCATGAAAGTGCGCGGATCCTCGGCGTTGATCCGGCACTCGAAGGCATGCCCGCTGACTTCAACCTGGTCCTGCGAGATGGACAGGGGCAGGCCTGCAGCGATACGCAGCTGTTCTCGCACGATATCGACGCCGGTCACCATTTCAGTAACAGGGTGTTCCACCTGGACGCGGGTGTTCATCTCGATGAAGAAGAAACGTCCATCTTCGTAGAGAAATTCGAAGGTGCCTGCGCCGCGATAGCCGATCTCGATACAGGCCTGGCGGCAGGCTTCCAGGACTTCTGCCCGGGCTTTCGGGTCAAGACCAGGAGCGGGAGCCTCTTCCAGCACTTTCTGGTGGCGGCGTTGCAGGGAGCAATCGCGATCATACAGGTGGATCGCATTGCCCTGACCATCAGCCAGTACCTGGACTTCCACGTGGCGCGGCTTTTCCAGGAACTTTTCCATGTAGACCGTACCATCACCGAAGGCTGAATGGGCTTCGGTACGCGTCACATTGACGGCAGAGATCAAGTGGCCCTCGGTATGGACCACGCGCATGCCGCGTCCACCGCCGCCAGCAGCAGCCTTGATGATGACCGGATAGCCAATGCGCTGGGCGGTGGCCAGCAGCTCGCCTTCGTCATCGGACAGCGGGCCATCGGAACCCGGCACCGTGGGCACTCCGGCTTCTTTCATGGCCTTGATGGCACTGACCTTGTCGCCCATCAGGCGAATCGTGTCGGCACGCGGCCCAATGAAGGTGAAGCCGGAGCGCTCGACCTGTTCGGCGAAGTCGGCATTCTCGGCAAGGAATCCATAGCCGGGATGAATGGCGCTGGAGTCGGTGACTTCAGCGGCGCTGATCAGGGCCGGAATATTGAGGTAAGACTGGGCTGAAGCCGCAGGGCCAATACACACGGCTTCATCGGCCAGGCGTACATGCATCAGTTCGCGGTCGGCCTTGGAGTGCACTGCAACGGTCTTGATGCCGAGCTCCTTGCAGGCACGCAGGATTCGCAGGGCAATCTCGCCGCGGTTGGCGATAAGAACTTTGTCCAACATGGTGATATCCGCCGATTGGATGGATAAACACTGAGAGTGCCGGGCAATGCCCGGCACGAGGCTCAGGCGATGACGAGCAGAGGCTGGTCGAATTCGACCGGCTCACCATCCTCGACCAGAATCGCCTCGACGACGCCATCACGGTCGGCTTCGATCTGGTTCATCATCTTCATTGCCTCTACGATGCACACGGTCTCGCCCTTGCGCACGGTGCTGCCCACTTCAATGAAGGGCTTGGCACCCGGTGCGGGAGAGCGATAGAAGGTTCCCACCATGGGCGACAGGATTTCCTGGCCCTGGAAGGCGGGAGCGGCTGCCGCAGCGGGAGCTGCTTCTGCCGGAGCTGCCGTTGGTGCGGGAGCTGCAACAGGTGCCGTAGGCCAAGGCTGAGCAACGGCAGTCGGTTGCCAGGAGCCACCCTGGGGATGGCGGCTGATACGGACCGACTCTTCACCTTCCTGGATTTCGATTTCGCTGATGTTGGACTCTTCCAGCAGCTCAATCAGCTTTTTGACCTTACGAATATCCATGATGTTGTCTCGACCCTTTAAGCAGAGAAGGCCGGGCGCTGTAAACCCGGACGAAGTTTATATAGATCGGCGCAAGATATCGGCTCTTGCCGTCTCTATCGTGTAAGAATTCGGAGTAGTGCGAAAGTTTGCCGAAATTCCCAAAGGTTGTCCAGCGCATGACGAACGCTGTTCGTGGGAGTCTATTTTGCACCTATTCGGCTGACGCCTTTTCCGTTATTCCTGGGCATTTTCCGCCAGCCATTGGTTGACCTGATTGACATGCCGCGTCAACTGATCTGCGGTGACTTCGCCCTGGATGCGGGCGGCGCTGATCTCGTCGCTCCCGTCGAAGAACAGCAGGCTGGGAGGGCCAAACAGACGGAGCTCCTGTAGCAGTTCCCGGCTTGTGGCATTACTGCTGGTGACATCGGCCTCGATCCAGCGATAGTTGGCCAGAGCCTGTTGCACGTCAGGCGAGGGAAATACGTCCCGTTCCATCACCTTGCACGAAATGCACCATTCGGCGGTGACATTGACGATGGCTGGAGATGAGTCCTTGGCCAGTGCGGAATGTAATTCGTCCAGGCTGCGGACAACGGTGACAGGGGCAACTGGCGTGCCTGCCTGTGTAGCTCCAGCGACGGCCGATGTCATGGCCAGCGGTCGCAGTGGGTCGCTGGCCCCGCGTGCGGCTCCGATGACCAGTGCGATACCCCATACCAGCAGCATGATGCCGGCTCCCTGGCGCACACGCGACCAGCCAGCGGATGCGGACAGGTTCAGGGCGCCCAGGGCCAGGGCTGTGCCGATGGCCAGTCCTGCCCACAGAAGCAGGGAGATCTGACTGGGCAGCAGGCGCTCGATCAGCCAGATTGCGACCCCGAGGAGGAGAATGCCAAAGGCTATCTTGATGCCATTCATCCAGGCCCCTGAGCGGGGAAGCAGAGTCGTACCGAAGCCACCGACCAGCAGCAGAGGCACGCCCATGCCCAGGGCCAGGGCCAGCAAGGCTGCACCGCCGACCAATGCATCTCCTGTAGTGGAAATGAACACCAGGGCACCGGCCAGGGGTGCTGAAACGCAAGGGGAAACGACCAGTACAGACAAGGCCCCAGCCACTGCCAGGCCTACGGGACCACTCTGCTGGGCCCTGGTCTGCCAGGCATCGATGCGGCTGCCCAATCGTGAGGACAGGCTCAGATTGAACACTCCGAACATGGCAAGTGCGAAGAGTGTGAACAGGATGGCGAAAAGAATCAGCACCGGCGCTGATTGCAGTCGGGCCTGGAGGTTTAGCCCGGCGCCAAACAGCCCCATGAGAACACCGATCAGGGCATAGGTCAGCGCCATGCCGGCCACATAGCTACCTGACAGGGCCAAAGCGCGGCCGCGAGTAGGATTCTGCCCCACGATGATCGAGGACAGGATGGGTAGCATCGGCAGTACGCAGGGCGTGAACGTCAGTCCCAGGCCGGCGAGGAAGAACAGGCCGAGCATCAACGGTACGCTAGTATCGCGCATCAGCGTGCTGAAATGGCTGTCTTCGCTGAGCGGTACGGCAATCTCAGTCGTGCTCGGGTCCTTGGCAACGGTGCTTCTGGAGCCTGGGTTGCTGGTGGCTGCGGAGTCGGTGCTGGGAGTGCTGCTGTTGCTGGCCTGTGTGTCCCCCTGGGCGTCCTTGTCCTTGGCGCTGTTCTCGGTGGCGTTGTCAATATCTGCCATCAAGGCTTCGACATCTGCCGCAAACTGAGAGGGCGCTGACGCTTGCGGGGCTTCCAGATGCACGGTTTCCGGTGGATAGCACAGGCCTGCATCGGCACAACCTTGAAACGTCAGGTCAATATTCACCGGGCCTTGCTGAGGCGTAGTGAAAGGTACGGCAAAGACCATCTTGTCGTAGAAGACGAAGACATCGCCGAAGAATTCGTCTGTCTTGGCCTCCCCGGGAGGCAGTTGGGGTTCTCCCAGCATGTCCGGTGCATCAGGGGCTGAGACGGAGAAGCGATGGCGGTAGAGGTAGTAGCCATCAGCATTCTCGAAGCCGATGTAAAGATGTTCTCCATCATGCCAGGCGTTGGGGAAGAAGGCCTGATCCACCGGCAGGAATTCGGAAGAGTTCGATGAGGAAGAAAAGAACTGTGCCTGGGCCGTAAAGGGCAGGAGTATCAAGCAGCACAGGGCAAGCAGACGTATGACAAACGGCACGATGTATCCTTAGTAGAAACAGTTGCAATCAGCTGCGGCATAAGGGAAGCACATGCTTGAATGCCTGTGCTACCCACGCATTGCGCTTGAGTCATGTTTGTCGATTTGTTGCGCTTTTTCTGAATGACTCATTCGAACAAGCCTATGCCCCGCAATGAGACATCCTGGTGATGTGCAGGGTTCCCGTATGAGACACGTTATGATCAGATGCAAGGGAAGGGACCCGCACATCTTGTCAGCCTTGTGCAAGTCGCCAAGGGGGATGGGCCGATCTTGTGTACAACATCATCCTACTGCATCTCCAAAGGAGCGCCACCTATGATAAGCCGCCGATTGCGTGACGAACGCCGTCGAGAGCAACTTGAAACGCCCCAGTATGGGTGGATATGGAAGCCCTTGGCGGGCTTGGCCATCCTGGTGATTGTAGTGGTGGCTGGATTGACGATCTGGTGGAGCCTGGCGCCATCACGGTTTGATGTGAATGCCGCAACGCTCGAACGCAGGGAGGCGGCTTCGGCTGATGCAAAGGGGGCCATGGCGGTGGCCACTCTGGCCGAGGTGGTGGATACATTGCTGGACAAGCCCGGTGGCTACTTGCGCGATGACATCCTTCCGCCAGGGCTGCTGATGGACAATATGTCATCCTGGGAAGCCGGGGTGCTGAGTCAGGCGCGCCTGTTGGGTGCGGCGCTACCCAAGCTGGATGCGCAGGCAGGGGAGTCCGTGGCGCAAGTGAACGAGCTGCTGCAGGGAGACGATAGTCAGTGGTTTGGCACTTCGACCGGAAAACGTCTGGCAGATGCCAGCACTCAGCTTGATACTTACCTGGCTCAGTTCTCTACCCAAGGAGGATCTGTTTTCGATAGTGCAGGGCTCAAGCCTTGGCTGGAAAGTGTGCGTGATGAACTACAGCGCATTACCTTGCGCCTGTCAGCTTCGGTGGAGGATATCGATAGCCTGAAGGAAATGGGGATATCGGTGGCGGATGTGCCCCAGGATGCTGATGTGCCTTGGTATCACGTGGACAATGACTTTCACCAGGCTCGCGGTGAAGCCTGGGCGCTGATCCTGTTGCTTGAAGCGGTGTACCGTGATGAACAGGGGGTCATTGCCGCTGCCGGTCTCGACAACAATTGGCAGCGCCTGCTGGCCGAGCTTGAGCGAACCCAGCGACAACTCTGGAGTCCTGTCGTGTTGCGAGGGTCAGGGTTTGGCATCTTTGCCAATTATCCCTTGACCATGGCGCATCAACTGAGTCGGGCGGGGATTACTCTGGACATGTTGATTGACGACATGTCGGAGCTGCCTGAAGAGCCCCATCAAGGCAAGCCGGCGGGACAGAAGACGACTCGCTCGTTCATCGATGAGGTGGTCACTGAGCAGAAGCATGACCAGGGCTCCAAGCAAGACAAGGCGGCGGACTCCGGTCAGGAGCAGGCTACTGAATCCGAGCAGGATGAGGCGGCGAATGCTGGTCAGGAACAAGCTGCTGAATCCGAGCAGGGAAAGGCGGCGGACCCCGGTCAGGAGCAGGCTACTGAGTCCGAGCAGGATAAGGCGGCGAATGCTGGTCAGGAACAAGCTGCTGAATCCGAGCAGGGAAAGGCGGCGGACCCCGGTCAGGAGCAGGCTGCTGAATCCGAGCAGGATAAGGCAGCGGACTCCAGTCGGGAGCAGAATGCCGATTCCGAGCAGGGAAAGGCGGCGGATGCCGGGCAAGAACAGGGTGACAGCGATTCCGAGAAGAAACAAGGCGCGGAATCTGAACAAGGCAAGCCAATCATGCCAGGCGAGGCTGGAGAGCCAACCTCGCCAGAATCAGACGCCACGCCCAGGCAGGATGCCAGCGAGCAGGCTGAGTAAATCTGAACCTGCTACTGCAATGAAATAAGCCGCTCGGAATGAGCGGCTTATTTTCTTCTGGCTGAGGCGAAGGCACTTTGGCAATAGCGCCTGGCCTGGATCAGCCCTTGTAGGCAGCAGCGGACTTTTCGATGGCAGCGCGGGCGGCGTCAGCACCTTCCCAGGACTCCACCTTGACCCACTTGCCCTTCTCGAGGTCCTTGTAGTTCTCGAAGAAGTGAGCGATCTGCTGCAGCAGCAGCTCAGGCAGGTCGTTAACGTCTTGAATGTCATCGTACAGCGTGGACAGCTTGGGATGCGGTACACATACCAGCTTGGCATCTTCGCCCGCTTCATCCGACATGTTCAGTACGCCTACGGGACGGGCACGGATGATGCTGCCTGGTGCGACCGGGTAAGGGGTCACGACCAAGGCGTCGAGAGGGTCGCCATCGTCAGCCAGAGTATGGGGGATGAAACCGTAGTTGGCTGGATAGAACATCGGGGTGGCCATGAAGCGGTCGACCAGCAGGGCGCCCATGTCCTTGTCGATCTCGTACTTGATCGGCGCGTGGTTGGCCGGAATCTCGATAGCGACATAGATGTCGTTGGGGAGTTCCTTGCCAGCAGGGATGTTGTCGAAGTTCATCGTCGCTTCCTTGGTTAGAGGGAAACACTGCATAAGTGTCTGCGCGATCCAATCACAACGCTACGCGGTGCTCGTCGTTCTCACATGTCGCCATATGTTCAGACTCCTGTGCTCCGGGCGCCTTGTGCTTGAACATGCTCGTCGACTTATCGCGTGTCTCCTGAGAACCGCTGGGTAAATGCTCGCGTGTCGCCACGCATGTCTGCTTTATTCAGCGGTTCCTTGGCGGATGTTCGGAACAGTAAAAAAGCGGGCGAATTATACGAATCCCGAGCACCGATTACCATTCCTGGCGTGTATGATGGCAACCTTATACATGCCAGGGGCAAGGCGATCCACAGCTCCTGGGGCCTGAAGTCGATGATCAGGAGGGTTTCTTGGCCACCCCGCGTTTATCACTGAGTTATGGACAGGCTTTTGTTGCGCCGGACCGGCGCCATCATCGCAGCTCCATGTCGGTAAGTATGCCGGATGAACGCCAGATGCAGTCCAAGGGGGCTGCGGCACTGGTCAGTGATTCGGCATCCCGCAATGCTCTGGCCAAGCAGGCCAGTGATCTCAGTGTGCGTGGCTTTCTGGCTGATTATTACTCCACCCCCGAACACTGGGAGATAAAGATCTCCGTCCACCGGGTGCTGCACTCACTCAACGCATGGTGCCATGGGCAGACCCGCCAGGTTCAGGATGGTAGCTATGTATCTTCGCTGTCGACGCTGATCTTCCTTGGTCGCGATGCTCACCTGTTTCATGTCGGTGATACGCTGGTGTTCCGCCTGCGTGGAGCGGAGTTCGAGCAACTGACACGAGATCATGTTACTGATCTTGGCGGGTACCGCTATCCGGCTCGGGCACTAGGCATGGATGCCAGGGTTGATGTTGACTATGCAGCGATACCGTTGAAGCAGGGAGATATTTTCCTGTTCACGACCCAGAGTGTGCGCGGCACCTTGATGCCTTCGGACTATGTCGGCCTGATTCGCCAGGATGCCAGCGATCTGGATGCAGCATGCGAGCGCCTTGCCCAGGCTGCCAAAGAACGGGCCGGTGAGCGGGGTTATGGCAGTGACTCTTTTTGTTTCCAGTTGGTCCGGGTCGATGAGCTGCCGGATGCGACTCCTGATCGTCCCAGCCGCGTCTATGGAGACCTGCCTATTCCCCCGGAACTGAACAAGGGGGATCGTCTCGACGGTTTTGAAGTGGATGACGTGCTCTCGCGTACGGCGCATTCCCGTGTCTATCGAGTGCATGACATCAAGAGTGGCCGAACATCGGTGCTCAAGGCACCCAGTCCCGAACTTTCCAATCGCAATGTTTACCTGGAGCACTTTCTGCTGCAGCAATGGGTGGTGGAAAGAGTGCATTCGCCTTTCGTTGTCCGGGTCGTAGAACCTTCTCGTCCGCGCCGCTATCTCTATTATCTCATGCGTCATGTCGAGGGCGTGACCCTGACGGAGTGGGTGCGCCTTCATCCCATGGCCAGCCTGGCGCAGCGTCTTGATCTGGCATCACAGCTTGGCAAGGCGTTGCAGGCACTGCATCGTAGAGACCTGATTCACCAGCAGGTGCATCCGGACAATGTGCTGATTGACCCACATGGGCAAGTCATTCTAGCGGACTTCAGCGCATGCCATTTGCGTGATGTGGATGGTCATCGCCGTTCTCGTCGCCTGGTTCAGCAAGTAGGGCTGAATGAACATAGTGCTCCGGAATACGCGCTGGATGACGAGGTAGGGAGACGCAGTGACCAGTATGCTCTGGCTTCCACCATCTATTGGCTGCTGACGGGAGATTTGCCCTATGCAGTGCCGACCAATCGTCTGCGCAGCCATACCGACCTTGAACAGCTCAGCTACCGCAGTGCCCGTAGCTTGAACCCAGAAGTCAGTGATGAACTTGATGAGGCCCTGCGTCGTGCGCTGGACCCTCAGCGTTCGCTGCGTTTCCGTCGCTTGTCGGAATTTCTCTATCACCTCAAGCCCGTCAGGCATGGTCGTGAAGAGTCCTCAATTCCTGGGGAGAGGAAAGAACCTACCAAGCTTTGGCAATGTATTGCAGCCTTGCTGATGCTGTTGTTGGTGCTTTCCTGGTGGCTACGCTAGAGCGACGTTGGGCGATGAGGTGGCCATTTGTGTTGCCGGAAATGTTTGGCGGTTGCCAGCAACCAGTCGATGAAGCTGTCGATGCCGGCTGGGGGGGTGCCATGGCGGGGCATGACGAGCTCATAGGTGAATGGTGAGGCAAGCTCATAGGCATCGCCAAAGGGGCATGCCAGTACACCACTTTCGAGACGGTCGGCGACCAGCGGATAGCTGGCCAGCATGACGCCACGTGCAGCGATGGTCTGATCCAGGGCAAGCCCGTACAAGGAGTAGTGGCGCAACCCGGAGAGAGAGGCGTCTGTCAGGCCGGCAGCTGCAAACCAGTCGCGCCAACCCGGGAAGCCTCCACGTTGCTGAGTGCGCCAGCTGACTTCGAATAATGTATGGTCGAGCAGGTCGGAAGGCTGGCTGATGGGGCTGCGCTCGAGAAGGTTGGGAGAGCAGACAGGTATCAGGACGTCTTCGAACAGTTGAACGCCTTTCACACCACTCCAAGGAGCTCGGCCGTAGCGTAGTGCCAGGCGCGCTCCTTCCTCATGCCACGACGGCTCGCTGAATGACTGGCTTGCATCCACCGAAATGGCCACCTGTTCCCCACGGGTTTCAAAATCTTCCAGGCGTGGCAGTAGCCACAATTGGGAAAAGGACGGCGGTGCACTGATCAACAGGGAAAAAGCGACCTGGGATTGTGTATGGAGCGCTGCGACCGCATCGGCGATTCGCTGCAGGCCGGCATCAATATCCTGAGCCAGCAGTTGTCCCTTTGCCGTAGGGCGGACGCCATTGGGCTGACGCTCGAACAGCACCGTGTCCAGGTATCCCTCAAGCTGCTTGACCTGCCGGCTCACCGCGCCAGGTGTGACGTTGAGTCGAGTGGCTGCTGCCTTGAAGCTACCCTCTCGAGTCGCCTCCGCAAATGCCCTGAGAGCATTGAGTGGTAGTCGCTCTATTTTCATGGGTTGAGTTTTCCTGAGCCTAAGTGCCCACATTAATCGTTTGGACACGAGACGGGCAAATGTTGAACTAGCGCTACTTGATATCTCTGCTCGACTAACCCAGCTCAGCTATCCCGGTTCGCTGTATCTGCCCGGTTATCTCTGATCGAAACGCCTATCACCAGGGGGGGGGAAGGAAAATGGCGGAATCACGATGTGTTGCTGTCGGCGGCGTTCAGGTATCGGCGCTTCATCACTCTCGCCGTCCTGTGGACATGATGGCTGGCGTGGCCATGCTGGCTTTCTGTCTGGCCCTTGGTCTGCAGCAGGTTGCCATCAAGGCGATTGCCGCGGAAGTGTCGCCACTGACGCAGATTGCCATTCGCTCGTTTCTGGCAGCACTGCTGGTTGGAGGGTTGATGGTTTGGCGTGGTGTCCGCTTTGCCGAACTGCGAGCAGGGGTGGGGCCGGGCCTGCTGGTCGGGTTGGGGTTTACCTTTGAATTCGTGTTCGTGGCAATAGGGCTGAATTACACACTGGCGTCGCATATGTCTGTCTTTCTCTATACGGCGCCCATCTTTGCCGCCCTGGGGCTGCATTTTCTCGTACCAGGTGAGCAACTGGTAAAGCGCCAGTGGCTGGGAATGATGATCGCATTCGGTGGGCTGGTGGTGGCAATGGCGCCGATAGGGGGCGTGTCCGTCAATGGTGCCACGTTACTAGGGGATATGCTGGGCCTGCTGGCCGGTGTTTCCTGGGCGATGACCACGCTGGTCTTGCGCCGCTCGTCCTTGTCTGAAGCGCCGCCATTGCAGACGCTGTTCTATCAACTGGTCACGGCAGCAGCGCTGCTGCTACCTGTTGCGGCGCTGAGGGGGGATCTTGGAAACATGGCTGTCACGACGTCGGCAGTGACCAGTCTGGCTTTCCAGACCTTGGTGATTTCCTTTGGCGTATTGCTGTTATGGTTTGCCTTGCTACGCCGCTATCTGGCATCACAGTTGGGTGTGCTGTCGTTTCTGGCACCGATCTTCGGGGTGATGTTCGGCGCTATGCTGCTTGAAGAGCCGCTGACGGCAAGCTTCCTGGTTGGTGGTGTCATTCTGCTGGGAGGTGTGATGCTGGTGACACGTCCGACATGATGCCCTCGCCCCGCCATGATTGGCGGGGCGAGGGCTTGCTGTCAGGAATGTCGCTGTAAGCCGATGGCTTACAGAGAGAATTCCGGAAGGCGTTTTTCAACGCGGGCAAGCTTGAGCTTGGCGACCTTGGGCAGGCCGTTTTCAAAGGGAGGGAAATCCTCGCCCTGAATCAGCGGAGACAGGTAGGAGCGGCAGGCATCGGAAATACCGAAGCCATCTGCACTGATGAATTCCGGCGGCATGAACTTTTCGCGGTTGGCGACCTCTGCCAGGGGAGCCGCTTCGATCTGCCACTGGTAGGGAGCATCGCTGATGCGCTTGATGGCAGGCATCATGGAGTTCTGGCCGGCCAGAGCCAGCTCTACGGCTTTTTCGCCCACGGCATAGGCCTGCTCCACATCGGTCTTGGCGCCAAGGTGACGAGCCGCACGCTGCAGATAGTCGGCTACCGCCCAATGATACTTGTAGCCGAGGTCCTGCTTGACCATGCCCGCCAAGGTAGGAGCAACCCCGCCCAGTTGGCGATGGCCGAACGCATCGGTGTTGCCGGAGTCGGCCAGGAAGGTCCCGTCTTCGTAACGGGCACCTTCGGAGACCACGATCACGCAGTAGCCATAGTGCTTCACTGCGTACTCGACCCGCTCCATGACCTTGCGACGATCGAAGGGAACCTCAGGGAAGATGATCAGATGCGGAGGTTCGCCTTCGCCTTGGCCAGCCAGGCCGCCGGCGGCTGCAATCCAGCCAGCATGGCGTCCCATGACCTCGAGCACGAATACCTTGGTGGACGTGGCGCACATGGAGGCGATGTCCAGGGAAGCTTCGAGAGTGGAGGTGGCAATGTACTTGGCCACGCTGCCGAAGCCAGGGCAGTTGTCGGTGATCGGCAGATCGTTATCGACAGTCTTCGGCACATGGATGGCGGTCAGCGGATATCCCATCTTCTCAGACAGCTGAGACACCTTGAGGCATGTGTCTGCGCTGTCTCCGCCACCGTTGTAGAAGAAGTAGCGGATGTCATGGGCCTTGAAGACTTCGATCAGGCGCTCGTACTGGGCACGATGGCTGTCGATGTCCTTGAGCTTGTAGCGGCAGGAGCCAAAGGCACCGCCCGGAGTGTGGCGCAGGGCCGCGATGGTTTCGTCGCTCTCCTGGTTGACGTCGATCAGGTCTTCGGTGAGAGCGCCGATGATACCGTTATGGCCGGCGTATACCTTGCCAATGCGGTCACTGTTACGGCGACAGGCTTCAATGACGCCACAGGCACTGGCATTGATCACGGCAGTGACACCACCGGACTGGGCGTAGAAGGCGTTGTGCTGAGCCATGGGGCTGGGACTCCTGAGGGGATGACTTCGGCGCCAGGAAGCAGTGTATGACGGGCTATGCAAGAGGGGCTGCGGGAACCCAGACACGCTCCGTGCGTCTGTGCTCCCGTCAGGTGTGGTGCATTTTCACGCGTGACCTTCCGCGCCAAAACTTCCCACATACTAGCGGCAGTACCTCTCTGCCGCTTCATCCCGTTCGCCTATCGATTCATTGCTTCCCTGGTATCTATGGCGCCAGCGTAATTGTGTTGGGCGCGATTCTAGCCCATTGGTTCCCCAGGTGCACCCGGGATAGCACGGATTGTCCATGCCTCGGCGCTGCTGGAGGGCTTCTGAGTAGCGTGATAGTCTGCCCGCTTCGGGTTGGTCATGTGCGCTCGGAGGCGCCCCCATGCATCTTCATATTGTCGGAATCTGCGGAACCTTCATGGGCAGTCTGGCCCTGCTGGCGCGAGAGTTGGGTCACCAGGTCAGTGGCTCGGATGCCAATGTCTATCCTCCCATGAGTACCCAGCTGGAAGAGGCTGGCATTGCTCTGATGTCAGGCTATGGCGCCGATAATCTGGTTCCGCGGCCTGATCTGGTGATCATCGGCAATGCGCTGTCGAGGGGCAATGCCGAGGTGGAAGCAGTGCTTGATGAAGGGATGGCCTATGTCTCCGGTGCACAGTGGCTTTCTGAGCATGTGTTGCCCGGCCGGCCTGTGATTGCCATTGCTGGAACTCATGGCAAGACCACGACAGCCAGCCTCACTGCCTGGATCCTGGAAAGTGCAGGCCTGAACCCAGGTTTCCTGATTGGCGGTGTGCCACGTAACTTCGGTGTTTCAGCCCGGCTTGGCGATCCCGAAGGTCCATTCGTGGTAGAGGCCGACGAGTACGACACAGCCTTCTTCGACAAGCGCTCCAAGTTCGTTCATTACCGGCCAACTGTGGCGGTAATGGGCAACCTGGAGTTCGATCATGCTGATATCTTCCCCGACCTGGCAGCCATCGAACGCCAGTTTCACCATCTGGTGCGTACAGTGCCGAGCAAGGGGTGTCTGCTGGTTGCGGATGGTGAACCGGCTTTGGACCGTGTGCTGGCGCAGGGAGCATGGACACCCATCGAGCGTTTTGGCACTCAGCCTGATTCAGCATGGAGAATCGAGCTGGAGCGCGAGGACGCCAGCCGTTTTCGAGTCATCCATCGCCTGGAAGATGGTAGCGAGGAGGACGCTGTGGTGGACTGGTCGCTGACAGGCACTTACAACGCTCGCAATGCGCTGGCGGCATTGGCGGCATCGGCACATTTCAGGGTTGATCTGGCGCGCAGTGCGGCGGCCTTGTCTCGCTTCGAGACTCCGCGCCGGCGCCAGGAAGTGCGTGGTGAAGTGGCGGGTATTCAGGTCATTGATGATTTTGCCCATCACCCTACTGCCATTCAGGCAACCCTGGAAGGCTTGCGGGCAGCGACACAGCGAGGCCGGGTTCTGGCCGTGATCGAGCCGCGTTCAAATACCATGCGTCTGGGAACGCTCAGTTCACGCCTTGCGGACAGCGTGGCGAGTGCCGATGCAGTATGGTGGTATCAACCAGAGGGCCTGGACTGGTCACTGGATAGGGTGATTGCCGAGTCGCCGGTGCCGGCGACCTGCCTTGGTGACATTGATGCGTTGGTCGCCGCTGTAGTGGCAGAGGCCCGACCCTATGATCGTATCGTGGTGATGTCCAATGGAGGCTTCGAGGGCATTCACGAACGTCTATTGCAGGCATTGGAGACTGCCCATGATTGACGCCTCGCCCAAGCCGTCGATGACGGAGGGCTTCAATGCTCCCATCAGCGTGGCCCTGACGGGTGCCTCCGGGGCGCAGTATGGGCTGCGCCTGATAGAAATGCTGGTGGCGGCAAAGCATGAAGTCTGGGTGATGGTATCCAAGGCGGCCCATATGGTCATTGCCACGGAAACCGATGAGGCTTTGCCTGCCAGGCCGGAGCGTCTGGCTGAAGTGCTGGAAAAGCGCTATGGGGCGACGCCAGGACAGCTGCGCTGCTTTGCTCGTGAGGACTGGATGGCTCCCGTCGCTTCGGGGTCCGGGGCTGCTGCGGCCATGGTCATCTGTCCGTGCTCGACTGGCACTCTGTCGGCAGTGGCGACGGGGGCAAGCAATAATCTGATAGAGCGGGCGGCTGATGTGGCACTCAAGGAGCGTCGCAAGCTGGTGCTGGTGCCGCGAGAAACTCCGCTGTCCGCAATTCATCTCGAGCATATGTTGAGCCTGACGCGCATGGGAGCCGTGATCCTGCCAGCGGCACCGGGCTTCTATCATCAACCGAAGTGCGTTGAAGATATGGTCGACTTCATTGTGGCTCGCATACTTAACCAGTTGGGTATCGAACAGCAACTGGTGCCTCGTTGGGGGGATGATTGACGGGGCTGGCATGATGGCTCGGACAGGCAAGCATCATGATCCGGGGCGATATTCCGTTGTAATTTCATTCCATGTGCTGTGGTAAGGAAACCTGATGCCTTCTTTGGCGGTGCTGTCTGTCTTCGTCCCTACCTTTCTATTCGTTTCTCTGACACCAGGGATGTGCATGACCCTGGCGATGGTGCTGGGCATGACCCAGGGGGTGAAGCGTGCCCTGTGGATGATGATTGGTGAGTTGCTGGGTGTTGGCCTGGTGGCTTTTGCTGCAGGGGCGGGTGTGGCTGCGTTGATGCTCAAGTTGCCGGCCATGTTTGCCGTGTTCAAGTGGGTTGGCGGTGCCTATCTGTTCTACCTGGGCATACAGATGTGGCGTTCAAGAGGCCGCATGGCCATTCCCGACGACCTCTCTGACGTGGCCCCTACAGCCCGCAAGGAACTGGCCATGCAGGGGTTTGTCACGGCGGTTGCCAATCCCAAGGGGTGGGCCTTTTTCGTGGCGCTTCTGCCTCCTTTTCTTGATGCCACACGCCCTTTTATAGGGCAGTTGCTGGTGTTGATCGTGATGATCCTTGCCATCGAGTTCTGTGCCTTGATGTTATATGCCAGTGGTGGCAAGAGCCTGCGCCATCTGCTGGCCAAGGGCGGTAACGTACGTTTGCTCAACCGTGTCGCAGGCACGTTGATGTTAGGCGTAGGGTTGTGGCTGGCGCTTGGCTGAAGAAGAAGGCGAACAACGCGAAAGCTATCTTCTCCTTCCGATGGTATTTAGACGGGTGGTAGCCACAACACTCTTGCACAGACCAGCAGCAGTGAAGCAAGCAGCAGAGCAGGCAGGGGGCAGGGCGAGAGAGGCTTGCGCTCCTGACGTAACCACGCCAGTTGCGTCATGGCGCAAACCACCAGGCCAAGCAAGCTGCCGCCGATCAGGTCACTCAACCAATGCACTCCCAAGGTAATGCGTGACAGGGCCATGGGCACCACGATCAGAATGGCTGCCCAATATGGCCAATAGCGCTGGTGTCGCGGCAGGGCCTGGGCGATGAAAGTGGCTGCCAGGCCGAAGACCACTACGCTGGCCGAGGTGTGGGCACTGGGATAAGAGAAGGAATTGGCTAGATAATCTGGCGTGTCGGGTCTTGCTCTACCGATTAGTTCCTTGCCCAGTGTATTGAGGGCGGCAACGCCTAATAGGGCAGATAGAACATGGCCCAGGGCTGCCCAATGGCGTTTCACAAGCAACCAGGCCAGCCAGGGCAATGCGATGATCGTAATGCCGAGCATGTCACCGGTCTTGGCCATGACTTCCGAAAATGTCGGCAGTAATGGTAGGTCGAGGCCGCTGACGATGGCATTCAGCCGCGCGTCCATGGGCATGGGGCCATCAGCATCCAGTACGATCAGGGTCCAGGCAGATAGCCCGGCCAGGGAGCCGAGTAACAGCAGCCAACTGGCAAGAGGTGGCTCGTCCTCATGATGAGGGGCCAGGATGCGCCATAGCTTGTCACCACCTGGCAGGCGGGCGGTTAGCCAAGCCAGGCCGCGATAGAGCAGTCCCTCCGGGTTGGCATGATGCCGCACCAGAGAAAACAGCAGGGCAAGCACCACGACGGTAATGCCCAGGCCAATGAGCCAGGGATTCAGAGCCTTCGGAAGTGCCTGCCACTGGTCCCAGGTGCTGCCGAGAAAGTAGCCTGGCAGCACGTAAGCCGGCGCCCATAGCACTGCCGATCCTACATTGGCCCAGGTGAAAGTGGCTGGCGGCATGTGCATGATGCCGGCTATCAACGGCACGATGGGACGTACGGGGCCGACGAAACGGCCCAAGAGTACCGAAAGCGGGCCATGGTGATCGAAGAAGCGTTTGCCTCGTTCCAACCATTCAGGATGTTTCGACAAGGGCCACATGGAAGTGACCTGATCGCGGTAGCGATAGCCGAGTGTATAGCTGGCACCGTCGCCGATGATGGCGCCTAAGAAGGCACAGGCTATCACCCAGATCAGTGCGATCTCGTAGTGCCCGGCCAGGGACGCAGCAGCCGTGATCAGGACCACGCCAGGTACCAGCAGGCCAATCAGTGCCAGTGACTCCACCAAGGCGATTGTGATGATCAATGCCAGAAGTACGCCTGGAGATGGCATCATCTGGTACAGCCAGTTCCCTAGATCCACTTGCATGATTCCTTGGTGGGCCCATGCCAGCCTCTCGATGTCAAGAAGATGGCGTGAGCGCTTGCGTTCCGCTATGACAGGAGATGTTCAGGTCGAAGGTGCTCTTTTCCAGGCGCTGTTCGAAGTCAGGCCAGGTTTCACCCGGGCGCAGGGTACACAGACATGAGCATAAGGTCACGGGGATAGTATCGGTAAGCCGGATATTGTCCAGCATCTGCTCCAGGCGCTTGAGTACCAGCAGTGCACCACTTTCTGACGTGTTAGGCAGGACCAGCCAGAAATCGGCGTGATTCTGGCGACCGAGAATATCATGGTCGCGGCAACGGGAACGCACGGCCCGGCATAGTAAATCGAGCTGTGACAGTTGGGCCCTGGGGCCGAATTGCTCGCTGGTAATGTCCAGTTGAGGAAGGTGCAGAATCAACACGACCAGGCCTTGTTCCAGGTGCCGTGCCCTGTCGACCTCTCCCTCCAGGCGCTCGTGCAGAGTGTGGTGATTGACTGCGTCGCAGTCGGGGTCGTTTGGATCGGTTGCCCGGGCCAAAGCCCGCTGGCGTTGGAACTCCCAGCCACATAGCGCAACGATGGCCACCATGGTCAGGTAGGGCTGGGTGTGATTCCATGCGGCGAAACTGCCCTCCAGGCGGACGATCCATGCTGGCATCAGCACCAGATTCAGGGCCAGTGTCAGCAAGGGCGATAGCGGCAGGAGCATCAGGTTGAATACTACCAGGGCGCATAGCCACAAGGTGTGGAAGTCGTCCAGGGTCGGGAGCTGCATGAAGGTGACCAGGTAACCGCAGACCAACAGCAAATAATCCATGGTGCGTGTAGGCCGGCGCAACGTGCTGAGAGTGGTGATCAGCAGCAGGCAAGCTACCGCTGCTGGCAGGGCAATCAGTCGGTAGTCGCCGACGAGATAGTGCCAGATTGACAACCCTGCCAGCATTAGTGTGGCAACGATACCGGCTGCAGCTCGTAACTCGGGAGCCCAGTGAGGATGGTCGGTCATGCGCTGCCCTCCACAAAGTGTGTCGAAGGCGCTTGCTTGTCCAGCGCGGCCAGGGCTTGGGACAGGGAGTTGAGGCCGGAGAGTTGAACGACGCGAACGGTGACTGGGTGGTCGATCGCTTCGAGCATGTCATTACGGCGCTGCTGGGCGTGCTTCGATGTGGTGCTGGTCAGGATCATGCCAAGCGTCCGGCCGTTCAGGTGGTAGACGTTTTCGAAGCGATGAATGAGTTTGCATAAGTGGTGGGCCAGAGGCCACAGGTGCAGTGGGCTGGTCTGCACTAGGACCAGTTCGGTGTGTACGCCATCACGGGTGGCGCGGCTGGTTTCCCTGGGCAGGTCACGCTCGAGTTGTGCCAATGGCCAGAGCGGCAATCCAGGAGCCAGTCGCGCGCGCTGCAAAAAGCTGCGCTGGCGTTGCGTGATAGGCAGGGAATGGGCCACGGCAAGCAGCATGAATATGCTCAATATGGCCCCGGCAAACAGCCAATGATGCAGGCTCAATGACCCCAGTAACCACCACCAGGAGAAACCTGCCAGGCAAATGTTCAGTACCAGCATCCATTGGTTCTGGGGAAGCAGCAGAAGGCATGGCCAGACCCATAGCCATTCGCTGTTCTGTGCAGGGCTCAGGGTCAGCAGGCTGGCCAGGAGAATGCTTGGCACCATTAACCACGGGCGGTAGGCATGACGCCTGTGGCTGAATTCAAGCAGCAGAGCGCTGACGACCAGCCAGACTGTTGCCAGACCTAGCAGTCCGGCGTCTATGGGATGTGCGACGGTGACGGCCTGATAACCGAGCAAGCCAGCAACGATAAGAAGATTGAGCCTGAATAGGGCGACTTTGTACTTGTTGCGCATGCTGATTTAGTATGGTGCCTTCCATTGACAAGAGTTCGAGAAGCCGCTGACTGACAAGTCGCTAGCGCTTCCCTCCGAGGAGATCCTTTTCGGCATGACCGCCCAAGCCAACGCCAATGATGCCATCACCCAGGTCGCCGATGTTGACGCCTACATGACACAACTGGGCCAGTCGGCTCGTGATGCGGCTACTCAGCTTCGTCGCGCCAGCACTGCCGTCAAGAATCAGGCTCTGCTGGCCGTCGCCGCACACCTGCTTGCAGCTCGTGAGCTGATCAAGGCTGCCAATGCCCAGGACCTTGAGCGTGGTCGAGACAAAGGTCTGGATGCTGCGCTTCTTGATCGCCTGGCACTGAATGATGCGCGCATTGATGCCATGATTGAAGGCCTGCATCAAGTCGCGGCCTTGCCTGACCCTGTGGGCGAGATCGATGGCTTGCGTACACTCCCTAGTGGTATTGAGCTGGGTCAGATGCGTGTTCCTCTGGGTGTCATTGGCATCATCTACGAGTCGCGCCCCAACGTCACTCTGGATGCGGCCAGCCTGTGCCTGAAGTCGGGCAATGCCTGCATACTGCGTGGCGGCTCCGAAGCCAATGCTTCAAATATTGCATTGAGTGAGTGTATTACGAAAGGCCTGGCAGATGTTGGATTGCCTGCAGCCGCCGTACAGATGGTGGAAACCACTGATCGCGCCGCGGTTGGTCGCCTGATTGCGATGCCTGAGTACGTGGATGTCATTATTCCGCGGGGCGGCAAGTCATTGATCGAGCGCATATCCTCCGATGCCCGGGTGCCGGTGATAAAGCACCTGGACGGAATCTGCCATGTCTATGTGGATGCTAGCGCTGACCTGGACAAGGCTGAAGCCATTGTGATCAATGCCAAGACGCATCGTTATGGTGTGTGTAACGCCATGGAAACCTTGCTGGTGGATGAACCTGTTGCAGCACAACTGCTGCCACGCCTGGCAGCGGCATATCTCGAGCACGGCGTCGAGTTGCGTGGTTGTGAACGAGCCTGTGCCATTGTGCCGCAAATGAATGCGGCGAGTGATGAGGATTGGGCCACCGAGTATCTGGCCCCCATACTGTCCATTCGCGTCGTCGACGGCATTGAAGAGGCCATGGCACATATTGAGCGCTATAGCTCGCGCCATACCGATGCCATTGTCACCGAGAGTTATACCCTGGCACGGCGTTTCCTGGCGGAAGTCGATTCCAGTTCAGTGATGGTCAACGCTTCGACACGCTTTGCCGATGGCTTCGAATATGGCCTGGGCGCCGAGATCGGCATTTCTACTGATCGCCTGCATGTGCGCGGTCCTGTGGGCCTTGAAGGTCTTACTACGCGCAAGTATGTGGTGATGGGCGATGGACAGATTCGCCAGTGACACTGAAGTTTGAAGTCGGTGATGAAGAGGTGCCGGCACGCATTGCGATGCTTGGCGGTACCTTCGATCCCGTTCATCTAGGCCATCTGCGCACTGCTGTCGAGCTGCGCGAGGTGCTGGGGTTGCACGGTGTTCATATGATTCCTGCAGCCCAGCCACCCCTGCGTGATCAGCCACAAGTATCCCCTGAGCAGCGCCTGGCCTTGCTGCGCCTGGGCATTGGCGATACACCTGGGGTCGTGGCTGATCCTCTGGAGCTCGAGCGGGCAGGACCTTCCTATAGCGCTGATACCTTGGCGGTGCTGCGTCGCCGCTATGGGAACGATGCGTGTCTGGTCATGGCGCTGGGCCATGATGCCTTTCTCAAGCTGGCTGGCTGGCACGAACCAGAGCGCCTGTTCGAGCTGGCCAACTTGGTGGTGGTCGATCGGCCGGATCATGGCAGCCCTCTGCCGCCGGCCTTGCGTACCTTGCTTGCGGGTCGTGAAGTGGAGAGTGTCGAGGCGCTGATGGCACGCCCTTATGGTCGACTGCTGCGCCTGTGCCTGCCGTCGCGCATGGCGATTTCCGCGACTTTTGTGCGTGAGCGGCTGGCACGAGGAGGCAGCGTCAGATACCTGCTAGCAGAGGCAGTGGAGGCAGAAATCCAGGCCAAGGGACTTTATCTGCAATGCGATTGCCGAGAAGGGTGAATCAGGCGCTGCCAGTTGCGAGCCAAAGGTTTACAATATCGGTTTACGGTAATTCCCATTGATGAGGGACTATGCAGATCGACGCTTTAAAAACACTGGTTATCGAGGCGCTTGAAGATGTCAAAGCCAATGACATCACTATGCTCGATGTTTCCCGTCTGACAAGTGTCACCGATTGGATGGTGGTGGCCAGTGGTACTTCCAGCCGCCATATCTCGGCACTGGCTAACAGCGTGATCACAGCAGCCAAGGAGAATGGTGTTCCTCCCCTGGGGGTCGAGGGCGAAAATGGTGCCGACTGGGTGCTGGTCGACCTTGGCGACCTGGTGGTGCACCTGATGTTGCCGCAGACTCGCGAACTCTATGACCTGGAACGCCTGTGGGCGGACCTTCCTACGGACAGTACGGATGTCGGTGCGGGGGAGTGTGCCGAAGACGGTGCTGAAGAAGTCGGGGAAGAGGTCAAGGCATGAAGGTCCGCCTGCTGGCGGTCGGTACTCGCATGCCGGCATGGGTGAACGATGGTGTCGAGGAATATCGCAAGCGTTTGCCCAGGGACTTCTCCCTCGAGATTGAAGAAATTGCCCCCGGTCATCGTGGCAAGAATGCCGATGTGGCGCGGGCAATAGCTCAGGAAGCCGAGCGTATAGAGACACGCCTCAAGGGGGACGAGCACATCGTCGCTCTTGAGGTGCTGGGCAAGGCATGGACAACTGAGCACCTGGCTCAGGAGGCCGACGCCTGGCGCATGGAGGGACGCGATGTGGTGCTGCTGGTAGGTGGCCC